>NZ_JNWZ01000007.1 GCF_000716545.1 Kitasatospora phosalacinea
TCTAGTACGGTCTCGTGGGCTCGGAGATGTGTATAAGAGACAGGGCTGGGCGTGGGCGACGGGCTGGGCGTGGGGCTGGGCGTCGGGGTCGGTGTGGGCGTGGGGGACGGCGTGGGCGTCGGCGTCGGGGCGGGGGCGCTGCTGCTGTGCGTGGCGGCGGGGGCGGGCGCGACCGGGTCGGTGGGCTCGCAGGCGGTGGCGAGCAGGGCGGCGGCCAGCAGTGCGCCGGCGGCGGTGGCCCGGCGCAGGCGGAGGGGGAGGGGGAGGGACAAGACGGCTCATCTCGGAGGGGCGGCTCGGACGGGACGCCATCCTTACGAGTGTGTGCGAGCAGTGGAGTTCGAGTGACGGGTTCGTTACCGATCGGCAATCCGAACGCCGCGCAGCGCCCCTCCGGCGCAGGCCCGGACGCGGGAGATCCGCATGCCGCGCATCGTGGGCGAGGGGGTGGGCGTGCCGCCAACTCCCGTGGTGGGAAACCCCGGTGCGGGTTCGAACCGAAGTGCTGCATCCTGCGGGCTTCGGACGGGGGCGGACCATGCGGGATTACGCGGCGGGTGTCGGCCGGACGATCGCGGTGCGTGCTGCGGTGGGGCTGGTCGTCCTGGGGGCGGGGCGTTCTGGCACTCGGCGCGGGGGTCGGACCACCGGGCGGACGGGCAGCGGGCGGAGGGCGGCGAACCGGCCGCGTGCTGGCCGATCGAGCAGGACTGGCCGGCCGGATACCCGGCGATGTGCGCCGCGCTGAACCGCCCCGACCTGGCGGAACTGCTCGACGTGCCGGGCGAGCGCGTCGTGAGTGCCGGGGTCGGCCCCTACTGGCCGCGGGACACCGCGGCGGCCCGGGTCCAGGTCGGCCAGGTGGTCGCCTCGGTGTCCGAGAGCCCCACCGTCCCGTACGACCGGCTGCTGGACGCCTCCGGCGCGGCCACCCCGGAACGCGGACGGCAGCGGCGGCTCCCTCCAACTGTCCCTGTGGCGGCTCGACGGCGGTTTCGCGGACAGCGAGCGGCTGCCCGGCCTGGCCGAGAAGCTGATGTCCGGCCTGGACGGCTGGAACGCGCCCCCGCTCCCGACCCCGTTCGGGCCGTTCTCGGGCGGCCGCTGAACCGGCGCCGCCGCGGCCCTACTGTCGGTAGGTGGCCAGGAAGCGGCCGATCCGGTTGATCGCGGTCTCCAGTTCGTCGGCGCGCGGCAGGGTGACGAAGCGGAAGTGGTCGGGGCGGGGCCAGTTGAAGCCGGTGCCCTGGACGATGTGGATCTTCTCGCGGAGCAGCAGGTCCAGGACGAAGCGCTCGTCGTCGACGATCCGGTGCACGGCCGGGTCGAGCTTGGCGAAGGCGTACAGCGCGCCGCGCGGTTTGACGCAGGAGACGCCGGGGATCTCGTTCAGCGCCCGCCAGGTGACGTCGCGCTGCTCGGTGAGCCGGCCGTTGGGCAGCACCAGGTCGTTGATGGACTGCCGGCCGCCGAGCGCGGCCTGCACGGCGTACTGGGCGGGCACGTTGGGGCACAGCCGCATCGCGGCCAGCATGGTGAGGCCCTCCAGGTAGTCCTTGGCGTGCTCCTTGGGGCCGGAGACCACCAGCCAGCCGCTGCGGAAGCCGGCCACCCGGTACGCCTTGGACAGGCCGTTGAAGGTGAGGGTGACCACGTCGTCGGCGAGGGCGGCCATGCAGTGGTGCTCGGTGCCGTCGTAGAGGATCTTGTCGTAGATCTCGTCGGCGAAGACCAGCAGGTGGTGGCGGCGGGCCAGGTCGAGGACGCCCTCCAGCAGCTCCTTGGGGTAGACCGCGCCGGTCGGGTTGTTCGGGTTGATCACCACGATCGCCTTGGTGCGGTGGGTGATCTTGGCGGCGATGTCGTCCAGGTCCGGGTACCAGTCGGACTCCTCGTCGCACAGGTAGTGCACCGCCTTGCCGCCGGCGAACCGCACCACGGCCGTCCACAGCGGGAAGTCCGGCGCCGGGACGAGCACCTCGTCGCCGTCGTCCACCAGGGCCTGGACGGCCATCTGGATCAGCTCGGAGGCGCCGTTGCCCAGGTACACGTCGTTGACGCCGACGCCCGCGACGCCGCGCTGCTGGTAGTACTGCACGACGGCGCGACGGGCGGGGAGGATGCCGCGCGAGTCGGAGTAGCCGTGCGCGTTGGGCAGGTTGCGGATGATGTCCTGGAGGATCTCCTCCGGGGCCTCGAAGCCGAAGGGGGCCGGGTTGCCGGTGTTCAGCCGCAGCACGCTGTGGCCGGCCTCCTCCAGGGCGTTGGCGGTGTCGACGACCGGGCCACGGATCTCGTAGCACACGTCCTTCAGCTTGCTGGACTGGCGAAACTCCATCAGCGGCCTCCCGACCCTCACCGAGCCCCTGCGGCCGGCTTGCTTCGTTCTACCAAGTAAGGACTTGGAAAGTCCAACCTATTGGCTATGCTGACGGCATGCCACGCCGAAGCTACGACCAGTACTGCGCCGTCGCCCGCGCCCTGGACGCGGTGGGGGAACGCTGGAGCCTCCTGATCGTCCGTGAACTCCTCGGCGGACCGCGCCGCTACACCGACCTGCACGCCGACCTGCCCGGCGTCTCCACCGACATCCTCGCCACCCGCCTCAAGCAGCTGGAGGGCGAGGGCCTGGTCGAGCGCCGCCGCCTGGAGCGCCCCGCCAACGCCACCGTCTACGAACTCACCCCGCGCGGCGCCGAACTGCGCCCCGTCGTCGAGGCGTTGGCCCGCTGGGGCGGCCCGGACCTGGGCGAGCCGCGCCCCACCGACGCCGTCCGCGAGCACTGGTACACCGCCGCCGGCTCCTGACGGCCGTCGGCGCGGTGTGCTTGGCCGGCCGCCGCGTCCGTCCTGCCGGTCGGGGGCGCCGCGGCCGCCTCCCGGGACGCCCCGTCAGTCCGCCTTGCGGGCCGGCCACCAGACCCGGCCGCCGATGTCGTGCACCAGGGCCGGGACGAGCAGGGAGCGGACCAGCAGGGTGTCGAGCAGGACGCCGAAGGCCACGATGAAGGCGATCTGGGCCAGGAAGGCCAGCGGGATGACGCCCAGCGCGGCGAACGTCGCGGCCAGCACCACGCCGGCCGAGGTGATCACGCCGCCGGTCGCGGTCAGGCCGCGCAGCACGCCCGCCCGGGTGCCGAGCGCCTCGGTCTCCTCGCGGACGCGGGTCATCAGGAAGATGTTGTAGTCCACGCCCAGCGCGACCAGGAACACGAACCCGTACAGCGGCACGGACGGATCGGTCGCCGAGAACCCGAACACGTGCGGGAACACCAGCGCCGAGACGCCCAGCGTGGCCAGGTAGGAGAGCGCCACCGTCGCCGCCAGCAGCACCGGCGCCAGCACCGAGCGCAGCAGCAGGACCAGCACCGCCAGGACGCACAGCAGCACCACCGGCATGATCAGCGTCCGGTCGTGCCGGGCGGTGGCCCGGGTGTCGGCCTGCTGCGCCGAGTAGCCGCCGACCAGCGCGTCGGCCCCGTCCACGGCGTGCACGGCGGTGCGCAGCCGGGCGACGGTGGCCAGCGCGGCGTCGCTGTCGGCCGGGTCGGTGAGCGTCGCGTCCAGCCGGACCAGGCCGTCCGCGGTGATCGGCGGGTCGGTGGGCGCGCCGCCGGTGTACGGGCGCACCGCCGCGACGCCCGGCACCCGCGCGGCCGCCGCCACCGCCCCGGCCCGGTCGGCGTTCGCGATGATCACCGCCGGGTTGCCCGAGCCGCCGGGGAAGTGCGCGGACAGCAGGCGCTGCCCGGCGACCGAGGGCTGGGCGGTGGTGAACAGCTCGGACTGCGGCACGCCCCGGGCGTCCAGCAGCGGGGAGCAGGCCGCGAGCGCCGCCAGCACCGCGGCCGAGCCCACCCACAGCGCGCGCGGCCGGCGGCCCACCAGTTCGGCGATCCGCTGCCAGACCCGGTGCCCGCCGCCCCGGCCGTCGGTACCGGGCGCGGCCGGCCAGAACGCGGCCCGGCCGCACAGCGCCAGCACCGCCGGGAGGAAGGTCAGCGCGGACAGCACGGCGCAGGCGATGCCGATCGCGCCGACCGGGCCGAGCGCCCGGTTGTTGGTCAGGTCGGAGAGCAGCAGCACCAGCAGGCCCAGGCCCACCGTCAGGCCCGAGGCGGCGACCGGCTCCGCCGAGCGGCGCAGCGCGGTGCGGGCGGCGGCGAACCGGTCCTGCCCGGTGGCGAGTTCCTCGCGGAAGCGGGCGGACAGCAGCAGCCCGTAGTCGGTGGCCGCGCCGATCACCAGGATCGACAGCAGCCCCTGCACCTGCCCGTCCACCCGCACCACGCCGTGCTGCGCCAGCGCGTACACGATCGCGCAGGCCACCGCGAGGGCGAACACCGCGCCCAGGATCACCAGCAGCGGCAGCAGCACCGCCCGGTACACCAGCAGCAGGATGAGCAGCACCACGCCGAGCGCCACCCCGAGCAGCAGGCCGTCGATGCCCGCGAACGCCCCCGACAGGTCGGCCAGCACCGCCGCCGGGCCGGCCACCCCGGCCGTGGCGCCCGGCACCTGCTCGGCGTACCCGCGGATCGCCTTGACCGCGTCCTTGGTGTCCGGCCCGAGGTCGGCGCGCAGCTGCACCACCGCCTCCAGCGCCTTCCCGTCCTCGGACGGCAGCAGCGGCGAGGGCTGCCCGACGGCGCCGGGCACCCGCGCGGCCGCCGCCAGCGCCTCGCCGGCCCGGGCCCGCAGTGCCTCGTCCACCTGCCCGGAGTCGGCCTCCCAGACCAGCACCACCGGCAGCGTGGACTCGGCGCGGAAGTCCTTCTCCAGCTGGGCGACCCGGGTCGACTCGGCGCTGCGCGGCAGGAACGCCGCGCCGTCGTTGGTCGACACCTCGCCCAGCCGCCCCGCGAACGGCCCGAGCGCGCCGCCGAGCACCAGCCAGACCAGCAGCAGGGCGAGCGGCAGCAGGAAGCGGGTGCGGCGGGAGGGTGCGGGGGAGGAGGACGCGGGGCCGGGGGACGTGGGGGGCACGGGCGGTGCGGGCGTCGGCATGGCCGGAGAATATCTCAATCATTGAGAGATCTGTCGTACCGGGCGCCCGCCGCGCGGACTCAGGCGTCGAAGGCCGTCCCCCTGGACCGCTCCTCCCAGGCCAGGACGTCCTCCCGGACTTGCTCCAGGTGCGCCAGCACCCCGTCCACCGCGTCCCCGCCCAGCACCAGCCGCAGCGGCGTCCGCTCCGCCTCCAGCGCGGCCAGGACCAGCGCCGCCGCCTTGTCCGGGTCGCCGGGCTGCGCACCGTCCCCGCCCGCCACCATCGCCCGGGTCGCGGCCACCGCCGCGTACCGGCCGCCGTCCTCGCTCACCCCGGCCCGGGAGGCCGCGAACAGCGACGTCCGGAAGGCGCCCGGCTCCACGATCAGCACCTTGACGCCGTACTCGCGCACCTCGTCCGCGAGCGCCTCGGACATCCCCTCCAGCGCGAACTTCGTCCCGCTGTACGCGCCGAACCCCGCGAAGGACAACTGCCCTCCCACGCTGCTCAGTTGCACGACGGCGCCGGAACGCCGCCCCCGCATGTGCGGCAGCGCCGCCCGCACCAGCGCCGCCGGCCCGAAGACGTGCACGTCGAACAGGGCGCGCAACTCCTCGTCCGTGGTCTCCTCGACGGCGCCCACGTGCGTGCGGCCCGCGTTGTTCACCAGCACGTCGATCCGCCCGTGCCGGGCCACCACCCGCTCCACCGCCGCCCCGGCCGCGGCCGTGTCCGTGACGTCGAGGCGCAGCGCCTCCACCTGGTCCGGGTGCGCGGCCACCAGGTCGTCCAAGGACTCCGGGTGCCGGGCCGCGCCCACCACCACGTCACCGGCGGCCACCGCCGCCCGCGTGATCGCCCGTCCGAAACCGCTGCCCGCGCCCGTCACCAGCCACACCCTGTTCACGGCGACTCCCGTTCGTTCCCGTTCGTTCCCGTTCGCTTCCGACACCCGCAAGCCTGCCGCCGAAACCCGTTGCCGGTCCAAGACCCGTGGTGATAACCAACCGGCATGGCCCTGGACGTCCACACCCGAGACCTGCGCTACTTCCTCGCCGTGGCCGAGGAGTTGCACTTCACCCGCGCCGCCGAACGGCTGCACGTCTCGCAACCCGCGCTCAGCAAACAGGTCCGCGCCCTCGAACAGCGGCTCGGCGCCGAACTGTTCCGCCGCGACCGGCACCGCGTCGCCCTCACCCCCGCCGGGCACGCCCTGCTGCCGCACGCCCGCGAAGTCCTCGACGGCTGGGCGCGCGGCGCGGACGCCCTGGCCGCCGCCAAGGCCGAGCAGCGCAGCACGCTCACCGTCGGCATGAGCACCAGCCCCGCCCGCGGCGGCCTCCTGCCCGCCGTCCGCTCCCGCCTCGGCGCCACCCACCCGCAGGTCACCACCCGCCTGCGCCAAGTCGGTTGGGGCGACCCCACGGCCGGCCTGGCCGACGGCGGCACCGACGTCGCCTTCGTCTGGCTCCCGCTGCCCGACCCGCACCGCTACGACTGGACGGTCGTCGCCGAAGAACCCCGCCTGATCGCCCTCCCCGCCACCCACCCGCTCGCCGCCCGCCCCGTCGTCGACTTCGCCGACCTGCTCGACGAACCCTTCCTCGCCCTCCCCCCGGACGCCGGCCCGCTGCGCGACCACTGGCTCGCCCTCGACGCCCGCGACGGCCGCCCGCCCCGGATCGGCGCCGAGATCGCCGGCGTCGAGGAGACCTACGAAGCCCTGATCGCCGGCCTCGGCATCTGCCTGGTCGCCGCCGGCAACGCCCCCCTCATCGCCCACGCCGGCGTCACCACCCGCCCCGTCACCGGCGTCGGCCCCAGCCGCTACGCCCTCGCCTGGCGCCGCGAGGACGCCCACCACCCCCTCGTCCGGGCCTACGCGGAAGCCTGCCGGGCGACAGCGGGCGGGTGACGGGCGCCCGGGCTCCCCTCGGGCGCCCGCCGCCTCCGGGCCGGCCCCCGGGGGCGTGGCGGCCGGGTGCGCCGGCCCCGGCGGTGCGGGCGCTAGGGTCGTGACCGGTCCGGCGGGTGTCCGGGCAGGCGGGCGGTCGGGTGCGGTGGCGGAGGAGCGGGCGGTGGCGCAGCGGGAGTTCGGGCGCTTGTTGCAGGGGCTGGCGTCCGAGATGAACCTGCTGGGGCACGACTTCGCGGCGGCCTCGGGGCTGCACGCCACCGACGTCCAGGCGTTGCTGGCGGTGCTGCGGGCGGCCGACCCGCCCGGGATCACGCCCGGCGGGCTGCGGGCCGAACTCGGGCTGACCTCCGGCGCGGTCAGCGCGGTGCTGGACCGGCTGGAGCGGGCCGGGCACGTCCACCGGACCAAGGACGCGGCGGACCGGCGCCAGGTCCACGTGCACTACCACCAGGACGCGGCCCGGATCGCCGGCGCGTGGTTCGCCCCCGTCGCCGAGTGCACCGACCGGGTGCGGGCCGAGTTCACGCCGGAGCAGGTCGCCGCGGTGGTCCGCTTCCTCACCCGGATGACCGAGGAACTGGCCGTGCTGCGCCAGGCCAGGCGGGCCGAGTAGGCCCGGCCGGGCGGGGGTTCCGGGCGGTCCCGCCGGACACGCCCGATTCGGGTGCCATCGCGGGGTCTCGAACCTTTTGCCCGGTATGGTCGGCGGGCGTCCGAACGTCCGGAAGTCCCCCGGGAGCCCTCGCCATGCCGCAGCCCCAACCGGTCCTCGCCACGCTGACCGGGGCCGCCGTGTTCCTGGTGCTCGGGATCGAGGAAGGCGGCGAGCAGACCGTCCGCGACCTGCTGCCCGACCTCGGCGGACTGGCCCGCACCGTCAGCAGCCGGGCCCCGCGCGAGCAGGTCGGCCTGGTGCTCGGCATCGGCTCCGACGCCTGGGACCGCCTGTTCGCCGGCCCCCGCCCCGCCCGGCTGCACCCCTTCGTCGAACTCGCCGGCCCCCGGCACCTCGCCCCCGCCACCCCCGGCGACCTGCTGCTGCACATCCGGGCCGAACGCATGGACCTGTGCTTCGAGTTGGCCGCCCTGGTCAGCCGGCGGCTCGGCGACCGGGTCACCGTCCTGGACGAGACGCACGGCTTCCGGTACTTCGACTGCCGCGACCTGATCGGCTTCGTCGACGGCACCGAGAACCCCACCGGGCGGGACGCCGCCGAGGCGGTCCTGATCGGCGACGAGGACCCGGAGTTCGCCGGCGGCAGCTACGTGATCGTGCAGAAGTACCTGCACGACATGGCGGGTTGGAACGCGATCGGCACCGAGAAGCAGGAACGCGTGATCGGCCGCACCAAGCTCGACAACGTCGAACTCGACGACGCCGCCAAGCCCGCCGACTCGCACGTCGCGCTGAACACCGTCACCGGGCCGGACGGCGAGGACCGCGACATCTGGCGGCTGAACATGCCGTTCGGGTCCTTCGCCGAGGGCGGCGAGTGCGGCACCTACTTCATCGGGTACGCCCGCGACCCGTGGGTCACCGAGGAGATGCTGCGCAACATGTTCCTCGGCCGCGGCCCCGCCGCCCACGACCGGCTGCTGGACTTCTCCACCGCCGTCACCGGCACCTTCTTCCACGTCCCCAGCGCGGACTTCCTGAACGACCCGCCGCCCGCCCCCGGCGCGCCCGCCCCGGCCGCCGAAGCCGTCCCCGCCCCGCCGGTCCGGGACGGCAGCCTCCACATCGGCAGCCTGAAAAGGAGCACCGCACCGTGAACAACCTGCACCGCGACCTGGCGCCCGTCTCCGCCGCCGCCTGGGCCGAGATCGAGGAAGAGGCCCGGCGCACCTTCCGCCTGCACGTCGCCGGACGCCGGGTGGTCGACCTGGCCGGCCCCGACGGCCCCGGACTCGCCGCCGTCGGCACCGGACACCTCGCCGACATCGCCGCCCCCGCCAACGGCATCCGGGCCCGCGCCCGGGAAGCCCTCCGGGTGGTCGAGCTGCGCGTCCCCTTCACCGTCACCCGGGCCGCCGTCGACGACGTCGAACGCGGCTCCAAGGACTCCGACTGGGACCCGGTCAAGGACGCCGCCCGCACCATCGCCCTCGCCGAGGACCGCGCCGTCTTCGACGGCTACCAGGCCGCCGGCATCACCGGCATCCGCGACGGCTCCTCCAACCACCCCGTCGCCCTCCCCGCCGACGTCCGCGAGTACCCCAACGCCGTCAGCCGCGCCCTCACCGCGCTGCGCCTGGCCGGCGTCGGCGGCCCCTACTCCCTCCTGCTCGGCGCCGACACCTTCACCGCCGTCAACGAGACCTCCGACCACGGCTATCCCGTCCACAACCACCTCGCCCGCCTCCTCGACGGCGAGATCATCTGGGCCCCCGCCGTCGAGGGCGCCGTCCTCCTCTCCGCCCGCGGTGGCGACTTCGAACTCCACCTCGGCGAGGACCTCTCCATCGGCTACCTCTCCCACGACGCCACCACCGTCCACCTCTACCTCCAGGAATCCCTCACCTTCCAGCTCCACACCCCGGAAGCCGCCGTCACCCTCACCTCCGCCGCCTGACCCGCCCCCGTCGCGGGTGGGGCGGGTGGTGCCAAATCGCTTGGGAGGTCGTGGAGTCGGGGCGGGATCCGGACAATGGCGGGGGAGGGCTTCCGGGGGCGGGGCGCGGGGCCGCACCATGTGGGGAGCGTGGTGGCGCCCGCCCGCATCCCGTCGATGATCGTCAGCGGCCCGGCGGCCCCGCCCGTGGTGCCCCGCCCGGCGGAACCGGGGGCGTGAGCGCCGCCCCGTCCGGACCCGCCCCGTCCGGACCCGCCCCGTCCGGACCCGCCCCGGCCGGTGGGCCTCCGGGGGCGGCGGGCGAGGGCGGCGGGCCGGGGGCGGTGGAGCCGGTCAGGGGAGCCGCAGCCCCCGGAGGAGTAGTTCGATCAGCCGGCGAGGGTCGTAGCGGGGGTCGCTGTCGTGCCCGATGCAGAGGTTGCCGATGCCGCGCATGAGTTCGTAGGGCCGGGTGCCGGGTGCGATCTCGCCGGCGTCGACGGCGGCGTCGAGCAGCTGGGCGCAGACGGGCATCAGCCGGTCGAGGAAGTGGGCGTGCAGCGTGGCGAAGCGGTCACTGTCGGACTGGAGGGCGTCGGCGAGCCCGTGCTTGGTGACCAGGAAGTCGGCGAAGAGGCCGACCCACTGGCGCAGCGCGTCGAACGGGGAGGCGGCGTCGGCCAGCAGCTTCGGGCCCGCTTCGGCGCAGGCCTCGATCTGGTGGTGGTAGACGGCGGTGACCAGGTCCGCCCGGGTGGGGAAGTGGCGGTAGAGCGTCCCCAGCCCGACACCCGCCCGGGCGGCGATCTGGCGGATCGGTGCGTCGATCCCCGAGGTCACGAAGACCTCCGCCGCGGCGTCGAGCAGCGTCTGCTGGTTGCGTACCGCGTCCGCCCGCTTGCTGCGGGCGGACGCTCCTCGGGTCGGGCCTGCTGCGGGCACCGCGCTCTCCTTCCGGCGGCCGTTGACAAAGCGGATCAGCGATCCATATCGTAAATGGAACAAGGATCCGCTTTCAGGTTAGCTGACTGCGGCCGCTCCGCCACACCCGCCGCCGCTGTCCGCGGCCAGGCGGCGGACGTCATCGAAGGGCATGCTCCCCATGAGTGCACCTGCTCGCACGGCCCACGCTCCCCGCACGACCACCCCCGTCCTCTCCGTCAGCCCCGTGGTGCTGCCGGCCCCCGGCCGCGCCACGGACCTCCAACTGCGCGTCTCCGCACCGGTGACCGGCGGCGAACTGCCGGTCGTCCTCCTCTCGCACGGCCTCGGCTTCTCCCACCACCTCTCCTCGCTGAACGGCTACGCCCCGCTCGCCGACTTCTGGGCCGCCCGGGGCTTCGTCGTGATCCAGCCCACCCACCTGGACTCCAGGACGCTGAACCCGGACTCCCGCGCCCCCGGAGCCACCCACTGGCGCACCCGGGCCGAGGACATGACGCTCGTCCTCGACCGGCTCGACGCCGTCGAGGAGGCCGTTCCGCAGCTCGCCGGGCGCCTCGACCGGAGCCGGATCGCCGTCGCCGGGCACTCCATGGGCGGGCACACCGCGAGCCTGCTGCTGGGCGCCCGCCTCACCGATCCCCACGACGGGACCGAAGTGGACCTGGCCGACCCGCGGATCAAGGCGGGCGTGCTGCTCGCCCCGCCCGGCCGGGGCGGCGACGCCCTCACCGAGTTCACCGCCGAGCACTACCCCTTCTTCCTGACCACCGACTTCTCCACGATGACCGCCCCCGCCCTCGTGGTCGCCGGGGACGAGGACGACTCCGCCTTCCTGACGGTCAGCGGCCCGGACTGGCACACCGACCCCTACACCCTCGCCCCCGGCCCCAAGTCCCTGCTCACCCTGTTCGGCGCGGGGCACGGGCTCGGCGGGGTCTCCGGGTACGACGTCGCCGAGACCACCGACGAGGACCCCGCGCGGGTCGCCGCCCTCGCCCACCTCGCCTGGGCCTACCTGCGCAGCGCGTTCCACCCCGAGGACCCGGCCTGGCGGGAGGCGTGCGACGCGCTGGCGGCCGACTCCGACCCCGTCGGGCGCGTCGAATCCAAGTAGGCCGGGAAGCCGCCCGGCCCACCCGCGCCGCCCGGCCCGGCCGGCGCCCGGAGCGCGCCGGTTACGCCTCGGTAGGGTTGGCCGGTCGGGAACGGACCGAGGAGGCGGTGTGCGGCAGTACCGGGCGATGGTGGCGGTGGGCGACTCGTTCACGGAGGGGATGTGCGACGACGTCCGCTCCGACGGGCACTTCCGCGGGTGGGCGGACCGGGTCGCGGCCGCACTGGCCGCCGAGGCCGGTCCGGCGGGCTTCCGGTACGCCAACCTGGCGGTGCGCGGGAAGCTGATCGGCCAGATCCGCGCCGACCAGGTCGACCCGGCCGCGGCCACCGACGCCGACCTGGTGACGCTGGCGGGCGGCCTGAACGACGTGCTGCGCCCGGGCTGCGACGTCGCGCGGGTCGAGCGGCTGCTCGGCGAGTGCGTCCGCGCGCTGCTCGCCGACGGCCGCACCGTGGTGCTGTTCACCTCCACCGACCCGACCCGCCGGATGGCCGGGAGCGCCCGGCTGCTGCCCGCGATCCTGCGGATGAAGGCGTACGTGGAGGGCGTGGTGCGGGACCACCCGGACCGGGTGGTGCTGGTCGACCTGTTCTCGGCGCCGGTGTTCGACGACCGCAGGCTCTGGGCGGAGGACCGGCTGCACCTGTCCCCGGAGGGCCACCGCCGGGTCGCGCTGGCGGTGCTGGAGGCGCTCGGCCGCCCCTCGGACGAGGACTGGCGGGCGCCGCTGGTCGAACCCGACACCCGCACCCGCGGCCGGAAGGCCCGCGAGGACCTCCGCTGGCTGGGCACCCACGTCGGCCCGTGGATCGGCCGCCGGCTGCGCGGCCGCTCCTCCGGCGACGGCCGCCCGGCCAAGCGCCCGCAGCTGCTGCCGTACGAGGGCTGAGCCGGGCGGGGACGCACCGGGGCGGGCGGACCGGCGCCGAGCGCTACCCGTCCAGCCGGACGGTGATGCCGACCGTGCCGTCCCTGCCCCGGCGCAGCCGGCTGCCGAGCAGGGTGAGCCGCCCGAGCAGCCCGTACTTGCGGGCGAGCAGCCGCCGGTAGCGCTCGGTGGTCCCGGCGTCGGCGATCTCGGCGTGCGCGGGCAGCGGCTTGCCGCTGGGGTTGCCGCGCACGTCGCACGGCCCGACCAGGACGTCGGCGCGCCGCCGGATCCGCTTGACCTTCCAGGAGTCCGCGGCGGTCCACGCCCCGAGCGCGTCGCCGTCCCGGACCACCCACACCGGGGTGGCCACGGCGCTGCCGTCCTTCTTGTAGCTGGTGATCAGCAGGTACTTGCCGGCGGCGAGCCGGTCCAGCGCGGTGTCGGCCATTGGTGGAGTGTACGTCCCCTGACCCCCCGTCAGGCCGCCGGTACGGCGTCCTGGTCCGGATCGGCGCGCGGATCGGCGTCCGGGCCGGTGCGCGCGCCGCCGGACTCCCCGGCGGCCGGACGGGACGCGGGCGGCGGGGAGACGGTGGCCCGCCACAGCAGCGCCGCGGACCAGCAGGAGGCGGCCAGCAGCAGTCCGTTGCGCAGCAGGATGACGCCGGTCGGCCACCAGCCGCCGGCCTGCATCGAGTCGAAGAACAGCGGGTAGTCGACGGTGGTGACGCCGACCGCGGGCAGCAGCAGGAACGCCACCGGCCGCTGCGTGGTGCCCTCCACGGTCAGGCAGACCGCCACCAGGCCGATCAGCCACACCAGGTACTGCGGGGAGATCACCCGGCTGGTGACGGTGAACAGCAGCACCGCGCTCAGCGCCGCGTCGTACGGGGTGGCGGCCGTCCAGCGCCGGGCCCGCACCCGCCACAGCAGCAGCCAGCCGAACGCCGCGGCGGTCAGCAGCAGAGACAGCTGCGAGACGCGGTGCACGTACCGGCCGAGGAACTCGAACGAGCCGTAGTGCTGCTCGACCCGGCCGGACCAGCCGAACTGCCGGGCCACCTGCAGGACGCTGCCGCCCAGCGACTCGATCTCCACCCCCCGGCCGCGCTGGGCGTACAGGAAGTCGAAGGCGTGGTCGAAGAGCGCGGCGAGCACCAGCAGCAGGGCGAGCGCCGAGACGGCGGCCGCCGTCCAGACCTGGCGGGTGGTGCGGCCGCGCGGGGTGCCGAGCACGGTCAGCGCCGGCCACACCTTCACCAGCGCGCCGATCCCGGCCAGGGCCCCGCCGAGCCTCGGCCGGGCCGGGACCAGCAGCAGCCCGACGACCGCCAGCGCGGTGGCCACCAGGTCGTAGCGGCCGTACGGCAGGCCGAGCAGGAGCGGCAGGGTCAGCGCCCACGCCCAGGCGCCCCACATCGAGCGCCCCGGGCCGCGGCCGGCCGCCAGCAGCGCGACCTGCACGGCGGCGTCGGCCAGCAGCATCAGCAGCACGAACGCCTGCAGGTAGCTCAGCAGCGGCAGCGCGCCCGGCGCGAGCATCGGCAGCGCCGCGCCGGGCGGGTACTGCCAGGTGACGTCGTCGACCGGGAAGGTGCCGGTGCGCAGGACGCGGTACCAGCCCCGGTACAGCTGGTGCACCTCGACGGCGGGCTCGGTCCGGCCGGAGCGGATCAGGCCGACCATCAGCACCCGGCCGGCGACCCAGTACGCGGCGAGGGCGAGCACCTCGCGGGGCCAGGTGGCGGGGCGGGTCCAGCGGACCGGCCGGTCGGGAGTCCGGCCGGCCGGGGCGGGGGCCTGGGCCACCATGTCCTCCAGTGCGCTCTGGTGCGGTCTCGGGGGGCGGGGCCGTGGGGACGGGGCGCCGCGAGCGGGGCTCGAAATGGTCGTCCGTCTCTCATACCAGACAAAACGGGCGGGCTCCGGGTCGCTCCGGCGCGTGTCCCCGGACGTCCCCGGGACGCGCCACGCGCCGGGCGGCCACCCGGTCCACCGGATCGTGTCGGCCGGACCTGCCAGAATGCTCGGGCGACACCGCGCAACCGTCATGAACATGAAGAGGTGACCGGCACCGTGACCATGCCCGTCGAACGCAAGATCGCCGAAGAACTCGGCGTCCGCGAGAACCAGGTGCAGGCCGCCGTCGGCCTGCTCGACGGCGGTGCGACCGTGCCCTTCATCGCCCGGTACCGCAAGGAGGCCACCGGCGCGCTCGACGACACCCAGCTGCGCACCCTGGAGGAGCGGCTGCGGTACCTGCGCGAGCTGGAGGAGCGGCGCACCGCCGTCCTGGAGTCCGTCGAGGCCCAGGGCAAGCTGGACGACGAGCTGCGCGCGCGGATCCTCGCCGCCGACTCCAAGGCCCGGCTGGAGGACATCTACCTCCCGTACAAGCCCAAGCGGCGCACCAAGGCGCAGATCGCCCGCGAGGCCGGGCTCGAACCGCTCGCCGACACCCTGCTCGCCGACCCGGACCAGGACCCGTCAGCCCTCGCCGCCGGCTACCTGAACGAGCAGGTCGCCGACGCCGCCGCCGCGCTGGAGGGCGCCCGCGCCATCCTGGTCGAGCGCTTCGGCGAGGACGCCGACCTGGTCGGCTCGCTGCGCGAGCGGATGTGGACGCGCGGCCGGCTGGTCGCCAGGGTCCGCGACGGCAAGGAGCAGGACGGCGCCAAGTTCGCCGACTACTTCGACTTCGCCGAGCCCTTCACCAAGCTGCCCTCGCACCGGATCCTGGCCATGCTGCGCGGCGAGAAGGAAGAGGTCCTCGACCTCGAACTCTCCCCGTACGACGGCGAGCAGGAGGCCGACCTGCCCGGCGCGAGCGACTACGAGCAGCGGATCGCCGCCCGCTTCCAGATCGCCGACCGCGGCCGCCCCGCCGACAAGTGGCTGACCGACACCGTCCGCTGGGCCTGGCGCACCCGCGTCCTGGTCCGGCTCGGCATCGACCTGCGGACCAGGCTGCGCGCCGAGGCCGAGGACGAGGCGGTGCGGGTCTTCGCCGCCAACCTGCGCGACCTGCTGCTCGCCGCCCCCGCCGGGACGCGCGCCACCATGGGCCTCGACCCGGGCTTCCGCACCGGCGTCAAGGTCGCCGTGGTCGACGCCACCGGCAAGGTCGTCGCGCACGAGACGATCTACCCGCACCAGCCCGCCAACAAGTGGGACGCCGCGCTCGCCACCCTGGCCCGGCTCGCCGCCCGGCACGGGGTCGACCTGGTCGCGATCGGCAACGGCACCGCGTCCCGGGAGACCGACCGGCTCGCCGCCGACCTGATCAAGCGCCACCCCGAGCTCGGCCTCACCAAGGTGATGGTCAGCGAGGCCGGCGCCTCCGTCTACTCCGCCTCCGCGTTCGCCGCCCAGGAACTCCCCGGCCTCGACGTGTCGATCCGCGGCGCCGTCTCGATCGCCCGCCGCCTCCAGGACCCGCTGGCCGAACTCGTCAAGATCGACCCCAAGTCGATCGGCGTCGGCCAGTACCAGCACGACCTGAGCGAACTCAAGCTCTCCCGCTCGCTGGACGCCGTGGTCGAGGACTGCGTCAACGCCGTCGGCGTCGACGTCAACACCGCCTCCGCGCCGCTGCTCACCCGGGTCTCCGGCATCACCGGCACCCTCGCCGACAACATCGTCGCCCACCGGGACGCCAACGGCCCGTTCCGCACCCGCAGGGCGCTCAAGGACGTCGCCCGGCTCGGCCCCAAGGCGTTCGAACAGTGCGCGGGCTTCCTGCGCATCCCCGACGGCGACGACCCGCTGGACGCCTCGGCCGTCCACCCCGAGGCGTACCCCGTGGTCCGCCGGATCCTCGCCGCGACCGGCGGGCAGCTGCGCGAACTGATCGGCAACGGCCCGGCGCTGCGCGCGCTGCGGCCCGGCGACTTCGCCGACGAGACCTTCGGCGTGCCGACCGTCACCGACATCCTCGGCGAGCTCGACAAGCCCGGCCGCGACCCGCGCCCCGCCTTCCAGACCGCCACCTTCAAGGACGGCGTCGAGAAGATCTCCGACCTGGAGGTCGGCATGGTCCTGGAGGGCGTGGTCACCAACGTCGCCGCGTTCGGCGCCTTCGTCGACATCGGCGTCCACCAGGACGGCCTGGTGCACGTCTCCGCGCTGTCGAAGAACTTCGTCAAGGACCCGCGCGAGGTGGTCAAGCCCGGCGACATCGTCCGGGCCAAGGTCACCGCCGTCGACGTCCAGCGCAAGCGGATCGGCCTCACCCTGCGCCTCGACGACGACACCACCGCCCCCGGCGCCAGCGGCGGCAACCGCCGCGAGCAGGGTCCCCGCCGGGACTCCCGCCCCCCGCGCCAGGAGCGCCGACCTGCCGGCCCCGGCACCCCGCCCCCGCCCGCCAACTCCGCCATGGCCGACGCCCTCCGCCGCGCGGGCCTGGGCAAGTAGCGCGCCACGGGGGCGGCCGGGCCCGGCCGCCCCTCAGCCGCTGCGGGACTCGACGGCCAGGGCGACGAGTTCGGGCCACCAGGGCTCGCGGTGGTGGGCGAGCAGGCGCCGGGCCTCCTCGGGGGTGACGGGGCGGACCTCCACCACCTGCTCGCCGTCGTCCGGGTTGGTGGGGGCGGAGTCGACCAGGACGTCCGCCCAGCCCCAGAGCCAGGCCTTGACGGGGTGCGGCTGCCAGGGGCGGTAGGGGGCGGGCCCGTCGGTGACGGCCAGGTGGTGGCCGATCCAGGTGGGCGGGCCGAGCAGCCGGGCGCCGGCCTCCTCGCGCAGTTCGCGCTCCAGGCAGGACTCGACGCTCTCGGCGGCCTCCCGGGTGCCGCCCGGCAGGAACCAGTGGCCGCGGACGTCCCGGCACAGGACGACCCGGCCCTCGGCGAAGCCGACCAGGTGGATGTTGGTGATCAGCTCGTCCGGTGGCAGGTCGGTGCTGAACTGGGCGTCGATGCCGCCCCACTCCCAGCGCTGCGGCGCGTGCAGGGCCGGGTACCTGGCCGCCAGTTCGCTGCTGTCGCTCGTTCTGCGTGTGGTGTCCGTCATCGATCGATCGTAGTCCTGGACGCTCCCGGACGGACCCGGACGGTCAACGAAGCGGACAAAACGTCACCCTTACGTGTCGCTCCGTCAACTCGGCGCGCCGGTGGTTCACCTGATGGAGCGCCAGTCGCCAACTGTCACTCCGGTCCGGCGACCACCGACCGGGCGGCGGGCCGGTCCTCGGCGTCCGGGTGCGCGCGCGGCGGCTGGCAGTGGCAGCCGGCGGCAGCCGGCGGTCCGTCCGGGCGAAGTCGGCTCCGAAACCGGCCCCGGCTTCTGACCCGGTCGCTGGGCCGCCGCTGGGCGGCCGGTGGGCGGCCGGTTCCGGCCGACCGCGAGCCGGGTCGGCAGCGCCGTCCGCAGGTCCGTCAACTCCCGGTACGGGCACGGCTGTTCGGTTACCGTGAGCCGCACCTCCCGGTGCCGGAGGACGGCCGGGATCTCGGTCGGCGACTCGATCCGCTGTCGCAGCGGGAGGTCCCGGACGACGCCGGGGCACGGGTCGTCGGGTCCGGCGGCCGGCAACGGCGGGCTCGCCCGGGCGGTCCGGCGCAGCGCCGTCCGGCTGGGCTGCCGCTCCCGGCGCGAGAGCGGGTGCGCGGGGTCGGCCGGCCAGGCAGTGGCCCGTTCGGCGCCCACCGCCAGTCGCCGCCCGTACCAGCCGCGTTCCGTCAACTCGCCGACCAGAGCGTGGACTTCGGTGGGTGCGGCGGCGTGCACGGACCGCACGGTGCGGGCGAACCGGGCCCTGCGCTCGGGCAGCGGGAGCGCGTCCGGCGCGGCGAGCAGGGCGGTGGGCGTCGGGGGCGACGGGGGCGCTCCGGCTGTCGTCGCTCTGCTACTCAACGGGGACATTCCTGTTGCTGAGCTGTCGTGGGGATCGGCTAGAGTCCGGCAGGAAGTATGAAAGAGGGATGAGAACGGTATTAGAGGGGGATCCGACACAACCCGCGTGTCGGGCCTGACGACCGCGGCGGCGCCCGCCGCCCCGGCGGCCGAGGCCGCCGCACCGGCCGACACGTCCGAGCTGCCGGAGGAACACCTCCGCACCGTTCGAAGCCCGTCCGGCCCCGGAAGCACGGGGCCGGACACCACCCGGCCCCGGAGACACCGTGCCGGGACGTTCCCCAGGGGGAGAAGAACCAGATGTTCAAGACCGGACGCGTGCTCCTCGCCGCCACCTCCGTCGCCCTGCTCGCGCTGACCGCGACCGCCTGCAACGACAACGAGACCGACGACAGCCCGGCGGCGGCCGCCAGCAAGGGCGGCGACTCGGGCGCCGGCTCGGGCGCCGGCAAGTCCGGCGCCCAGGGCGGCGCCGTGGACACCGCCTCGCTGCTCAAGCTGGTGAGCGAGAAGACCACCGCGGCCAAGTCCGCCAAGGTCGAGGTCACCAACGAGATGGGCGACTCGAAGACCAGCATGAAGGGCGCCCTCTCCTGGGAGAAGGGCCTCCAGGGCGAGATGAGCGGCGGCATCGGCGGCGGGGCGATGGCCGACTCCCTCGCCAAGGCCGGCAGCGACGGCAAGATGAGCGCCCGGTACCTCAGCGACGCGATGTACGTGAACATGGGCGACGCGATGGCCGGGCAGCTCGGCGGCGCCCACTGGATCAAGTACGGCTACGCGGACCTCACCAAGCTGATGGGCCCGGCCGGCGACAGCCTCAAGAACCAGCTCCAGAACGCCGACCCGATCTCCTCGGTGCGCGCCCTGATCGCCTCCGGCCAGGTCACCAAGGCCGGCACCGAGAAGGTCAACGGCACCGAGGCCACCAAGTACACCGGCGACCTCGGCGCGGCCGAGATCACCGCGGCCACCAGCAAGGGCCTCACCCAGGACCAGATCGACGCGCTGGAGGAGCAGTTCACCGCCGCCGGGATCAGCACCGAGCACATCGAGATCTGGATCAGCAAGGACAACCTGCTGCTGAAGAAGATCGAGCAGTTCGACAGCAAGGCCGGTCAGGTCGTCTCGACGGCCCTCTACTCCGACTACGGCACCCCGATCAAGGTCAGCGCCCCGCCGGCGAGCGACACCGTCGACTTCGCCGAGCTGATGAAGGGTCAGCAGGCCGGTTCCTGACGACCGCCCCCGGGAGCAGTGCCCGCCACCGGGCCGGAGCCGCCGCGGCTCCGGCCCGGTGGCCGTTTCCCGTGGTGCGCGTCGGTGGCAGCCCCCGTCGGCGCGTCGGCGCGGGGCGCCGGAGCCGAACCAGCCCGGCCGATCGCGCTTACTGACTGTGGGGGAGCGCGACGGCCGGGCCGTGTGGGGGTTGGTTCTCAACAGCCGCCCCGGAGGGCGGTTCTCGAATTTCGTGCGCGGAGCGGCCGGACCGTTTCCGTGCACTCAAAATGCCCGGCCGGCCGGGGCCCGTCAAGCGTTCCCCGCCCGCTTGAGCCGCCCTTAAGGCTCCCTTCGCCGACACCACTGGTGCCGGGGCCCGCGGCGCGCGGCGGGCCGGCCGGCGCGGTCAGACCCTCGTGACGGCGGTGCCCGCGGCTTCGAACGCGGCGACCTCGTCGGCCGGGGCCGCGCCGTCGGTGACCAGGGCGTGCAGGCTCCCGGCGGGGGCGACGCGGGCGAAGGCGGTGCGGCCGAGCTTGCCGCCGTCGGCGGCCACGACCGTGCGGCGGGCGGCGGCCATCGCGGCCTTCTTCACCGCCGCGTCGTCGAGGTCGTAGGCGGTCAGCCCGTCGGCGGCGCTCAGGGCGCAGCAGCCGAGGACGGCGGTGTCGAAGCGCAGCGCGTTGATCGAGGCGAGGGCGAGCGGCCCGGTCAGGGCGCCCTCGGCGGCGCGCGGGCGGCCGCCGGGGACGAGCAGGGTGGCCGGCCCGGGCGCGTCGCCGAGGACGTGGACGGCGGGCAGCGACAGCGGCATCACGGTGACCGGGCGCTCGCGCAGCAGCCGGGCGACCTCCAGGCAGGTGGTGCCGCTGTCCAGGATCACCGTCTCGCCGTCGGAGACCAACGCGCAGACCGCGGCCGCGATCCGGCGCTTGGCGTCGACGGCCTCGCGGGCGCGCAGCGCGAACGGCGGCTCCTCGCCGCGCAGCAGCAGGGTGCGGGCCCCGCCGCGGAAGCGCTCCAGGACGCCCTGGGCGGCCAGCGCGTCGAGGTCGCGCCGGATGGTCATCTCGGAGGCCCCGGTGAGCTCGGCGAGTTCGAGGACGCCGGCGCTGCCCGCGTCCCGGACGGCCTGGGCGATCAGCGCGTGGCGCTCCCCGGTGCTCCGGCCGGTGTTCGTACCGCTCATACCGAGATTGAACCGCACCCCGCAACGCACAATCAAGTTGTTCGATTCCAGGGTTTCGAACATCAGAAATGTTCGTTATGGTCGACGGCATGGAACGCCCGCTCCGTGCCGCCCGCGTGGCGACCTACGTCTACTTCGTCCTGTGCGGCACCCTGATGGGCGCCTGGGTCGTGCACATCCCCGCCGTCGAGGCCCGGGTCGGCATCGGCCACGCCGCCCTCGGCGGCCTGCTCGTCCTGCTCGGCCTCGGCGCCTTCGCCGGCATGCGGGCGGCCGGCCGCCTCACCGACCGCCTCGGCGCCCGCACCGTCGTCCCCGCCTCCGGGGCCCTGTGCGCCGCGTCCCTGGTCCCGCCCGCGCTCGCCCCCGACCCGTGGACGCTGGCCGGCGCGCTGCTGCTCTTCGGCTTCGCCAACGGCTGCCTGGACGTGAGCATGAACGCCCACGCCGTCCACGTCGAACAGGCCTACGGGCGGCCCGTCATGTCCGGCTTCCACGCCACCTTCTCGGTCGGCGGCGTGATCGCCGCCCTCGCCGCCGCCGCGGCCACCGCCACCGGCCTCGGCCCGGCCGCCACCCTCGCCCTCCTCGGCGCGCTCGGCCTCGCCACCGCCCTGCTGGCCGCCCGCGCCCTGCTCCCCGGCACCGCCGCCCCGGCCGCCGGGGCCGACGACCCCGCGGCCACCGCGGCCACCGCCACCGGCGTCCGCCGGCAGATCCGGATCTTCGCCGTCCTGGCCCTCATGGTCATGCTCAGCGAGGGCGCGGCCAACGACTGGAGCGCCCTGCACCTCAAGGACGTCCTCGGCACCCCCGCGAGCACCGCCGCGTTCGCGTACGGCACCTACGCCGCCGCGATGACCACCGGCCGCCTGCTCGCCGACCGGATCGCCACCCGCCACGGCTCGACGGCCGTCCTGCGCTACGGCGCCGCCACCGCCGCCGTCGGCATCACCGTCGCCGCCCTCACCCCGTGGGTGTGGGCCGCCTTCCTCGGCTGGGCGCTGTTCGGCCTCGGCCTGTCCGGCTGCGTCCCCCAACTGCTCAGCGCCGCGGGCCACGCCGACCCCGCCGCCGCCGGCGCCAACGTCTCCCGGGTCGCCGGCCTCGGCTACCTCGGCATGCTGGCCGGCCCCGCCGTCATCGGCTGGCTCACCCACCTCACCGCCCTCAACCACGCCTTCCTCCTCCTCACCCTGCTGTGCGCCACCGCCGCCACCGCCGCCGGCACCCTCCGCGGCACCACCACCCCCGGCACCCCCGCCACTCCGGCGGGCACCCCCCACTGACCGCCCGTGCGGCCCGGGCCGGGGCCGCACGGGCCACCCGGCCACCCCGCCCGTCCGGCGCGCGCCGTCGCGCCTCGCCCCGCCCCCCGGCCGCGTTCCACGGCCTCGAACGGCCGGATCTTCCGTGCGGCGCGGGTCGCGGGTGCGCGCAAACGCCTCCCCGGGAGCCGACGCCGGGGTGCGTCGGTGCCGGCCCGGATGCCGGACGGCACCCGGGCCGAGTACCTGCACCACCGCCTCGGCGGCGGGGACGACGTGGGCGTCGACGACTTCCTGCGCAGCTACGACCCGCCCCGGCCCGGCGGTGCGGCACCCCTGCCGGACGGCCCGAGGACGGCGCTGTCCGGCGACGAGCCGGCCGAGGCCGCCCTGCTCCCGGAGCCGCCGGGGGCGCCGGAGCCGCCGGAGCCGCCGGGGAGCCCGGTCCGGCGGCAGGTCTGCGTGGTTCGGACGGAGAGCGGCCGGACCGGCTCGGGGGACGTCCACGTCCGCGCCGCCGGTCAGGAACCGTCCGGCCGGTCGCTCAGTGCGGGATGGCGGAGATGAGTTCGGCGGCGCCGGCGCGCTTGAGGGTGAGGGCGACGGAGGCGCCGAGGTCCTCGGGGGAGAGCGGGCCGGCCCACTCGTGGGCCTTGAGGACGCGCTTGCCGTCGGGGGTGAAGACGTGGCCGCGCAGGGAGAGGGTGCCGTCGGGTTCGGCCTTGGCGTAGCCGGCGATGGGGGAGTTGCAGTGGCCCTGCAGGACGTGGAGGAACATGCGTTCGGCGGCGGCTTCGCGCCAGGTGCCGTGGTGGCCGAGGCCGGAGACGGTGTCGATGGTGCGGGTGTCGTCCTCGCGGCACTGGAGGGCGAGGATGCCGGCGCCGATCGGGGGGCACATCGCCTCGACGGTGAGGATCTCGCTGATCCGGTCGGTGGCGCCGATGCGCTCCAGGCCGGAGACGGCGAGCAGCAGGGCGTCGGCCTCGCCGGCGGCCAGTTTGGCGAGGCGGCCGTTGGCGTTGCCGCGGATCGGCACGGTCTCCAGGTGCGGGTGGGAGACGGCGAGTTGGGCGATCCGGCGGACCGAGGAGGTGCCGATCCGGGTGCCGGGCGGGAGCTGGTCGAGGGTCAGGCCGCCGGGGTGGACCAGCGCGTCGCGGATGTCGTCGCGCCGCAGGTGGGCGGCGAAGATGGTGCCGGCCGGCAGCGGGCGGTCGGCGGGGACGTCCTTGAGGCAGTGCACCGCCAGGTCGGCCGCGCCGTCGAGCAGCGCCTGGTCGACCTCCTTGGTGAAGGCGCCCTTCCCGCCGAGGGCGGCCAGGTCGCCGGTCCAGCGGTCGCCGGAGGTGGTGACGGGCACCACCTCCGTCCGGATGCCCGGGTGGAGCGCGGCCAGTTCGGCGCGGACGCGTTCCACCTGGGCGAGCGCCATGGGCGAGGAGCGGGAGACGATGCGGACCAACTCGGCTGAGGGCATGCCGAGATGATAGGCCGTCTTACCCGGGGGACCGGGGTGGAACGGGGGCCGCGCCGGGCGAGGGCCGCCTGACGCGGTACTAGCGTGGGCGGCATGATCGTATGGCTGAACGGGACTCACGGCGCGGGCAAGACCACGACCGGCGCGTACGTGCGGCAGCTGCTGCCGGACTCGCGGGTGCTGGACGCCGAGAAGGTCGGCGAGACGCTGATGGACATCGAGCCGGGGCTGCCCGGGACGGACAACTTCCAGCACTGGCCGCCGTGGCGGCCGCTGGTGGTGGAGACCGCCCGCCGGGTGCTCGACTACACGGGGGGCACGCTGGTGATGCCGATGACCGTCCTGGTCGAGGAGTACTGGCGGGAGATCAGCGGCGGCCTGGCCGGGTACGGGATCCCGGTGCGGCACTTCGTCCTGCACGCCGACCGGGAGACGCTCCGGGGGCGGATCGCGGGGGACACCGTCACCGGCCCCGACTCCCCGTTCCGCCTCCGGCACCTGGACCTCTACGCCGAGGCGGCCCGCACCTGGCTGCACGCCGAGGCGGAGGTGGTCGACACCACGCACCTGACGCCCGCCGAGGCGGCCCGGCGGATCGCGGCGTCGGTCAGCGGACGGTAGGGCCCCGGGGCGGGGAGGCGGAAGGCGCCGGCGGCGGTGGCCGTCGGCGCCTCCGCGAGGGGCGGGGTCAGGCGCGGACCAGGCCCTTGCCGGCGGCGGACGCGGCGTCCAGGGCCTGGGTGTGGTATTCGGCGGCCAGGTCGCGCAGGCTCTCCATCGCCGGGTTCACGGCGGCGAGGGTCAGCTCGCGGCGGACGGTGGTGAGTTCGGCGCCCCAGACGTCGCGCAGGATGCGCTCGATGTACGGGGTGGAGTGGTCCCAGCCCTCGCGGGGGGTGCCGGGGGCGAAGCCGCCGCCGAGCGAGGTGACCAGGACGGCCGGCTTGCCCTTGAGCAGCTCGGCGGACGGGCCGGCGCCCGCGATGACCAGGTCGACCCAGGTCTTGAAGTGCTGGGAGACGCCCCAGTTGTAGAGCGGCACGGCGATGATCGCGGCGTCGGCGGCGCGCAGCTCCTCGGCGAGCGCGGCGCCGAGCGCGGCGGCTTCCCGCTGCTCGGGGGTGCGCTGGTCCTCGGGGGTGAAGCCGGCCAGGGCGGCGGTGGCCCAGATGTCGCCGGGCAGCGGGTCGGTGCCGAGGTTGCGGCGGGTGACGGTGCCCTCGGGGTGGGCGGCGGCCCACTCGGCCTCGGCGGTGTCGGCGAGCTCGGCGCTGGTGGAGGCGCCGGGCATGATGCTGGCGTCCAGGCGGAACAGGTTCATGACGGAACTCCTCGGTTCACGCCCCGCCGGATCGTGGCGGGCGCGGGACGGGTGCCGATGGGCACGGCGGGGCGGAGGTGCGGGCGCCGGGGCGCCGCACTCGACGTAACCGGACTTTACCCCGTTTCTGTCGCCCGGTAAATTGGCGTCCATGGACAGCCCCCTGGTCCCCTTCGGCAGACCCCCCACCGAGCGCGCGGACGCGGCCCGCAACCGCGAAGTACTGCTCTGCACCGCCCGCGCGATGATCGCCGAGCTCGGGGCGGAGCACGTGACCATGGACGGGCTCGCCGAACGCGCCGGGCTGGGCAAGGGCACCGTGTTCCGCCGCTTCGGCACCCGGGCCGGGATCTTCCGGGCCCTGCTCGACGCCGAGGAGCAGCGCTTCCAGTGCGAGGTGCTGTCCGGCCCGCCCCCGCTCGGCCCCGGCGGCGACCCGGTCGACCGGCTGATCGCCTACGGCCGCGCCCGCACCCGCTTCCTGCTGGAGCGCCACGAGATCGCGCGCGCCTCGTTCGAGCGCAAGGGCCCCGTCCCGCCCGCGGTCGGCCCGAACTTCTCCGGCCCGCACATCCGGATGCTGCTCGCCCAGGCCGCCCTGGGCCTCCCCGACCCGGACACCCTCTCGCTCCAGCTCGCCAGCGCGCTGGAGGGCCCCGCGCTGCTCTTCCTGGTCGCCGACCTGCCCCCCGAGGGCCGGGCCGGGTGCGGCCAGGACGACCTGGGCACGCTGCTCGCGGACGGCTGGCAGACCCTGATCGAACGGATCGCCCGCCGCTGAGGACTCCCGGCCCGACGTCGGGGGCCGGACGCCAGGGGCCGGACGTCGGGGGCCGGTCGTCAGAGGCCGGTCGTCACCCAGATCATCGTGCGGCCGCTCTCGGACGGGGCGCTCGGCGGATCCTGGACGATCCGGTCCAGGACGTAGCCCAGCTTGCGCGGGACGGCCGCGCTGGCCGCGTTCGCCTCGTCGCAGTGGATCTCGGTGCGCGTGACGCCGGGCAGCGCCAGCGCGGCGCCGGTGAGGACGCGGGCGGCGGCGGTGGCCAGGCCCCGGCCGGTGTGCTCGCGGTCCACCCAGTAGCCGATCTCCAGCGCGCCGGAGCCGATCCGGCTGTGCAGGCCGAAGGCGCCGATCACCGAGGCCGGGTCCGCGTCCAGGCCGAGCAGGTACAGGAAGTCGGTGCCCTCCTCCCAGGCCGTCTCGCCGCGCACCGAGAGCTGCTCGCTCTCCGCGAGCGTCGGCACCTGCCGGGCCCAGGGCATCCACGGGCGCAGGTGGGCGAGGTTGGCGATCACCGCGGCGTTCAGCGCGGGGGCGTCCGCCAGGACGCGGCGGCGCAGGTGCGCGCCGCCGCCGACGGACAGCAGTTCGGGCGGGCGGCCCGCGGTGACCGGTCGCACAGCGTGGTCGGGCGCGTCGGAGGAGTGACTCATGGACCGGAGTATGGGCCATGCACGACCCCGCTCACCAGCGGATATTCACAACCCCGCGCCGGAGCGCCCCCGCTCCGGAGCACCCTCGCTCCGGAGCGCCCCCGTCGGCGCCCCGCCTCCGCCCCGCCTCCGCCCCGGCCGCCGGCGCCCGCCCTGGTCAGAGCCGGACCATCACCTCGTCCAGCGGCTTGCGCACCAGGTCGGGCACCCGGGCGTCCTCGGCCGGGTAGCCGACCGGGATGACGTACGCGGCGCGCTCCTCCGCCTCGGCGGCCTCCCGCAGCCGCCGCTTGCGCTCCGGATCGGTGATCACCACGAACCGCCACGGCTGCACGTGCGCGCCGCTCGGCGCGGTCGCCGCCGTCCGCACCGCCCACTCCAGCACCCCTTCGGGCAGCGGTCGGGTCGCGTAGTCGCGCACGGTGCGGCGCCGGTCCATCACCTGGTGGAAGGCCCGGCAGCGGTCGGCCGCCTCGTGGGCGGGCACGCTCATCGGGCGCAGCGGCGCCGTCGGGTGGGACGGCGCCGGGGCGGACGCACTCTCAACTGCACTGTCAACCATGCGCGCCAGCCCAGCACGCGGCGCGCCCCGGCGGAAGGCGCCGGGCCCGGTCGGCACGTACTGGCAAGGGGGCGCCGGGCGCGGCCCTACGCCTCGGTGACCTTCCCGTCCGCGACCACCAGGCGGCGGTTCACCTGCACGGCCTCCAGCATCCGCCGGTCGTGGGTGACCAGCAGCAGGGTGCCGGTGTACGAGGCGAGCGCCGCCTCCAACTGCTCGATCGCCGGCAGGTCCAGGTGGTTGGTCGGCTCGTCCAGCACCAGCAGGTTCACCCCGCGCCCCTGCAGCAGCGCCAGCGCCGCCCTGGTCCGCTCGCCCGGGGAGAGCGTCGCGGCCGGGCGCAGCACGTGCACCGCCTTCAGGCCGAACTTGGCCAGCAGGGTGCGCACGTCCTCCGGGTTGAGCTCCGGCACGGCGGCCGAGAACGCCTCCAGCAGCGGACGCCCGGCGTCCTTGCCGAACAGGTGCCCGCGGGCCTGCTCCACCTCGCCGATCAGCACACCCGAACCCAGCGCCGCCGAGCCCGAGTCCAGCTCCAGCCGGCCCAGCAGCGCCGCCAGCAGCGTCGACTTGCCCGCGCCGTTCGCACCGGTGATCGCCACCCGGTCCGCCCAGTCGATCTGCAGGTCCACCGGCCCGAACGCGAACTCCCCGCGCCGGACGGCCGCCTGCCGCAGCGTCGCCACCACCGAGCCGGAGCGCGGCGCGGCGGCGATCTCCATCCGCAGGTCCCACTCCTTGCGGGGCTCCTCCACCACGTCCAGGCGCTCGATCATCCGCTGGGTCTGCCGGGCCTTCGCGGCCTGCTTCTCGGTCGACTCGGCGCGCTGCGCCCGGGCCTTCTTGTCGTTGTCGCCGCCCTTGCGCCGGGCGTTGCGGACGCCGTGCTCCATCCAGTTGCGCTGCATCTGGGCGCGCGCCTCCAGACCGGCCCTGGTGTCCGCGAACTCCTCGTACTGCTCGCGGGCGTGCCGCCGGGAGACCGCCCGCTCCTCCAGGTACGCGTCGTAGCCGCCGCCGTACAGGTTCACCTGGCCCTGGTGCAGGTCGAGTTCGAGGACGCGGGTGACGGTGCGGGCCAGGAACTCGCGGTCGTGGCTGATCAGCACGGTGCCCGCGCGCAGGCCCTTCACGAACGCCTCCAGGCGCTCCAGGCCGTCCAGGTCCAGGTCGTTGGTGGGCTCGTCCAGCAGGAACACGTCGTAGCGCGACAGCAGCAGCGAGGCCAGGCCCGCCCGGGCGGCCTGGCCGCCGGACAGCGCCGTCATCGGCAGGTCCAGCGACACCTTCAGGCCCAGCGAGTCGGCGACCTCCTCGGCCCGCTCCTCCAAGTCCGCGCCGCCCAACTCCAGCCAGCGGTCCAGGCCCACCGCGTACGCGTCGTCCGCGCCCGGACGGCCCTCCACCAGGCCCTTGGTGGCCTCGTCCAGCGCCGCCTGCGCCGCCGCCACGCCGGTGCGGCGGGCCAGGAAGTCGCGCACCGACTCGCCCTCCCGGCGCTCCGGCTCCTGCGGCAGGTGGCCGACGTTCGCGGTCGGCGGGCTCAGCTTGAGGCTGCCGCCCTCCGGGGCGTCCAGCCCGGCGAGCAGCCGCAGCAGGGTCGACTTGCCCGCGCCGTTCACCCCGACCAGGCCGATCACGTCCCCGGGGGCGACGACCAGGTCCAGCCCGGAGAACAGCGTGCGCTCGCCGTGGCCGGCGGCGAGGTCCTTGACGACGAGAGTGGCAGTCATGATGGGGTCGATTCTAGGCGGCGGCGCGAAGCCCTCCGGACGGGCGGCGGGGGCACCGCCGGACGCCGGGACCTAATTCCGTTGCGGGGGCCGCAGCGGGTTCCGTACCCTCGAAGACGTCACAACCCCGCACGTCTGGAGAAGGCCGTTGCTCGTCTGAGGTCATGAGACACCGCGCCACGCCACACACCCGTGTCCTTTCCGGGTCGGTCGGCGTGCGGGCGCGAGTGCGACCTCGGCAGGGCAGCGATCCACGGCTCCCGCGCGGGTTCCCCGTCCCTCCTGGGACGGCCTCCCCGCGACGGTCCTCCGCGACGGCCCCCCGTGCTCCCGCGTCCCCGGTGTCTCCCGTGTTGCTCCCCATCCCCGCGCGGCAACCTCCAGGAGGCCCTCATGGCGCAACCCACCACCTCGATCCTCTGCACCGACCTCGGCTTCGAGTGGCCCGACGGCCGCCCGGTGCTGAGCGGTTTCCACCTCGCCGTCGGCCCCGGCCGCACCGGGCTGGTCGGTCTCAACGGCGCGGGCAAGTCCACGCTGCTGCGGCTGATCGCGGGCGAACTCACCCCCGCCACCGGCACCGTCCGGGTCGCGGGCGAACTCGCCTACCTGCCACAGGACCTGACGGTCGCGGCCGGGCAGCGGGTGGACGAGACGCTCGGCATCCGGGCCCAGCGCGAGGCCCTGCACGCCATCGAGTCCGGAGACGTGGACGAGCGCCACTTCACCGCCGTCGGCGACGACTGGGACGTCGAGGAGCGCGCCCGCGCCACCCTCGACCGCCTCGGCCTCGCCGAGCTCGACCTCGACCGCACCACCGGCGAACTCTCCGGCGGCCAGGCCGTCCTGCTGCACCTCGCCGCCCTGCTGCTGCGCCGCCCCGACGTCCTGCTGCTCGACGAGCCCACCAACAACCTGGACGTCCAGGCCAGGGCCCGGCTGTACGACGCGGTGGCCGCCTTCCCCGGCGTGCTGCTGCTGGTCAGCCACGACCGCGAACTACTGGACCGGGTCGACCAGATCGCCGACCTGCGGGACGGCGAAGTCACCTGGTACGGCGGCAACTTCAGCGCCTACCAGGAGGCGCTGGAGACCGAGCAGGAGGCCGCCGAACGCCTGGTCCGCAACGCCGGAGCCGACGTCAAGCGGCAGAAACGGGATCTGGTCGAGGCCGGCCAGCGGCTCGCCAAGTCCGCCGCCTACGGCAAGCAGCGCTCGGTGCGCCGCAACGACCCCAAGGCCCTGGCCGACAAGCTCCAGGCCAAGGGCGAGGAGACCGCGGGCCGCCTGCGCGGCATGCACGCCGAACGCCTCAACGAGGCCAAGGAGCGCCTGGCCACCGCCGAGGAGGCCGTCCGCGACGACGCCGAGATCCGGATCGACCTGCCCCGCACCGCCGTCCCCGCCGGGCGCACCGTCCTCACCCTGGAGGGCGTCCGGCTCGCCCACGGCGGCCGCGGCCGCGTCGACCTGGACTTGCGCGGCCCCGAACGGATCGCCCTGACCGGCCGCAACGGCTCCG
Organism: Kitasatospora phosalacinea; assembly: GCF_000716545.1. Classification (GTDB taxonomy): domain Bacteria; phylum Actinomycetota; class Actinomycetes; order Streptomycetales; family Streptomycetaceae; genus Kitasatospora; species Kitasatospora phosalacinea. Next base: position 29,983 of record NZ_JNWZ01000007.1, read on the forward strand.
GCAAGACCACGCTGCTGCGCACCATCGCCGGTGAACTCGCCCCCGCCGAGGGCATGGTCACCACCCCGGTGCAACTGCGGTACCTCCCGCAGCAGTTGGACGTCCTGGACGACGAGGAGACGGTCTTCCGGAACGTCAAGGCGCACGCCCCCACCGCCACCGACAACGAGATCCGGGCCCGGCTGGCCCGCTTCCTGTTCCGCGGCGCCCGCGCCGACCAGCCGGCCGGCACCCTCTCCGGCGGCGAGCGCTTCCGGGCGACGCTGGCCGCCCTCCTGCTGGCCGACCCGCCCCCGCAGCTCCTGCTGCTCGACGAACCCACCAACAACCTCGACCTGGCCAGCGTCCGTCAGCTCACCCAGGCCCTGGCGGGGTACCGCGGCACGCTGATCGTCGCCAGCCACGACCTCCCCTTCCTCCGGGAGATCGGCATCACCCGCTGGCTGGAGTGGGAGGGGGGTGAACTGCGCCCGACCGATCCCCGCTGACCGCCGACGGCCTCCGCCCCGCCCGCCGCCCGTCCCCGCTGTCCGTCCCCGCCCGCCCCGGCGTCCCGCCCCCGGCGTCCCGCCCCCGGCGTCCCGCCCCCGGCGTCCCGTTGCGGCGTCCCGTTGCGGTGTCCGCACAGTGGGACGAGTGGGACGGGGCGGGGGCCGGCGGGGCAGGATCGGGGTGGTCCTGTTGTCGTTCCCCGCTGGAGTGTGCGCCGTGGCGCTGGTCGAGATCCCCGGTTCGAAGTCGGTGACGGCGCGCGCGCTGTTCCTGGCCGCGGCGGCGGACGGGGTGACGACGCTGGTGCGGCCGCTGGTGTCGGACGACACCGAGGGCTTCGCGGAGGGGCTGCTCGCGCTCGGGTACCGGGTGGAGCGGGAGGCCCGGGAGTGGCGGATCACCGGCCGCCCGCAGGGGCCGGGGGCCGACGGCGCCTCGGTGTTCTGCCGGGACGGCGCGACCACCGCCCGCTTCCTGCCGACGCTGGCCGCCGCCGGGCACGGCACCTTCCACTTCGACGCGTCCGAGCAGATGCGCCGCCGCCCGCTCGGCCCGCTCACCACCGCGCTGCGCGAGCTCGGCGTGCGGCTGGAGCACCACGGCGCCGAGGGCCACCACCCGCTGAGCATCGAGGCGGCCGGGGTCGAGGGCGGCGAGGTGACGCTCGACGCCGGGCTCTCCTCGCAGTACCTGACGGCGCTGCTGCTGCTCGGCCCGCTCACCCGCACCGGCCTGCGGATCCGCGTCACCGACCTGGTCTCCGCCCCGTACGTCGAGATCACCCTGGCGATGATGCGCGGCTTCGGCGTCGAGGTGGCCCGCGAGGGGAACGTGTTCGACGTTCCGGCGGGCGGCTACACCGCCGCCCGGTACCCGGTCGAGCCGGACGCCTCCACCGCCTCGTACTTCTTCGCCGCCGCCGCGCTGACCGGCCGCGAGGTGACCGTCCCGGGCCTGGGCCGGGGCGCGCTCCAGGGCGACCTGAAGTTCGTCGAGGTGCTGGAGCGGCTCGGCGCGAAGGTCGAGATCGGGGCCGACGCCACCACCGTCACCGGCGGCACGCTCACCGGCGGCACCGTCAACATGCGCGACATCTCCGACACCATGCCGACGCTGGCCGCCATCGCCCCGTTCGCCTCCGGCCCGATCCGGATCGAGGACGTCTACAACACCCGGATCAAGGAGTGCGACCGGCTCGACGCCTGCGCGGAGAACCTGCGCCGCCAGGGCGTCGACGTCGCCACCGGCCGGGACTGGATCGAGATCCGCCCGGGCGCCCCGAAGCCGGTGGAGATCGAGACCCGCGGCGACCACCGGATCGTGATGTCCTTCGCCGTCGCCGGCCTGCGCACCCCGGGCACGACCTTCGACGACCCGGGCTGCGTGCGCAAGACCTTCCCCGGCTTCCACGACGCGTTCGCCGCCTGGGCGGCCCGGCCGGAAGGCTGAGCCGCCCGGGGCGGCGGAGGGGGAGGGGCGGGGTCCGGGGTCAGTCCTTCACCGCGCCGCCCAGGCCCGACACCATGTGCCGCTGGACCAGCACGAAGAAGACCAGCACCGGCACCGTCATCAGGGTCGAGGCGGCCATGATGCCGCCCCAGTCGTTCTCGTCCGGCTTGAAGAACACCATCAGCGCGGCCGGCAGCGTCTGGTGGTCGGTGTCCAGGATCAGCGTCTTGGCGAACACGAAGTCGTTCCAGGCCGTGATGAAGGAGAACACGCTGGTCGCCGCCAGGCCGGGGGCGACCAGCGGGAACAGGATCCGCCACAGGATGGTGAACCGGCTCGCCCCGTCGATCCGGGCCGCCTCCTCCAGCGACTCCGGCACCGCCGCCACGAACCCGCGCAGCATCCACACCGCGAACGGCAGCGAGAACGCCAGGTTCACCAGCATCAGCGAGCCCAGCGAGGACAGGCCGAAGCCCGGCGCGACCGAGCCGATGTCCCGGACCAGGAAGAACAGCGGGATGGTCAGCGCCTCCACCGGCACCATCTGCGCCACCAGGAACATGATCAGGACGGTGGTCCTGAACCTGAACTTGAACCGGGACAGCGCCACCGCCGCCAGGAACGCGACCGCGGCGGACACCACCACCACGACCACCGCCACCAGCATGCTGTTCACGAAGTACCGCCCGAAGCCGGACACCCCCAGCGCGTTGCGGAAGTTCTCCAGCGTCGGCGCGAACGTCCACGGCCGCGGGTGCGCCGAGGTGATCTCGCCCTTCGGCTTCAGCGCCGACAGCACCATCCAGTACAGCGGGAACACCGTCAGCAGGGCCAGCACCACGGCGGCGGTGTTCGCCCCCTGCCGCAGCACCCGGTTGTCGCGCTTGCTGATCACAGTTCCTCCCCGGAGCGGCGCAGGCTGCGGACGTAGACGGCGGTGACGCCCAGCAGGATCAGCGTCATCAGGACGCCGATCGCCGCGCCGAGGCTGTAGTTCTCGGCGACGAACGCCTTCTGGTAGGCGTAGACGTTGAGCACCAGGTTCTGGCCGGCGATGCCGCCGCCCCCGGTCATCACGTAGATCTGGGTGAACACCTTGAAGTCCCAGATGACCGACTGGATCACCACGATCACCAGCAGCGGCCGCAGCATCGGCAGCATGATCTTCCGGAAGACCGTGACCGTCCCGGCGCCGTCCAGCCGGGCGGCCTCCACCACGGAGTCCGGGATCGCCTGGATGCCCGCGTACAGGGTGATCATCACGAACGGGAAGCTGTGCCAGACCACGACCACGGCGACCATCGCGAACGCCGACCACTTGTCGTACATCCAGTTGTGGCCCTGGGTGCCGAGGACCTCGTTGACCAGGCCGGAGTTGGTGTCCAGCAGGAACATCCACACCGTGGAGCCGGTCATGGCGGGCGCCGCCCAGGCGCCCAGCGCGCCGAACATCAGCATCAGCCGGGGCCACCTGCCGACCCGGGTCAGCAGCACCGCGCAGGTCGCGCCGACCGCCAGGGTGGCCAGCACGCAGAACGCGGCGAACGCCAGGGTCTGGCCGAGCACCGACCAGAACTGCTCGTCGCCCAGCACGTCGGTGTAGTTCGACAGCCCGACGAACTCGGTCGGCACCCCGCCGGACGCCTGCGGCTGCCCGAACTTCAGCACCGACAGCAGGCCCAGCTGGTACAGCGGGTAGCCGAACAGCGGGATCAGCACCAGGGCGGCCGGCAGCAGCAGCCACAGCGGGACGGGGATCCGGGCCAGTGGCCCGGAGCGGCGGCGGCCCGGGGCGGGGGCGCCGCCCGCCCGGCGGACCGGGGAGTCCCCCCGGTCCGCCGGGGCGGTGACGGTCGTGGCAGGCATCGACAACTTCCGCTCCTCTACGGGCTCGGGACTACTTGCCGCTGAACGAGGAGTTCATCGCGGCCGCGGCCTCCTTGGTGGCACCGGCCACGTCGGACTTGCCGGTGATGACCTTCTGCAGCATCGTCGGCACCACGTTCTGGGCGTCGATCTTGGCCCAGGCCGCGTCCTTCGGGACGAACTTGGTGCCCGCCGCGATGGTGTCCGTGAACGGCTTCAGCCACGGCTGCCGCTGCACCACCTCGGCCCGCGCCGAGGACAGCGTCGGCAGGTTGCCCATCGCGTCGAACAGCGCCAACTGGTTCTTCTTGGAGGCCAGTTCCTTGATGAAGTCGGACGCCAGGCCGCGGTGCTGGGTCGACTTCATGACACCCAGGTCGTTGCCGCCGGAGAACGCCGGGGCGATCTTCCCGGCCGCGGTGCCCGGCAGCGGCACGATCGCGTACTTGTCCTTCGCCGCGCCCGCCTCCACCGCGCTGCGCGAGGAGTTCGGCAGGATCGCCATGCCGGCCTTGCCCGCCGCGAACGCCTCCACGGTCTTGCCGCCGGTCAGGTCGGCGCACTGCTGCGCCGGGCAGATCGCGTCCGTGAACAGGTCGGTGTACTGCTTCACGCCGGCCTGCGACTGGGCCGAGTCGATCGCCGAGGCGTACGCCGAACCGCCCCGCGCCGCCAGGTCGCCGCCGTTGGCCCACACGAACGGCAGCGCGCCGAAGGTGTACTTGCCGCCGACCGCGATGCCCAGCAGGTCGCCGTGCGCGGCCCGCACCTTCTCCGCCGCCGACTTCAGCTCGTCGTACGTGGTCGGCGCCGACAGGCCCAGCTCGGTGAACACGTCGGTGCGGTAGTACAGCGCCCGCACGCCCAGCCACCACGGCAGGCCGTAGGTCTTGCCGTCCACCACCGCGGTGTCCTTCAGGTCCTGCGGCAGGTCCTTGCCCTCCTCCCAGCCCGCCAGGTCGGAGGTGATGTCGGCCAGGCCGCCCGAGGCGGTGTAGCCGAACAGGTCGGTGTTGCCGAACTCCACCACGTCCGGCGCCGAGGACGGGTCGTTGAAGGCGCCCTTCATCTTCTCCGCGCGCGGACCGGCGTCGGTCGGGATGTACGAGACCTCCACCTCGACGCCCGCGTGCTTCGCCTTGAAGTCGGCGACGGCCTGCGCCACCACCTGCTCCTTCGGCGCCCGGTTCGCCTCGTCGTACAGCCACACCTTCACGGTGCCGGTCTGCTTGTCCGCGGACGTCGTGTTCTTCGCGGTGCCCGGCGCGCAGGCCGTGGCCACGGTGCCGGCCAGCACGGCAAGGGCGGCACCACGGGCCAGCTTCTTCATGCTCAACGTCATCTCCTCGCCGCAGCGGGACGCACCTGCGCGCCCCGGGACGAACCGGGACATGCAGTGGGGGATCGGTGTGAGCGGGACGTTAGAAACTCGCCGGGCACGGCGACAAGAGCAGACCGCGAAAGTTCTGCACTGCAAAACGATGTGCTGCGGATCTGGCACGAGGACGCCGCGCGCCGTAGCGTCACACCCCATGACCAGCACCGCCGCCGAGAGCCGGCCCGCCGAGGGCCGACCGGAACGCAACCAGTCGGCCTCGCTGCGCCGCGCCCTCGCGGTGCTCGAACACGTCCGGGACCACGCGGCGGCCGGCACCGACCTCAGCCTCACCGCGCTCGCCGACGGCCTGGGGATGTCCAAGTCCACCGTGCTGCGGCTGGCCGCCCCGCTGGTCGACGCCCAGCTCCTCGCCCGCGACCGCGACACCGGCCACTTCCGGCTCGGCCCCGGCTCCCTCCAGCTCGGCCAGGCCTACCTCGCCACCCTCGACCTGCGCACCGCCGCCTCCGAGGAGGCCCACCAGCTGATGCGCGAGGTCGGCGGCACCGTCCACCTCTGCGTCCCCGACACCCCGTACGTGGTCTACGTCGACAAGGTCGAGAACGAGACCGCCGTCCGGATGGCCTCCCGGATCGGCAGCCGCGCCCCGATGTACTGCACCGCCGTCGGCAAGGCCATGCTCGCCTGGCTCCCCGAGGACGCCTTCGCCACCGTCGTCGCCGACGGCCTCCCCGCCATCACCACCCGCACCCTCACCTCGGCCGCCGCCCTGTGCGCCGACCTCACCCGCATCCGCACCCGCGGCTACGCCGTCGACGACCGCGAGAACGAGCCCGAGGTCCGCTGCATCGCCGCCCCCGTCTTCGACCACAACAACACCGTCATCGGCGCCATCTCCACCTCCGCCCTCACCTCCCGCATCACCGCCGCCCGCGCCCGCGAACTCGGCCCCGTCGTCGCCGCCACCGCGGCCCGGGTCTCCCGGCGGATGGGCTCCACCCGCTGACCGACCCGGCCCGGCGGCGCCCCGTCAGGCCTCGGCGGCGTCCGCGGCCGGTCCGCGGCGGAGCCTGGTGCCCAGCCGGTCGAGGCCGACGACCAGGGCGCCGAGGACGGCGAACTCGGCGACGAGTTCGACCATCTGGAGGCCGACCCAGGCGTAGCCCTTCTCGGTGGGGTCGAGGAAGAAGTAGGGGTAGCGGACGGGGAAGTCCGGGAAGAGGATCGCGCGGGTCTCGGTGAGGACGGCGTAGCCGAGCGGGTAGGACAGCCACAGCGGCAGGTCGCGCCAGCGGGAGGCGTTGCGGGGGGAGAACACCAGCCACTCGACCAGGACCAGCACCGGGGTGGTGTAGTGCAGGAAGAAGCTCGACCAGTGCTGGAGCCGCTCGGGGCCGGAGAACAGGCCGGGGAGCGGGTTCTCGCCGTGGTTGAGCAGGACGTGCGCGACGATGCCGGTGATGGTGATGTACAGGACGGCGGCGCCGCGCAGCCGGGGCGCCGGGGCGTCGGCGGTGTCGCGCCCGGCCATCCAGTAGAGCGCGGCGAGGAAGTAGCCGAGCACGATCACGTTGCTCTGGATGGTGAAGTACACCAGCGAGCTGTTGCTGAGGAAGATCCCCAGGAACGCGGACAGGACGATCGCGCTGCGCCACCAGGCGGCGGGGCGGGCCCAGAGAGTCATGCGGTCACCGGACGTTCGTTTCGGCGGTGCCCCCCGTGGGCACGACAGATCGCCGCACTCTACCCGCCGGTTCGGCGGTCGGAAAAGATCACCGGTCGGGGGCGGTGCGCGCCGGGCGGCGGCTCAGAAGGACAGCTGCGCGGGGGTGTGGGTGTGGCTCTCGATGCCGGTCGCGGCGTGTCCGACCAGCTGCCGGGCGAGGTCGTTGCAGGCGCGGGCGGCGGCGAGTTCCTCGCCGATCGCGGTGTCCGCGTCGTCGCCGGGATTGCGCCGGGCCGTTCCGCTGCCGCGGGTGCCGGGGGCGCTGAAGCCGCTGAGCGAGGCGGTGCAGGTGGTGCGGGACTCGTCCTCGTCGAAGGTCAGGTCGACGACCCAGTGGTTCTGCATGGCGGTTCACCTTCCGGGTGCGCGCACCGGCGCGCGGGCGGCCGGTGCGCCTGGCTTCCTTCCAGCCTCCGCCGGTGCCGGTCGGGCGTCAACAGGCCGGGACGGGGCCCGACCGGGGCCTGCTCGGGGCCTGCTCGGGGCGCGCTCAGGGCGTGCGGAAGCCGCGGAAGACCACGTCGGCGCGGCGGACGAAGCCGAGCCGCCCGTACAGCGCGAGCGCGCCGGTGTTGCCGGCGGCGGCGTGCAGGAACGGGCGTTCGCCGCGCGCGGCGATCCGGGCGGCCAACTCGCCGACCAGGTGCGCGGCCAGGCCCCGGCCGCGCGCCTCGGGGGCGGTGCAGACGGCGGAGACCTCGGTGAAGCCCGGCGGGCGCAGGCGTTCGCCGGCCATCGCCAGCAGTTCCCCGCCGCCGTCGCGGACGCCCAGGTAGGTGCCCAGCTCGCGGGTGCGCGGCCGGAACGGGCCCGGGCGGGTGCGCTCCACCAGCGCCAGCATCTCGGGCACGTCGGCGGCCCCCAGTTCGACCACCCGCAACCCGGCGGGGGCGGCCGGACGGACCTGCTCCACCTGCACCAACTGGTGCCCGTCCAGGACGAATTCGGCCTTCCAGTGGGCGGGCGGCAGCGCCGGACAGCTGAACAGGTCCGCGAACTCCCCGGACCCCAGCAGCTCGACCAGGTCGTCCCAGGCCCCGGGCCCGGGCGCGACGCCGACGCCGCTGAAGCCCGCCACCTCCGGGTCGTACCGCACCGCCGCCCCGTGCCGTCGCGCCAGCCCCGCGTGCGCCCCGCTCAGCGAGGCCCCCACCGGGTCGTCGAGCACGGCGGCGCCGAGCCCGCCTTCGAGATCACGCATGGGTCCGAACCCTCCCGGTCGATCGGTCCGTCCCATGATCGCGCACCCGGGCGGGTCCGTCCGGCACCCGGGGCCGGGCCGCGCCGGGCTCTTGTTACCGGCGAGTCACGTCCCTATCATCGCCACTGTGACAGCTCCACTGTCAAACCTGGGAGGCGGTCGCCGATGACCCCCGCAACACCGTCCGCCGGGCCCCTGGCGGGGGTCCGGGTGCTGGAGCTCGCGGGCATCGGGCCCGGGCCGTTCGCCGCCATGCTGCTGGCCGACCTCGGGGCGGACGTGGTGCGGGTGGACCGGCCGGGCGGGCAGGGGCTCGGCCCCGATCCGGGGCGGGACCTGACCAACCGGAACAAGCGCTCGGTGCTGCTCGACCTGAAGGCACCGGAGGGCGCCGCCGCGGTGCGCGACCTCGCGGCCCGGGCCGACCTGCTGATCGAGGGCTGGCGCCCCGGTGTCGCCGAACGCCTCGGCGTCGGACCGGACGACTGCCTGGCCCGCAACCCCGCGCTGGTGTACGGGCGGATGACCGGCTGGGGCCAGCACGGGCCGCTGGCCGAACGCGCCGGGCACGACGTCACCTACCTGGCGACGTCCGGCGTGCTCGGGCTGATCGGCCCGGCCGACGGGCCGCCGGCGGTCCCGGCGAACCTGCTCGGCGACTACGCGGGCGGCTCGCTCTACCTGGTGGTCGGCCTGCTCGCCGCGCTGCACCACGCCCGCGCCACCGGCACCGGCCAGGTGGTCGACGCCGCGATCGTGGACGGCGCCGCGCACCTGTCCACCATGCTGTGGGGCCTGCTGGACGCCGGGCTCTGGCAGGACCGGCGCGGCGCCAACCTGCTGGACGGCGGCGCCCCCTGGTACGGCACGTACGAGACCTCGGACGGCCGCTGGATGGCGGTCGGCCCGCTGGAGCCGCGCTTCTACGCCGAGTTCGCCCGCCTGCTGGAGCTGGACGCGGACGCCCCCGACCAGTACGACCTGTCGCGCTGGCCCGAACTGCGGACCGCCCTGGCCGCCCGCTTCGCCACCCGCACCCAGGCCGAGTGGACCGAGCTGTTCGCGGGCCACGACGCCTGCGTGGCCCCCGTCCTGACCCTGCGCGAGGCCGCCGCGCACCCGCACCTGGCCGCCCGCGGCAGCTACACCGAACGGGACGGCACCCTCCAGCCCGGCACCGCCCCGCGCTTCTCCGCCACCCCCGGCGCGCTGCGCACCCCGCCCGCCCGGCCCGGCGAGCACACCGCCGAGGTGGCCCGCGACTGGGCCGTCCCCGCCCTGGACCCCCTCGCCCCGCCCACCTCCTGAAGGAAGGGACCCGCCCGTGCAGCGCGAGCTCTACACCGAGGAGCACGAGGACTTCCGCACCACCGTCCGGGCCTTCCTGGCCCGGGAGGTCACCCCGCACCACGCCCGCTGGGAGCGGCAGGGGATCGTCGACCGCTCCGCCTGGCTGGCCGCCGGGAAGGCAGGGCTGCTCGGCCTGGCCGTGGAGGAGCGCTACGGCGGCGGGGGCAGCCCGGACTTCCGGTTCGCCGCCGTGCTGGCCGAGGAGTTCGTCCGGGCCGGGGCCGGCGGGCTGGCCGTCGGCCTGCACAACGACATCGTCGGCCCGTACCTGACCGGCCTGGCCACCGAGGAGCAGAAGGAGCGCTGGCTGCCCGGGTTCTGCTCGGGCGAACTGGTCGGCGCGATCGCGATGACCGAGCCCGACACCGGCTCCGACCTCCAGGCGATCCGCACCACGGCGGTCGACGCCGGCGACCACTACCTGCTCAACGGCGCCAAGACCTTCATCTCCAACGGCATCCTCGCCGACCTGGTCGTGGTGGTCGCGAGGACCACCGCCGAGGGCGGCGCGCACGGCCTGAGCCTGCTGGTGGTCGAGCGCGGCATGCCCGGCTTCGAGCGCGGCCGCAACCTGGAGAAGATCGGCCAGAAGGCCCAGGACACCGCCGAGTTGTTCTTCCGCGACGTGCGCGTCCCGAAGGCCAACCTGCTCGGCGAGGAGCACCGGGGCTTCCTGCACCTGATGCGCAACCTCGCCCAGGAGCGGCTGGCCATCGCGGTCGCCGCGATCGCCGCCGCAGAGTACGTCCTCGCGGAGACCGTCGAGTACGTCAAGCGGCGCACCGCGTTCGGCCGGCCGCTGGCCAAGCTGCAGCACGTCCGGTTCGAGATCGCCGAGCTGGCCACCGAGTGCGCCGTCACCCGCGCCTTCGTGGACCGCTGCGTGAGCGAGCACAACAGGTACGCGCTGACCCCGGTGGACGCCTCGATGGCCAAGTGGTGGGCCACCGAGCTGCAGAAGCGCGCCGCCGACCGCTGCCTGCAACTGCACGGCGGGTCAGGGTACATGAGCGACAGCGCGGTCGCCCGGGCGTTCACCGACGGGCGTGTCCAGACCATCTACGGCGGCACCACCGAGATCATGAAAGAGATCGTCGGCCGTTCCCTGCTTTCCTGAGTCCCCCTGTCGGAGAGGCATCCACACCGTGACCACCGAAGCGTACGTCTACGACGCGATCCGCACCCCGCGCGGGCGCGGCAAGCGGACCGGCTCCCTGCACGGCACCAAGCCGATCGACCTGGTGGTCGGCCTGATCCACGAACTGCGGCGCCGCTTCCCCTCGTTGGACCCGGCGGCGATCGACGACATCGTGCTGGGCGTGGTCAGCCCGATCGGCGACCAGGGCTCCGACATCGCCCGGGTCGCGGCGATCGCCGCCGGGCTGCCCGACACCGTCGCGGGCGTGCAGGAGAACCGCTTCTGCGCGTCCGGCCTGGAGGCCGTCAACCTGGCGGCGGCGAAGGTCCGTTCGGGCTGGGAGGACCTGATCCTGGCGGGCGGCGTCGAGTCGATGTCCCGGGTCAAGATGGGCTCCGACGGCGGCGCCTGGTTCGCCGACCCGATGACCGCGTACGAGACCGGCTTCGTCCCGCAGGGCATCGGCGCCGACCTGATCGCCACCGTCGAGGGCTTCACCCGCACCGACGTGGACGCGTTCGCCGCCGAGTCGCAGGCCCGCGCCGCCAAGGCCCAGGCCGACGGGCTGTTCGACCGCTCGGTGGTGCCGGTGCGCGACCGCAACGGCCTGGTGGTGCTCGGCCGCGACGAGTTCATCCGCCCCGGCACCAGCGTCGAGTCACTGGCCGGGCTCAAGCCGTCCTTCGCCGACATCGGCGAACTCGGCGGCTTCGACGCCGTCGCCCTGCAGAAGTACCACTGGGTGGAGTCCATCGACCACGTCCACCACGCGGGCAACTCCTCCGGCATCGTGGACGGCGCCGCGCTGGTGGCGATCGGCTCGCGCGAGATCGGCGAGCGCTACGGGCTCACCCCGCGGGCCCGGATCGTCTCCGCCGCGGTCTCCGGCTCCGAGCCCACCATCATGCTCACCGGCCCCGCCCCCGCCACCCGCAAGGCGCTCGCCAAGGCCGGGCTGGGCGCCGCCGACATCGACCTGGTCGAGATCAACGAGGCGTTCGCCGCCGTCGCCCTGCGCTTCATGCGCGAACTCGGCTTCCGCCACGACCAGGTGAACGTCAACGGCGGCGCCATCGCGCTCGGCCACCCGCTCGGCGCGACCGGCGCCATGCTGATCGGCACCCTGGTCGACGAACTGGAACGCCGCGACCTGCGCTACGGCCTGGCCACCCTGTGCGTCGGCGGCGGCATGGGCATCGCCACCGTCATCGAACGCGTCACGAACTGACCATCCGTCAACTCACGTACTCAACCAAGGACTTCGACGAAATGACCGACGTGAGCAGCCCCATCCGCTGGGAGCAGGACCAGGACGGCGTGGTCACCCTCGTCCTCGACGACCCCGCCCAGTCCGCCAACACCATGAACGCCGCGTTCACCGACGCGCTCGAAGCGACGGTCGAACGGCTCGCCGCCACACCGGAGTTGGCCGGCGTCATCGTCACCTCCGCGAAGAAGACCTTCTTCGCCGGCGGCGACCTCAAGATGCTCTCCGCGGCCGGGCCGGAGGACGCCGAGCGGGTCTTCACCGACTCCATGCGGATCAAGCGCGCGCTGCGCCGGCTGGAGACGCTCGGCAAGCCGGTGGTCGCCGCGATCAACGGCGCGGCCCTCGGCGGCGGCCTGGAGATCGCGCTCGCCTGCCACCACCGGATCGCCCTGGACGCCCCCGGCAGCAAGATCGGCCTGCCCGAGGTCACCCTCGGCCTGCTGCCCGGCGGCGGCGGAGTGGTGCGCACCGTGCGGATGCTCGGCATCACCGACGCCCTGCTCAAGGTGCTCCTCCAGGGGCAGCAGTACCGCCCGGCGCAGGCCCTGGAGAACGGTCTGGTGCACGAACTCGCCGACAGCGCGCAGGAGATGGACGCCAAGGCGCGCGAGTTCATCGCCGCCCACCCGACCAGCCTCCAGCCCTGGGACGCCCCGGGCCACAAGATCCCCGGCGGCACGCCCAGCACCCCCGCGTTCGCCGCCAACCTGCCCGCCTTCCCCGCCAACCTGCGCAAGCAGCTGGGCGGCGCGCCCTACCCGGCGCCGCGCAACATCCTGGCGGCGGCGGTGGAGAGCTCCCAGGTCGACGTGGACACCGCGTTCGAGATCGAGGCCAGGTACTTCACCGAACTCGCCTGCGGACCCACCTCCAAGAACATGACCAAGGCCTTCTTCTTCGACATGCAGGCCGTCAACTCCGGTGCCTCCCGCCCGAGTTCGGTGCCCGCCCGGAAGGCCGCGAAGGTCGCCGTGCTGGGCGCGGGCATGATGGGCGCGGGCATCGCCTACTCCTGCGCCAAGGCGGGCCTGGACGTCCTGCTCAAGGACGTCACCCCGGAGGCCGCCGAACGCGGAAAGGCGTACAGCGAGGGCCTGTTGGACAAGCAGGTGGCGCGCGGCCGGATGACCGGGGACGAGCGCGCCGCGTTCCTGGCCCGGATCACCCCCACCGCGGACCCCGCCGACCTGGCCGGCTGCGACACCGTCATCGAGGCGGTCTTCGAGAACCCCGAGCTCAAGCACAAGGTGTTCCAGGAGGTCCAGCACGTGGTCGCCCCCGACGCGCTGCTGTGCTCCAACACCTCCACCCTCCCGATCGGCCTGCTCGCCGAGGGCGTCGAACGGCCCGCCGACTTCATCGGACTGCACTTCTTCTCGCCCGTCGACAAGATGCCGCTGGTGGAGATCGTCCGCGGATCGCGCACCGGAGACGAGGCGCTCGCCCGGGCCTTCGACCTGGTCCGGCAGATCCGCAAGACCCCGATCGTGGTCAACGACTCCCGCGGCTTCTTCACCTCCCGGGTCATCGGCCAGTTCCTCAACGAGGGCGTCGCGATGATCGGCGAGGGCCTCGACCCGTCCTCGGTCGAGCAGGCCGCCGCCCAGGCCGGCTACCCCGCCAAGGTCCTCGCGCTGCTGGACGAACTCACCCTCACCCTGCCGCGCAAGATCCGCGACGAGACCCGCCGCGCCGTCGAGGAGGCCGGCGGCACCTGGACCCCCCACCCCGGCGAGACGGTCATGGACCGGATGCTCGACGAGTTCGACCGCCCCGGCCGCAGCGGCGGCGCCGGCTTCTACGAGTACGAGAACGGCCGCCGCACCCGGCTCTGGCCCGGCCTGCGCGAGCACTTCGTGCGCGAGGGCGCGGAGATCCCGTTCGAGGACATGAAGGAGCGGATGCTGTTCGCCGAGGCCATCGACTCGATCCGCTGCCTCGACGAGAACGTCCTCACCTCGGTCGCCGACGCCAACATCGGCTCCATCCTCGGCATCGGCTTCCCCGCCTGGACCGGCGGCGTCCTCCAGTACGTCAACGGCTACCCCGGAGGCCCGGCCGGTTTCACCGCCCGGGCCCGCGAACTCGCCGCCGCCTACGGCGAGCGCTTCACCCCGCCCGCCTCCCTGGTCGCCCTCGCCGGGAGCGGCGGCCGCTACTGACCCCCGCCGCCCGAGCCCGCCCGGTCCGCCGGGCGGGCCAACTCCTCCGCCGGGCGGGCCAACTCTTCCGCCAGCGAGCGCTGGAACGCCGTCACCAGGGCCTGCACCACCACCGGCTGGATCCGGTCGGTCAACTCGCGCATCCGCTCCAGCTCCGCGGGCTCCGGGCCGCTCTCCCGGTACGGGCGCCAGACCGTGTCCCGGAACAGCCGGTGCAGGTCGTGGGCCGTCGCCCGGCTGTGCAGCCGCACCACCGCCCGGGCCGCCAGCAGCGTCTCCAGCGGGATCGGCACGTCCAGCACCCGCACGCCCAGCGGCAGCAGGCCCGGATCGACCTTGAACACCTCCGGGTCGTCCGTGCGGTGCAGCGCGCCCATCGCGGCCAGCGAGTCCAGGTCGGCGTCCGACAGGGCCCGCCCGGTGCGCCGCTCCAGCTGGGCCCGGCTCGCCTCCTCGGCGGACTCCGGCGTCCAGGACGCGACCAGCGCCCGGTGGATCGCCAAGTCCAACTCGTTGATGTCCTGCGGTAGTTGCGCCAGGTACCGTTCGATCGCGGCCAGCGTCAGGCCCTGCCGCTGCAACTCCTCGATCAGCTCCAGCCGCCCCAGGTGCTCGGCCCCGTACCACCCTACCCGCCGCGGCCCGAGCTCCGGCGGCGGCAGCAGCCCCTTCGCGCCGTAGAAGCGCAGCGTCCGCACCGTCACCCCGGCCCGGCCCGCCAGCTCCTCCACCGTCCACCGCGGCCCGTCCACCACGCCCGACCCCTCACCCCGGCCCCACTGTGACAGCAGAAGTGTCGCACCGGCCGGGGTGGGCGGTCCATCGCCGGAAGGTCAGCCCAGCGGGAGCAGTTCGGGGTGGTGGCGCCTGGTGACCGCAGGGTGGGCTCGACTGTATCCCTTCAATTCGTTCGCTCCGAATTCCGAGTGCAGAGGATTCGAAGGATCCTGGGTGATGCCGGGGGCGTGGTGGGCGTGCGGGAAGTCGAGCGGGGCGATCTGGGCGTCCAGGCGGGGGTTGTAGAAGAACGGGACGGAGAAGCGCTCGCGGGCACCGGGCGGGGACAGGACGCGGTGGGAGGTGGCCTTGAGGTAGCCGTCGGTGGCGACTTCGAGGAGCTCGCCGAGGTTGACCACGAAGGCGCCCTCCAGCGGGGGGACGTCCAGGAAGGTGCCGTCGGGGCGTTCGACCTGGAGGCCGCCGACGGTGTCCTGGAGCAGCAGCGTGATGAAGCCGTAGTCCTTGTGGGTGCCGACGCCCTGCGGGGGGCCGTCGGGGGCGGTGCCGGGGTAGCGGACCAGCTTGAGGTGCAGGTGGGGGTGCGGGGCGAAGGCGGCGTCGTAGAAGTCGGGGCGGGCGCCGATCGAGGCGAGCAGTTCGCGCAGCAGGCGGTGGGCGACGGCGTCGAGCCGGTCGATCCAGTGCAGGGCGGCGGTGCGCAGCTCGGGCAGCGCCGGGGGCCACTGGTTCGGACCCTCCAGCCACCAGTACGCGGGCTCGCCCGGGGCCGGGACGTGCGGGGGCAGCTCGGGGCCGATGTCGAGCTGGTCGCGCCAGTCGCGGCGGCCGCCGGTGCGTTCGTCGCCGGTGCGGGTGTAGCCGCGGAAGTGCGGGGAGTTGAGGTTGCTGACGGCCAGCCGCTCGGCCTCGGGGAGGGCGAAGAAGGCGCGCATCGCGGAGGTCAGGGCGGCGGTCTCGGCGGGCGTGACGCCGTGGCCGGTGAGCTGGAAGAAGCCGACACCGGTCGCGGCCGCCCGCAACTCCTGGTGCAGGCGGGCCCGGTCGGCGGGGGTGCCGTCGGCGAGCGAGAGGTCGATGACGGGGAGGGAGTCGGGGTGCTGCTGCGTCATGGGGGTGCGTCCGCGGTGGTGGAGACCCCGGTGGGGCCGGCGGATCGCGCCGGACGGGCCGGGGAGGGCGGGGCCCGCGCGTCCGGGTGGGAGTGCGGGGGCCGGAGGGGGGTGAGGTCAGCCGGAGCGTCGACAGGACGTGCTCGTGACGCGGAGCAGGTCCACGTGGCGACGGCTGACGAGTAGGAGCACCCCACCAGGCTACAGCCACCGCCCGGAAGGCCCCGGGCGGTGGCGCGGGGCCGGTCAGTAGCCGGTGGCGCCGTCGATGCGCTCGCGCAGCAGGTCCGCGTGCCCGTTGTGGCGGGCGTACTCGGCGAGCAGGTGCACCAGGATCCGGCGCAGCGAGACCGGCTGCCCGGTGGCCTTGTGGACGCCGGTGGCGTCCAGCGAAGGAGCCTCGGCGACGATCCGGCGGGAGGTCTCGACCTGGGCGCGCCAGGTGGCGAAGGCCAGGTCGAAGTCCCCGTCGAGGCGCTCGAAGTCCTGGTTCGGGTCGTCGTCCGAGTAGTACAGCACCGGCTGGGACTCGTCCCCGGCGAACTGGATCTGCAGCCACCACTGCTCGACCCCCGCCAGGTGCCGGACCAGGCCGTGCAGGGACAGCCCGGACGGCGGCACCGGCAGCTCGGACAGGCGCCCGGCCGGGACGCCCGCGCACTTCAGCGCGAAGGTCTCGCGCTGGAAGTCGAGGTAGGAGAGCAGGATCTCCCGCTCGTCGCCGACCAGCGGCGGGTCGGTCCGGCCGGCGGCGTCGGGCCAGGCGGGGGAGAAGTTCTGCGGGGAGGTGGTGGGTTCGTCGCTCATCGCGCCAGCCTGCCAGCCGGGACCGACGACGGGCGTGCCGCGCGGACCGGACCCGCGTGTCCGGGGCTCAGAGGGTGACGACCAGCTTCTTCGCGCGGACGCCGCCCTTCAACTCCCGCAGGGCGTCGGGGACGGCGGCGAGCCCGTGGCCGACGACGGCGGCGTCCGGCGCGGCCCGGTAGGCGCCGGTGGCGAGCGCGGTCGGCAGGAAGTCGGTGTAGACGGCCGGCCCGACCTCGTTGTCCTTCAGGGTGCCGCCCCAGATGCTGCTGACCCGCACCCCGTGCCGCCGCGCCAGCCACCCCGGGAGCCGGGTGAGCACGGCGGGCTGGGCCGAGGCGATCCGCCCGCCGCCCGGGGCCCGGGCCGCGACCGGGACGGTCCGGCGCAACGAACCGGCGCCGATCGCCAGGGTGCCCGCGAGCGGGCCGTCGCCGATCAGCTCCAGCAGTTCCGCGACGGCGGTGGGGCTGTTGCGGTCGACGGCGTGGGCCGCGCCCAGGGAGCGGACGTGGTCGAAGTTGTGCGGCGAGGCGGTGGCCACCACCCGGTAGCCCGCGTTGCGGGCGAGCTGGATCGCGTTGCTCCCGACACTGGTCGAGCCGCCCCAGACGAGCACCGTCTCCCCCCGGTCGGCGGGGCCGGGGCCGGGGCCCGGGTCTGGGCCGGGGCCGCGGTCGGCGCCGGGCAGCGCGAGGCCGAGGTGGTCGTGCTGGAACAGGCCGGTCGCGGCGGTGGACAGAGCCAGCGGGAGCACGGCGGCCCGGGCGAAGGGCAGTGCGTCGGGGACGGGGGAGACCATGTGCCGCATGAGCACGACGTAGTGCTGGAAGGCGCCCTCGGCCGGACGGTTGCGGGACCGGTCCACCCCGAACGCGTGCCCGAGGACGCGGTCCCCCCGGCGCAGCCCGGTCACGGCCGGGCCCGTCTCGACCACCTCGCCCGCGACGTCCGAGCCCACCACGGCGGGGAAGGACAGCCAGGGCAGGGCGAGCCGGTACAGGAAGCCCGGTATGCCGTCGATCGGGTTCACGGCGACCGCCCGCACCCGGACGACGACCTCGCCCGCCGCCGGGGGCGTGTAGGGCGCGGGCCCCACTTCGAAGGGTGCGCCCGGCTTCGGGAGCCACAGCGCGGTGTTCCGGGGTGTCATCTCGGGCCTCTTCTCCTCGGCACGCCGGCGGGTCGGCACGTCGGCGGTCGGCGCGCCGGTGTCCGGCACCCAGAGACTAGGCAGTGACTAGAAAGTAGTCAATGACTACTTCCGGATAGGATGGGGCCATGTCCCACCGGCCCTTCCACCACGGCAACCTCCGTGCCGTGCTGCTCGAACAGGCGGAGGCGGTGCTCCGCGAACGCGGCACCGACGCGCTGTCCCTGCGGGAACTGGCCCGCGAGGCGGGCGTCAGCCACGGGGCCCCGCGCAGCCACTTCCCCGACCGGGGCGCCCTGCTCGACGCGCTCGCGGAACGCGGCTTCCTCCGGCTCGACGAGGAGATCCGCCGGGCCGCCGCCCGGGTGCGCGACGGCCGCGCGGAGGGCGGCCACGCGGAACTCCTGCGCGCGGCGGCCTCGGCCTACGTGGGCTTCGCCGTCCGGGAACCCGCGCTGCTCGACCTGATGTTCGCGACGAAGGCCGACGAACCCCCGGAGGCGGTGCGCGACGCCGCGGGGCGCCTGTTCGCCACCATGGGCGGCCTCATGGACGCGGGCGTCGCGGCGGGCGCGTACCCGGCGTCCGACGTCGCCCGGCTCACCCTGCTGCTGTCCGCGACCGTCCAGGGCATCTCGGCCCTCGTCACCTCCCGGCGGATCACGGCCGCCCGGGGCGAGGCCCTCGTCGACGACGCGGTCACCCTCCTGCTCTCCGGCGCCGCGGCGGCCGGCCGGTAGCCGGCCGCCGCGGCGCTCACCGGCGCTCCGGGCCGCGCTCCGCGTCGGAGTCCCGGTCGTCCGGCCCGGGCGCGCCGGTGCGCCGGGCGGCGTCGGCGGTGGCGTCGTAGCCCTCCTGCGGACCCCGGACGTCCGGGTCGGGCTCGCGGACGGGCCGGACGTCGGCGGCCCGGTCGCCGTAACGGCGGTCGCCCTCGGCGTCCGGCCGGGCCTCGTCCCGGTCCCGGTGCCCGGCCCGGTCCTCGGGTGCGGAGTCGCGGCGTGCGGTCATCGGTGCCTCCTCGGGGTGCGCGGCCTCGGCCCTGCGGCTACCCGGCCGCCCGGCGCACAATCCGCCGCGCCCGCCGGTCGATCGGCCAGGTCGGCGGCGGGTCGAACAACCGGCCCGACGGCGGCCCGCGACGGTCGGTCGTCCGCCGAGGTGAACCGCCGTGGATCCCGGAGCGGTGCCCGCCTCCGCCTCCGCCCGCCCGCCGCCCGCCCGCCGGTCGCCCGGCGGGCCGTCCCCCGCCGCGCCCCACCTGATCGGCGCGGTACTTGACCCTGCCCCGCGGGTCAGGGATTAGCGTTCCGGCACTTCCCGCCCGGCGCCGCCGTCGAGCCGCGCCCGGCGTTCCCCCGAGGACCTGAGGAGCCGTCATGAGTGTGCCCGCAACCGTCCGTGAGATCCGCCTCGCCCGCCGCCCGCAGGGCCGTCCGGTCGCCGCCGACCTGCTGGTGGCCGAGACGCCCGCGCCGGAGCCGGAGCCGGGCCGAGTCCTGCTGCGCAACCGGTGGTTCCTGGTCTTCCCGGGCCTGGCCACCCTGCTCGGCGACACCCCGGAGGGCTCGCCCTACCCGTCGATCGAGCCCGGCGACACCCTGTTCGGGCCCGCCGTCGCGGAGGTGGTCGAGGCCCCGGAGGGCAGCGGGCTGCACCCCGGGGACCTGGTCGCCCACGGCCAGGGCTGGCGGGAGTACGCGGCCGCCGATCCGGCGGCGCTGACCCCGCTGGACGGCGCGCTGCCCGATCCGGCGGCCCACCTGGCGCCCGGCGCGGTCGGCTACGGCGCGCTGACCCGCACCGCGCCGGTGCGCCCCGGGGACACCGTCCTGATCACCGGCGCGGCCGGAGCCGTCGGCGCGCTGGCCGGTCAGACCGCCAGACTGCTCGGCGCGGGCACCGTCCTGGGCACCACCGGCTCCCCGGCCAAGGCCGAGCGGCTGCGCCGACTCGGCTACGACACCGTGCTGGTGGACGAGCGGACCGGCGACGGGCGGGCGGACGGCCCCGGCCGCGCCGAACGCTTCGCCCGGCAGCTCGCCGAGGCCGCCCCGGAGGGCATCGACGTCCTGCTCGACACCGTCGGCGGGCACCAGGCCGAGGCCGCCCTCGCCGCCGCCCGCCCCGGCGCCCGGGCCGCCCTGGTCGGCCTGCTCTCCGGACAGTTCGGCGACACCCCGGCCGCCGACGGCTCGCTGCGCCTGGACGCCTTCCAGCTCATCGTCAAGGGCGTTCAGGTGGCCGGCTACGCGAACGCCGGGCACGCCGCCGTGGTGTCCGAGTGGCTGCCCCGCCTCGGCGGCTGGCTGCGTTCCGGCGAGATCACCTTCCCGCACGTCAAGGTGGCCGGCCTGGACCGCGCCCCGCAGGCGTTCCAGGACATGACCGAGGGCCGGTACTTCGGCACCGTCGTGGTGGAGCTGTGACCGGGTGCCGGAATGCCCGCGCCGGGCCGGTGGTTGGACGGACCACCGGTCACCGGCCATCGGGGAGGCGCACGGACATGCGGATCGGGGACGCGGCGGCCGCCGCCGGAGCCACGCCCAGGGCGCTGCGCCTGTACGAGCAGCGCGGCCTGCTGCCGCCGCCCGCCCGCAGCACCAGCGGGCAGCGGGTCTACGACGGGACGGACGTGGCCCGGGTCCGGGTGATCCGCCGGCTCCTCGCCCTCGGCCTCACCATCGAGGACCTGCGCGGCCACGCCCGGTCCTTCGACCTGCTGGCCGCCGACCCGGACCGCCGCTGCGAGAACGCCTCCGGCGGCCCGGTCGTCCGGCGCCGCCTGGCCGCGCTGGACGCCGAGATCGCCCGGCTCACCACCCTGCGCGCCGCGCTGGCCCGCTCGCTGGAGGACTGAGCCCCGCCGTCAGCCCGCGTGGTGCCGGGCCATCAGCTCGGCCTCGCGGCGCAGCGCCCCGTCCCCGGTGCGGTCGGCCGCGGCGAGCAACTCGCCGGGGAAGGCGCCCTGCAGGTCGGGGTGGTGCGCCAGCAGCCCGTAGGTGGCCCAGAGCAGGTGCTCGCGGGTCAGCGGGTCGGGGCGGTGCGGGGCGTACCAGACGTTCTCGAAGCGGGGGCGCAGCGCCGGGTCGGTGAGCAGGGTGAGCAGCCGGCCGAGGTGGCGCACCGGCAGGTCGGGGTCGAACGGGGCGGAGGCGTGCACGGCGGCCACGTACAGCGCCGGGTGCTCCTCGGTGAGCGTCTCGGCGAGGACGGCGCGGGCGCCGGTGGTGCCGGTGGCGGCGAGGGCGCGCAGCAGGGCGAGCCGGACGGACGGCTCGGTCTCGGTGCGCCACAGGCCGAGCAGGGTGGCCGGGTCGGGGGCGAGCGGGAGCGCGGCGCGGCGGACCGCCGGGTCCGGGTCGGCGAGCAGCGGCAGGGCGCCGGAGCGGTCCCGCTCGGTCAGGTCGGCGGCGGTGTTCAGCAGGCGCGCCAGCAGGACGGTCAGCGGGACGCGGGTGGCGCCCATCTCCGGGTCGGTGGCCAGCGCGAGCAGGAACGGCAGCGCGGCGCGGGCGGCGGACGGCGCGGGCCGGCCGGGCCGGGGGACGAGGCAGTGCAGCAGCGCGCAGTCCTCGGCGGGGGCGCCGGGACCGGCCAGGGCCAGCCGGCGCAGCACCCTGGGCACCATCGTCGCGGGGCTCGACCAGTGCGCGGTCTCCAGGCCCTCCCACGGCGCGGCGTCCAGTTCCGTCAGCGGCATTTCGGTGGTCATGTTCTCCCCCGTACTCCGTGGTGCCCAGTGAAGTCGTGCCCCGTGAAGATCGGCTGTCATTCTCGGCCGGGACGGTCGCGCTGTCGTGTGGATTTTCGACCGCTGGCGAAAACTTTGCCGAGGTGATGCGGAGGAGTGATGGAGCGTCACGGAAGGGATCGGGGCCGTTGCCGACCGTCGCCGCGCGGCTGCTCGGGCGCAGGTCGCGGCGACGGTCGGTGACGCGTCATCGGTGGCGCGTCACCGGTGACGGGTCATCGGTGGCGGGCACCGGCGGGGTGTCAGGCGCCCACGTACTCGGCGAGGTGCCGCCCGGTCAGCGTGCGGCGGTCGGCGACCAGCGCGGCGGGGGTGCCCTCGAAGACGATCCGGCCGCCGTCGTGGCCCGCGCCCGGGCCGAGGTCGATGATCCAGTCGGCGTGCGCCATCACCGCCTGGTGGTGCTCGACCACGATCACCGAGGTGCCGGAGTCGACCAGCCGGTCCAGCAGGCCGAGCAGTTGCTCGACGTCGGCCAGGTGCAGTCCGGCGGTCGGCTCGTCCAGCACGTAGACGCCGCCCTTCTCGGCCATCCGGGCGGCCAGCTTGAGGCGCTGGCGCTCGCCGCCGGAGAGCGTGGTGAGCGGCTGGCCCAGCGTCAGGTAGCCGAGGCCGACGTCGGAGAGCCGCTTCAGGACGGCGTGCGCGGCGGGCGTGCGGGCCTCCCCGGCGGCGAAGAACTCCTCCGCCGCGTCCACCGGCATCGCCAGCACCTCGGCGATGTCGCGCCCGCCGAGCCGGTACTCCAGCACCGCCGCCTGGAAGCGCTTTCCCTCGCACTCCTCGCAGACCGCCGCGACCCCGGCCATCATCCCCAGGTCGGTGTAGACCACGCCCGCGCCGTTGCAGGCCGGGCAGGCGCCCTCCGAGTTGGCGCTGAACAGGGCCGGCTTCACCCCGTTCGCCTTCGCGAAGGCCTTGCGGATCGGCTCCAACAGGCCCGAGTACGTCGCCGGGTTGGAACGCCGCGAGCCCCGGATCGGGCTCTGGTCGATCGCCACCACACCGTCCGGAACGGCCCCGCCCGCCAGCGCCGCGCCGCTCACCAGCGAACCGTGCACCAGCGAGCTCTTCCCCGAGCCCGCCACGCCCGTCACCACCACCAGCACGCCCAGCGGCACGTCCACGTCGACCTTCCGCAGGTTGTGCGTGTCGGCCCCGCGGATCTCCAGCACCCCGGTGGGCGTGCGCACTTCCGGCTTGAGCGAGGCCCGGTCGTCGAAGTGCCGGCCGGTGACGGTGCCGCTGGCCCGCAGCCCGTCCACGCTGCCCTCGAAGCACACCCGGCCGCCCGCCGAACCGGCGCCCGGCCCCAGGTCGACCACGTGGTCGGCGATCGCGATGGTCTCCGGCTTGTGCTCCACCACCAGCACCGTGTTGCCCTTGTCGCGCAACTGCCGCAGCAGCCCGTTCATCCGCTGGATGTCGTGCGGGTGCAGCCCGGTGGTCGGCTCGTCGAAGACGTACGTGACGTCGGTCAGCGAGGAGCCCAGGTGCCGGATCATCTTCACCCGCTGCGCCTCGCCGCCCGACAGCGTCCCGGCCGGGCGGTCCAGCGAGAGGTAGCCCAGGCCGATCCCGGTGAAGGAGTCCAGCAGCCGGCCCAGCGACTCCAGCAGCGGGCGCACCGGCGGCTCGTCCAACTCCCGTACCCAGTCGGCCAGGTCGCTGATCTGCATGGCGCAGGCGTCGGCGATCGAGATGCCCCTGACCTTCGAGGAACGGGCGTCCGCGCTCAGCCGGGTGCCGTCGCACTCCGGGCAGGTGGTGAAGGCCACCGCCCGGTCCACGAACTCGCGGACGTGCGGCTGCAGGGCGGCCCGGTCCTTGGCCAGCATCGACTTCCGGACCCGCAGCACCAGGCCCTCGTAGGTCATGTTGATGCCGGCGATCTTCATCCGGACCGGCTCCCGGTACAGGAAGTCGTGCCGCTCCCGCTCGCCGTACGCGTCGATCGCCTTGTCCGGGTCGACCAGGCCGGACTCGGTGTACAGCCGGTGGTTCCAGCCGCCCGGCTTGTAGCCCGGGATGGTCAGCGCGCCCTCGTTCAGCGACTTCGAGCCGTCGTACAGCTGCCGCAGGTCGATGTCCGAGACGCTGCCCCGCCCCTCGCAGCGCGGACACATCCCGCCCGCCCGCCCGAACGTCCGCTTCTCGGTCCGGGTGTCCTCGCCGCGCTCCACCGTGATCGCCCCGGCGCCGTGCACCGTCGGCACGTTGAAGGAGAACGCGGGCGGCGGGCCGACGTACGGGTCGCCGAGCCGGCTGAACAGGATGCGCAGCATCGCGTTGGCGTCCGTCGCGGTGCCCACCGTCGAACGCGGGTCGGCGCCCATCCGCTGCTGGTCGACGACGATCGCCGTGGTCAGGCCCTCCAGCACGTCCACCTCGGGGCGGCCCAGCGAGGGCATGAAGCCCTGGACGAAGGCGCTGTACGTCTCGTTGATCAGCCGCTGCGACTCCGCCGCGACCGTCCCGAACACCAGCGAGCTCTTCCCCGACCCCGACACCCCGGTGAACACCGTCAGCCTGCGCTTGGGCAGTTCCACGCTGACGTCCTTGAGGTTGTTCACCCGGGCCCCGTGCACCCGGATCAGGTCGTGGCCGTCCGCCGGGTGCCGCCCGTCCCCGCCGCCCGTCCGTGCCGCGCCGCTCATCGTCCTCGTCCCTCCGTCCGGCGGCGCCCGTGGCGGCGCCACCGTCCCGATCCAACCATCCGGAACCGTCACCGGTCGGTTCTCGTCCCCATCAAGCGCGGGTAAAGTGACCGGCCGAACCACCCGGGAGGCACCCATGCGGACACAGCGGCGGACACGGGACCGGGAACGGTCGACGGCGCGGACGGCCCCGGGCACCCCGGTGGCCGCCGCCGCGCTCGCCGCCGCCCTGCTGCTGCTCGGCGGTGCGGCCCCGGCCACCGCGGCCGACCCCACCGCCGCGCCGGGCGCCGCCGCCACTGCGCCCGCGTCCCCCGCCGCCGCGCCGACCGCCGCCGGACAACCGCCCGCCGGGGCGACGCAGTCCGAGCGGCTGGCCGCCGAGCTGCGCAGGAACCCGGTCTACATCTCCGCCGACCTGCCGCGTCAGGTGCCCCGCTCGCTCGCCCCCGAGTTCGCGGCCGTCGCCGGGCGCACCGGCGTGCCCACCTACGTCCTGGTGCTGCCCGACGCGGACCGGACGCTGCTCGCCCAGGTGCACGACCGCCTCGGCGTCGACGGACTGTACGTGCTGGTCGAGAAGTACGGCGGCATCACCGTCTCCGCGTTCGGCACCGACCTCCCCGCCGAGGCCGCCGCCCGGATCGTCAACCACGAGGTCCCCTACGACGCCGGGCCGCTCGCCCGCCTCACCGCCTTCGCCGACAAGGTCGTCCAGGACCGGAGCCGGGTCGAGGCCGAGGCCGACGAGACCTCCCGGAACCACGACGACTACCCCTCCCGGACGTACATCTCCTCCACCGACCGGGAGAACCAGAACCTGCTGCTCGGCCTGGCCGCGGTGCTCGTCCCCGGCCTGCTGCTCGCCCTCGGCCTGCGGTTCGCCCGCCGCCGCGACACCCCCGCCCCCGCCCGCCCCGGCCGCGTCCCCCTCGCCAAGAGCGCCGCGAAACCGCAGTTCGAGAAGGGTGCGGGCCGGCAGGGCGTCGGCCGGAAGGCGAAGGGCGCCGCCGGGCCGCGCCCGAGGCCCGCGTCCCCCTCCGCCGGGTCGTGGCGCCCCGGCGTGCTGGCGGTGACCCTGGCGGCCGCACTCGCCTCCCTGCTCGGCGTGGTGCTCGCCGCGCCCGCGGTCTTCCCGCAGACCATCGACGACCCCGACCTCACCGTCACCAGGGCCGACCTGGACGCCCGCGCCACCGAGGCCGCCGCCGCGCTCACCGCCGGCGGCGTCTACCAGGACCCCTCCGCCCCCGACCCGCTCACCGCCGAGCAGTTGGCGGCCGTCCGGCAGCGGATCGCCGACCTCGCCGCCAAGACCCCCGTCCACCTGCTGTTCACCCCCTCCGGCACCGACGACGAGAGCGCCGGCAACGGTCAGCTCCTGCTCGCCCAAGTCCGCCGGCTCACCGGCCGGGACGGCGTGTACGTGCAGGTCGACCCGGTCAACGGCTACCTCAGGCTCGCCGAGTACGCCCCCGCCGGCACGGACGTCGAGAGCCGGTTCCGGCGCGCCGACCTCGACTACCCCGACCGCAGCACCGCCTCCGACGGGTTGAGGATCCCGGAGCGGCTGAACACCGCCCTGGACGAGATCGCCGCCGCCCGGCCCACCGGCGAGCGGGGCGACGACGCCGACGACTACCCGCTGCCCGAACTGCGCAGCAACAAGCTGCCGCCGCTGTTCAGCGACGACTTCGCGCCCGGCGTCCTGCTCGGTGCCATGCTGCTCGGCATCCTGCTGCTGCTCGCCTGGGGCGCCGTCGCCGCCGCCCGGGCCGTCGTCCGCTCCCGGCGCCACCGGGCCGTCAACCCGGTCCCGGCGCAGCGCGCCGCCGGCCCCCACCGCACCGCCGCCCGGCCCACCGCCCGCCAACTGCGCGTCTGGGCCGGCGAGGACACCCGCGCCCTCGCCGCCCGCCTCGCCGCCGTCGACCAGGACGCCCCCGGCCGGGCCCGCGCCTGGGACTGCCTGGACGCCGCCGAACTCCTGCTCGGCGGGGACGGCGGACGCGCCGCCGACCCGTCCGACCTGGCCGCCGCCACCGCCCTCGCCCGGGCCGGCTTCGACGCCCTCCGGGGCCGCCCCGACCGGCAGTTGTGCCGCACCAACCCGCTGCACGGCGCCGCCGCCGGAGGCAAGGTCCCGTCCTGGTTCGACTCCGTCGACCTCAGCCCCCGGACCGCCCGCCTCTGCGCCGAATGCCACCACGACTTCCAGAACGGCGGTGCCGTCCGCACCGCCGCCGACCGCACTGCCCGCCGCGCCGAGGCCGAGAAGCGACTGCTCCACCTCCCCGACGCCGACGGCGGCGCCCCCGTCCCCTGGGACCGGTCCGGCCAGGTCCTGCCGGCCGCACTCGAAGGTCTCGACGCACTCATCCTCAGGGCCAGGGAGTCCGCCAGTGTCCAGTGACCGAACCGCCGTGCCGAACCGCCGCCCGCTGCGGAGCCCGCTGCCGGGCCCGCTGGCCGCCCTGCTGCTGGCCTGCGCCGTCCTGCTCGGCACCGGCGCCCCCGCCCGGGCGGCCGACGCCACCCCGGCCACCACGGCGACCGGCGAGAGCATCGCGGCCGCGCTCAAGACCGGCCCGGTGTACGTCGACCCGGCCTTCGCCGCCGCCGTCACCCCCCTCCAGCAGCAGCAGATCAGCGAGCAGATCGCCGCGACCGGGCTGCCGATCAAGGTGGTGCTGGTGCCGCTCCAGAAGGGCGACGCCTTCAACGGCGAAGCCAAGTCGATGGCCGCGGTGGTGCAGGAACGGCTCGGCCAGTCCCCGCTGATCCTGCTCACCAGCGACGACTACGGCAGCTGGCTCAACGGCTACGAGTGGCCCACCGGCAACGCCCACCAGGCCCGTGACGCGGCCAACGCCGTCGCCCTGA
This sequence comes from Kitasatospora phosalacinea, assembly GCF_000716545.1. GTDB lineage: Bacteria > Actinomycetota > Actinomycetes > Streptomycetales > Streptomycetaceae > Kitasatospora > Kitasatospora phosalacinea. The sequence goes on from NZ_JNWZ01000007.1 coordinate 57,080, forward strand.
TCAAGGAGCTCAAGGACGCCGGACTGGCCGCCAAGGTCGGCCGGGCGATCGAGCTGATCAGCACCGGCAAGGGCACCGAGGTCTACAAGGCCGAGGCCGAGCGCGTCGACCGCGAGTACGCGTCCCGCCCGAAGCACCAGGAGCCCTCCGACGGCTCCCCGTCCTCGTCGTCCACCGGCCCGTTCGCCGTCGCCGCGGTGCTGGTGCTCGTCCTGGTCGTCGGCGCCGCCCTGGTGGTCCGCGGCCGCCGCCGGCCCCGGCACACCGCCTTCACCTTCCCGGACGCGGTGTTCGCCGCCGACCGGGCCGCCGACGAGGCCGGGCTGCGCCGCCAGGCCGCCGACGAGGTGCTCGCCCTCGGCACCGCCCTGGAGGGCGCCGACGGCGCCACCACCCCCGGCCTCGGCCGCGCCCTGGACGCCTACGACGCGGCCGGCCGGGTCCTCGACGGCGCCGCCGGCATCCCCGACCTGGCCGGCGTGCTCGCCCTCGCCGCCGAGGGACGCGCCGCGCTCACCACCGAACCCCGGCTGCCGCTCTGCTTCTTCGACCCCCGGCACGGCACCGCCGTCCGCCGCACCACCTGGCGCCCCCTCGGCCGCCGCGAACGCGTCGACGTCGCCGTCTGCGCGGACTGCGGCCAGGCGCTCAAGGCCCGCCGCTCCCCGCAGGTCCTCGCCGTCCGCGACCAGGGCCGCACCGTTCCGTACTTCGAGGTCCCCGCCGAACGCAGCCTGTGGGCCGCCACCGGCTACGGCTCCCTGCTCTCCGGCCCGGACGACACGCTCGCCGCCCGCGTCGGCGCCGGTGAGTTCAGCCGCGCCGCGACCCGCCACCGGACCGCCGACCACCGGGACTGACCCCGGCGCCCGGCCCGTCCCGCGCACCCAGCTCGGCGCGTCCTCGTACCCGAAGCCCGGGCAGCCGCCGCCCCCGCACCGCTCCGCAGTCGCACGGCACTTCGGCTCCCGCGCCCCGACTGCTCACGTCCGCGCCGGTAGGTTCGCGCACGAGAACGGACACCACCGACGGAGGCCACCGATGGAACTGACCGACCGCGTCCTGGTCGTCACCGGCGCGGGCCGCGGCACCGGCCGCGCCCTCGCCCTGCGGGCCGGACGGCTGGGCGCCCGGGTGCTGCTGTCCGCCCGCTCCGCCGAGACGGCCCGTGCCGTCGCCGCCGAGATCGCCGCCGACAGCGGCGCACCCGCCGAGGGCCTGCCCTGCGACCTCGCCGACCCCGCCTCGGTACGGGACTTCGCCGCCGCGGTCGCCGCCCGCACCGACCGGGTCGACGTCCTGGTCAACAACGGCGCCCGCTACCTGCACGGCACCGACCTGCTGGACGCCGACGACGAGGCGGTCGCCGACACCATCGCCGCCGGCGCCACCGGCACCGTCCTGGTCACCCGGCACCTGCTGCCCCTACTGCGCGCCTCCGCCGCCGCCGACGTGGTCAACCTGGTCTCCTCCGTCGCCGAACCCCGCAACCACCGCTCCGGCTCCCACCCCGCCTTCTACGCCGCCAAGGCCGCCCAGGCGGGCTTCGCCGACGTCCTCTCCGCCCGGCTGCGCCCCGAGGGCATCCGGGTGATCTCCCTCTACCCGCCCGACTTCACCGACGCCGACCCGCTCGACCCGTCCTGGGAGACCGCCCCGCGCACCGCCGCCGACCCGCTCACCGCCCAGTCGGTCACCGACTGCGTGCTGTTCGCGATCTCCCAGCCCCGGGACTGCTTCATCCGCTCCTTCCAGTTCGAGCAGCTGTAGCGCCCCGGGGGACGAGCGACCCGCGACCGCCGACACCCGCGCGGCGGCGGCCGCCTGTACGCGGTCGACGCCGCCGGCCCGGTCCGGAAGTCCGCAACCGCCTCCCGGGAGGGCGAGTTCGTCGTCGCGCCGAGCCTGCGGGAGTTCCTCGAACAACTCACCGGACGGATCGCCGACGGGCTCTGAGCACGCGCCCCGCCCCGCCGGGGCGGCGCGTCACTCCGACGGAACGGCGGCCCGGCGGTCGTCCCGCCGCGCCCGCGGTGGTGAAGCCGAGGAGGGCGACGACGGACCGGATGATCGCCCTGGCCCAGTTCGGCCAGCAGGACATCGCCGCCCGGCTGGGGCTCAACGTCACGGACCTCACCTGCCTCGGCTTCGTCATCGAGGCGGCCCTGGCCGGCGAGCCGCTCGCGGCCGGAGACCTCGCCGAGCGCGCCCAACTGACGACGGGGGCGGTGACCGGGGTGCTCAACCGCCTGGAGAAGGCCGGCTACGCCGTCCGCGAGACCGATCCGAACGACCGGCGGCGGGTCCGCGTGGTGATGGCGGACGACGCGCAGGCCCGGGTCTTCCAGGTGTACGGCCCGTTCTACGAGCGCCTCGGCGCCCTGTTCGCCGACTACACGCCCGACGAGGTCGCGGTGATCGCCGACTGGTTCACCCGGGCCGGGGCGGCGATGGACCAGTCCCTGGAGGAGATCAGGAACGCCGGGTAGGCGGCGCGGGCGCGCCCCGGGCGGCGGCTCCCCGCCGCCGGCCCGGTCAGGGGGCCGTGTACCGCACGGTCTGCATCATGCCGAGGTCCTCGTGGTGCAGGTGGTGGCAGTGCGCGATGGCGCGGCCGGTGAAGTCCTCGTAGCGGACCAGGAAGGTCACCGACTCGCCGGGCGTGCCGCCGGCCAGGCCGACGGTGTCGTGCCAGACGGGCGGCTCCAGTCGGACGCCGTTCCGGTGGGTGACCATGAACTGGTTGGTGTGCAGGTGGAAGGGGTGGTTGAAGCCGGGGGAGGTCTCGCCGGTGCGCACCGTCCAGCGCTCGGTGCGGCCCAGCGGCAGCACGTGGTTGACGTGGTCGGGGTCGTACAGGCCGTACGCCGGGTCGCGGCGCAGGTCGCCGCCCGGATCGGCGGGCGGGGTCGGGTGGGTGCCGAGCACCCGGAAGGCGTCCGGGAAGGGCTGCGGGAAGACGCCCGGGTCGAGGTGGAAGAGCACCTCCCGGTCCGGGCCGGTGACCTCCCGCTCGTCGAGGAACGGCCGGCCCGGCGGCAGGGCGCGCGGCAGGCCCATCGGCGGGACGACCGGCTCGCCCGCGACCTCGACCGTCAGCAGCGGCTGCGGCACCCGCTCCGCGCGCAGCTCGTACCGCCCGGGCGCCCCGCCCCGGACCAGCACGTCCACCCGGTTGCCCATCACCAGCTCGACCGTCCGCGCGGGCACCGGGGCGGGCAGCGTCACCCCGTCCTGGGCGATCCGGTGCATCGTCAGCACGCCCTCGGGGCCGCCGAGTTGCAGCTTGAGCGCGGTGAACGCGGTCGCCCCCACCAGCCGCCACCGCTGCACCTCGCCCGGCCGCAGCGCCAGCACCGGGTTGACCGCGCCGTTGACGGTGAACACCGACGGCACCCCCGCCGTCCAGGCCCCCGAGGTGAACGGCGGCACCCGGCCGTCGCGCAGCTTCAACTCGTTGACGCACACCACCACGTCCGCGGCGGCCCGGACCTCCGGCACCTCGTCCACGTCCCCCTCCACCACGATCACCCCGGCCATGCCCCCGGCCAACTGCTCGGCGGTGGAGCCGTGCAGGTGCGGGTGGTACCAGTACGTCCCGGCCGGGTGGTCGGCCGGGACGTGCACCGCCGAGGTGTAGCGCGGCTCCGGATCGCCGGCCGCGGCGCGCGGCGCGAACTCCCGCAGCACGTTGTCGGCGTGCCCGGCCGGGGAGACGTGCATCCCGTGGGTGTGCAGGTTGAAGCTGTTGGGGCGGTGCGGCATCCGGCCCGCCCGCATGCCGCCGGCGGGGTTCGGCGGCAGCCCGTTGACGTGCGTCAGCAGCAGGGTGTCCCCGGCCCGCACCCGCAGCGTCGGCCCCGGGAAGCCCCCGTTGTAGGCGCGGACGACGACCCGCCCGTACCCCGGCACCCCGACCTCGGCGTACCGGACGTCCAGCACCTGCTCCAGCACCGACGGCACCCGCCCCGGCGCCGGCCGCCGCCGGACGGTCGCGGGCTGCGGGAAGGCCGTCGGGCCCGCAGCCGCCGCGGCGGTTCCGGTGCCCGCCGCCGGGACGAGGCCGACGGCGGCGACCGTCCTGAGCACCGACCGGCGACTGATACCGCGAATGTCTTCCATAGGCGGGCAATCTACGACAAATCGTCCGGCTGCCCGGTCCGCCGCACCGGACTCGAAGCTCGTCGTGGCCGACCCCGCGGCACGCTCACCACCCCGCGCGGCGGCTTCCCGCCCCGCGCGGCGTTCACATGTTCTGATGAAACGTCAGGTTCGAGGGCGCGGAGAGCGAGGCTGGTCGGGCATGCGGATCGCGGTCATCGGGGCGAACGGCGCGATCGGCCGGTGCGTGGTGACCGAGGCGCTGGCCCGGGGGCACCTGGTGACGGCGGTGGTCCGGAGGCCGGAGGAGTACCAGGGGCTGGCGATCAGCGTGGAGCGCGGTGACGTGCTGGACCCGGAGGACGTCGCGCGGGTCGCGGCCGGTCGGCGGGCCGTGGTGAGCGCGGTCGGCGGCGGGGACGGCCCCGGCCGGGGGCGGCTGGTGGAGCCCGCCGCGCACGCGCTGGTCGCGGGGCTGCGCAGCCTCGCGGACGCGGCCCCGCGCCTGCTGGTGGTCGGCAGCGCCGGCAGCCTCACCACCGCGTCCGGCGCGCCGCTGTGGGACGACCCGTCCGTGACGCCCCGCCAGTTCGAGCTGATGCGCGCCCACGGCCGGGCCCTGGACTACCTGCGCACCGTCCGCGACCTCGACTGGACGGTGCTCAGCCCCCCGCAGAACCTGCTCCCGGGCGAGCGCACCGGCACCTACCGCTCCGGCACCGACGACCTGCTGACCACCCCGGACGGCCTGTCCGCCCTCTCGCTGCCCGACCTCGCCGCCGCCCTGGTCGACGAACTCGAACACCCGGCCCACCGCGGCGAACGCTTCACCTGCGCCTACTGACGCCCCCGGCCGGGCTCAGCCGAACTGGACGGAGCGCTTGGCCAGGCCCATCCAGAAGCCGTCGATGACGCTGCGCTGGTCGCCGAGGTCGGCCTCGGCGGCGCCGAGGGTGACGAAGAGCGGGGCGAAGTGCTCGGTGCGGGGGTGGGCGAGCCGGCCGGCGGGGGCCTTGTGCTCGAAGTCGAGGAGGGCGTCGAGGTCGCGGGCCTCCAGGGCGCGGCGCCCCCAGTCGTCGAACTCGGCCATCACGGAGGTGACCCGGCCGTCGGGGGAGAGGGCGCGCAGGTTGTGGGTGAAGAAGCCGGAGCCGACGATCAGGACGCCCTCGTCGCGCAGCGGGGCGAGCTTGCGGCCGATCTCCATCAGCTTGCGCGGGTCGAGGGTGGGCAGGGAGACCTGGAGGACGGGGACGTCCGCGTCGGGGTACATCTCCACCAGCGGGACGTACGCGCCGTGGTCCAGCCCGCGGTCGGGCACGTCCTGCACGGGGGTGCCGGGGGCGTTCAGCAACTTGCGGACGGACGCGGCGAGTTCGGGCGCGCCGGGGGCGGTGTACCGGACGTGGTAGTAGTGCTCGGGGAAGCCCCAGAAGTCGTACACCAGCGGGACGGTGTCCACCGCGCCGATCGCCAGCGGGGCCTCCTCCCAGTGGGCGGAGACCATCAGGATCGCCTTGGGGCGGGGCAGGCCGGCGGACCAGGCGGCGAGCTGGCCGGGCCAGACGGGGTCGTCGGCGAGCGGGGGCGCGCCGTGCGAGAGGTAGAGGGCGGGCATGCGCTCGGTGGTGGGGGTGCTCATGGGTCCGTCCTCCTGTAGCCGGCCTGTAGTTCAAATTTGAACCTTGTGGCTCCGAAGGTACACCTTGGTTCGAATTTGAACAACCGGAGTAGACTGCGGGCCATGGACGATCCCCGCTGGCTCGACGAGACCGAGATGGCCGCCTGGCGCGGGTTCGTCGAGGCCACCAACCTGGTCGCCCGCCGGCTGGAGCGCCAGCTCAAGGAGGACGCGGGGCTCTCCCACACCCAGTACGAGATCCTGGTCCAGCTCTCCGCCGTCCCCGGCGGCTCGCTGCGGATGACCGACCTGGCCGACCGCCTGGTCACCTCCAAGAGCGGCCTCACCTACCAGGTCACCCAGCTGGAGAAGGCCGGCCTGGTCGCCCGCCGCTCCTGCCCGAGCGACGTGCGCGGCGTCTTCGCCGAGATCACCGACCAGGGCTGGGCGGTGCTGCGGGCCGCCGCCCCCGGCCACGTCGCCGCCGTCCGCGAGGCGCTGATCGACGTCCTCACCCCGGCGCAGCTCGCCGCCCTCGCCGACAGCCTCGGCACCGTCAGCGACCGCCTGCGCGCCGCCGACTCCTGAGCCGCCCGCGAGCCGCCCGGTGCTCCGGGCTCAGCCGATCGCCGCCGCCCGGACGCACAGCACGTCCGGCAGGTGGGAGGTGAGCAGAGACCAGTGGTCGCCGCCGTCGGGCGAGCCGTACACCTCGCCGTTGCGGTTGCCGAAGTAGACGCCCGCCGGGTCGGCGTCGTCGGTGCACAGCGCGTCGCGCAGGACCACGCCGTAGTGCTGCTCGGCGGGCAGGCCGGTGTCCAGCGGCTGCCAGGTCTCGCCCGCGTCGGTGGTGCGGAAGACCCGGCAGCGGCGGTCGACGGGCAGCCGGGCGTAGTCGGCGTCCAGCGGGAACAGGTACGCGGTGCCGGAGGTATGCGGGTGCGCGGCGACGCCGAAGCCGAAGTCGGCGGGCAGGTCGCCGGCGATCGACTTCCACGTCCGCCCGGCGTCGTCGCTGCGGTAGACGCCGCCGTGGTTCTGCAGGTAGAGCCGGTCCGGGTCGCCCGCGTCCCGGGCGATCTTGTGCACGCACTGGCCGAACTCGGGGAACCGGTCGGGCAGGAAGTCGGCGCGCACGCCCAGGTTGGACGGCCGCCAGCTCAGGCCGCCGTCGGCGGTGCGGTAGGCGCCGCCGGAGGAGACGGCGACCAGCAGCGCGTCCGGGTCGCGCGGGTCGGTGAGGATCGTGTGCATGCCCTGGCCGCCGAAGCCGGCGCCCCAGTGCTCGCGCTGCGGGTGGTCCCACAGCGCGTCGACCAGCGCGAAGCTCTCGCCGCCGTCGGTGGAGCGGAACAGCGCGGCGGGCTGGGTGCCCGCGTACACCACCCCGGGGGCCTCGTCGCCGGCCGGCTGCAACTGCCACACCCGCTCCAGCGAGGCGCCCGTCCGCTCCGGGAACCGGACGGCCGGCCGCGCGGGCTCCTGCCAGCTCGCGCCCAGGTCGTCCGACCACCACACCGACGGGCCCCAGTGGCTGCTGTCCGCCCCGACCAGCAGCCTGGTGCGGCCGCCGCGGCGGTCGACGCCCACCGAGTAGATCGCGTTCATCTGGAAGTGCGGGCCGCTGAACTCCCACTTCTCGCGGTCCGAACTGCGGCCCAGGAACAGGCCCTTCTGCGTGCCGACGGCCAGCAGGAAATCCCGTGCATCCCGTACATCGTTCATCGTCGAACCCATCCGGAGACTCGGTCGTAACGCGGTCTCGCAGCAGTGTGCTCCGGGGCACTGACAGCCGCACGCCAGCGCGCCGACGGGACGCCCGGACCGCCGCCGACGGCGGGGAGTTCCGGCGGGAAGGCCCCGGACAGCGGAACGGGGCGCCCGGAGAAGTGGTTCTCCGGACGCCCCGTCAGTCTGCGGGCCGCCGCTCGGCGTGCCGACCGCCGCCGGACGTCAGTTCTGGGCGGACTTCTGGGCGGCCACGCCGGCGTGGACCTCGGCCATGTCCAACTTCCGGGCCTGGCCGATCAGGTCCTCCAGGGCGGCTTCGGGGAGCGCGCCGGGCTGGGCGAAGACCAGGACGCCCTCGCGGATGATCGCCAGGGTCGGAATCGACCGGATGTCGAACGCCGCGGCCAGCTCCTGCTGGGCCTCGGTGTCGACCTTCGCGAAGGTGATGTCCGCGTGCTTGTCGGACGCCCGCTCGAAGACCGGCGCGAACTGGCGGCACGGGCCGCACCAGGCCGCCCAGAAGTCGATCAGGACGAACGCCTTGCCGTCCTCGCCCTGGACCACCTCGTCGAAGTTGTCCTTGGTCAATTCCACCGTGCTCATCATCGCCACCTGCCTCTCGCAGCTCCGGCCCCGCCGTTCGGGCCCTTCGCCCGGCACAACTCCGCCACCTGCGGAACTATTCCGGCGGCGGCGGTGAACACCCGGGACCAGCCGTACGTACCCCCGGACGAACCGGTCGAACCGGACCGGACCGCACCCTCCCGGACGGGAGCACCCCGATGACCAGCACCGGCAGGACCGCCCCCCGCAGCCGCCGCCTCACCCTGCTCGCCGCCGGAGCCCTCGCCGCCGCCGCCCTGGTCGCCGGCTGCGGCAGCGGCGGCGGCAGCGGGAGCGGCGGCGACCCGGCGGGCCGCACCGGCGACCCCGGGCAGAGCCAGGGCGCCCTGATGACCGAGCAGGACGCCGTCCTCGGCACCCTGGTCACCGACGGCCAGGGCCACACCCTGTACCGCTTCGACCAGGACACCAACCACCCCTCGGCCACCCACTGCACCGACTCCTGCGCCGCCCTGTGGCCGCCCGAACTCGCGGGCGGCAGCGGCGGCGCCGACCTCAAGGGCATCGACGGCAAGCTCGTCTCCACCGTCACCCGCCCCGACGGCAGCCACCAACTCACCCTCGACGGCTGGCCGTTGTACCGCTACGCCCCCGACACCAAACCCGGCGAGACCAAGGGCCAGGGCGTGGACGGCACCTGGTTCGCCGCCACCCCGAGCGGGGCCAAGGCGATGCCGGTCAACGGCGGTACCTCGCCCGGCACGACGCCCGGCACCTCGCCCGGCGGTTACTGAGCGGCGCCGGGACGGCGGCCGTGGCCGGGGGAGCGGAGCGGGAGGTGCGGCTCGGGCGCCCGAGCCGCACCCCCGTCACGGTTATCGACACGAGCCGCCCCGGACTTGAGACCCCGCCCCCGCCCCGCGCCCCCCGCGCCCGATCGCCGCCCCGCGCCCCGCGCGCGAGGATGGCGCCGTGGCCGAGCCCCCGCGCACCACCGGCCCCCGCGGCACCGGGCGCCCCGCCGCCGAGGACCGGCTGATGCGCGCGCTTTACCGGGAACACGCCGGCCCGCTGTACGGCATGGTGCTGCACCTGGTCGGCGGCGACCGGCAGCGCGCCGAGGACGTCGTCCAGGAGACCCTGGTGCGCGCCTGGCGGAACCTCGACCGGCTCGACCCGGACCGGGACGGCCTGCGGCCCTGGCTGGCGACCGTCGCCCGCCGGATCGTCATCGACGGCCACCGCAGCGCCCGCGCCCGCCCCCGCGAGGTGCCCGAGAGCGCGCTCGACCGCCTCCCGGACGCCGCCGCCCCCGCCGCCGAGGACGAACTCGACCGCGCGCTGCGGCTGATGACGCTCACCGACGCGCTCGGCGCGCTCTCCGCCGAGCACCGCGCCGCGATCACCGAGACCTACCTGCGCGGCCGCACCGCCACCGAGGCCGCCGCCGTCCTCGGCGTCCCGCCGGGCACCGTCCGCTCCCGGCTGCACTACGCCCTGCGGGCCCTGCGGCTCGCCCTGGAGGAACGGGGCGCGACCCCATGACCACCCCGCAGAACCCGCACGACGACCGGCGCGACGGCCGGCACGAGGACCCGCGAGAGGGCCGGCACGAGGACCCGCACGCCGACCTCGGCGCGCACCTGCTCGGCGTGCTCGAACCCGAACGCGCCGCCCGCTTCGCCGACCACCTCGCGCACTGTCCGCGCTGCACCGCCGAGGCCGCCGAACTCGCCCCGACCACCGCGCTGCTCGCCGAACTCGCCGAGGACGCGCTCCCGGAGCCCGCGGCGCCCGCCGGGGGCGTCGAACCCGGCGGCGCGGAGCGGCTGCTCGGCCGGGTGGCCGCCGAGCGGCGGCGCTCCCGGGTGCGGCGACTGGTGCTCGCGGCCGTCGCGGCGATCCTCGCGCTGGGCGGCCCCGCGATCACCTGGGCGGTCCTCGAAGGCGGTCAGGTCGCCTCGGTGGCACAGCGGTTCAGCGCCACCGACCCGGCCACCGGGGTGTCCGCCACGGTCGGCCTCGACCCCGCCGCCTGGGGCAGCCGGATCACGCTCGACCTGGGCCGCGTCCCGGGCCCGCAGACCTGCGAACTGGTCGCCGTCGGCACCGACGGCACCCGGCAGACGGTCACCACCTGGACCGTTCCGCCCACCGGCTACGGCGCCACCACCGGGCTGCGCACCGGCGGCGGCAGCGGGCTGCCCCCGACGGCGATCGCCCGCTTCGAGGTCCGCTCCGGGACGGCGGTGCTGGTCGCCGTCCCCGTCCACCCCGCCGGCCCGTCCGGCGCGGCACACTGGGGGTGAGGAGGCCACGCGGGCCCGGGAGCCGCCCGCCGCGGGGCGCGTGGACGGCCGCGATGAACCAGATCCCCCTGCTCTGCCCGCGCTGCGGCCTGCCGCAGCAGGTCGTCCACCAGGAGGACCCCCACCATCCGGTGCGCGTGGTGCACACCGGGACGGGCCGGGAGTCCTGCGACGGACCCGGGAGCGCCGAGGAGCCGGAGAGCGTCGGCGAAGCCCCGATCGACGTGGAACGGACCGGCCTCGACCGCTGCTGACCCGGGCGCGTCCGTCCCCCGTCCGGCCCCGCCTGGCCGCCGGGGCCCGGGCGTCGCACCCTGGAAGGACCGGACCGGTTCGAACGCCCCGCACGCACCCCGGGAGGTGGCGGCCATGACGAGGACGCTGGTCGGATGGCACGTCGAGATGGAGTTCGAGGAGGACGGCGACCGCACCAGGGCCGCCGCGATGGTCCGCCTCGCGGACGGCACGGAGCTGCGCGGCCACGGCGGCTCCACCAGGCACCGGGCCGACCTCCCGCAGCTGCGGGTCGGCGAGGAGGTCGCCGGGGCCCGCGCCCTCAACGACCTCGCCATGCAACTGCTCACCAAGGCCCACGAGGAGGTCGCGGCCCGGCCCCCCGGCGATCCGGCGGCCCCGCTGATGTGGCGCGACGTGACCTGACCGCGCCCCGGTCGGCGGATCAGAGCTCGTCCAGCGGCACCGCCGGATCGGCCAGCCGCCCGGGGTCCACGGGCCGCCCGGAGCGGACCAGTTCGCGGATCGGGTCGGTGACGTCCCAGACGTTCACGTTCATGCCGGCCAGCACCTTCCCGCCGGACAGCCAGAACGCGATGAACTCCCGCCCGGCGACGTCGCCCCGGAACACCACCCGGTCGTAGCCGCCCGGCTCCGCGTACCCGGTGTACTCCATGCCCAGGTCGTACTGGTCGGTGAAGAAGTACGGGACGCGGTCGTACACCGCGGACTTGCCGAGCATCGAGGCGGCCGCCACGGCGGGCTGGTTGAGCGCGTTCGCCCAGTGCTCGACCCGGATCGGCTTGCCGAACAGCGGGTGGAAGGCGTTCGCCACGTCGCCCGCCGCGAACACGTCGGGGTGCGAGGTGGCCAGGTGCTGGTCGGTGCGCACCCCGTCGTCCACGGTCAGGCCCGCGTTCTCGGCCAGCGCCGTGTTCGGGCTGATGCCCACGCCGACCAGCAGCACGTCCGCCGGGACGGTGCTCCCGTCGCCCAGCCGCACCCCGTCCGCCCGCAGCTCCTCGACCCGCACGCCGAAGCGCAGGTCCACGCCGTGCGCCCGGTGCAGGTCGGCGAAGACCTGCGCGGCCTCCCGGCCCAGCACCCGCAGCAGCGGCAGCTCGGCCGCCTCCAGCACCGTCACCTCCGCCCCGGCGGTGCGGGCCGCGGCCGCCGCCTCCAGGCCGATCCAGCCCGCGCCGACCACCACCACCCGGGCCCCCGGCCGGAACGCCGCCCGCAGCTGCTCGCTGTCACCGAGCCGCCGCAGCGTCCGCACGAAGTCCCCGTCGCCGCCCGGCACCGGCAGTCGGCGCGGCGCCGAACCGGTGGCCAGCAGCAGCTTCGAGAACGGCAGCCGCTCGCCGCCCTCCAGCGTCACGGTGTGCCCCGCCGGGTCGATCGCGGTGGCCGCCGTGCCCAGCCGCAGCTCCACCCCGTGCTGCCCGTACCAGTCGGCCGGGTGGACGTAGACCTTCTCCTTCTCCTCCTTGCCGAGCAGGTACCCCTTCGACAGCGGCGGCCGCTCGTACGGCCGCTCCGCCTCGTCGCCGACCAGGGTGACCGGCCCCCGGTAGCCCTCCGCGCGCAGCGCCTCGGCGGCCTTCGCCCCGGCCAGGCTCGCCCCGACGATCACGATCCCGGTGTCCATGCCCACGTCCTTCCCACAGCGGTGTTCCCACGTAGCCGTCCTGCCCGACCATGGCACCCGCACGCGTCCGATCGGGGGACCCGCGCCGGACGGCGGCCGGGCGCGGCCGGGATTCGCCCGCGAGGCGCACCACCATCCGGCGGGGCCGTCCACCTAGGCTGGGGCGGGTCCGGCCGTCCGGCCGGCGGAGCGTCGAAGGGAGCCCGCGGGATGGTGGAGCGAACGGCCACGGTGCGCTGCGTGCCCGCGGTGCCGTGCTGGGTCGGGCTGACGGCCCGCGACCTGTCGGCCGCGCAGGGCTTCTACGGGCCGCTGCTGGGCTGGGAGTTCATCCCCGGCCCGGACCGCTGGGGCCGCTTCCTGCGCGCGGTCGTCGACGGCGTCGAGGTGGCCGGTCTGAGCGCGCTCGGCACCGACTGGGAACGCCCGGTCGCCTGGACCACCTACTTCGGCATCGAGAGCGCCGACCGCGCCGCCGACGGCGTCCGCGAACGCGGCGGCACCCTCGCCGTCGGCCCGCTCGCCTTCGACGCCGGCCGGGTCGCCCTGGCCGCCGACCCCTTCGGCGCCACCTTCGGCATCTGGGAGGGCGAACCCGCCGACGACCGCCCCGGCGACGCCCCCTGGACCGCCCGCCCCGGCGCCCCCGCCTGGATCGAGCTGCGCACCGCCGACCCGTTCGCCGCCGCGCTCTTCTACGGCGAGGTGTTCCGCTGGGACGACCGCGACCCGGCGCGGTTCGAAGTCCGCTACGAGCACGAACGCGTCGTGCTGCGCTCCGAGGACCGCAGCGTCGCCGCGCTGCGCGCCGCCCGGGGCCTCTCCCCGCACTGGGAGGTCTTCTTCGCCGTCACCGACACCGACACCGCCGCCCACCGCGCCACCACCCTCGGCGGCCGCGTCGTGGACGGCCCCGCCGACTCCCCCTACGGCCGGGTGGCCCGCCTCGCCGACGCGGAGGGCGGCCACTTCTCGATCCTCGGCCCGGCGGTCTGAGGAGGGCCCCGTCGGGGGCGCCTGTCTCAGGGGGTGAGGGCCGACGCGAACAGCCGGTGCATCGCCTCCGGCAGGTCGTCGGGGTGGGTGGCCGGGCGGTGGAAGTCGAAGCGGGCGTCCAGGGTGTCGTCGCCGATGAGCAGGCGCACGCGCAGGCCGTGGCGGTCGAGGGCGACCGGGCGGACCGCGTGCGGGCGGTCGACGGCGGGCCGGCGGTGCTCCAGGGCCCGTGCGCCGAGCAGCAGCAGCCGGTCGGCGTGGGCGGCGGCCAGGTGCTGGAGCAGGCCGGCCTCCTGTGCGGCCACCGGGTCGGGCGCCGCGGCGGTCACCTCGTCCGGGTCGAGGCAGCACTCGGAGCCCCACAGGTCGTTCAGCGCCAGGTGCTCGGGCTCCAGCCGGAGCAGCACGCCGCCTCCGTGGCCGTGGCGGGGGAACAGCGCGGCGGCGCTCTCGCCGGGGGAGCGGGAGAGCGGGCCGCTGAGCCGGAGCCGGCCCCGGACGCGGTGCGGGACGGCGACGGGGGCGACGTCGACGCAGTCGAGTTCGGCGGTGAGCGGGCCGCGGGCGAGTGCGGTGATCCGGTGGAGGGCCGACTCGCGGCCGACCAGCACCGCGACCGAGCCGTCCGGCCGCGGCGCGCAGGCGACCTGCGGGGGCAGGCCGGGGCGGGCGGTGAGGTCGGCGCCGCGGACGTCCAGGACCGCCGAGGAGGCGAACTCCAGCAGGGTGCGGGCGCGTTCGGCGGCGGACGGGCGGTGGGCGGGCTGGGGCAGCACGGGAGCCTCCCTCTAGATTAGGTAAGCCTAACCTAACCAAGGGGGAGGCTGGTGGTCCAGTGCGGGATCCGCTCAGTCGCCGATCCGCTCGGCCGGCGCGCCCAGCATCCGCAGCACCAGCTGCCCGTACCGGCGCCCCAGCTCCTCCGGGGACTCGCTGCTGCGCTCGGTGTACCAGCGCGAGACGTCGATGCCGAGCGAGGTGACCGCGCGGGCCGCGGTGCGCTGGTCGGGGACGCGGAACAGGCCGGCCGCCACCCCGTCCGCGATGATCCGCAGCACCGCCTCCTCGATCCGGATCCGCAGCTCGGCGACGGCCGCGAAGTCCTCCTCGGGCAGCGCGTGCAGCTCGTGGTTGACGATCCGGCCGACGGTGTGGCCGCGGGCGTGCCAGACGGTGAAGGACTCCGCCAGCCCGCGCATCCGCTCCACCGGGTCCGCCCCGGTGCGCTCGGCCCGCTCCACCAGCTCCAGGGTGGCGCGGTGGCCGGTGCGGGAGATCTCGGCGAGCAGCGCCGCCTTCGAGGGGTAGTGGATGTACAGCGCGGCGGGGCTCATCCCGGCGGCGGTGGCGATGTCCCGGGTGGTGGTGGCGTGGTAGCCGCGGCGGGCGAAGGAGTCCACGGCGGCCAGCAGCAGCCGCCGGGCGGCCTCGGTGCTCTCCCCGGGCCAGAGCGCGTCGGTCGCTGGGTCGGTCATGGGCTCATCCTCCCAGACGGCTCCGGCCCGACCCGGCGGGCCGGGCCGCCGGCCGCGGGCTGTCGGCGACGGCTGTCGGCGCCGGGTCGCCGGCGTCGGGCTGTTGACAGTGTGGCCCGCCGCCAAGATGCTGAGCAAGCGCTTAGTCACATCAGGTTCCGAGAGGTGCGAGGTACGAGGATGACTGTGTCGTTCGAGGGCAGGGTGGCCGTGGTCACCGGCGCGAGCCGGGGCATCGGGTTCGGCATCGCCCGGGAACTGGTCCGGCGCGGGGCGAAGGTCTGCCTCACCGCGCGCACCGAGGAGACCCTGGCCGAGGCCGCGAAGGCGCTCGGCGGGCCCGAGCACGCGATCGCCGTCGCCGGGAAGTCCGACGACGCCGCGCACCAGGAGGAGACCGTCACCCGCGTCCTGGAGACCTACGGGCGGCTCGACCTGCTGGTCAACAACACCGGCATCAACCCGGTCTACGGCCCCGTGCTGGACACCGACCCGGCCGCCGCCGCCAAGATCCTCGCCGTCAACGTGCTCGCCCCGCTGGCCTGGACCCGCCGCGCCCACGCCGCCTGGATGGCCGAGCACGGCGGCGCCGTCGTCAACGTCGCCTCGATCGCCGGCATCCGGGCCTCCAACGGCATCGGCATGTACGGGGTCTCCAAGGCCGCGCTGATCCGCCTCACCGCCGAGCTCGCCTCCGAACTCGGCCCCGGCATCCGGGTCAACGCCGTCGCCCCGGCCGTGGTCAAGACCAAGTTCGCCGAGGCCCTCTACGAAGGCCGCGAGGAGAAGGTCGCCCGCGCCTACCCGCTCGGCCGCCTGGGCCTCCCCGAGGACGTGGCCGGCGCCGTCGCCTTCCTGCTCTCCGAGGACGCCGCCTGGATCACCGGCCAGACCCTGGTCGTCGACGGCGGCGTCACCCTCGGCGGCGGGCTGTGAGCAGCCCGGACCCCGGGTTCGCCGGGGCCGGAGCCGTCGTCACCGGCGCCGGGCGCGGCATCGGCGCGGCCCTCGCCCGGGCGCTGGCCGCCGCCGGCGCCCGGGTGGTGGTCAACGACCTCGACGCCGACGCGGCCCGCGCGGTGGCCGCCGAGACCGGCGGGTACGCCGTCCCCGGCGACGCCGCGAGCGAGGACGGCGTCGCCGCGCTGATCGACACCGCCCGCGCCCGCCTCGGCGCCGTCGACCTGTACTGCGCCAACGCGGGCGTCGCCACCACCGGCGGCCCCGACGCCGCACCCGACGCCTGGGAACTGGCCTGGCAGGTCAACGTCCTCGGCCACGTCCGGGCCAGCCGCCTGCTGCTGCCCGACTGGCTGGAACGCGGCACCGGCCGCTTCCTGGCCACCGTCTCCGCCGCCGGCCTGCTCACCATGCTCGGCTCCGCCCCGTACGCCGTCACCAAGCACGGCGCGCTGGCCTACGCCGAGTGGCTGTCCGCGACGTACCGGCACCGCGGCGTGCGGGTGCACGCGCTGTGCCCGCAGGGCGTGCGCACCCGGATGCTCGACGGCACCGGCGTCCACGGGCAGGTGCTGCTCGCGCCCACCGCCGTCGAACCGGAGGAGGTCGCCGCGAGCGCCCTGCGCGGCATGGCGGCCGACGAGTTCCTGATCCTCCCGCACCCGGAGACCGCCGGGCACTACGCGGCCCGCGCCACCGCCCCCGACCGCTGGCTGCGCGGCATGAACCGACTCCAACGACAGATCGAGGCCCGATGAAAGCCTGGCGGATCACCCGACTCGGCGCACCCCTGGACGTGATGGAACTCGTCGACGGCGCCGACCTCCCGGCCCCCGGACCGGGCCAACTCCTGGTCCGCGTACGGGCGGCCGCCGTCAACTTCCCCGACGCGCTGATGGCCGCCGGGCAGTACCAGGTCCGTCCGCCGCTGCCGTTCACCCCCGGCGTGGAACTCTGCGGCGAGGTCGTCGAAGGCCCGCGCAGCGGCGAACGCCTCGTCGGCGCCGCGCAGTTGCCCGCCGGAGCGTTCGCCGAGTACGCCCTGATGGACGCCGCCGCCGCGCTGCCCGCCCCCGACTACCTGGACGACGCCGAGGCCGCCGGCTTCCACATCGCCTACCAGACCGCCTGGTTCGCCCTGCACCGCCGCGCCCGCCTCGCCCCCGGCGAGACGCTCCTGGTGCACGCCGCGGCCGGCGGCGTCGGCAGCGCCGCCGTCCAACTCGGCAAGGCCGCCGGGGCGTTCGTCATCGCGGTGGTCGGCGGCCCGGAGAAGGCGGCCGCCGCCCGCGCGTTGGGCGCGGACCTGGTCGTCGACCGCCGGGCCGAGGACTTCGTGGCCGCCGTCAAGGCCGCCACCGGCGGCCGCGGCGCGGACGTGGTCTTCGACCCGGTCGGCGGCCCCGCCTTCGCCGGCTCCACCAAGTGCGTCGCCTTCGAGGGCCGCATCGTCCTGATCGGCTTCGCCTCCGGCGAGATCCCCGCCCCGCCGCTCGGCCACGCCCTGGTCAAGAACTACTCCCTGCTCGGCCTGCACTGGGGCCTGTACACCACCCGCGACCCCGACGCCGTCCGGGCCTGCCACACCGCCCTCACCGACCTCGCCCCGCGCCCCCTGGTCTCCGCCCGGCTCCCCCTGGAGTCCGCCGCCGAGGCCGTGCACGCCCTCGCCGCCGGCACCACCACCGGCCGCCTCGCGATCGTCCCCTAGCGGGACGCGGCCGGAGGCGTCCGCCGTTCCGGGCCCGGGATCTGGACCCCGGACCCGGAACGGCGGTGCGTTCAGCGGTACTTGCGCAGCTCGCGGCGGGCCAGCGAGCGCTTGTGGACCTCGTCCGGGCCGTCGGCCAGCCGCAGGGTGCGGTTGCCGGCCCAGAGCTGGGCGAGGGGGGTGTCCTGGCTGACGCCGGCCGCGCCGTGGGCCTGGACGGCCTTGTCGAGGATCCACTCGACGGTGGACGGGACGGCGATCTTGATCGCCTGGATCTCGGTGTGGGCGCCGCGGTTGCCGACGGTGTCCATCAGCCAGGCGGTCTTCAGCACCAGCAGCCGGGCCTGCTCGATCCGGACCCTCGCCTCGGCGATCCAGTCCTGGACGACGCCCTGGTCGGCGAGCGGACGGCCGAACGCCACCCGGGAGTTGACCCGGCGGCAGGTCAGCTCCAGGGCGCGTTCGGCGATGCCGAGGGCCCGCATGCAGTGGTGGATGCGGCCGGGGCCCAGCCTGGCCTGGGCGATGGCGAAGCCGCCGCCCTCCTCGCCGATCAGGTTGGCGGCGGGCACCCGGACGTCCTCGAAGAGGATCTCGGCGTGCCCGCCGTGGTCGTCGTCCGGGTAGCCGAACACCCGCATGCCGCGCAGCACCCGCACGCCCGGGGTGTCGCGCGGGACCAGGACCATCGACTGCTGCCGGTGGGGCTCGGCGGCCGGGTCGGTCTTGCCCATCACGATGAAGACCTTGCAGTCCGGGTTCATCGCCCCGGTGATGTACCACTTGCGGCCGTTGACGACGTACTCGTCGCCGTCGCGCTCGATCCGGGTGGTGATGTTGGTGGCGTCCGAGGACGCCACCTCCGGTTCGGTCATCGCGAAGGCGGAGCGGATCCCGCCGTCGAGCAGCGGCCGCAGCCAGCGCTCGCGCTGGTCGGGGGAGCCGAACTGGGCGAGCAGTTCCATGTTCCCGGTGTCGGGCGCCGCGCAGTTGAGCGCGGGCGGAGCCAACAGGATCGAGCGGCCGGTGAGTTCGGCCAGCGGGGCGTACTGCAGGTTGGTCAGCCCGGCGCCGAGCTCGCCGGGGAAGAACAGGTTCCACAGGCCGCGGGCCTTCGCGGCGGCCCGCAACTCGCCGACCACCGGCGGGACCGACCACGGTTCGCGGGCCGGGTCGGCGAGCTGTTCGGCCAGCACCGGTTCGGCGGGGTAGACCGACTCGTCCATGAAGGAGCCCAGTCGGCCGAGGAGTTCGGTGGTGCGGGTGTCGTGGGAGAAGTCCATGGCTCAGCCCTCCACCGATCCGGAGAGCGACGCGAGGCCGAACCCCACGAACAGCGGCACCAGTTCGCCGACCCGGTCGAAGCCGGCGCCGACCGTGCCGCCCCGGGTGTAGCGGAAGTGGATGCCCTCCAGGACGACCGCCAGCTTGAAGGAGGCGAAGGCGACGTACCAGCCGAGCCCGGAGACGTCCCGGCCGGAGGCGTCCGCGTAGCGGCGGACCAGTTCGGCGGTGGACGGGAAGCCGGGGGCGAGGGCCGCGCCGGGGAGCGACCCGTCGAAGCGGCGGGCGAGTCCGGTGTACATCACCAGCAGGCCCAGGTCGGTGAGCGGGTCGCCGACGGTGGACATCTCCCAGTCCAGGACGGCCGCGATCCGGTCCGCGCCGTCCACCAGGACGTTGTCCAGCCGGTAGTCGCCGTGCACCAGCGCGGGGGCGGGGGAGGGCGGCAGGGTTTCGGCGAGGCGGCGGTGCAGCTCGTCCGCGCCCGGCACCTCGCGGCTCCGCGAGGCGTCCAACTGCTTCCCCCAACGCCGCAGTTGGCGTTCCAGGAAGCCCTCGGGGCGGCCGAAGCCGGCCAGGCCCACCGCGTCCGGGTCCAGCGCGTGCAGGGCCACCAGGGTCTCCACCAGGCGGACCCCGAGGGCGTGCACCCGCGGTTCGCCGAGCGCGGCCAGCGCCTCCGCGTCCCGGTGGGCGGTGCCGGGGACGTACTCCATCAGGTAGAACGGCGCGCCGATCACCTCGGCGTCCTCCACCAGCAGCACCGGCCGGGGCACCGGCACCGCCGTCCCCGCCAGTGCGCCCAGCACCCGGTACTCGCGGCCCATGTCGTGCGCGGTGGCCAGCACGTGCCCCAGCGGCGGGCGGCGCAGCACCCAGCGGGAGACGCCGTCCTCGACCAGGTACGTCAGGTTGGACCGCCCGCCCTCGAACAGCCGGGCGGTGAGCGGCCCCGCGAGGGGCGCGGGCAGGGCGGTGTCCAGGCGGACGCGCAGCCTCTCCAGGTCGATTCCGGGCGGAGCGGCGGTGGTCATCGGGGCACCTCGCAGAGGGTCGGAACGTGCTGACTAAGCGCTTGCTCAGGCTGGCGCCTGCCCAGGATCGGCCCGGCGGCGGCGCTTGTCAACGAGCGGCGGCGGAACGGACGCGCGACCGCCCGCCCGGGACGGCGGCCCCGGACGGGCGGTGCGCGGAAGCGGCCGGCCGTCGCCGCCGCTCAGAACCCGGGCGCGGCGTACCCGTCCAGGAACCACAGCGCCGCCGACCACCACAGCACCCCCACCGCGCAGAACAGCGCCCCGCCCGCCGCCGGCAGCACCCAGCCGCGCAGCCCGCCGTGCCGCACCAGCAGCACCTTCGCCGCGAACGCCCCGTACAGGAAGCACCCCGTCGCCGAGTGCAGGCCCACCCGGACGTCCGTGAACCGCACCCCGTACGCCAGCAGGCAGTGCTGGGCGATCGGCAGCGACAGCGCGAACGCCAGCCAGCCGCCCACCCGGTGCCCCACCCGCACCGGACGGGCCGCCGGGCCGCGCCGGTACATCGCCAGCGCCAGCGCCACCTGCACCAGCGCCAGCGCGAACAGCGCCGAGCCCAGCCACGACTTCAGCCGCAGCGCGTCCTCGCCGGACGCCCCGAACAGGCTCCGCCCCGGATCCGGCACGTGCGCCCGCCCGAACCAGAGCAGCCCCAGCGAGACCGCCACCGGCGCGAGCACCGCCAGCAGCGGGACCGCGGCCGACCCGCCGGGGCGGCGCCCGGCCACCTCAGCCCTCCTGCGGGCCGGCGTCGGCCGGGGCCTCGTTCGCAGGGGCCTCGTTCGCCGGGGCCTGGGCGGGATCCTGGGCGGGATCCT
This sequence comes from Kitasatospora phosalacinea, assembly GCF_000716545.1. Lineage (GTDB taxonomy): Bacteria > Actinomycetota > Actinomycetes > Streptomycetales > Streptomycetaceae > Kitasatospora > Kitasatospora phosalacinea. The sequence continues at coordinate 77,572 of NZ_JNWZ01000007.1, forward strand.
GGGCGGGGGCCTGGGCCGGCGGCACCTCGACCGGAGCCTGGGCGGGCTGCTGGTCGGGCTCCTGGGCGGGCTGCTGGGCGGGTTGCCGGTCGGGCTCCTGGGCGGCGGGCGCGGGCGTCTGTGCCGGGGCCTGGGCGGTCGGGGCCTGGGTGGCCGGGGCCTGCGCGGGGTCCTGGGCGCCGGGGTCCGCCGGGTCGGCGGCCGGGGTGTCCGGGGACGCGCCCGCGCTCGCCGACGCACTCGTCGAGGCGCCCGCGCTCGCCGAGGCGCCCGCGCTCGGCACCGCGCCGCCCGCGCCGCGCAGCGTCGCGATGTCGACGCCCACCGGGTCGCCCAGCGAGGTCACCGCGTAGAAGGTGCCGTGCGGGTCCGCCACCGTGTGCCCGGCGGCCTCGCCCGGCCCCCGGTCACCCGTGTACCGGTACAGCGGGTGGCCCTTGTACAGCACCTGCGCCGTCCCGTCGGGCAGCGCCGCCGCGCCCAGCAGCCCGTCGTCCACGCCCGGCCCGGCCAGCGGGAACCCCGGGGTGGTCACCGGCGGCCAGGACTTCGCGCACTCGTCCAGGCAACTCGCGTGCACCGAGTCGTCGGCGCCGTACAGGTACAGGGTGCGGCCCTGGGCGTCCACCAGGACCGGGCCCAGGCTGCCCACGCTGGCCAGCGCCACCTTGATGCCCACCGAGGACGCGAACGTCGACACCGACGGGGAGGAACTCGCGGAGGGCGCCGCCGCCGCCGACGGGGAGTCCGCGGCCGGCGGTGCGTTCAGGTTCGCGGGCGACCCGCAGGCGGCCGCGGTCAGGATGGACAGCGACAGCATCGCGGCGGCGGCACGACGGGTACGGGGCATCGGGGCTCCAGGGGACGGCGCGGCACTGGAACACCATCCACTCCCGCCGTCCGCCACCCGGCCACTCCAGAGCCGGGCCGCTCCGCACCAGGGGGGACCAGGTTGCCCCGGAAGGCCCACCCGGGACCCCGTCCGGCCCCCTCAGTCCTCCGCGTGCGCCCACACCGTCCGGTCGCCGCCCCGCCACGCCACCAGGTCCGGATCGTCCAGGTCCGGTTCGGCGACGCCCGCCCGCCGGATCAGCTCCACCACGTCCTGCGGCCCGGTCGCCCGCCCCACCGCCCGTCCGTAGATCTCCACCCGCCGGTACGGCCGCGCCCCGCGGGTCGGCGGCCGCACCACGACCGGCGGGTGGAATATGTCTCCGGACTCGCTCATGCCTCCAGTGTCCCGCGCCGGGCGCGCAACGGCCCGTCGGCGTCGCTCCGGGTCACCGGCCGGGCGCGTATCGTGGTCGCCCGTGCGCGCCGCTCGACCCGTCACCGCCCCCGGCGGGGTGCCGCTGCCGGGCCACCTGCCCGCGCTGCTCACCCGGCCGCTGCCCTTCCTCGACACCCATCCGGCCCACGGCGACCTGGTGCGGGTGCGGGTGCGGGTCGGGCCGCGGGAGATGTACGTGGCCAGCGGGCCGGAGCCGGTGCGGCGGGTGCTGACCGATCGGACGGCGTTCGACCGGACGGGGCCGCTGTACGCCAAGGTCCGGGCCTTCCTCGGGAACGGGCTGGCGTCCTGCCCGCACGTCGGCCACCGACCGCTGCGCGGGACCGTGCAGCCCGCCTTCCGGCGCGCGCTGCTGCCGCACCACGCGCGGACGACGGCCGCCGAGACCGCGGCGCTCACCGCCGGGTGGCGGGCCGGGCAGGTGGCCGACGCCACGCATCAGGCGTTCCGACTGACCACCGCCGTCGCCGTGCGCACCCTGTTCTCGGCCGGGCCGGACCCGAGGGCCGCCGAGGACCTGCGCGGGGCGCTGGACGTGCTGCTGCGGGGCATCCACCCGCGGGTGGTGCCGCCCGCCGCCGACCTGCTGCCGACGTCGGCGCGCCGCGACTACCGCCGGCCGCTGGCGGCTGCGCCCCGCCGGGGCGGGCCAGGTCCGTCCGGTGCCGCGGATCGTGCTGTCGCCCGGCCCGCAGCCGATGCTGCCGGAGGAGCGGATCAGCGGGCCAGCAGGTTGACCGCGGCGCCGAAGACCGGCGGCAGGGCGGCGGCCAGCGGGACGACGCGGGGGCCCAGCCAGGGGTGGTGGCGGGTGGCCAGCAGGGCGGCGGTCAGCAGGCGGTAGGAGCGGGTGGCCCGGCGCCAGGCGTGTTCGTAGGCGGCGGGGCGGCCGGCCGCCAGGCAGCGGACGGCGGCCTCGGCGGAGGCCAGGGCCAGCGCGACGCCCTCGCCGGTCAGCGCGTCCAGGTACCCGGCGGCGTCGCCGACCAGCAGTACTCGGCCGCGCACCCGGGCCCCCGCCCGCTGCCGCAGCGGGCCCGCGCCCCGGACCGGACCGGCCTGCGCGTCGCCCAGCCGCTCCAGCAGGGACGGGAACGCTTCGAGTTGGCGGTCGAACGGGAGGCGCGCGGTGCCCAGCACGGCGACCCCGACCGTGCCGTCCGCGACCGGCGTCACGTACGCCTCGGCGTGCCGCGACCAGTGCACCTCGACCAGGTCGCTCCACGGCCGCACCGCGAAGTGCCGCCGCTGGCCGTACCTGGCCGGGTGCCGGCCGGCGGCCGGGAGGTGCAGGCCGAGGGCGCGGCGGACGGGGGAGTGCAGGCCGTCCGCCGCGATCAGGTGCCGGGCGGTCAACCCGCCGGCGCTGACCGCGTGCCGGGTGACGTTCAGCCCGTCGGCCCGGGCGGCGAGGCGGTGGACGCCGAGCTGTTCGGCGCGGGCGGCGAGCGCAGCGTGCAGGGCGGTGCGGCGCACGCCCAGGCCGTGGCCGGTGCGGAAGCGGGCCTCGGCGGTGCGGGCGCCGTCCGCCGACAGGTAGCGGATGCCCGCGAACGGGCGGCCCTCGACGCCGACGCCCAGGCGCTCCAGGGCCCGCACCGCGCCCGGCATCAGGCCCTCGCCGCACGCCTTGTCGATCGGCGTCGCGCGCGGCTCCAGCACGGTGACGGACAGGCCCGCCCGGGCGGCGTGGATCGCGGCGGCCAGCCCGGCCGGGCCGCCGCCGACCACCAGCAGGTCGATCACACCGCCGCCCGGCAGCGGGCCAGCGCGGCGTCCTCGCAGCGCAGCCTGGTCGCCAGCAGCCAGGCGTCCAGCGCGGTGAAGCAGAGCGCGGTCACCCAGGCGGTGTGCACCAGCGGCAGCGCGAAGCCCTCCACCACCACCGCCAGGTAGTTGGGGTGCCGCAGCCACCGGTACGGCCCGCCGGCCACCAGCGGCAGGCCCGGCACCACGATCACCCGGGTGTTCCAGCGCGGCCCCAGCGTCCGGATGCACCACCAGCGCAACCCCTGCGCGCCCAGCGCCAGCGCCAGCATCGGCCAGCCCAGCACGGGCACGAACGGCCGCTGCGCGTACCGCACTTCGAGCAGGCAGCCGACCAGCAGCGCGGTGTGCAGCACCACCATCGCCGGGTAGTGCCCGCGCCCGTACTCGACGCCGCCCCGGGCCAGGCTCCAGGCGGCGTTGCGGCGGGCGACCAACAGTTCGGCCAGTCGCTCCACGGCGACCAGCGCGATCAGGACGGTGTACCAGATCATGGGCGACTACCAACGCAGCAGGATGAGTTCGGAGGCGAAACCGGGCCCGAGGGCCAGCATCAGGCCGTACGAGCCGGGTGGTGGCGGACCCGCCGCGAGGACGTCCCGCAGGATGTGCAGCACGGACGCCGAGGAGAGGTTGCCGCAGCGCGCCAGCGAGGCCCGGCTCGGGGCCAACGCGGCGGCGGGCAGGCCGAGTTCGTCCTGCAACACGTCCAACACCCGCGGCCCGCCCGGGTGGCAGACCCAGGCCGTCACGTCGTTCGGCTTCAGGTCGTGCGCGGCCAGGAAGGAGGACACCTCCTCGCCCACGAACAGCCGTACCAGCTCCGGGAGTTCGGCTCCCAGCAGGATCCGGAAGCCGGAGTCGCCGACCTCCCAGCCGAGCAGCCGTTCGGTGCCCGGGTACAGCCGGCTGCGGGTCGCCACCACCTCGGGGCCCGCGCAGTCGACCGCGTCGCCGACCGCGACCAGCGCGCCCGCGCCGTCCCCGAACAGCGCCGTGGCCAGCAGGTTCGCCGTCGAGGTGTCGGCGCGCTGCAGCGTCAGCGAACACAGCTCGGTGGCCAGCAGCAGCGCCGTCCCGCCCGGACGGCCCGCCAGCAGATCGTCCACCGCCGCCACGCCCGCCGCCCCGCCCGCGCAGCCCAGGCCGAACAGCGGCAGCCGCCGGACGTCCTCGCGCAGGCCCAGCCGGGGCGCCAGCCGGGCCTCCAGGGAGGGGGCGGCGACGCCCGTGACCGTGGTGGAGACGACGAAGTCGACCTGTTCGGGCGGGAGTTCGGCCTCGCGCAGGGCCCCGGCGGCGGCCCGCTCGGCGAGTTCGGCCGCGGCCGCCAGCCAGGCGTCGTTGGTCCGGCCGAAACCGTCGAGCTCCGCGAACCGCTCCAACGGGAGCGCCAGGTGCCGGAACTCCACGCCCGCGCCCGCCGCGAACCGCTCGGCGAGGGCCCGTGCGTGCCCGTCGCCGTCCGGGCGCAGCGCCGCCACCGCTCCGGCCAACTCCCGCTGCCCGTAGCGGTGGGCCGGGAGCACTCCGTGCACAGCCGCGATCCGCGTCACCGGCCCAGGATAGGGAAGAGTCCACCCGAATCCGGCAATTCGCCCACTCGGGCGCGTCCCGGTGGTGACGGGCGGTCAGGGGAACAGGGCGGGCACGGTGCGCACCGTGCGCACCGCGTTGGCGGGAGGGGGCCCGGGACGGCGGCGGGCGTCCCGGCGGGGGAGGGGAGGCGGACACCAGGCGGTCGAGGCCAGGCCGGGGCCGGTGAGGGGTTGGAGCCGGAGGGCGAAGTGCGCGGCGGCCGTGGCGGGCGGGTCGGTCACGGGCCAGTCGTGCCGGGAGGGCGGACGGTCACAGGCGCAGGGTGTTCCAGCCGCAGGTGATCTCCTCGCGGAGGTCCGACTGCGGGGCGTCGGTCAGCAGGGCCAGCAGCGCGGCGCCGTCCGCCGGGCGGGCGGCCGGGTCCGGGGCGAGGGCGCGGGTGACGGCGGCGGCCAGGGCCGGGTCCAGGGCGCGGACGGCGGCCAGCGCGGACGGCTCGGGGCCGGTGTCGACGATCCGGCGGATCACCCCGCCGGTGCTGGTCGCCGCGAACGGGCTGGCGCCGTGCGCCGCGCACACCACGCAGCAGGCCCAGGCCCAGACGTCCGCGGCGGTGCCGACCCGCTCCTCGCCGAACTGCTCGGGCGCCATGTAGGTGAGCGTGCCGGGGTTGGCGCCGGTCATGGTCAGCCGGGTGCCGTCGACCAGCGCGGCGATGCCGAAGTCCAGCAGCCGGGGACCGGCCGAGGTGAGCATGATGTTGGCGGGCTTGAGGTCCCGGTGGACCAGCCCGAGCCGGTGCACCCCCGAGAGGGCCACGGCCAGGGCCAGGGCGAGCGCCCGCAGCGCCTCGGGGGAGCGCAGCGGCCCGAGTTCGCGCAGGTGCGCGTCGAGCGGCCGCCCGTCCAGCAGCTCCATCGCCAGGAACGGGCGGCCCGCGTCCACCCCGGTGTCCAGCACCCGGGCGGTGTACGCGCCCGGCACCATCGCCAGCACCTCCGACTCCCGCTGGAAGCGGCGCAGCAGGTCGGGGTCGTCCAGCAGGTCCAGGTTGATCGTCTTCAGCGCGACCTGGGTCGCCGCCCCCTCCCGCTGCGCCAGGTACACGGTGCCCATCCCGCCCGCGCCGATCCGGCCCAGCAGCCGGTACCCGCCGATGCCGCGCGGCTCGTGCCCGTTCAGCGGCTGGTGCGGCACCCGGACGGGCCCGGGTGCGGCGGGGGTGTACGCGGGGGCGTACGCGGTGGCGGGGGCGGTCGCGGGCGGCGCGGCGGGTGCGGCGGCGTCCCGCGCGGGGGCCGCGAAGAAGGGGTCGGGGCCCGGCGCGGCGACGTACGGGTTCGCCGGGGAGTGCGCGAAAGCCCCGGGCGCCGCTCCGGTCTGCGGCGGGAAGGCGAATCCGGCGGTCGGCCAGGTCGGTGCGGTCGGTGCGGGCAGTCGGCGGGCGGAGACCAGCGCGACCGCCTGGAACACCGCGCCGGCCGCCAGCACGCCCATCGGCAGCACGAGCACCCCGGCGACGGCGAACAGGCCCAGCCGGAGCAGGTTCCGCCGCCGGACCCGTCCGTCCGCGGCCACCGCGGCCGGCATCCCGACGGAGAGCAGCGCGCGCCGCGACAGGTGGGCGAGCAGCAGCCAGGCCGCCAGCGGCACCGCGCCGATGATCAGCACCCGCAGCTCCGCACCGCCGACGGTCAGGCCGAGGTCCATCGCCATGTGCTGCGAGTCCGCGAACACCAGCGAACCGCGCAGCAGTTCGAAGCCGTAGTTGGGGACGGCGGAGGCCGCCGCCACGAACCCGGCCGCGAACACCATGCACGCCGCGACCTCGGCCGCCACCGCCCCCGCCTCCACCGGCGCCGAGCCGGACACCGAGGCCACCGCCCGCCTCCGGGCCTCCAACTGGGCGCGGCGCAGCAGCGGCAGCGACAGCAGCCGGACGACCAGCGCGAGCAGTACGGTCAGCGACAGGTCCACGGCGAGCTCACCGTAGCCGGTGGACCAGCCGGCGGACTCCGCCGCGAGCGAGGCGGCGATCGGCTGGTCAGCGGCGAAACCGAGGTGCACCACCGTCGGCTCCTCCTTCCGTGGGCAGCGGGGCGGGCCGGTGGAGTATACGGGCCGCGGAGCCGCGCCCGACGGGTGAATTCCGTTCCCCGCCGAGGATCTTGACGAATCGTCCATGTCCTCGTCGGCGATCCGCCGCGCACCGCCTAGCCTGGCCGGTGTGAGCAGCACAGTCGTGGAGAACCGGGCCCGGATCGGCACCCTGCTGCGGGCCTGCCACCCCGCACCGGCCGCCGCCGTCACCGCACTGGCCGCCGCGATGGCCGCCACCGCCGGACGCGGCGCGCTCGGCACGGCCCTCACCGCCGGCGCGGTCGCCGCCGGACAGCTCTCGATCGGCTGGAGCAACGACCTGATCGACCGGCACCGGGACGCGGACGCCGGACGGGCCGACAAGCCGCTCGCCGCCGATGAACTGACGGCACGTCAGGTCTCCGGGGCCACCCGCTGGGCGGTCGTCTGCTGCGTCCTGCTGTCGGCGGCCTGCGGGGCGGCCGCGGCGACCGCGCACCTGGTGGCGGTGGCCGCCGGCTGGGCGTACAACCTGCGGCTCAAGGCCACCGTCTGGTCCTGGCTGCCGTACGCGGTGGCGTTCGCCCTGCTGCCCGCCTTCGTCACGCTCGCCCTGCCCGGGCGGCCCTGGCCCGCCCCGGAGGTCCTCGGCGCGGGCGCGCTGCTCGGCACCGCCGCGCACTTCGCCAACGTCCTGCCCGACCTGGCCGCGGACCGCGCCGCCGGCGTCCGCGGCCTGCCGCAACGCCTCGGCCGCCGCGCCTCGGCCGCCACCGCCGTCCTCACCGCGGCCGCGGCCGCCCTCCTGCTCGCCCCCGGCTGGCCCGTCCTCGCCGTCACCGCCCCGCCCGCCCTCACCACCCTCCTCGCCCCGCCCCGCAGCCGCGCCCCCTTCCTCTCCGTGATCGCGGCGGCGGCGGTCGCGCTCACGGTCCTACTCCTGGGCGACGGCCTGCGGGGCTGAAGCGGGGGAAATCCGCCCGGTGGGCGCCGACCGTCGGCAGGACGGCCCCGCCGTTCCCGGGCCCCTGAACGCGCGCCCTCCGAACGCGTGCCCTTCCTAGGCCGAGAAACCGCCGTCCACCGGGATCACCGCGCCCGTGACGTACCCCGCTTCGGGGCCGGCCAGGTGGGCGACGACGGCGGCGATCTCCGCGGGGGCGGCGTAGCGGCCGAGGGCCGTGATCCCGCTGATGCCGGCGGCGTTCGGGCCGTCGGCGGGGTTGGCGTCGGTGTCGGTCGGGCCGGGGTGGACCAGGTTGACGGTGATCCCGCGCGGGCCCAGCTCGCGGGCCAGGCCCTTGGTCAGGCCGATCAGTGCGGTCTTGGTCATCGCGTACAGGGCGAGGCCGGGGAACGGGACCCGGTCGGCGATGTTGCTGCCGATGCCGATGATCCGGCCGCCCTCCGGCAGGTGCTCCGCGGCGGCCCGGGCCAGCAGGAACGGGGCGCGGACGTTGACGGCCAGGGTGCTGTCGAGCTGGGCCGTGTCGACCCCGTCCAGCGGCCCGGAGGGGAACGCGGCGGCGTTGTTGACCAGGACGTCCAGCCGTCCGAAGGTCTCCACCGCGCGGTCCACCGCGCCGGTCAGCTCCTCCTCGACCGCGTTGTCGGCCCGGACCGCCAGCGCCCGGCGGCCCAGTGCCTCGATCTCCCGGACCACCCGGTCCGCCTGCTCGGTCTCCTGGCGGTAGGTCAGGACGACGTCGGCGCCCTGCCGGGCGAGCCGGAGTGCGACGGCGGCACCGATGCCCCGGCTGCCGCCGGTCACCAGGGCCGCGCGTCCTTCGATGCGGTTGCTGTTCATGCCGTCGAGCTTCGTCCGGTCGGGCGCCGGTCGCTGGCGGCAATCGGCCGCCGCGTTTCGATCACCGCGGGCGTCCCTCCGAGGACCCGTCCGGGTGCCGACGGCTGTCGGGAGAGGGCCTTACGGGCGGAGCAGCCCCAGCCCCAGTCCCGGTCCCGGTCCCGGTCCCGGGACGGCGGCGAGCAGGAACAGCCGGGGCCGGGACGGACCGCGGGCGAAGAGCAGGGCGGGCGGGCCGGTCGGCACCGCACCGACCGCAGGCGTGCCCCACCGGCGCACGCCTGCGGTCGGACCGCTGTGCGGCGAAGGCCGGCAGCCGGGTTCAGCGGGTGAAGACCGCGTACGAGAAGCCCTCCGCGCGCAGCACCGAGTGGGTCAGCGACACGCCCCGCCCGAACAGCGGCCGCCCCGGCAGGTCGCGTTCCACCGGCAGGCAGGCGGGCGTCCGGCGCGGGTTGACCACCACCAGGTAGCGCTCGCCCCGCAGGTACGCCAACGGGTAGCCGGTGTGCAGCAGTTCGACCGGTGCGTGCGGCCCCAGGCCCGGGTGCGCGCGCCGCAGCGCGATCAACTCCCGTACCCGGTGCAGCAGCGAGGACTCGTCGGCGCGCTGGGAGGCGACGTCCGGACGGTCGGGGGAGGGGTCCAGCGGCAGGTAGAAGCTCTCGGCGGGCGCGGAGGAGAACCCGGCGTCCGCCGTGGCGTCCCACTGCATCGGGGTGCGCGAACCGGCCCGGTTGTAGCGCGGGCCCAGCACGCTGCCCTCGGTGTCCGGCAGGCCGGGCACGAAGCGCATGCCTATCTCGTCGCCGTAGTAGATCGTCGGGACGGTCGGCCAGGTCAGCTGGAAGGTGAAGGCGGCCGCCGCCTGCTCGCGGGTGCGCGGGCCGCAGACCAGCCGGGAGAAGTCGTGGTTCGCGGTCGGCAGCGAGGCGAAGCCGTGCCCGGCCGCGGCCTTCGCGGTGCGCTCCCACTCGGCCAGGAACGGGCCCATCGAACCGCGCCCCTCCGGGTCGAAGTAGCAGGGCTGCGCCGACCACTCCTCGTGCACCGTGCCCGCGCCGTTGTTCCACAGCGAGCGCAGCGCCGCGCCGTCGCCGGGGCCGCCGAACTGCAGGAAGAAGTCGCCGTGGAAGCCCATCGGCACCGAGCGGGCCGGGTCGCCCCACTCGGCCAGGATCACGTTGTCGGGGTGGTTCGCGTCCATCCAGGCCCGGGTCTCGCGCCACAGCCGGCCGGTCTCCACGAACCCGGGGTCGTCCTTGACCAGCGAGGACGCCATGTCCACCCGGAAGCCCGAGACGCCCAGCGCGAACCAGTGCGCCATGATCTCGCGCAGCGCCGCCCGGTTGGCCCGCGGGCCCTCGGCGTCCACCGGCTGCCGCCACGGCTCGGCCGGGTCGGTGCGGGCGTAGCCGAAGTTCAGCGCGGGCTGGAAGTCGAAGAAGTTGGGCCGGTACCAGCCCGGGCGGCCGCCCGGCGAGGCCACGTACCCGGGGGCCGGGCGGTCCGCCCACACGTAGCGGTGGTCGTCGGGGTCGGCGGCCGAGCGGACGAACCACGGGTGCCGGTCCGAGGTGTGGCCCGCGACCAGGTCCAGCAGCACCCGGATGCCGCCGCGGCGGGCCTCCTCGGTGAACTTCGCCAGGTCCTCCGGCGTCCCGTAGCGGGGCGCGGTGGTCAGGAAGTCCGCCACGTCGTAGCCGGCGTCGCCGAACGGGGAGGCGAAGCACGGGTTCAGCCACACCGCGTCCACCCCCAGCCAGCGCAGGTACTCCAGCCGCTCCGTCAGGCCCGCGAAGTCGCCGATCCCGTCCCCGTTCCCGTCAGCGAAGCTCTGCGGGTAGATCTGGTACAGCACCGCGTCACTCGCCCACTCCGTACCCACCACGGCCCCTCTCGCCCTGCCCGTCCCGTACCGCACAGCGGTGTCCCCCCCAAGCCATGCCCCGCCCCGGCCCCGGGGAACCAACCGGCCCGGTGCGGGGGGCGCACGTGCCGGGTGGCATCATCGCCGGGTCGTGACGGTTCGTGCGCGGGCGGGAGTGGTTCCGGTGGGATGGCAGTGGTGGCGCGGGAAGCGGCGCGCGGAGCGGGACGGGCAGTCGGTGTCGCGGGTGGCGGCCGGGGCGTCCTACCGGCCGCCGGACGGGGAACTGGTCGCGATGCTGGCTGCCGCGGAGGCCGGGGACGACGTCGCGATGGGCGACCTGGGGACGGTGTACTACTCGAACGGCGAGCAGAAGGCCGCGCTGTACTGGTGGGAGCGCTCCTGGGCGGCCGGGAACACCGTCTCCGGGTACAACCTGGGCGCGCACCACTCGGCGGCCGGGGACGGCAACCGGGCCCAGGTGATCTGGGAGCAGGTCGCCGCCCTCGGCGACCCCGACGCCATGCTGGGCCTGGTCAAGCAGGCCCTGGAACGCGGCGACGCGGCCGGGGTGGACCGCTGGGCGCCGGAGATCCTGGCCCAGGACCAGGCGTTCCCGATCACCGCCCTGGGCGTGGCCTTCCGCGACGACGGCGACCTCGACCGGGCCGTGCACGCCTTCCGGCGCGCGGAGGAACTGGGCGACGCCTACGCCATGGAGTACCGGGCCCGGCTCCTCGCCGACCAGGGCCGCACCGCCGAGGCCGTGGCCCTGCTGGAGAAGGCCGCGACCGCGCAGCGGATGCTCTGAGCGGCCGCCCGGCAGGGGGCGGAGGTGCTGACGGCGGCAGTGGCGGAGCGGCACGGCGAGCAGGTCGCGGCGGTGGTCGCGGACGCGCTGGGCTCCGATCCGCTGGAGACCGCGCTGCCCGCGAAGCTCCCCGGACTCCCCGCCCGGCTCCGCGGCCGGGTCAGGCCGTCCGTCCGAAAGGTGAGAAGGGGGCAGCGCGGTGCGGGGGCGGCCGTTAGGGTGCGTGACATGACCCTGCTGGTGAGCCGCCGCCATGTCGACCATGGCCGTGCCACCACGACGGGTTGTCGCCGCGTCGGCTGACGCGGCCCGCACCCCTCCCCTCCCGTCGAGGGCCGCTCACGCATTCCGCCGAGCGGCCCCGCGCTTCCCCCGTCCCCGGTGCCGTGTGCCGTTCGGCGTCCACTTCCTTCCGCTCCCGGCGGAAGGACCCCGCCTCCCGGAACAGGACCCCGCCATGCGCACCCGCCTGCTGCTCCCCGCCCTCGCCCTGGCCGCGGCGCTCGCCGCCACGGCCTTCGGGCCGCTGCCGCCGCAGAACCCGGCCACCGCCCCGAACGGCAACGCCGGGATGCACGGCGACTCCGCGTCCAGCGACACCACCCCGTACGCCGGGCCGGGCACCGGCGCCGTCAAGTGGAGCCGCACCGCGCTCGCCTCCGCCTGCCCCACCGTCACGGTCGGGCAGGACGGCTACCCGGTCGCGCTGTGCACCACGATCTTCGGCCAGACCCCGACCGTGCACCTGCTCGACCCGGCCGACGGCGACGACCTGGCCTCGCTGGAACTCCCCAAGGGCGCGCTGTTCGGCGGCGTGTACGCCTACCTCGACCAGAGTGACCGGCTGGTGGGCGTCGACGGCAACGACAACCTGCTGCGGATCGGCCACCACCGCACCAGCGGCGGCGGCTGGCAGTTGACGGTCGACCAGAGCACCCCGCTGGCCGGCGCGGTACCGTCCGGCGACAACATCGTCGGCCTCAGCCCCGGCTGGGACGGCAAGGTCTGGTTCGCCACCGGCGGCGGCGTGATCGGCACCGCCGACACCGCCACCGGCGCGGTCCGCACCCTGGCCACCGGCGAGGGCGTCGCCAACAGCATCTCCACCGTCCCCGGCCACACCGCCGTCGCCACCGACCACGCCCTGTACCTGCTCGGCCAGAGCGCGGACGGCACGCCCGTCGTGCAGTGGCGCGCCCCGTACGACCGCGGCCCCGGTCGCAAGCCCGGCCAGCTCAGCTGGGGCACCGGCGCCACGCCCGGCTTCTTCGGCCCCGGCGACGGCACCGAGTACGTCACCATCACCGACAACGCCGCGCCGCACGAGAACCTGCTGGTCTACAGGGTGGACGCCGGGCCGGCGCCGGTCTGCACCACGCCCGTGCTCACCAAGTGGGCCGCCAGCGGCACCGAGGACGCGGTGATCGCCTCCGGCCGCAGCGTCTTCGTCACCAACACCTACGGCTACCCGTACCCGGCGCTGCCCGCGGGCGCGCCCGCCAGCGTCCCGTCCTCGGCCTCCTACCAGGGCGGCCTGGCCCGGGTCGACCTGAACGCGAGCGGCACCGGCTGCACCACCGTGTGGGAGAGCGACGTCAAGTCGGCGGCGCTGCCCCGGCTCTCGCTCGGCGACGACCTGATCTACACCGTCACCGTCAGCGGCCCCACCGACTCGATCGGCACCCAGACCTTCGCCACCTACTCGCACGCCGTGATCGACCCGGCCACCGGCGCCAAGGTCGCCGGCGGCTCCTTCGGCATCGGACTGCTGTACAACCCGCTGCAGATGACCGGCACCACCGCGCCCGACGGCACCCTCTACCAGGGCACCGAGACCGGCGTGCTGCGCATCACCAGGAAGTAGCGCCCGCACGGCGGGAAGGGCCCCGGGGCGGGTTCCCCGGGGCCCTTCGCGCGCCCGTCCGGAAATTCCCCCGCCGCCGGGAAGCCCGCCCTACCTGCCGGGAACCCCGGCTTCCTAGATTCCTCGTCGCGACAGAGGCACGACAACCGGCCCTGGACGAAACCGAGTTCACGAGGGGGAAAGTGTGGCTGACCTAGAGGTGGGCGTACTGGCGATCGGCGCCGGCCCGGCGAACCTGGCCCTCGCCGCCGCGATCGAGGAGAGCGGATCGGCCGAACTGGCCGAGCGCACCCTGCTGTTGGAACAGGCACCGGACATCAAGTGGCAGCGCGACCTGCTGATGCCCTGGGCCCGCAGCCAGGTCTCCTTCCTGAAGGACCTGGTGACGCTGCGCGACCCGCGCAGCCGCTTCTCGTTCCTCAACTTCCTGCACCAGCACGACCGGCTGGACCAGTTCATCAACCTGGGCACCTTCCACCCGCACCGCTGGGAGTTCTCCGACTACCTCCAGTGGGTCGCCCACTCGCTGGAGAAGGTGCGGATCCGCTACGACGCCAAGGTCGTCGCCGCCGAACCGCGGCACGACGCCGACGGCAAGCTCACCGGCTGGCAGGTCACCCTCGCCGACGGCGACACCATCCGCTGCCGCGACCTGGTCGTCGGCGCCGGCCGCGACATGCACATCCCGCCGGTCTTCGCCGACCTGCCCGCCGAGAAGGTCATCCACAGCGCCCGCTTCCGCAGCCGGATCAACGCCGTCGACAAGGACGCCCCGCTGCGCACCGTGGTGATCGGCGGCGCGCAGAGCGCCGCCGAGATGTTCATGGCGCTGTACGAGAACCTGCCGAACTCCACCGTCACCATGCTGGTCCGCTCGATCGGCCTGCAGAACTACCAGACCAGCAAGTTCGTCAACGAGCTGTTCTACCCGTCCTTCGTGGACGAGTTCTACGACGCCCCCGCCGAGACCCGCGCCCAGCTCCTCGACGAGATGCGGTTCACCAACTACGCGGCGCTCGCCCCGCCGTTCCTCGACGAGCTCTACATGCTGCTCTACCGGGAGCGGATGACCGGCACCGGCCGGGCCGAGGTCCGGGCGATGACCGAGGTGCTCGCCGCCCGCGAGGAGGACGGCGAGGTGGTCCTCGACCTGCGCGACCGGCGCACCGGCAAGGTCACCGAGCAGCGCTGCGACCTCGTCCTGCTCGGCACCGGCTACGACAGCCGGATGCCCTCGCTGGTACGGGAGTTGACCGAGAAGGCCGGGCTGCCCGAGGTCACCGTCAGCCGCGACTACCGGGTCGACCTGGGGGCCGGCACCGACGCCGCGCTGTACCTCCAGGGCGTCAACGAGGCCACCCACGGCATCGCCGACTCGCTGATCAGCGTGCTCGCCCACCGGGCCCGCGACATCACCGGCGACCTGCTGGAGCGCCACGGCCTGAACGCCCTCGCGGCGGGCGGACGCTGATGGCCGCGCTGCTGGTGATCGCCCCCGGCCCCACCGCCAACGGCGACCTGCACCTGGGCCACCTGGCCGGCCCGTTCCTGTCCGCCGACGTGTGCGCCCGCTACGCCCGCGCCACCGGCCGCGACACCCTGTTCGGCACCGGTGTGCACTTCACCCAGAACTACATCGTCACCACCGCCCGCCGGCTCGGCGAACAGCCCGAGGAGCTGCGGCAGCGAGCCGCCGAACAGGTCGAGGCGACCCTCGCTGCGGCCGGCATCGTCCCCGACGGCTTCGTCCGGTTCGACGAGCGCTACCTCAAGACCGTCCGCACCTTCTTCGAACGGCTGCACAGCGAAGGCCACTTGAGGCTGCGCAAGGTCAAGTTCCCGTACCTGCCCGCCACCGGCGAGTACCTCACCGACGCGTACGTCCGCGGCGGCTGCCCGGTCTGCCTGGCCGAGGGCTGCGCCGGGCTGTGCGAGAGCTGCGGCCACTGGATCGCCTCCGGCGAGTTGCTCGAACCGCGCTCCACCCGGCACCCCGAACTCCCGGTCGAACTGCGGGAGAAGGAGGTCCTGGTCCTCCCGCTGGAGAAGCAGCGACCGGCGCTGGCCAGCTACTTCGCCCGGATCGCCCCCACCATGCGGCCCCGACTCGCCCAGCTGATCGAGGAGTTGATGGCCGGCCGGCTGCCCGACTACCCGATCACGCTGCCCATCGACTGGGGCATCCCCGCCCCGTTCGCCGAGACCCCCGGCCAGGTGCTGTACGCCGACACCGAGGCCGTCGCCTGGAGCCTGCACACCATCGCGCTGGCCGCCGAGTCGCGCGGCGAGGTCCCCGGCGACGAGGAACGGCACTGGGCGCTGGAGGCCGGCCCCGAAGTCGCCTACTTCTTCGGCTCCGACGCCGGCTTCGCCTTCGCCCTGGCCGGCACCGCCATGCTGCTCGCCCTCGGCGGACTCGCCCTGCCCGCGCACTTCGTCACCAACGAGTTCTACGAGCTCGACAGCGACAAGTTCTCCACCAGCCGCGGCCACGTCGTCACCGGACGCCAGCTCATCGCCGAAGTCCCGCGCGACCTGGTCCGCTACTACCTGGCCGCCACCGGCCCCGACTACCAGCGCACCAACTTCACCCGCGCCGCCATGGACCGGGTCTGCGGACAGCGCCTGGTCGAACCCTGGAACCGGGTCGCCGCCAAGGCCGAGGCGTACCTCGACCGCGGCCCGCTGCCCGTCAGCGCCCGCTCCCGGCACGCCGCCGCACTCAGCGCCGAACGCTTCGCCGCCGCCCTGCGCCCGCGCCGCTTCAGCCTCAGCACCGCCGCCTTCACCCTCACCGAACAGCTCGGCCGGCTCGACCGCTGGGAGGTCACCGACACCGACGCCGGCGACTTCTGGCACGAACTCGACCTGTTCCTGCGCTGCGCCGCCCCGCTGCTGGTCGACCTCGCCGCCGAGGGCCTGCCCGACACCGCGATCCCCGCCGAGCACACCGCCACCACCGTCCGCCCCCGCGCCCTGCCCCGACTGGCGGCCAGAGTGCGCGGCGGCGGACGGTGAGCAGCACCGCCGCGCACGTCCTGGTGGTCGGCGCGGGCGTCACCGGCCTGCTCACCGCGGTCGCCTGCGCCCGGGCCGGCCACCGGGTCACCGTGCTGGAACGCGGCCCGCTGCCCAACCCCGACGCCACCTCGCACGACCAGCACCGCGCCATCCGCACCCTGCTGCCCGGCGACCCCGACGGCACCGCCCGCCGGCTCGACGCGCACCGCCACTGGCAGGACCTGGAGACCCTGTTCGGCACCCCGCTGTACCGCCGGGTCGGCACGCTCACCGCCCACCCCGCCGACCGCCTCGACGAACTGCTCGCCGAGGCCGACAAGTCCGGCGTCCCCGTCGACCTGCCGGCGGCGGCCGGGCTCCCGCCCCTGGGACTGCCGCCCGGCACCGTCGGGGTGCGCGAGCTCACCGGCGGCGTCCTGCTCGCCGACCGGGTGCTGCACGCAGCCGCCCGCTGGCTCACCGCCCGGCCCGGCGTGGTGCTGCGCCCGCACAGCACCGTCCGCTCGGTGTTCACCGGCTCCGGCCGGATCGTGCTGGACACCGGCGAGGTGCTCCGCGCCGACCTCGCCCTGCTGGCCGGCGGCCCCTGGACGCGCCGGCTCGCCGACAGCCCCGTCACCCTGCACCGGCAGACCATGCTCTACCTGCGCCGCCCCGCCGGGGACGACCGCTGGGACGACGCGCCCGCCGCCGGCGGCCTCGGCCGCGCGGGCCGCGGCTGGGTGCTGCCGCCCGGCGCCGGCACCCTGCTCAAACTCAGCTCCGACACGGTGTGCCGCCCCGTCGCGGACACCGACAGCACCGGCGAGGACCAGCGGCCCCACCTGGACCGGCTGGCCGCCGAGGGCATCCTGCCGGACCTGGAGCGCTACCCCGTGGCCGGCGTCCGGGTCTGCCACTACACCGCGGACACCGCCACCGGCGGCCCGCTGCTCACCCGGGTCTCCCCGGGCCTGTGGACCCGCGCCGCCTGCGGCGGCGGCGGGTTCTCCACCGCTCCGCTGGTCGCGGAACGCATCGCCAAGGCAGTGAAGGAGGCGGCATGACCGACGACGACAGGCCACCGATCGGCGTCCTCGACACGCTCAGGGCCACCCCGGCCACCGTCCGCTACCTGCTCGGCGGCGTCCTGGTCAACCAGCTCGGCGCGTTCGTCCAGACCTTCCTGGTTCTCTACCTGACGCACCGGAACATGTCGGGCGGCACCGCGGGCCTGGCGCTCGGCGCGTACAGCCTGGGCACCGCCGTCGGCACCGTGCTGGGCGGCGAGGCCACCCACCGGCTCGGCGCCCGCACCACCATCGTGGTCGCGATGGCCGGCTCGGCGCCGCTGGTCGCGGTGCTGCCGCTGCTGGCCCGCCCCGGGCTGCTGGTGCCGCTGCTGCTCGCCGTCGCCGGGGCCGGGCTGTTCGCCCAGGCGTACCGGCCGGCCGCGTCGGTGCTGCTCAGCGACCTGATGCCGGACCGCTACCACGTGATGGCGTTCTCGATGATGCGGATCGCCCTCAACGTCGGCGCCGCGCTCGCCCCGCTGATCGCCGCCGGGGTGATCCTGCTCGACTGGGACCTGCTGTTCTGGATCGACGGCGCCACCACCCTGCTCTACGCGGCCCTCGCCTACCGGCTGCTGCCCAGGCACGCGGTGCCCGAGCCGGAGGTCCGGGAGACCTCCGAGCGCCGGGCCACCGGCCGGGCCGCGTACGCGGCGATGCTGCGCGACCGGGCCTACCTGGCGTACCTGGCCGCGATCACGCTCGGCACGCTCACCTACGTGCAGTCCTCGGTCTCGCTGCCGCTGGAGATCGTCCGCGACGGCTACCCGACCTGGCTGTACAGCGCGGTGCTGGCCACCTCCTCGGTCATCCTGATCAGCTGCGAGCTGAAGATCACCGCGTACATCACCCGGATCCCCACCTACCTGGCGGTCGGCGCGGGCCACGCGCTGAACGCGGTCGGGCTGGCGGTGTACGGGCTGGCGGTGCACTCCGGGGCGTTCGTGCTGCTCGGCGCGGTGGTCTACGTCGCCGGGCTGATGACGGCGGCGCCCAGCATGTTCGCCCACCCGGCGACCTTCCCGTCCCACCTCAAGGCCCGCTACCTCGCCGCCATGCACGCCGTCACCGGCCTGGCCGGGGCGGTCGCCCCGCTGTTCGGCGTCTACCTGTGGGAGCGGTTCGGCCAGGGCTTCTGGGCGATGGCCGGACTGACGGCCGCCGCGGCCGGCGCGCTCGCGGTGTACGGCGTCAAGCGCGACGCGGACCGGCGGGCCGCCGAGACCGCCGCCGAGCCCGTCGAGCCGGTCGGGGGCGCGGCATGAGCGCCCGTCCCGTGCTGGTCGTCGGCTACGTCGCCTTCGCGGTGCCCGCGCTGGCCGCCCTCCAGGCCGCCGACTCGGTGGTCTACGTCGAGGAACCGGACGTCGCCCGCAAGCGGCACCTCGCCGACGCGGTCGAACGGATCGACTACGCCCGCGAGTTGATCGAGTGGGAGTACCACCTGCCGGGCCGGGCGGACGCCTTCTTCGCCGCCCACCCCGGGCTCGACCCGGTCGCGGTGATCCCCGCCGTCGAGTACGCGGTGCCGTTCGCGGCCCGGCTCGCCGAGCGCTACGGGCTGCCCGGTGCGAGCCTGGGAGCGGCCCAACTGCTGCGCGACAAGCACCAGTTGCGGGTGGTGGCGGCCGCCGCCGGGATAGCCAACCCGGCCTCCGAGCCGGTCGCGAGCGCCGCCGAACTGGCCGGCTTCATGGCCCGGCACCCCGGCCCGGCCGTGCTCAAGCCCGCCAACCGGCAGGCCTCGGTCGGCACCCTGGTGGTCGGCGGCCCCGAGGAGGCCGAGGCCGCCTGGGCGTTCGGGCAGGCCCAGGACGAGGGCGTGTTCGTCCCCGACCGGCCGATCCCGCCCGCCATGCTGGCCGAACAGTACGTCGACGGGCCCGAGTTCAGCGTCGAGATGCTGGTCGCCGACGGCCGCCCGGTGTTCGCCAACACCACCGGCAAACTGCTCTACCCCGGCCCGCACCCGATCGAGTCCGGGCACACCGTCCCGGCCGAACTGCCCCACGAGACGCACGAGCTGCTGGCGAAGGAGACCGAACGGCTGGCCGCCGCCGTCGGCTTCGGCACCGGCGTGCTGCACTGCGAGTGGATCCTCGCCGACGGCGTCCCGGTGCTGGTCGAGTGCGCCGGACGGCTGCCCGGCGACTCCATCACCGACCTGATCGAGGCCGCCTACCCCGTCGAACTCACCGGCGCCTACTACGCGCTGATGCGCGGCGAGGACCCGGGGCCGCTGCCCGCCAAGGCCGAACGCGCCGCCGCCGCCGCCTTCCTGGCCCCCGGCCGGCCCGGCACCGTCACCGCCGTGCACGGCCTGGACGCCGCCTCCGCCGCCGAGGGCGTGCGGCTCGCCGTGGTCGGCATCGGCCCCGGCCACCGCGCCGCCGCTCTGCGCAGCTCCTGGGACCGGGCCGGCATCGTCACCACCCTCGCCGACACCCCCGCCGAGGCCCGCCGGCTCGCCGACGCCGCCGCCGCGCTGGTCCGGTTCGACCTCGACCCCCTTGCAGAGGAGGAATCATGACGGAGCACCGGGAAGCGATGCCGGGCACGCTGCTGGTGATCGGCAGCGGACTGAAGGAGTACCGCGAGTACCTGGTCGGCCCGATGAGCCGCCGCGCCCGCGCCGCCGGGCTGGAACTGCTGCTGGTCAACAACCTGCGACCGACCTGGCAGCGCGAGTACTTCGACGAGATCGTGGTGGCCGACGTCTTCGACACCGCCACCATGAACGCCACCGTCCGGGAGATCGCCGCCCGCCGGTACGTGGTCGGCCTGCTCTGCTGGGACGAGCCGCTGGTGCTCGACGCGGGCCTGCTGGCCGCCGAACTCGGCGTCCCCGGCCTGTCCGAACGCGGCGTGCGCGGGGTGCGCGACAAGGAGCGCACCCGCACCGTGCTCACCGCCGCCGGCCTGCGCCAGCCCGGCTTCGCGCTCACCACCGACCTGGACGAGGCCCGCGCCGCCGCCGCCCGGATCGGCTACCCGGTGGTGCTCAAGCCGCGCGCCATGGGCGCCAGCATCGGCGTGGTCTTCGCCGCCGACGAGCGCGAGCTCGACGCGGCCTTCGACACCGCGCTGTCCGCCAGCCGGGTCGACCCCGGGCCGTACCGGGCCAGCGTGATCGTCGAGGAGTACGCGGGCGGCCCCGAGATCAGCGTCGACGGCGCCGTCCACAAGGGCGAGTACCGGCCGCTGTTCCTGGCCCGCAAGTACAGCAGCGACGAACCGTACTTCGAGGAGGTCGGCCACGTCGTCGACGCCGCCGACCCGCTGCTCTCCGACCCCGCCCTGCTCGCCCACCTGGCCGACGCGCACCGGGCGCTCGGCGTCGAGGACGGCATCACCCACACCGAGCTGCGGCTCACCCCGCGCGGCCCGCTGATCGTCGAGGTCAACGGACGGCTCGGCGGCGACCTGATCCCGCTGCTCGGGAAGATCGCCACCGGCCTGGAGCCCGGCGAGGTGCTGTTCGACATCGCGGTCGGCCGCCGACCGGAGATCGCCCCGACCCGCGCCGCGGTGGCCGGCATCCGCTTCGGCTGCCCCGAACGGGACTGCCGACTGGAGGAGTTGACCCTCCCCGAGCCCGGCGACGCGCCCGGCCTGCTGCGCGCCGCCCCGATGGCCCCGCCCGGCACCGTGCTGCGGCTGCCCCCCGGCGGCTACCTGGCCCGGCACTCCTTCGTGGTCTGCGAGGCCGACAGCGTCGCCGCCTGCGAACAGCGCCTGGACGCCGCCGCCGCGCTGGTGCGCACCGTCACCTCCGAGGTCGAACCCGCCGACCCGCACGCCCCGTTCGCCATGCCCGCCGGACTCCTGGATGTGGACCGATGAACACCGACACCTCGAAAGCCGCCCCGGACGACACCCCGCTCGGCGCCGCCGAGGTCCTGCGCCGCGCCCGGGAGCTGGCGCCCGTCCTGCGCAAGCGGGCCCCCGAGATCGAGGCCAACCGCACGCTGCCCGCCGACGTGGTCGAACTGCTGCGCGCCACCGGCGTGTTCCGGATCGGCCACGGCCCCGGGACGGGCGGCCCCGGCCTCACCTCGGTGGAGCAGCTGGAGGTGATCGAGGCCCTCGCGTACGGCGACGCCTCCGCCGCCTGGTGCGCCGGGATCGGCGCGATGGGCGGCGCGGTCACCAACTTCCTCACCCCGGAGGCGACCCGCGCCCTCTACACCGGTCCCGACCTGATCACCGCGGGCTCGCTGGTCCCGGCCGGCCGGGCCGAGCGGGTCCCCGGCGGCTACCTGCTCAGCGGCCACTGGCCGTTCGGCTCCGGCGTCCGGCACGCCGACCTGCTGACCTCCGGCGCGTTCGTCTACCAGGACGGCGAGCCCTGGGCGGCCCCCGACAGCCCGCACGACCACGACTCGATGCAGTTCGTCGTCCGGGCCTCCGCCGCCGAGCCGGTCGACAACTGGGACACCACCGGCCTGTGCGGCACCGGCAGCAGCGACTACACCCTCACCGACGTGTTCGTCCCCGAGGGCCACACCTTCACCTTCTTCGAGCCGCGGGTCGCGCCCAACCCGATGGCCTACTCCGACTCCTTCATGCGCGCCCTGCCCGGCGTCCCGCTCGGCGTCACCCGCGCCGCGCTCGACCACGCCCGCGAGGTCGCCACCACCCGCTACGACCGGATGGCCGGCCGCAGCTGGGCCGACAGCTGGCGGGTGCAGACCGAACTGGCCCGCTGCGAGGCCGAGTTCAACGCCGCCCGGGAGGGCGTGTACGGCGCGACCCGCCGCCAGTGGGAGGTGCTGGCGGCCGGCGGCACGCTGGACGACCTCACCCTCACCGAGCGCGGCGCCGTCCCGCTGTCCGGCCTGCACGCCGTCCACGTCGCCCGCTCGGTGGTGAACCGGCTCTACGACCTGCTGCAGACCTGGTCGATCGGCCAGGACTCCCCGATGGACCGCTGGCTGCGCGACACCGCCGTGCTGAGCCAGGGCCAGATCGGCCACGACGTCGTCCTGGAGTCGGTCGGCGCCTACCTGCTCGGCCGGCCCCCGAAGGTCCGGATCGGCCTCGGTCTCCACTGAGCACCGCCGGCCACCCGACGCAACCACCCGACGCAGAAGGAGAAGTGACCAGCATGACGACGGAGATCCTGCGCCGCGCCCGGGAGTTGGCGCCCGTCCTGCGGGAGCGGGCCCCGGAGATCGAGGCCAACCGCACGCTGCCCGCCGAGGTGGTCGAACTGCTGCGCGCCACCGGCGTGTTCGGCATGTGCTTCGGCCCCGAGTGGGGCGGACCCGGCCTCACCTCGATGGAGCAGACCGAGGTGGTGGAGGCCCTCGCCTACGGCGACGCCTCGGCCGCCTGGTGCGCCGTGATCGGCGCCAACACCGGCATCTACGCCAACTTCCTGGACCAGACCGTCGCCAAGGAGGTCTTCCCGCGCCTCGACCTGGTGGTGGCCGGCCTGCTCCAGCCCTCCGGCCGGGCCGAGCGCGTCCCCGGCGGCTTCCGGCTCAGCGGCCGCTGGTCGTTCGGCTCCGGCATCAGGCACGCCGACTGGGTGACCTCCGGCGCGTTCGTCTACCAGGACGGCGAGCCCTGGGCCGCTCCCGGCAGCAAGCACCGGCACGACTCCCGGCAGTTCCTGGTGCGTCGCGAACAGGTCGAGGTGATCGACAACTGGAACACCACCGGTCTGCGCGGCAGCGGCAGTTGCGACTACACCATGGACGGGGTGTTCGTCCCCGAGGAGCACACCTACACCTTCGCCACCCCGCAGGGCCGCCCCGGCCCGCTCACCCAGCCGGACTCCTTCACCCGGGCGATGTGCGGCGTCCCGCTCGGCGTGGCCCGGGCCGCGCTCGACCACGTCCGCGAGGTCGCCGCCACCCGCTACGACCGGATGGCCGGCCACGGCTGGTCCGAGAGCTGGCGGGTGCAGACCGAACTCTCCCGGCTGGAGGCCGCGTTCAACGCCACCCGGGAGGGCGTGTACGGCGCGATGCGCCGCCAGTGGGAGGTGCTCGCGGCCGGCGGCACCCTGGACGACCTCACCCCGACCGAGCGCGCCGCCTCGCCGCTGTCCTGGCTGCACGCCTTCCGCAGCTCCCGGGAGATCGTCTCCCGCGCCTACGACCTGCTGCAGAGCTGGTCGATCCACCGCACCTCGCCGATGGACCGCTGGCTGCGGGACACCGCAGTCCTCGCCCAGCACCTGGTCGCCCAGGACCGCATCCTGCAGTCCGCCGGGGCGTACCTGCTGGGCTCCGAGCCCGAGTTCGGCATCAGCCTCGGCCTGGTCTGAGCACCCGCCGCCGACCGCCACGAATCCCAGGGGAGGGAAACCCATGAGCAGACTCGTCCTGTTGGTGAACCCGAACAAGGTGCATCCGCCGATCGCCCCGTACGCCCTCGACGTGCTCACCACCGCACTGGAGGACGACGGCTTCGAGGTGGAGGTGCTCGACCTGACCTTCCGCCGCGACGACTGGAAGACCTGCCTGCACGAGTACTTCGCCGAACGCTCCCCGATGCTGGTCGGGGTGACCGTCCGCAACACCGACACCGTGTACGCCTTCGAGCAGCGCCCGTTCGTCGGCGAGCACCTGGAGATCATCACCGAGATCCGCCGGCTCACCGACGCGCCCGTGGTCGGCGGCGGGATCGGCTTCTCCACCATGCCGTTCGCCCTGGTCGAGTACTTCGGCATCGAGTACGGCGTGAAGGGCCCCGGGGAGAAGATCATCTGCGAGCTGGCCACCGCGATCGCCGAGGGCCGCGACACCGCCGGCATCCCCGGCCTGATCCGCAACACCGGGCGCGGCGCCGTCCGGGTCCCGCCCGCGGTGCTCACCGTCCGTCACGGACAGCCCCAACCCGCCGAGCCCACCGGCCAGTTCGAGCCCCGGGTGTGGCAGGTCGACCGGCTCTCGGTGTACCGGCGGCGCTCCGGCGTGCCGCGCCGGGTCGACAACCTGGAGTACTACCGGCGCGGCGGCCTCGGCTCCATCCTGACCAAGAACGGCTGCGCCTACCGCTGCTCGCACTGCGTCGAACCCGACGCCAAGGGCACCCGTTACGGGCAGCGCGAAGTCGCCTCCGTGGTCGACGAGATGGAGTCGCTGGCGGCCCAGGGCATCCTGGACCAGCACACCACCGACAGCGAGTTCAACCTCTCCGTCGCGCACGCCAAGGACCTGCTGCGGGAGATCGTCCGCCGCCGGCACGCCGACCCGGACAATCCGCTGAACCAGCTGCGGCTCTGGGTCTACTGCCAGCCCAGCCCGTTCGACGAGGAGTTCGCCGACCTGCTGGCCGGAGCCGGCTGCCGGGGCGTCAACGTCGGCAGCGACCACATCCGCCCCGAGGTGCTCAGCGGCTGGAAGGTCACCGAGAAGGGCGGCACCTACTACACCTTCGCCGACACCGAGCGGCTGGTGCGGCTGTGCCACGAGCGCGGCATCCTCACCATGGTCGAGGCGCTGTTCGGCATGCCGGGGGAGACCCCCGAGACGGTCCGCGCCTGCGTGGACGCCTTCATGGCCCTGGACGCCACCGTCACCGGCTTCTCGCTCGGCCTGCGGCTGTTCCCGTACACCCCGATGGGCATCGACCTCGCCGAGCGGTGCGCGGGCGTGCGCACCGTCCCCGGCCTGCAGTCCAACACCGCCGACGGTCCGATCGTGCTGAAACCGCTGCGGATGTGCTCCTCCCCGGCCGAGTACGAGCGGCAGTTCATGTTCGACGAGCACGGCAACTTCCGGCTGGTCTGCTACTTCTCGCCCGGCCTGCTGCCCGACCCGGCCCGCGCCACCGACCCCGCCGAACGCTGGCACGGTGCCGTCGCCGACCTGTGGGCGCTGATCGACCCGGCCGACCACCACCGGGTCATGCTGCCCACCGTCGAGGGCATGAGCGAGCACGACAACAACTACGCCGACAACCCCTTCCTCACCAGCCTGGGCGGCCTCGGCTACACCGGCGCGTTCTGGTCGCACTGGCGCGGCCGCGAGGAGATCATGCGCAAGGCCCGGGAATCGGCCGCCCAATCGTCACATCTGCCAACTTCTGCATGACATTGCGCACTTGAGACGGCGAATTGATCAGATCATCATGAGGTAACGGAATCATCACTACCGGTGATCGACTTCGTGCGCCACACCGCACCGCACCACCGCCGCACCACCAGACGCCGCGAGGGGGACGCGATGAACCAGCACGGGATCACCACGCCGCTGACCGTGCTGCTCGCCGACGCCCAACCCGCCGTCCGGCAGGGCGTCCGCTCCATGGTCGAGGCCGCCGGGGACGCCGTCGTGGTCGGCGAGGCCGGCACCACCGGCGAGGTGCTCGCCGCCACCTCCCGGCACCGGCCCGCCGTCCTGGTCCTCGACCCGCAACTCGACGAGGGCGCCGGCATGCGGATGATCAGCCAGATCCTGCGCCTCACCCCCGAGACCGGCGTCCTGGTCTTCAGCACCCTCGACGACGACAAGGCCGTCGCCGCCGCCTTCCGCGCCGGAGCCCGCGGCTACCTGGTCAAGCGCGCCACCGCCGACCAGATCGTCCGCGGCATCCACGCCGTCGGCGCCGGCGAGGCCATCCTCGACCGCGTCATCGCGGCCCGGCTCGGCACCCTGATCGGCACCGGCCCCCGCCCGCGCAGCTACCCGTTCCCGCAACTCAGCGACCGCGAACGCGAAGTGCTCGAACACCTCGCCGCCGGCCGCTCCAACACCGTCATCGCCCGGGAACTCGCCCTCGCCTCCAAGACGGTCAGCAACCGGATCTCCAACATCCTCGGCAAACTCGGCGTCGCCGACCGCGCCCAGGCCCTGGTCCTGGCCCGCGACGCCGGCCTCGGCCACGCCGCCGCCCGCTGAACCCGTCCCCCCTTCCTCCGAACGGAGCCCCGCCATGCCCGAAACCGGCCCGCCGCCCGGCCTGGTGATCCGCCGCCAGGAACCCGAACGGCTCGAACGCGCCCACGGCCTCGACCTCAGACTGCTCCACCCCTGGGGCGAGTTGACCACCCCCTTCCACGGCGCCTGGTGCGTCCTGCGCCCCGGCGACCTCACCGACACCCACCAGCACACCGAACGCGAACTCTTCATCTGCATCAGCGGCCGCGGCGAAGTCCGCACCGCCGACACCAGCCACCCCATCGCCGCCGGCGACCTCGTCCTGCTCCCCGCCGACACCGACCACGCCGTCGCCAACCCGCACGACACCGACTTCGCCTACTACGCCATCTGGTGGCAGGCGTGAACCCCCACCACCTCGACTACGAAGGCCGCCGCTTCCACGCCCCCGACGGCGACCACCGCACCGTCGCCGTCTACCACCAGCAGGGCGACCTGGTCTGGGGCGAGGTCACCGGCGGCACCATCCAGCGCGGCTGGACCGCCGGCACCCGCCAACCCGACGGCACCCTCGCCATGGGCTACACCTTCGTCCTCACCGACGGCCGGGTCGTCTGCGGCCGCACCCACAACACCCCCACCCTCACCCCCGACGGCCGCATCCGCCTCCACGAGACCTGGGAACGCTACGGCCCCCACCCCACCACCGGCACCTCCACCATCGAAGAGGTCGCCCCGTGACCCCCGTCGACTGGGCGCTGCTCGACAAGCACACCACCGGCCCCCTGCTGCGCCCCGGGGACGCGGGCTTCCGGGAGTCCTCCGCCGCCTTCAACGAGCGCTGGGCGCACCGCGCGCCCGCCGCCGTGCTGCGGGCGGCCGACGCGGCCGACGTGCTGCGGGCCGTCGACTGGGCCCGGGACCACGCGGTGCCGATCGTCCCGCGCGGCGGCGGGCACTCGTACGCCGGGCACTCCGTCAACTCCGGTCTGGTGGTGGACCTGCGGGCGCTGGACGCGATCACCGTCGACCCCGTCACCGCGCGGGTCACCGTCGGTGGCGGCGTCCTGACCGGCGCGCTCTACGCCGCGCTGCGCCCGTACGGGCTCGCGCTGCCGCTCGGCAACGGCACCGGCGTCGGGATCGCCGGCTTGGCGCTCGGCGGGGGCTCCGCCGCGACCTCCCGCCGGTTCGGGCTGACGGCCGACACGCTGCGCGCCACCACCCTGGCCACCGCCGCCGGCACCGTGCTGACCTGCGACGCCGAGCAGAACGAGGACCTGTACTGGGCCTGCCGGGGCGGCGGTGGCGGCAACTTCGGCATCAACCTGGACCTGACCTTCCAGGCCGTCCGGGCCCCCGCCGCGGCCACCTGCGTGCTGCTCTGGGAGGCCGCTCACGCACCCGGGGTCCTGCGCACCGTCCAGGAGTTGATGCTGACCGCGCCCGAGGACACCTCGCTGCGCCTCGGCGTCTCCACCGCCGGCGGCCGCACCCTGGTCTCCGCCGTCGGCCTGCACCTCGGCCCCGCCGCCGAACTGCGCGAACTGCTCGCCCCGGCGTTCGCCGCCGGCCCGCCGCTGCGCGCGGAGATCGCCGACCGGAGCTTCTGGGACGCCATGGACCACCTCCAGCACGAGACCAGCGGCGGCGCGTTCGCCGTCCGCACCCACTTCGCCGCCCGCCCGCTGCCGCCCGAGGCCCTGGACGCCGCGCTGGCCCACCTCGCCGCCGCGCCCCCCGGCGGCAACGCCGACGGCTGCGGCCTGGCGCTGTTCGGCTGGGGCGGCGCGATCAACCGGGTCGACCCGCGGGCCACCGCCTTCGCGCACCGCGACGCCCGGTACCTGGTCAGCCTGGACACCTCCTGGCTGCCCGGCGAGGACCCGGCCGCGCAGCTCGACTGGCTGGCCGGCCTCGACCACCTGATCGCCCCGCACGCGACCGGCGGCGCCTACCTGAACTTCACCGACCCGGACCTGCGGAACTGGCGCGAGGCCTACTACGGTGCGAACTACCCGAGGCTGGTCGCCACCAAGCGCCGCCACGACCCGGACGGGCTGTTCGCCTTCCCGCAGTCCATCGGCAGCTGAACGTCCCCGAGTGCCCCGTCACGGAACACCGCCGACCGACCGTCAGCGACTCCGCCACGCCCGGAAGGAGACACCACCGTGTCGCCGCGAACCGCCACCCCGCGCCACTACCTGATGTGCCGGCCCGCGCACTTCACCGTCGACTACTCCATCAACCCGTGGATGGACCCGGCGAAGCCCACCGACACTGGCACCGCCCTCGCCCAGTGGGACCAGCTCCACGCGCTGTTCCAACGACTCGGCCACACCGTCGAGCTGATCGAACCGCTGCCCGGCCTCCCGGACATGGTGTTCGCCGCCAACGGCGCCACCACGCTGGACGGCCGGGTGCTCGGCGCCCGCTTCCGGCACCCCGAGCGGGCCGCCGAGGGCCCCGCGTACGCCGACTGGTTCCGCGAGCGCGGCTGGCGGGTCAAGGACGCCGAGCACGTCAACGAGGGCGAGGGCGACCTGCTGGTGGCCGGCGAGCGGATCCTGGCCGGCACCGGCTTCCGCACCGGGACCGCCGCGCACGCCGAGGCGCGCGAGTTCCTCGGCCGCGAGGTGGTCACCCTGCGGCTGGTCGACCCGCGCTACTACCACCTGGACACCGCGCTCGCCGTGCTCAGCGACACCGAGGTCATGTACCACCCGCCGGCCTTCGACGCCGCCTCCCGCGCGACCCTGGAGCGCCTCTACCCGGACGCGGTGCTCGCCGACGCCGACGACGCCCGGGTGTTCGGCCTGAACGCGGTCTCCGACGGCGCCAACGTCGTCCTCCCGGAGGCCGCCGTCCGCCTCGCCGAGCGGCTGCGCGAACGCGGCTTCACCCCGATCGGCGTCGACCTGACCGAACTGCTCAGGGCCGGCGGCGCCGTCAAGTGCTGCACCCTGGAACTGCGCCGCTGACACCGCACGGCGAGGGCCCGGACTCGCACGAGTCCGGGCCCTCACCGCTTCACGCTCACACCAGGTCGAAGCGGTCCAGCTCCATCACCTTGGTCCAGGCGGCGGCGAAGTCCTTGACGAACTTCTCCTTCGCGTCGTCCGAGGCGTACACCTCGGCGAGCGCCCGCAGCTCCGAGTTGGAGCCGAACACCAGGTCGGCCCGGGTGCCGGTCCACTTGACCGCACCGGAGGCGTCCCGGCCCTCGTACACCGTGTTGTCGGAGGCGACCGGGGCCCAGGCGGTGCCCAGGTCCAGCAGGTTGACGAAGAAGTCGTTGGACAGCGTGCCCGGGCGCTCGGTGAGCACGCCGTGCTGCGAGCCGCCGGTGTTGGCGCCCAGCACCCGCAGGCCGCCGACCAGGACGGTCAGCTCGGGGGCGGACAGGTTCAGCAGGTTGGCCTTGTCCACCAGCAGGTACTCGGCCGGGAGCCGGGTGCCCTTGCCCTGGTAGTTGCGGAACCCGTCGGCCTGCGGCTCCAGCGCGGCGAACGACTCGACGTCGGTCTTCTCCTGGGTGGCGTCCACCCGGCCCGGGCGGAAGCCCACCTCGACCTCGACGCCGCCGTCCTTCGCGGCCCGCTCGACCGCCGCGGTGCCGCCCAGCACGATCAGGTCGGCCAGCGAGACCTGCTTGCCGCCCCGCGCGTTGAACTCCTGCTGCACGCCCTCCAGCACCCGCAGCACCTGCGCCAGCTGCTCCGGGTCGTTGACCTCCCAGCCGCGCTGCGGCTCCAGCCGGATCCGGGCGCCGTTCGCGCCGCCGCGCTTGTCGCTGCCGCGGAAGGACGCCGCCGAGGCCCACGCGGTGGACACCAGCTGGGCGGTGGTCAGGCCGGAGTCCAGCAGCTTCGCCTTCAGCTCCGCCACGTCCGCCGCGTCGATCGGCTCGCCCTGCGGGGCCGGCAGCGGGTCCTGCCAGATCAGCTCCTCGCCGGGCACCTCGGGGCCGAGGTAGCGGACGACCGGGCCCATGTCGCGGTGCGTCAGCTTGAACCAGGCCCGGGCGAAGGCGTCCGCGAAGGCGGCCGGGTCGTTCAGGAAGCGGCGCGAGATCTGCTCGTACACCGGGTCGAAGCGCAGCGACAGGTCGGTGGTGAGCATCTGCGGGGCGTGCTTCTTCGCCGGGTCGAAGGCGTCCGGCACGGTGCCCTCGCCGGCGCCGCCCTTCGGCTTCCACTGGTGCGCGCCGGCCGGGGACTTCGTCAGCTCCCACTCGTAGCCGAACAGGATCTCGAAGAAGGAGTTGTCCCAGGTGGTGGGGGTGTTCGTCCAGGTCACCTCCAGGCCGGAGGTGATCGCGTCGGCGCCCTTGCCGGAGCCGTAGGAGCTCTTCCAGCCGAGGCCCTGCTCCTCCAGGGACGCGCCCTCGGGGGCCTCGCCGACGTTGTCCGCCGGGCCCGCGCCGTGGGTCTTGCCGAAGGTGTGGCCGCCGGCGATCAGCGCGACGGTCTCCTCGTCGTTCATCGCCATCCGGCGGAAGGTCTCGCGGATGTCGCGGGCCGCCGCGACCGGGTCCGGGTTGCCGTTGGGGCCCTCGGGGTTGACGTAGATCAGGCCCATCTGGACGGCGCCCAGCGGCTCCTCCAACTGGCGGTCGCCGGTGTAGCGCTCGTCACCCAGCCAGGTGGTCTCCGGGCCCCAGTACACGTCCTCGTCGGCCTCCCAGACGTCCGCCCGGCCGCCGCCGAAGCCGAAGGTCTCGAAGCCCATCGACTCCAGCGCCACGTTGCCCGACAGGATCAGCAGGTCGGCCCAGGACAGCGCCTGGCCGTACTTCTGCTTCACCGGCCACAGCAGGCGGCGGGCCTTGTCCAGGTTGGCGTTGTCCGGCCAGGAGTTGAGCGGTGCGAAGCGCTGCTGGCCGGCGCCCGCGCCGCCGCGGCCGTCGGAGATCCGGTAGGTGCCGGCGCTGTGCCAGGCCATCCGGACGATCAGCGGGCCGTAGTGGCCGAAGTCGGCCGGCCACCAGTCCTGCGAGGTGGTCAGCACGGTCGCGATGTCGCGCTTGACGGCCGCCAGGTCGAGCGAGGCGAAGGCCGCCGGGTAGTCGAAGTCCGCCCCCAGCGGGTTCGCCACCGCCGGGTTCTTGGCCAGGATCTTCAGGTTCAGCCGGTGCGGCCACCACTGCTGGTTGCCGCCGCCCTGGGTCGGATGGGCGGCCCGGCCGTGCGCGACCGGGCAGCCGCCCGCACCCTCGGACTTGGGGTCGGTGACGATGGCGTCGTCGTTCTCGGGCATGGAGGTCCCTCCGGGTCGGGCGGATCGCGCTCTGTGACGGACGTCTTGGCTCTTCCTCGGAGCCGATCCTAAGATAGACCCAGTCTAAGTCAAGAAGAGGATCAATCGGGTGGTGGTTCCGCTCGAATCGGGTGTCACGGGGCACCCGCTGTACAGTTCGGGCGAATGTTGAGCTGAATGGGTGAACGAGATGAGTGACCTGCTGGAACGACTGCGGTCCCGCGGCTGGCGACTGACCTCCCAGCGACGGGTGGTCGCCGAGGTGCTCGACGGCGACCACGTCCACCTGACCGCGGACGAGGTGCACGCGCGCGCCGCCGAGCGCCTCCCCGAGATCTCCCGGGCCACCGTCTACAACACCCTCGGCGAACTCGTCACCCTCGGTGAGGTGCTCGAAGTCGCCACCGACGGCCGGGCCAAGCGCTACGACCCCAATGCCCACCAGCCGCACCAGCACCTGGTCTGCTCCGCCTGCGGCACCATCCGCGACGTCCGCCCCACCGGCGACCCGCTCGCCGCCCTCCCCGCCGCCGAGCGCTTCGGCTTCGACGTCGCCACCGCCGAGGTCACCTACCGCGGGCTCTGCCCCGACTGCGCCTGACCCGACCGCGCCGCGCCCGCTGTGCCCGCCCGCCGCGCCCGCCCGCCCGAACCCGCCCCGCGCGGGTCCGGGCGCACGCGTGCCGGGGCCGACGGCCGCGTCGGTGCGGTCGTCGGCCCCGGCCGGTGCGGGCGTGCTCAGTCGGTCGCCTTCGCGGTGATGTGGTCCGAGGCGGCGCGGGCCTGCGCGCGCACCGCCGTCAGGTCGTGGTGCAGCAGCCGGCCGTGCTGCTTCACGATCCGGCCCGCCACCAGCACGGTGTCCACGTTGCCCGGGTGCGCGGAGGAGACCACCGCGCCGATCGGGTCGTGGGCGCCCGCCAGGTTCACGTCGTCGGCGCGCAGCAGCATCAGGTCGGCCTGCTTGCCGACCCGCAGCGAACCGACCTGGTCCTCCAGGCCCAGCGTGCGGGCGCCGTCCAGGGTGGCCATCCGCAGCAGGTCGGCCGGCGACAGGTGCGGGCCGGGGGACAGGTAGCTGGTCAGCAGGCCCGCCCGGACCACCGAGAAGAAGTCGCCGCCGACCGTGGTCACCACGTCCACGCCCAGGCCGGTGGTCACCCCGGCCTCGCGCAGCCGGCCGATCAGCGGGCCGCCGTGGCCCAGCCGGGCCTCCACCGCCGGGGTGATGGCGAACGCGCCGCCCGAGTCCGCGACCATCGACAGCTCGTCGTCGGCCAGCGAGTTGCCGTGCACGTACACGGTGTTCGGGCGCAGCAGGCCGTGGTCGCGCAGCAGCTCGATCGGCCGCTCGTTGACCGGGCCGGCCGCCACGTGGGTGACGATCGGCAGGCCCAGCTCGTCCGCCAGCCGCCAGTCCGCGATCACCGCGTCCGGCTTCTGGTTGGACGGGCCGAGGGAGGCCGCCGCCATGCTCAGCAGGTCCTCGCCGGGCCGGAACAGCTTGTGCGCCTGCCGGACCTCGCCCTGGTGCTCCGGGGTCAGCAGGTAGGCGAACACCGCGCGGATGCCGACCGCGCGCAGGCCGTCCAGGGCGGCCTCGGCGTACTCGAGGTCGAAGCCGGGCACGAAGCCGTCGCTGCGGACCCGGTCGGCCCGCGCGTAGGCGAAGTCCTGGACGGTGGTGACGCCGGAGTCCAGGCACTCCAGGGCGCCCAGCAGGTTGGCGATCCGCACGTCCTCCGGGCGGAAGCGCGGGCCGAGCTCCTGGCGCACCAACTGGAAGTACTCGGGCAGGTCCACGTCGACCGCGATCGAGCGGAGCACGGCCTGCCAGACGTGGCGGTGGGTGTCCACGAAGCCGGGCAGCACGATCCGGTCGGTGGCGTCGATCACGGTCGCGCCGGCCGGGGCGGACAGGTTCGGGCCGACCGCGGCGATCCGGCCGTCCTCCACCAGCACGTCCCACCCGGGGTGCGCGACCGGCTCCGGTTCGGTGTCGATGACCAGCCCGTTTCGCAGCAGCAAGGATTCCACGGTGACGCCTCCGAGCAATCGTCGAAAACTTTCCCCGAATCTAACACTCGAATTCCCCCGGGAAGCAAGGCCGGGAACGGGGTTAGTGAGGCTTTAGCGGCGCTCCAGTGCGGTGCACCACCATTTGACGCGCAGCGCGACGTCCGTTCACCGGAGGGAATTCAGATGAGCATTGTCCGGAGCGCATTCGCAAATCCCGGAGCGGAGCGCGGGATCTCCCCGGTGACCTCTCTCCGGGAGTTGGCACTGGCCGCCGCCGCACCGGCCTCGCTGCGCGCGGCGATCCGGATCGGGCTGGCCGAGGCGATCGGCGAGCAGCCCGTCCCGGTGGCCGACCTGGCCCGCGGGCTGGGCGTGGACGCGGAGGTCCTGGGCCGTCTGCTGGGCAACCTGCGGTGCTACGGGGTGTTCGACCAGACCCCCGGCGGCATCGTCCACACCGACACCTCGCGGCTGCTGCGCGAGGACCACCCGCAGCGGCTGAAGAACTGGGTGCTGTGGGTCACCGAGCCGTGGACCTGGCAGTTGTGGCCGGACCTGGAGGACGCCGTCCGGGACGGGCGCGGGCATTTCGACGAGCGTTTCGGCGAGGAATTCTTCGCGCACCTGCACCGGAACTGGGAGGAATCCACCGAGGTCTTCAACCGGTCCCAGACCGAATTGAGCCGGATCACCTCGGCCGCCATCGCCGAGGCCTTCGACCTCAGCGGCGTGAAAAGCATCGCGGACATCGGCGGCGGCCGCGGCTACACCCTGGCGACGCTGCTGGAGGCCAATCCGCACCTGCACGGCACCCTGGTCGACCTGCCCGCCGCGGTCGCCGAGCCCGACCCGCGGCTGCGCCCCGGCGGCTCGCTCGCCGACCGCTCCCAGGTGCTGGCCGGCAGCTGCCTGGAGGCGATCGAGGTCGACGCCGACGTGTACCAGTTCAAGAGCATCCTCGAGTGGGACGACGAGAAGACCGTGCTCGCCCTGGAGAACGCCCGCCGGGCCGGCCGCCCGGGCGCCAAGGTGCTGGTGATCACCAACATCGTCGACGGCAGCCCGGAGATCCGCTACGCCACCGGCATCGACCTGCTGTTCCTGCTCAACACCAACGGCCGCCGGCACACCCTGGACGGCGTCACCGCCCTGGTCGAGCGCGCCGGCCTGCGGCTGGACGGCGTCACCGCGGTCAAGCCGCTGCTGCACGTGGTCGAGGCGACCATCCCCGGCTAGACCGGCCGGACAGGGCCCAGGCCCGACGAACCCCGCTCCGCGACCCACGACGATCGAGGACGCCACGATGACCACCCCACGCACCCGGCCGGACGCCGCCGCCGAGCACGCCGCCAACGAGGCCTTCGCGGAACTCCTGTTCTCCCCGGAGGGCCTCGCCGACCCCTACTCCCGCTACCGCCGGCTGCGCGAGGCCGCGCCCGTGCACCGCAGCACCCTGGGCACCTGGGTGCTCACCGGCTACGACGACGTCGACGAGTTCCTGCGCAGCAAGCAGGTCGAGAAGGACATCCACATCTGGATGGCCAACCGCTTCAGCGGCGAGTGGGAGCACCACCAGGCGCTGCGCAAGCTCGCCGCCAACCTGCTGTGGACCAACCCGCCCGAGCACACCCGGATGCGCCGGCTCGTCAACCGGGCCTTCTCGGAGAAGCGGGTGCTGGAGCACCGGGCCTTCATCGAGCGCCGGTTCGAGGAGCTGATCGCCCCGATCGCCGAGGCGGGCGAGGGCGACATCTGCAACCAGGTGTTCTTCCCGCTGGCGCTCAGCGTGGTGGCCGACCTGATCGGCGTGCCGCAGGACGAGGCGCCGCTGCTGCGCGACAAGATCCGCGACTTCCAGCGCACCTTCGAGCCCGGCATGACCGCCTCCGAGCTGCTCAAGGCGGACCAGGCGGCGAAGTTCCTCGACGACTACTTCGCCGAACTGGTCCGCTCCAAGCAGCGCCGGCGCGGCGACGACCTGGTGTCCGCGCTGCTGGACATCGAGGACGACGGCGGCTCCCGGCTGGACTTCGACGACCTGGTGCAGATGTGCCACATGGTGATCGCCGCGGGCAGCGAGACCACCACCTTCTTCCTCACCAACGGCGTCCGGCTGTTCGCCGAACACCCGGACCAGGCCCGGCTGGTGAGCGAGGACCGCTCGCTGCTGCGCACCGCCACCGAGGAGATCCTGCGCTACATGCCGTCCGCGCACATGATCCCGCGGACCACCTCCGGGCCGGTCACCGTGGGCGGCGTGGAGATCCCGGCC
Organism: Kitasatospora phosalacinea; assembly: GCF_000716545.1. Taxonomy (GTDB): domain Bacteria; phylum Actinomycetota; class Actinomycetes; order Streptomycetales; family Streptomycetaceae; genus Kitasatospora; species Kitasatospora phosalacinea. The sequence goes on from NZ_JNWZ01000007.1 coordinate 113,057, forward strand.
GGGGCCCGGGTGATGGTGTGGATCGCCGCCGCCAACCGCGACCCGCTGCGCTTCCCCGACCCGGACAGGTTCGACGTCACCCGCAAGGACGCCGCCCCGATGTCCTACGGCCTGGGCACCCACTACTGCCTGGGCTGGCGGCTGGCCAACCTGCAGGCCGAGGTGGTCTTCTCGGCGCTGTTCGACCGGTTCACCGACATCGAGCTGACCGAACCGCTGCGGCACCGCGCCCGGGTGGCGTTCCCGCAGATCGAGGCGCTGCGGATCCGCTTCCGGCGGCGCTCGGAGCAGCGCCCGGCGGGCCCGGGGACGGTGCGCTTCCTGTCCCCGGAGTACCTGGCGGCGATGGAGTCGCTGGCCCCCTCCGAGCAGCCGGCGATCCCGCACGTCAACGTGAAGGTGCAGTTCCGCGCCACCGAGGCGCCCGAGGGCGAGGTGGACTACCACCTGCTGATCGAGAAGGGCGTGGTCGTCGGGGCGGGTCGCGGCCGCCTGGCCGACGCCGACCTGGAGATCACCGCCCGCTACCGGGACCTGCTGGACTTCCAGTCCACCCGGCTGGACGCCACCGAGGCCTTCGTCAGCGGCCGGTTCGCGGTCTCCGGCGACCGGGCCAAGCTGCTGGAACTGATGATGGTGCTGCAGTCCGGCAAGTACCACCAGTACGTCGCCGAGCTGTGGGAGCGGACCACATGGTGACCCACACGCTGGTGTTCGCCTTCCCGGCGGACATGACCGAGGAGGACCGCGCCGAGTTCTTCCGGGAGGGCTCCGCGCTGGTGCTCGGCACCGGCTTCGCCGAGGCGTACCGGCACTGGCCGCACGTGCCGCTGACGGACGCCGCCGGGCAGGTGCTCGCCCCGGTGTTCACGCCCTCGGCGATGGCGCAGATCGAGTGCCGGGACTTCGCCGCGATGCGGCGGCTGTTCGCCCACCCGTCGCTGGCCGCGTTCGTCGGCCGGTGGCAGTCCAGGTTCCCCTACCAGGCGGTCTCGGTGAACACCGGGCCCGCGCAACCGGAGTGACGGAGAATGCCGGTCAACCCGCACGCCCTGGGCCGCCGCGACCCGCGGTTCGCCGACCAGCGCTGGCTGCTGGACCTGATGATCGAGCAGTTCGGCCCGGAATGGGACCAGGACCGGCTGCACTACCTGTCCGCCCCGGTCAGCGCCGATCACAAGGGCGCGATCCTCGGCCTGTCCCGCTCGATCCGCAAACTCGACGACTTCACCCGTGAGATGGCCAACCTGGCCCGCCACTTCGAGCTCCGCGGCAAGGCCCAGGAGCGCGCCGGGCACCCGGCCTCGGCCGCCGACGACCACTTCGCCGCCGCGATCCTGTACGGCGGCGCCCAGTGGCCGATCTTCGCCACCACCGAGCTGAACACCGTCCTGGAGCAGAAGAAGACCGACTGCTTCGCCGCGTACGTCCGCGGCGCGGACCACCACGTGGAGGCGGTCGAGGTCCCGTACCAGGGCCGCACCCTGGCCGGCTGGTACCACCTGCCGCCCGGCCACCGCCCCGGGCAGGGCCCGCTGCCGTGCGTGGTGGTGCTCTCCGGGATGGACGGCTTCAAGGAGATCAACGTCTTCGCCGGCGCCGACCGCTACCTGCGCCGCGGCCTGGCCGTCCTCACCCTGGACGGCCCTGGCCAGGGCACCTCGCTGGTGCGCGGGATCTGGTACCGGCCCGAGCTGTACGGCGAGGTCGGCACCGCCGCGTACGAGGCGGTGGCCGGCCGCCCGGAGATCGACCCGGACCGCGTCATGCTCTGCGGCGTCAGCCAGGGCTCGCTCTGGGTGACCCAGATGGCCGCGGCCGAACCCCGGTACGCCGCCTGCGCGGTGATGTTCACCTGCTTCGACCCGGGCAACACGGCCATGTTCACCAGCCACTCGCCGACCTTCCGCCAGCGCTTCATGTACATGACTGGCACCGAGTCCGTCGCCGAGCTGGAGGCCGTCGTCGCCGGGATGAACGCCGACGGCCTCGGCAAGCAGATCCGGATGCCGTACCTCGCCGCGATGGGCGAGGACGACCCGCTGTGCGACCCCGCCGACACCTACCGGCACCTCAACTCCCTCGCCGGGCCCAAGGAGCTGCTGTTCTACGTCGGCGAGCACCACGCCCCGGTCACCCGCACCGCCGGCCGGCTCGGCCCGCAGGTCTTCCTCGCGGTCGCCGACTGGCTCGCCGACCGGGCCGCCGACCGCCCGCTCGACTCCCGGCACACCGTGGTCGACTCCCGCGGCCGCAGCCACACCGAACCCTGGGGCGAAGAGCGCCAGTACACCTACGGCGCCCCGCTCGATCCGCGCACCCTGCTCGGCGACGGGCCGGGCACCGGCCTCTCCTGACCCCTGGAGCCCTCGTGCACGTCGCCGCCGCGATCGTCTCGATCGCCCTCGCCGTGGTGCTCGCCCGCACCGCCCACGCCACCTTCACCGGCCAGGAGGTGGTGCGCCGCGGAGTGGTCGAGGTCGGGTTCCCGCCCTCGCTGCTGTGGCTGCTCGGCCTCGCCCAGGCGGCCGGCGCGGCCGGCCTGCTGGCCGGCCTGTTCTGGAACCCGCTGGCCGTCGCCGCCGCCGGCTGCCTGGTGCTGTACTTCCTCGGCGCGGTCGGCTCCCACCTGCGGGTCGGCCACCCCGAACGGGCCGGACTGTCCGCCGCCATCCTGCTCGGCTGCGTCCTGGCCCTCGCCCTGGTCCTGCTGGAGAACTGAGCCCGGCAGGACCGCCCGCCCCGCCTCGCCCGCCCCGCCCGCAGGGGCCGTCGAACCGCCAACCCGCGCGCCCGCCAAGGGGCTTGAGCGTTCCTCCAGCGCCCCGTGGCAGCCTGCCCGAGCGGCCGGGCCGCCGGCCCGGCCGGTGCCGACGGGGGAAGACCCGTCGGCACCCGATCCGCCAGCCGTGAAGAGGACACCGTGGAACCATCGAAGCCGTTCGTGCTCGGCCCCCGGCAGATCCGGCCGGACGCCCCCAGCCCGGAGGACGAGGGCGGCAAGGCCTTCAACGCCGCCTTCCGGCTCGTCGCCGAGGACACCGCCGGCCAGTTCAGCCTGCTGGAGTGGAACCTCGACCCGTGGCAGTCCGGCCCGGGCGTGCACTCCCACAACTTCGACGAGGCGTTCTACGTCCTGGTCGGCAAGGTCGAGTTCCAGGTCGGCGACCAGCGCCACGTCCTGGGACCGCGCCAGGTCGCCTGGATGCCCCGCCACACCCCGCACAGCTTCTCCAACGCGGGCCCCGAGCCCGCCTCCGGCCTCACCGTCTCCACCCCGGGCGGCCTGGAGAACATCTTCGCCACCCCTGACCACACCTCCGTCGAGTCGCCCACCGGCTTCCGGTTCGAGGTCGAGCACATCGGCCCGCCGTTCCGCTCCGACGGAGCGCCCGAGTAGCCCCACCCCCGGCGCACCCATCGGCATCGCCCCCGGGCGGTGCCGATGCCATGACCGGCCCGCCCGGTCCGTCCGTCCGCCCGGCCGCCCGTCGGCCGGGCGCCCCGCAGTTCCCCGGGCCCCGCCCGTGCCCCGTCCGTGCCGTTGAAGGGATCACCGCAATGACCGTGGAAGCCACTTTCGATCGCCTCCGTGACTACCTGGTGGGGCCCGCGAGGTTCATGAACCTGCTGAGCTGCTTCGAACTCGGCCTGATCGACGCGATCCGGGACACCCCCGGCGCGGACGCCACCCAGCTCGCCGCCGTCGTCGGTGCCTCCCCCGACGCCGTCGAGCAGCTCCTGCTGCTGCCGATCAAGGAGGGTTTCGTCGCCCAGGACGAGGCCACCGGTGGTTACGCGCTGGCCGCCCTCGGCGATGCCGACCCCGCGGACCTGGCCCGGGTCCTCACCCTGATGCACTTCGTCAAGGTCATCGTGCTGCGCCAGGTCTTCCACCTCACCGACAGCGTCCGCACCGGCAAGGTGGTCGCCCTGCGGGAGCTCTACGGCCACGACGGCAACCTGTACAGCGCCGTCGCCGAGCACGAGGACCTGCGCGCGGCGTTCTCCACCCTCATGGACAACGTCACCGCCCACATCGACCCGTGGTTCTTCGACAGCATCGACATCCCGGCCGGCTCCCGCGTCCTCGACCTGGCCGGCAACACCGGCCTCGGCGCCGTCCTCGCCTACCGCGCGAAGGAGGGCCTGGGCCTGCACGTCACCAACTTCGACCTCCCGGAGAAGGAGGCCGCCACCCTGGAGAACTTCCGCGCCCACGGCGTCGCCGAGCACTGCTCCTTCATCGGCGGCGACGTCTTCAAGGCCGTCCCCTCCGGCTACGGCACCGTGCTGATCAAGCACTTCCTCGACATGTTCGACAAGGACGAGGTGTTCAAGATCCTCACCGGCGTGCACGGCGCCCTGGAGCCCGGCGGCCAGGTCGCCGTCCTGGTCCCGGTCTACCCCGAGGACACCGCCGACCCGGGCAACGTCGACATCGACTTCTTCCCGGCCTTCTTCCTCGGCTGCACCATGGGCCAGGGCGGTCCGCAGAAGATCTCCACCTACCGCCGCTGGCTGGAGGAGTGCGGCTTCGAGGTCACCATGACCCGCACCCAGGACCGCGCCGCGATGCCCCCCGGCACCTTCGTGGTGCACGGCATCCTGTGCGCCCGCAAGCCCGCGTGACCCGGCCGCTGCGCGCCGCCGCCCACATCTGGCCCGGCGGCGCCCCCGACTACGCCACCTGGCGGGCCGCCGTCCTGCACGCCGAGGAGCTCGGCGCGGACGTGGTCTTCGGCTACGACCACTTCCACGCCCCGGCCGTCCGCCGCACCGCCACCGGCATCGAACTCGCCCCCGAACAGCCCGACCTCAACCACTTCGAGGGCTGGACGGCCCTCGCCTCCTGGGCCGAGATCACCACCCGGGTCGAGATCGGCCTGCTGGTCACCGGCATCGCCTACCGCAACCCCGACCTGCTCGCCGACATGGCCCGCACCGTCGACCACATCAGCGGCGGCCGGCTCATCCTCGGCGTCGGCGCCGGCTGGTACCGCAAGGACTACGACAGCTACGGCTACCCGTTCGGTCCGCTGCGCGAGCGGATGGACCTGTTCGCCGACGGCGTCCGCCGGATCGAGGACCGCCTCGACCGGCTCGTCCCGCCGCCGCTGCGCCCCGTCCCGCTGCTGATCGGCGGCCAGGGCGAGCGCCGCACCCTGCCGCTGGCCGCCCGGTACGCCGACATCTGGCACTGCGGCCTCGAACCGGCCGTCCGGCGCCGCAAGGACGACCTGCTGCGCAAGTACGCCGACGAGGCCGGCCGGGACGAGGCGCTGATCGAACGGGCCGCCAACTGGTCCGGCCCGGCCCAGGCCGACGAACTGAGGGCCGACGGCGCCACCCTGTTCGTCACCGAGCTCAAGCCCACCCCCGCCGGCTACGACTTCACCGGCCTGCGGGACCTGCTCGCCTGGCGCGACGCGGCCCGCTGAACGGGCCCGGAAGCCGCGGTGCCCCCCGTCCCGGCCGGGACGGGGGGCACCGCGGCTTCCGGGCTCAGCGGGGGGCGATCCGCGGGCCCAGCAGCGCCAGGTCGGCCGCCCCGAGCCGGTCCCGGGCGATCTTCGCCTGGTGCCAGTACGGGTACGCCAGCGGCGGCGCGCTCACCTGCTCCAGCCGCTCCCGCTCGCCCTCGGACAGCACCAGCTCCGCCGCCGCCAGGTTCCCGGCCAGCTGCTCCTCGGTGCGGGCGCCGACCACCAGCGAGGACACCGCCGGACGGCCCAGCAGCCAGGCCAGCGCCACCTGGGCCGGGGTGGCCCCGCGCTCCCCGGCGATCTGCACCAGGGTCTCCACGATGTCGTAGAGCTGCTCCCGGTCGTGCACCGGCGGCTCGTTCCAGTCGGTCAGGTGCCGGGACCCGGCGGGGGCCTCGGTGCCGCGCCGGTACTTGCCGGTCAGCAGCCCGCCGGCCAGCGGGCTCCAGGCCAGCACCCCGACGCCCTGGTCGACGGCGATCGGCAGCAGCTCGTTCTCGGCGTCCCGGGCCTGCAGCGAGTAGTGGATCTGCTGGGAGACGAACCGGGCGGTGCCGAGCCGGTCGGCGGTGGCGAGCGCCTTCATCAGGTGCCAGCCGGAGTAGTTGGAGCAGCCGACGTAGCGGACCTTGCCGGCCCGCACCAGGTCGTCGAGGGCCCGCAGGGTCTCCTCCAGCGGGGTGCGGCCGTCCCAGGCGTGCAGCTGGTAGAGGTCGATGTGGTCGGTGCCCAGGCGTCGCAGCGAGCCCTCGCAGGCCTCGATCAGGTGGTGCCGGGACAGGCCGGCGTCGTTCGGCCCCGGGCCGGTCGGCATCCGCGCCTTGGTGGCGACCAGGGCGCGGTTCCAGCGGCCCTTCATGGCCCGGCCGACGATCTCCTCGGACAGGCCGCCGGAGTAGGAGTCCGCGGTGTCGACCAGGTTGACCCCGGCGTCCAGCGCCCGGTCGACCAGCCGGGTGGCGTCGAGGACGTCGCTCCCGCCGACCTTCGCGAAAACGCCGCGTCCGCCGAAGGTCATGGTGCCGAGCGACAACACCGAGACACGCAGGCCGCAATTGCCGAGCTGACGGTATTCCACGGGATTCCTCCGAACGTGAGAATGACTGGGCGGTGGCATGGGAACGCGCGGCCACACCGGCGGTCCGGGCGGTCGCGCGGGTCGGGCCCGGCTCGTTCGCCGGAGGCGGCGGGACACGGTTGACGAGAGTCTGCGGAAGGGTTCTTCGCCGAACCGTCGACGACGGTCCTCAGGTGATCACTTTGTCAGTTGTTGACTTTCCTTTTACTGACTCACTAGTATTTCGTGTTGCAGCCTCCGGGCCTCGGGGGAGGGCTTCAGCCCGAGTTCCCGGTCGAGGATCCGGCGGAGCTGTCCGAACACGGTGAGCGCCTCGCCGCGGCGGCCCGAGCGGTGCAGCGCCTCCATCAGCTTGAGGTAGAAGGATTCGTGCAGCCGGTGGGTTTCGACCAGTGACCGGAGTTCGGCCACGATCTCCCGGTGGCGGTTGTTGGTGAGGTCCGCCTCGATGCGCAACTGGACGGCCTCCAGGCGGGCCTCCTCCAGGTACACCGCGAGCCCGCGCAGGGCCGGCCCGGAGGTCAGGTCGGCGGGGATCGGCCCACGCCACAGGGCCAGCGCCTCGCGCAGCAGGTCGGCGGCGCCGACCGGGTTGCAGCCGCGCAGCTCGGCGCGGCTGCGGTCGACCAGCTGCTGGAAGCGGAAGGCGTCGATGTTGGCGCGGGGCACCGTCAGCGCGTACCCGTCCGGCTTGGTGGTGATCGGGTCCGAGCTGTGCGGACACTCCAGGACGGCGGCGAACATCTTGCGCAGCTGGTGCACGTAGGTCTGGACGATGGTCTTGACCGTGTTGGGCGGCCCGTCGGGCCAGAGTTCGTCGATGATCCGGTCCACGCTGACCGTGGTTTCGGCGTTCACGGCGAGCAGGGCGAGTACCTGGCGGGGCTTCGTGGCGGTCACTCGGGCGGTGTCGCGGAATTCCGCCGATTTCATCGAGTGACCTATTTCGAGGGGTCCGAGCAGATCTATCCGTACCAGCTCTCCGGACATGAATACCTTCCCTGTGGTTTATCGGTGAAATACTTCGACCGGCGTGCGGTGTGGGGAATTTGTCGAAATTTTCTGCACCAGGGACTTGCGGAGATGCAGGGCGGGGCATTCGTCCGCGATCTGCGAGTCTAGGTTGGGGGTATGGGCATGTCAACGACGCATCTCGATTCGGCATCGATCCGCTCGGCTGAAACTTTCGGAGAATCGCCGTCGACATTCCGGGACGATTTCGGAAACAAATTCCCAACCGTCCCTTCCGTGCTCGCGCGTCCCGTGAGTCACACGTGCACCACCCCGGTGCCGCGCCGCGGCCCGGCGCACCGAAGCCGGACGCGGCGCACCCGGGCCGTCGGCCGGGAGGCGGACGGCCCGGGTGCGCCGCGCGGTCGCGGTCGGTCGGCGGGTCAGACCGCGGCGGTCCGGTGCACCAGGCCGAGCAGGTCGCCCAGGGTGGAGACCTCCAGGATCTCGCCCTCCGGGATGTCCACGCCCCACTGCACCTTGAGCCGGGCGACGGTCTCGATCAGGGCCAGCGAGTCGTACCCCAGCTCGTCCAGGGTGAGGTCGGCGAGGTCGTGGTCCGGTAGCTCGGGCCGGTCGCCGCCGGCGCAGGCGATCAGGATCTCGTGCAGTTCGTGGATGGTCATGGCGGTGGTCATGGATCAGCTCCCGTTCTGGACGGCACGGACGACGACGGCGGAGTTGAAGCCCCAGCGGCCGCGGGCGAGCACCAGGGCGGTGTCCACCCGGGCCCGTCGGGGCTCCCCGAGGACCAGGTCCAGGCCGTACTCCCCGGGCACCACCGCGGTGCCGAAGGTCGGCGGGACGACGTCCTCCTGGATGCTCATCAGGGCGGCGACGGTGTCCAGCGGCCCGCCGCCGGACAGCAGCCGCCCGGTGAGCGTCTTGGGCGCGGTCACCGGCACACCGCGCTCCCCGAACACGGCGCACAGCGCCTGCGCCTCGGCCAGGTCGGCGTCCGGCAGGCCGAGCGCGTCGGCGAACACCACGTCCACCTGCCCGGGCTCCACCCCCGCGTCGGCGAGGGCGAGTTCGATGGTGCGCCGCAGCGCGGGCGGTCGGCCGCTGTCCGGGGCGGGGTCGAACCCGCAGGCGTAGCCGGCCACCTCGCCGTACACCCGGGCGCCGCGGGCGGCCGCCGCGGCCGGGTCCTCCAGGATCATCAGGGCACCGCCCTCTCCCGGCAGGTAGCCGCAGGCCCGGACGTCGAACGGCCGGTAGGCGGTGGCCGGGTCGGGGTCGAGGCTGACCCGCCCGCCGGCCAGGTGCGAGGCCCAGCCCCACGGGTCGAAGGCCGAGTCCACCCCGCCGCACACCACCAGCGGCACCCCGTCGCGCACCGTGCGGCGGGCCTGGCCGAGCGCGTCCAGGCCGCCGGCCTGCTCGGCGACCAGGGCCAGGGAGGGGCCGCGCATGCCGTGCCGGATGGACAGCTGCCCGGTGTTCACCGCGTAGAACCAGGCGAACGACTCGTAGACGCTGACGTGCTCGGGGCCCCGGCTCCACAGCTTCTTGAACTCGCGGTGGGTGAAGTCGAAGCCGCCGGAGGCGTTGGCGGTGACCACGCCCAGGTCGTAGTCGGTGAAGTCGGCGAGGTCGACCTCCGCGTCCTCCAGGGCGCACTCGCCGGCGATCAGCGCCAGCCGGGTGGACAGGTCGGTCTGGGTGAGCAGTCGGCTGGGCAGCAGGCGTTCGGTCTCCAGCCGGACCAGGCCGGCCAGCCGGGCCGGGCTGGCGGAGGCGTCGAAGCGGTCCAGCACGCCGATGCCGCTGCGGCCGGCCAGCGCGGCGGCCCAGAACTCCTTGACGCCGAAGCCGTTCGGGGCGACGACGCCCAGTCCGGTGATCACGCTCATGCCGTCCTCCGATCCGGCCGCACCAGCACCATCGCGCTCTGGAAGCCGCCGAAGCCGCTGCCCACCGTCAGCACCGTGTCGGTGCGGTGCTCGCGCGCCGTGTTCGGCACGTAGTCCAGGTCGCAGTTCGGGTCCTCGACCCGCAGGTTCGCCGTCGGCGGGACGACGTGGTGGGCCATCGCCAGCAGCGAGGCGGCGATCTCCACCGAGCCGACCGCGCCCAGCGAGTGGCCCACCATCGACTTGATCGAGCTGACCGGCGTCCGGTAGGCCCAGTCGCCCAGGCTGACCTTGAACGCCGCGGTCTCGTGCCGGTCGTTCTGCTTGGTGCCCGAACCGTGCGCGTTGATGTAGTCCACCTGCGAGGCGTCCACCCGGGCCTGGCCGAGCGCGGAGCGGATCGCCTCCGCCATCTCCCGCCCGTCGGCCTTCAGCCCGGTCATGTGGTACGCGTTGCAGCGGGTGGCGAACCCGCCGACCTCGGCGTAGATCCGGGCCCCGCGCCGCCGGGCCGCCTCCAGCTCCTCCAGCACGAACACCGCGGCGCCCTCCGCCAGCACGAAGCCGTTGCGGGTGCCGTCGAACGGCCGGGAGGCGTGCTCCGGGTCGTCGTTGTACGTGGTGGTGGCCTTGATGGCGTCGAAGCAGGCGACCACGATCGGGGTGATCGGGGTGTCGGTCGCGCCGGCCACCATCACGTCAGCGCTGCCCTCGCGGATCAGCGCCACGGCGTGCCCGACCGAGTCCAGGCCGGAGGTGCAGCCGTCGGACACCATCGCGACCGGGCCCTCCGCGCCGACCGTCCAGGCCACCTCGGCGGGCATGATGCTCGGCACCATGTGGTCGTACATGTGCGGGGAGAGGTGGTCCGTCCCCATCACCCAGTCGCGGCCGGAGTCGGAGAGCACGAGGTACTCCTGCTCCAGGCTGGTGGCGGCCGCCACCGCGCTGCCCAGGCTCACCCCGATCCGGTGCGGGGCGTGCGCGGACAGGTCGATCCCGCTGTCGGCCACCGCCTCCCGCGCGGCCACCACCGCGAACTGGGTGGCCCGGTCCATCCGGCGCACCTGCCGGGGCGTCAGCCCCTCGGCCGCCGGGTCGAAGTCCACCTCGCCCGCCACCTGCGAACGGTAGGGCGAGGGGTCGAAGAAGGTGATCCGCCGGGTCGCCGTCCGGCCCGCGGACAGCAGTTCCCAGAAGGCTTCCTTGCCCGGGGACCCGGGTGCCCGCACCCCCATTCCGGTGATCACGACTCGCCGATTCATGCGGCACCACCGGGCGCGTCCATGCCTTTCACCTGCTCGGCCTCCCACTCGGATGCGTTGCCCTGATCGTGATCCGGAAGCTAGCCGGGCACGCTCTAAGCCCGCTCAACGCCCGCTCCAGCCCCACCCCCTCCAGCGGGGCTCCAGCGCCGGTACAGCGACGGTGCAGCACCGGCCCGTACCAATGCCCGGGTACCGGAACACCCCGGCCCGGAGGGAGTCACCATGCCGACGACCGCACTGCGCGAACGGGGGCCGTCGTGAGGGCCGCGGTGCTGCACGCCCTCGGCGAGCGGCCCCGCTACCAGGAACTGCCCGACCCGCAGCCCGGCCCCGGCGAGGAGCCGGTGCGGATCACCGCCTGCCCGCTGACCAACCTCGACCGGGCCCGCGCGGCCGGCACCCACTTCGCGGCGCCCACCGAGCTGCCCGCCGTCCTCGGCTCGCTGGCCGCCGGACGGCTCCCGGACGGCAGCCGGGTGCTGTTCCGCTCCGCGCACGGCGTGATGGCCGACCGCGCCACCACCCGGCGCGACTGGTGCGTCCCGATCCCCGACGCGGTGGACGACGTCACGGCCGCCGCCGTGCAGAACCCCGGCGTGTCGGCCTGGATCTCGCTGACCTGGCGCGCCGCCCTGCGTCCCGGCGAGAGCGTCCTGGTGCTCGGCGCCACCGGCGTCACCGGCCGGCTCGCCGTCCAGCTGGCCAAGCACTTCGGGGCCGGCCGGGTGGTCGCGGCCGGCCGCGACCCGCGGGGCCTGGCCGAACTGCGCGGCCTCGGCGCCGACGCGACCGTCCGGCTCGACGTCCCCGACCGGGACCTCGACCGGGCGCTGCGCGGGGCGGCCGGCCCCGACGGCTTCGACGTGGTGCTGGACTACCTGTGGGGCCGGCCCACCGAGGTCTACCTCAACACCCTCGTGGTCAACGACATGGTGCTGCGGCACTCCCGCACCCGGCTGGTCCAGGTCGGCCAGATGGCCGGCCCCAGCCTGACGCTCCCCGCCGAGGTGCTGCGCAGCAGCGGCCTGGAGATCCTCGGCAACGGCACCGGCAACGCCCCGCCGCCCGAGGTGCTGTCCGGCTCCCTCGCCCGGGTCCTCGACCTGGTCGGCGCGGGGGAGCTCCGGATCGCCGCCCACCCCGTCCCGCTGGCCGAGGTCGCCGAGGTCTGGGACCTCGCCGCGTCCGGCCGGCGCACCGTCCTCGTCCCGTAGCCCGTCCCGCACACCCACCGAAGGAGCAACGGCAATGACCGAGCAGGACCAGACCCCGTCCCTGTACGAGCGGCTCGGCGGCGCCATGGGCATCGCCGCGATCATGGACGTGCTGACCGACCGGCTCTACGAGAACGCCTCGGCGAACCTGAACCCGTACGTCGCCAAGATGCACGAGGTCAACTCGCGGCCCGGCTTCAAGTGGATGGTCACCGCCTGGTCGATCGAGGAGACCGGCGGCCCCAAGGTCTACCCCGGCCGGAACATGGTCGACGCGCACGCGGACATGGTCTCCAGCCACTTCGACTTCGACGTGGTGGCGCTGGAGATCGCCGCCACCCTGAGCTTCTGCGGGGTGCCCCCCAAGGAGGCCAAGGAGTACCTGGCCATCATCGAGAGCTACCGCGCCGACGTGCTCACCCACTCCATCGGCAAGCCCGGCGGCGCCGACTCGCTGGAGCGCCCCCAGGACTGACCGCCCGCGCACGCACCGCTGCCCCGGACTCGGTACCGAGTCCGGGGCAGCGGTGTTCCGGGTGCCGCGATCAGCTCCGCACGGGGGTTGCGGGCTTCACGGCGGCGCCCTGGTCCAGTTCCTCGAACAGCGCGGCGGCCCGCTCGGCCGTGCCGCGCGCCCAGGCGCCGGTGCTGACGAAGCCCAGGGTGAGGATCACCGCCCCGATGCCGAACAGCATCCACCACACGCCCTGTTCGGCGTGGGTGTAGGCCGTCCCGCCGGTCGCGACGGTGGAGCCGACGATCGTGCCGGCGATCGCCACGCCCAGCGTGGTGCCGGTCTGCCGGCCCGCCGAGGCCAGCGAGGTCGCCACGCCGGCCATCGAGCGCGGCATGCCGGAGACGGCGCTGTTGGTGATCGGCGGGTTGATGGTGCCCTGGAAGACGCCGATCAGCAGGAAGACGCCCAGCAGCGCCAGGATCGGCGTCCCGGGCCCGATCAGCAGGGACAGCAGGCCGGCCAGCGCCAGCGCGCTGCCCGAGACCACCAGCGGCAACCGCGGGCCGCGCCGGCCCACCAGCTTGCCGGTGCGCGGCGACAGCACCACGATCAGCACGCCGACCGGCAGCATGCACAGGCCCGCCTTCAGCGCCGACATCCCGCGCAGGTCCTGCAGGTACAGCGTGGTGACGAACAGGAAGGCGCCGAAGGCGCACAGCGCGCCGAACGCCATCAGGATCGCCGAGCTGAACGGGGCGCTGCGGAACAGCCGCAGCTCCAGCAGCGGGTCCGTCCGGCGCGGCTCGTACACCAGCAGGCCGATCAGCGCGAGCACCGCGACCACCAGCAGCGTGACGATCAGCGGCGAGCCCCAGCCGGACTTGGTCGACTGGATGATCGCGTACACCACGCTGGCCAGCACCAGGATCACCAGCAGCTGGCCGACCGGGTCGACCCGGCGGGCCCGCGGGGCCCGGGACTCCGGTACGAACAGCGCGGTCATCACGATCGCGCCGATCACGATCGGCACGTTGATCCAGAAGATCGAGCGCCAGCCCAGGCCGTCCACCAGCGCACCGCCGAGGATCGGTCCGAGGGCCAGGGACAGGCCGGACATCGAACCGAACACGCCGATCGCCCGGGCCCGCTCGGCGGGGTCGGTGAAGGTGGTGGCGATGATCGCCATGGCCACCGGGTTGAGCATGGTCCCGCCGACCGCCTGCAGCGCCCGCGCGCCGATCAGCCAGCCGATGCCGGGGGCCACGCCGCACAGCAGCGAGCCGATGCCGAAGGCGGCCAGGCCGATCAGGAAGACCTTGCGCCGGCCGATCCGGTCGGCGGTCGAGCCGGCCAGCAGCAGGAAGCTGGCCAGCACCAGGGTGTAGGCGTCGACCGTCCACTGCAGGCTCGACACCGAGGCGCCCAGGTCGTGGCGGATGGTCGGCAGGGCCACGTTGACGATGGAGATGTCCATCACGACGACGATCATGCTGGCGCAGCAGATGGCCAGCACCAACCGGCGTCGCCGTTGGTCGAGTTCGGGCATGGGGAAGGGTCCAATCGTTCGGGACGGACGGGCGGCGGCCGGGAACGGCGGCCACCGCCGACGGCAGGGGTTCCTGCCGACCGGGGGTCACGGCCGGGACGGGGGGATCGCTGACGTCGCGTCAGAACCCGCGGAGAGAACCCGTTGAGGCGTTCATGGATACGACGGTACAATTTAGAGCGTGCTCGAAATCAAGCCCTCGCGGCAGAAGCCGAAGCAGCAGACCGAGCCCCTCCCTCCGGCGGTGCCCCCCGCGGGCCTGACCATCGCCGAGGCCTCCCGCCGTACCGGCGTCAGCGTCCACACGCTGCGCTACTACGAGCGGGCCGGCCTGGTGGTCACCGTCGTGGACCGCACCCCCGGCGGGCGGCGCCGCTACCACCAGCAGGACCTCGACTGGATCCTGATGTGCACCAAGCTGCGCGCCACGGGCATGCCCATCAAGACCGTCCACCGCTACGCCCAGCTGGTCGCCGCCGGGCACGGCAACGAGGAGGAGCGGCTGGCCCTCATGGAGGACCACCGCGCCGAGGTCGCCGCCCGGCTCGACGAGCTGCGGCAGAACCTGAAGCTCATCGACCACAAGATCGACGTCTACCGCGGCCGGCTGGCCGCCGGCGAGGCCGAACAGCTGTGGGCCCCGGAGGGCCGGGCCAAGGCCGGCTGACCGGCCCCGCGCCCGGCTCCCCGGGGCCCGTCGGGCCCCGCGGAGCGGGGTTCGCTCGTGCGCCCGCCGCGGCCCCCGGGGCCGCGGCGGGTCCTCCGGGGCCGTCAGGCCGCGTCGGGCTCCTCGACGATCGCCACCACCCGGCTCCAGGCCGCGCCCAGCCCGGCCAGCCGGACGGGGAAGCAGGCCACCGTGAAGCCGTGCGCGGCGGGCAGCTCGTCCAGCCGGGCGAGCTTCTCCAGCTGGCAGTACGCCCGCTCCCGCCCGTACAGGTGGGCCGGCCACAGCACGCCGTTGTCGCCGCTCGCCCGGTAGTCGCCCAGCATCGAGGCGAACGGCCGGTCGAAGCCCCAGGCGTCGATGCCGATCACCCGGGCGCCGCGCTCCACCAGCCAGGCGGTGGACTCCCGGGTCATCCCGGGGTGGTCGGTCCGGTACGCCTCGGTGCCCCAGAGCCGGTCGGCGCCGGTCCAGATCAGCGGGATGTCGCCGGGCCGCAGCTCGTAGGACTCCTTGGCGAGGGCGTCCTCCAGGTCGGCGGCGGTGATCCCGACCCCCGGCGGCACGTGCCGCACGTCGATCCGGACGCCCGGCGCGAAGCACCACTCCAGCGGGACCTGGTCGATCGCGTCGGCCGGCCGGCCCCCGCTGACCAGGCCGTAGTGCAGCGGCGCGTCCATGTGGGTGCCGGTGTGGGTGGTCAGGGTGACCGTCTCGTTGGAGATCGCCTCACCCTCCGGGAAGTCCTCCGGGCGCAGCCCCAGCGCGGCCGGCGCGGAGGCGTGGTCGAGCACGCTCACCTCCACCGGGGTGGCCTCGCTCGGACCGTCCAGCACCGGCACGCTCAGGTCGATCAGCCGCCGCCTCACGCAGCCGACCCGGCTTCCTTGGCACGCCGCTCGGACTCCTGGCGCACCGCGTCCAGGTCGGCGTGGCTGTTGCGCTCCACCGCGGCCCGCAGCAGTTCGGTGGCCTTCTCCTGGCTCGGCACCTGCTCGGTGGGCCGGGCCGCGAAGTCGTGCGTGATGACCAGCTGGGTGCGGTGCTCGTCCAGCGGCAGGGCCCGCCAGTCGCCGCCCATGAACTCCACCATCGGCGCGTTGTCCAACTGCCGGTAGGAGATGGTGCGGCGGGCCCGGTCCAGGTCGCGCCGGGTCACCCAGCTCTGCCGCTGGCCGCTGACGTCGACCACCAGGCGGGCGATCTGGTGGGTCTCCGACTCCTCCAGCAGGACCGAGGCCTCGGTCGGCGGGAACAGCTTCGCGTAGCCGCCGATGTCGGCCAGGACCTCGTAGACGACGTCCGCGTTCGCCTCGACGGTGACGGTGTGCTCGGTGTGGTACATCGTGCTCCCTCCGCTGCCGGACGGCAGCATCTCCTCGTGGTTGGCGTACGCGGCCTCGTAGTCGAGCCTGCCGCGCCACTTCGCGATGAACTCGTGCACCCCGGGGCGCTCGGAGAACGCCTGCAGGGTCGCCACGTCGGCGCAGGAGAACTGCGCGACGTGGGTGGCGGTCATGCCCTTGGCGTGCTCGTCGACCGGCAGCAGCACGTGCGGGCGCCAGCCGAAGCCGGACACCAGCCCGGAGTCCAGCGCCAGGTCGCGCAGCCCGTCGAAGAACGCCCGGACCTCCTCCTCGTCCGCCTGTGCCGGGAACCGGTAGACCAGTGTGTGCACGATCATGACTGCCTCCGAGAGGTGGGACCGGCGGACTGCCGCCCGGGCTCCACCGACGCTAGGAACCCCACCTCTAGGAACCCTCAACGACCGCTCGACCAGCCCCGCCGGGCACCTCCTCGACCGCGGGCCGCAGCACCTGCGCGCACCAGGACCGGAAGGTGGTGGGCGAGGCGGTCAGCGCGGTGCGCGGCTCGGCGCCGTCCAGGCCCGCGTTCTTCGCCTCCAGCATCTCCACGGTGGCCGCCGCCATCTGCGCCGACAGGCCCGCCCCGGTCAGCACCGCCCGGAACCGTTCCGCCGACACCTGCCGGTAGCGCACCGGACGGCCCAGCACCTCGGTGGCGATCGCCGCGATCTCCCGGAACGACAGGTCCTCCGGGCCCAGCACCGGCACGCTCCCCGATCCCCGCCACTCCTCGTCCAGCAACAGCCGCACCGCGGCCCGCGCCACGTCCCGCGCCGCCACCGTGGGCAGCCGCAGGTCCGCCTCGATCACCGAGCAGAACTCGCCGTGCGCCCGGATCGCCCCCGCCTGCTGGAGCAGGTTCTCCATGAACGCGGGCATCGCCAGCGCCCGGTACGCCACCCCGGTCGAGGCGATCAGCCGGTCCACCTCCAGCGAGGCCGTCACCAGCCCCGCCGGCCCGGTGAAGTGCGCGCCCAGCGCCGAGACCCCCACCACCCGCTCCACCCCGTGCCGGACCAGCGCCGTGCAGGCCGGCCGGGTGAACCCGGAGAACGCCGCCCGCGGGTCGGTCGCCCGGACGTCCGGCGGCACCAGCCAGAACACCGACCGGGCCCCGGCGAACGCCCGGTCCACCACCTCCGGGTCGCCGTGCGAGCCCCGCACCACCTCCACCCGCCCGCGCACCCCGGCGGGCAGCCGCCCCGGGTCGCGCACCACCACCCGCACCGGCCGCTCGGCCGCCAGCAGACCGGACAGGACCAGGCGCCCCACGGCGCCGGTGGGAGCGGTGACGACGATCACGGGACTCTCCTCGGTGGCTCGGACCGGCCGGCGCCGCGGGCCGCGCCGCCGACGGCCGAGAACCGTCCCACGCCCGGCTGGAGCCCGCCTGGAGGCAGCCTCGACGCCACTCGCCCGCGCGGCGCGGCTTGAGCGGCCTTCTAGCCCGTCGCGGCATGGTGCTGGGCACGGGCGGACGGCACGTGCCACCGCAGGGACGGAGAGCGGGGATCGCTGATGGCGAGTGAACAGGACCTGGTCGGAGCCTGGCGGCTGATCGCCCACTACTACCTGGAGGAGGACGGCAGCACCAGCGAGGGCCCGCTCGGCGACGCCGCCGCCGGGCTGCTGATCTACCACCAGGACGGCTACATGGCGGCCAGCCTGATGCGCACCCGCCCCGCCGCCGGGGCCGAGACCTACCTCGGCAGCGCCGACGACTTCCTGAGCTACTCCGGACGCTGGCAGGTGCGCGGCGACACCGTGGTCCACCAGGTCTCCATCGGCTCGCACGCCCGGGTCGTCGGCACCGAGCAGGTCCGCGAGGTCGTCCTCCGGGACGGCGAGCTGCGCCTGCAGCGGAGCCTGGGCGGCCCGCACGCCCACGTGGTCATGGACTGGCGGCGTGCCTGAGCACCCGCCCGCCGGTCGGCGCCGGACGACCGGACGGGAACGACGCGCCGCGTGCGGGCGCCTGCTGGCCCCGGTGGGCTCCTTCCTCAAGGCGGGCCTGATCGCCGTCGGCTGGATCTGGGCGGCCTACCCGCTCCACCCCTACGCCCAGGAGCTGCTCGAACCGGTCCTCGAGGAGCCGCCGACGGGCCACCCCGAACGGCTCGCCCCCGACGACCCGCCCACCCCCGAGGAGCGCGCCCTGTGGCGCGACCTCGGCCGCCTCACCGCCAGGTTGCTGCCGTGACCGCCGGCGGTGACGCCCGTAGTCGGGTCGCCGAGTTGCACGAGCTGCGCGAGCAGGTCCGCCGGGGGCCGAGCGAGAAGGCCACCGAGGCGCAGCACGCGAAGGGCAAGCTGACCGCGCGTGAGCGGATCGAGCTGCT
>NZ_JNWZ01000008.1 GCF_000716545.1 Kitasatospora phosalacinea
AGCGCCGATGGTACTGCAGGGGGGACCCTGTGGGAGAGTAGGACGCCGCCGAACAATCATTGTGGGAAAGCCCCCCGACGGGACGTCGGGGGGCTTTCTCGCGTTTCCGGGACGGTGCGGGTAGCCTGCGCCAATGCAGAACCTGACGTTGACGTGGCAAACCTCGGCCGCTGCCTCTGCGGCGCTGTACGCTGCGGCGTTCACCGTCAGGCGGGGGGTGGCCCGGCGGGCCGGCGAGGAGGGGCGGCGGCGTCGGGCGGGGGCGGTGGCGGACGTGTTGCGGGAGGCGGGGACGCTGCTGGCGTTGTTCGCGCTGTGGCAGGTGGTGGGGCACCTGTCGCTGATGGGGACGGATCACGCGTTGGAGCGGGCGGAGTGGATCCACCGGACGGAGGGGGAGTTCGGGTTGCCGGACGAGGTGTCCTGGCAGCGGACGGTGGTGGGGCATCCGTGGCTGGTGCGGGGGGCGAACTACTACTACGCGACGATGCACTTCGGCGTGATGCTGGTGGTGCTGCTGTGGCTGTTCCTGCGGCACCGGGCGCGGTACGCGTGGGTGCGGACGACGGTGGTGGCGACGACCGCGGTGTGCCTGCTGATCCAGTTCGTTCCGGTGGCGCCGCCGCGGATGCTGCCGGGGAACGGGTTCGTCGACCTGGCGGAGCAGTACGGGCAGTCGGTGTACGGCAGCGCGGTGGCGGGGGTGGTGGCGGACCAGCTGTCGGCGATGCCGTCGGTGCACGTGGCCTGGTGCGTGATCGTGGCGGTGGCGGTGGTCTCGGTGGCGCGCGGGCCGTGGCGGTGGCTGGTGGTGCTGCACCCGTTGGTGACGGTGTGGGTGGTGGTGGTGACGGCGAACCACTTCTGGGCGGACGGCCTGGTCGCGGTGGCGATCCTGCTGACCGTGTACCTGGTGCAGGCGGCGGTGTCGGGGTGGCGGCAGAAGGAGGACGCGGTGCTGGCCGTGGCGGAGGAGTCGGGGGAGCGGGAGCGCAGCGCGGTCCGGCAGGGCTGATGAGGGCGGGCGCTCAGTCGGACTGGGCGGAGAACAGGGCTTCGGCGAGCGCGGTGCGGTAGTAGTGGCCGGGGGTGGTGGTGCCGGCGATCAGCCGGGCGCCGAGCAGGACGTTGAGGTGGTCGTCGACGGCGGCCGGGGCGAGGCCGGTGAGGGCGGCCAGCTGGGTGGTGTCGCGCGGGCGGTCGAGGGCGGCCAGGAGCGCGGCGCGGGCGCTGCCGAGCAGGCGGCCCAGGCTGGCGGGCGGGGTGTGCGGACCGGGGGCGGGGGCGGCGGAGGTCGGGTAGACGACGGCGACGCGGGTGTGCGACTCGTCCGGGCAGAGCCAGCCGTGGCGGGCGCTGGTGGGGACGAACAGCAGCTCGGGGTCGGAGCGCGGGTGCGGGGGGAGCCCGGGGGCGGTGAGGCGGAGGCGGCCGTCGGGGAGCCAGCGGTGCTGCGGGCCGAGTTGGGGGAGGGCGGCGGGCCAGCCGTGCCGCGCGGCGCGTTCCCGGCGGGTGGTGAGGTCGGTGCGGAAGGCGCGCAGACGGGCGGGCCACTCGGGGCGGACGACGTGCTGCCACGTCCAGTCGAGGAGTTCGGCGAGCGCGGGGGGCAGGCCGGCGGTGGTGAGGTCGAGCAGGCGGGGGTCGGCGTCCGGGTCGGGGACGGGCAGGCGCAGGGCGGCGGGCCAGTCGGCGGGGTGGCGGGGGGTGAGCCAGGGGGCGGTCTGCGGGGTGGTCGCGAGGTGGGCCCGGAAGGCGGGTTGGTGAGTGGCGAGCCAGCTGCGGCGCCAGGGTTCGGGGCGGATCTCGGCGAGGATGCCGACCGCGGCGACCGTCTCGACCAGGGGCGAGAGCGCGAAACGGCATGCGGCGAGGGACTCCGCGCCCACCAGCCAGTCACCCATGCGCCCCCCTCCGCACGCAGACAGTAGCAACCGGAGGTGAACGGGGCAGGGGATTGCGGGAGGTGCGGGGTGGACGGGAGTGGTGGCCGGCGCGGAGCGGCTCGCGTCCGGCCGCCGCTCCCGTCCACCCGGCGGTCAGCCGAGGCGGCGGCGCAGGCCCCAGGAAGTGAGGGCGGCGAGGGCCGCGTAGAGGGAGGCGTCCTGGACGACGAAGCCGACCCGGGGGAGGTGGCCGGGCGGGGCGTCCAGCACCTCGATGGTGCCCTCGGCGGGGTTGATCGTGACCTTGGCCGCGGCGTCCTTGACCTCGGGCAGCCGGTCCCCTCGGACAGCAGCCCCGGGCGCAGGGCCTGCCGCACCTGGTGGACCAGTTGCAGGCAGGGGGCGACGCCGGAGCGGGAGTTGACCTGCGGACATGCCGGAGCCCGGGCGCCGTGGGGGTGGCGTCCGGGCTCCGGGGCGAGCGGTGGTGCGTGAACTACCGCGCCGTGGGGGGCGGTTACCTGACCGGGAGGGCCACCCGGCCCCAGCGGCCACCGGTCAGTTCGGCGGTGGCGGAGTACCACGCGGCCAGGCCGGCCGCGGCGGCGATCCAGCCGCCGACCTTGCCCCAGCCGGAGGCGTCGCTGAACACCCCGATGGCGCTGAGCACCAGGGAGACGGTCAGCAGGCCGTACACCGCGCGGGTGAGCAGACCGGCGCCCCAGGCGGCGGCGGTGAGGGTGAGCGCCAGCAGCGCCCACAGCAGCAGGAACAGGCCCGCGGTGTTCTTGCCGGCCGGGCCGGCGGCGGCCCAGGTCGCCCAGAAGGCGCCCAGGACGGTGAACGCGGTGCCGCTGAAGCGGTCGCCGCCGCGGAACTGCCAGAGGCCGGCGACGAACAGCGTCACGCCGCCGACCAGGTTGGCCAGCGGGGAGGCGCCGCCGGCCGAGGTGCCGCTGAGGACACCCGTGCCGAGCAGGCCGTACGCCAGCAGAGTCAGACCGAGGGCCAGGTAACCGAGCGGACCCGCGTCAGCGGATCGGGCGTTCGCCCCGGAGGCTTCATTGCTCACCGGAGGCTCCTTTCACTCTGCGCCAGGGCATGGCGAGATCACGGTGAAAAGTGGGTGTGTGCGAGGTGGTGCCGGGTGCCGGGTCGTGGACGCACCGGAGAGAGGGTGCGGCGGCTGCGGCGAATGAGAGAGCCGGCGGCGCGGCCGCCGGTCATGCCCTCCGGGGTGGGAGCCCCCGGTGCTTACGGTGTACCCGGCGCCCGGCCCTTGTACCCTTGTGAATCACGCAGGATGAGCAAGTGTGAGCAAACCGTGACCAGTTCGGGGCCGGGCCCGCCCGGTTGCGACACCGCCCGGTCCCGGTCCCGGTCCCGGCGCCTGCCCGGCCCCGGCGCCCGGTCAGCCTTGGCGCTGGGTCGGGATCCGCAGGGTCAGGATCGCCATGTCGTCGGACGGCGGCTCGGGCGCGAAGCGCTCCACCGCCCGGTGCACCCGGGCCGCGACCGCGCCCGCGGTCAGGCCCGCGCAGCCGGTCAGCACCTCGATCAGGCCGTCGTCGCCGAGCATCCGGCCGCCCTCCCGGCGCTCGGTCACGCCGTCCGTCACGCACAGCAGCACCTCGCCCGGGGCGAGCACCAACTCCTCGGCGGTCAGGTCGAGTTCTTCCATCACGCCGAGCAGCGGCTGCGGCGAGGCGGCCTGGTCGACCCGCCCGTCGGTGCGCAGCCGCAGCGGCAGCGGGTGGCCGGCGCAGACCAGCGACAGCACGGTCGAGCCGTCCTCGCGCGGCGTCAGCTCGCCGTACAGCAGGGTCAGGAAGCGGGCCCGGCTGCCCTCGTCCAGGATCGCCGCGTTCAGCCGGGTGAGGACCTGCGGGGCGCTCAGGCCCTCGCGGGCCAGCAGGCGCAGCGAGTTGCGGGCCAGGCCGGTGACCGAGGCGGCCTCCGGACCGGTGCCGCAGACGTCGCCGATCGCGAAGCCGTAGGTGCCCTCGCGGATCGGGAACAGGTCGTAGAAGTCGCCGCCGACCTCGTTGCCCTCGCCCGCGGCCTGGTAGAAGACCTCCACCTCGACGCCCGGGATCTTCGGCAGCTCCGGCGGCAGCAGGGCGCGCTGGAAGGCCTGGCTGGTGGCGGTGCGCTCGGAGTACAGGCGCGAGTTGTCCAGCGCCAGGGCGGCCCGGCGGGAGAGGTCCTCGCCGAGCTCCAGGATCTCCTGGCGGAACCGGACGCCGGGCCGGGTGCCGAGCACCAGCAGGCCGATCACCCGGTTGCGGGCGGACAGCGGCAGCACCACCGTCTCGCCGAGCTCCGCGCCCACCGGGTGCCCGATCGCCCGGGCGGTCTCGGCGGGCGCGTTCCACGGCCGGGCGCCGGGGCTGGGCTCCGCCTCGGGGGCGGGCGACTTGTCGAGCAGGGCGCGCAGCGCGTCGATCCGGTCCTCGTCCTCGTGCAGCACGAAGGCGAGTTCGGCGCCCGCCGCCTGGTCCGGCGTGGTGTAGACGGCGCACCAGGAGGAGAGGGTGGGGACGGCCATCTGCGCCATCAGGGCGAGCGTCTGCCCGTGCTCCAGGGTGCCGGCCAGCAGGTCGGAGGCCTCCACCAGGAAGGACAGCGAGCCGCGCCGCAGCCGCTCCAGCTCGCCCAGCCGGGCGCTCTCCAGGGCCAGCGCGATCCGGTCGGCGGCGAACTGCAGGCGCAGCGCGTCCTCGTTGTCGTAGCGGCCGGGGGCGGCCGCGGCCACCCCGAGCGAGCCGGTCAGCCTGCCCTCGACCTTGAGCGGGACGGTGATCAGCGAGCGCAGCTGGGTGCCGTCCAGCAGCGGGGCGGCGCCGGCCGGGCGGACCGCCAGGTCCTCGTGGACGGCGGGCAGCCGGGCCGAGTCGAAGCGGCCCGCGCCGGCGTCGATCGGCAGCCGGGAGAAGCGGCGGGACGGGCCGGCCAGGCCGGTGGCGGCGCGCAGCTCGAACTCGGTCTCGTCCTCGCTGGTGAGCAGCAGGTAGGAGGCGTCGGCGTCGAGCAGGTCGCGGGCGCGCTCGACGATGCGCTGCAGCAGGCTGGACAGGTCGTCGGGGGAGACCGGGCCGACCAGCAGGTCCAGCGGCTCGACGGCGGTGGCGGCGCCCTCCGCGGCGCCCGGGGTGCCGGGGGAGCGCAGCACCGCGCGGTCGGCCTCCCGCACCAGCACGCAGGCCACCGTCGGGGTGCCCTCGCTGTCGCGCAGCCGCACGTGCGTGCCGTACACCTCCTGCACCGCGCCGTCGCCGCCGCGCACCGCGTACGAGCCCTCCCAGCGGGCCAGCCGCAGGGTGTCGCCGAGGCCGAGCCCGGGGGTCTGCGGCCAGACCGCCAGCTCGGCCCAGGGGCGGCCGAACACGGCGTCCGCCGGCCGGTGGAAGAGCGACTCGGCGTCGGCGTTCCAGTGCCGCACCCGGCCCTGGTCGTCGAGCTGCACCACGGCGACCCGCACCGGCCCGTCCGCGGCCGGGAGCTCGCCGCCGGGCAGGCTGGGCAGCGCGTACCGGGTGCCGGGGCGCTGCTCGGGCAGGGCGAGGCGGAACCACACGGTCTTGCGGCCGGCCGCGTACTCCACGCCCCAACTGCTGGACAGCGCCGAGCACATCAGTAGGCCGCGGCCGCCCTCGCCGTCCGGGTCGGCGTACCGCTCCGAGTTCATCGTCACGTTGGCGAAGGACGGCAGGCCGCGCTCCGGGTGCCGGTCGCTGACCTCGATCCGGACGGTGTCCTCCTCGCGCAGGCAGGCCACCTCGGCGGCCGTCCCGGCGTGCACCACCGCGTTGGTGACCAGCTCGCTGACCAGCACCACGGCGTCGTCCACCACCTCCGGCACGCCCCACCCGAGCAGGGCGTCCCGGACGAAGCCGCGGGCCGCGGCGGCCGACCGGTCGACCGGTTCGAAGGTGGCGGCTGCGCGCGCGGTGACCACGGCCACGGCTCCTCTGCTGCTGGTCCGGCGGACGGTTCGGGACGGTGCACGGGCGGTGCGGCGGACGCTGGGGGACGCCGCCCGAGCCCGGTGCGGCCCTCCACCCTACTTTCCGGTTGGTACCCAGTGGGCCCGGGGCGCCGAAACAGGCCCCGGGGAGTGATTTCGTTCACCACTTTCCCTGCTCGCCGGGAAAACCCTCCGCAACCGGTCCGACACCGGATGCCAGTGCTGTCACACTGGGGGGTCCGCGTGCCGTCACCGCCGCAGTACGGTCGAACGGGACGGCGCGGGAGCGACGGCCGGACGCCTCTCCTCCCGCGGCGGTGAACCGAGTCAGGACCTGGGAGGGCCCCGTTGAGTTCGGCGACCAAGGACGTGTCCGGTACGACGACCGCCGCTGCGCGCGGCGCCCGCCCGGTGCCGCCGTCGCGGGCCGGCGGCGGGCGGCGCCCGGGCCAGGGGCGCGGCGCGGAGCCCGCGGAGCTGCGCAAGCTGCTGACCGCGCTGACCGCGATGCGCGACGGCAACTTCCGCCGCCGGCTGACCTTCCCCGGTGACGGCCTGCTGGCCGAGATCGCCGCGGTGTTCAACGAGGTCGCCGAGCGCAACCAGCACCTGACCGGCGAACTGGCCCGGGTGCGGCGCGCGGTGGGCCGCGAGGGCCGGCTGTCCGAGCGGCTGGAGACCGGCGTGGGCGAGGGCGCCTGGATGGCGGCCGTCGACAACTGCAACGCGCTGATCGACGACCTGGCCCGGCCGATGGCCGAGGTCGGCCGGGTGCTGTCCTCGATCGCCGAGGGCGACCTGACCCAGACCATGGAGCTGCGCTCGCTGCACACCACCGGGGCGAGCTACCCGCTGCGCGGCGAGTTCCTGAAGGTCGGCCGGACGGTCAACGGCCTGGTCGACCAGCTGTCGGAGTTCACCGACGAGGTGACCCGGGTGGCGATCGAGGTCGGCACCGAGGGCAAGCTCGGCGGCCAGGCCCGGGTGCGCAGCGTCTCCGGCTCCTGGAAGGACCTGTCGGACTCGGTCAACACGATGGCCGGGCGGCTGACCGCGCAGGTGCGCAACATCGCCGAGGTGACCACCGCGGTGGCCCGCGGCGACCTGTCCCGCAAGGTCACCGTGGACGTCGACGGCGAGATGCTGGAGCTGAAGAACACCGTCAACACCATGGTGGACCAGCTCAACTCGTTCGCCGCGCAGGTCACCACGGTGGCCCGCGACGTGGGCACCGAGGGCCGCCTCGGCGGCCAGGCGCAGGTGTCGGGCGTGGCCGGCGTGTGGCGCGACCTCACCGACTCGGTGAACTTCATGGCGGCCAACCTGACCGCGCAGGTCCGCAACATCGCCGAGGTGACCACCGCGGTCGCCAAGGGCGACCTGTCGCGCAAGATCGAGGTCGACGCGCGCGGCGAGATCCTGGAGCTGAAGAACACCATCAACACGATGGTCGACCAGCTCTCCGGGTTCGCCGAGCAGGTCACCCGGGTCTCCCGCGAGGTGGGCACCGACGGCATCCTCGGCGGGCAGGCCCAGGTGCCGGGCGTGGCCGGCGTCTGGAAGGACCTCACCGAGAACGTCAACTCGATGGCGAACAACCTGACCAGCCAGGTCCGCGGTATCGCGCAGGTCACCACCGCGGTCGCCAAGGGCGACCTGTCGCAGAAGATCCAGGTCGACGCCCGGGGCGAGATCCAGGAGCTGAAGAACACCATCAACACGATGGTCGACCAGCTCTCCGCGTTCGCGGACGAGGTCACCCGGGTCGCCCGGGACGTCGGCACCGAGGGCATCCTCGGCGGCCAGGCCAGCGTGCCCGGGGTCTCCGGCACCTGGAAGGACCTCACCAACTCGGTGAACCTGATGGCCAACAACCTGACCAGCCAGGTGCGTTCGATCGCCGAGGTGACCAC
The DNA here is from genome assembly GCF_000716545.1 of Kitasatospora phosalacinea. Taxonomy (GTDB): domain Bacteria; phylum Actinomycetota; class Actinomycetes; order Streptomycetales; family Streptomycetaceae; genus Kitasatospora; species Kitasatospora phosalacinea. The sequence goes on from NZ_JNWZ01000008.1 coordinate 7,767, forward strand.
CGCGGTGGCCCGCGGCGACGTCTCCAAGAAGATCACCGTCGACGCGAAGGGCGAGATCCGCGAACTCGTCACCACCGTCAACACCATGGTCGAGCAGCTGTCCGCGTTCGCCGACGAGGTGACCCGCGTGGCCCGCGAGGTGGGCACCGACGGCATCCTGGGCGGCCAGGCCCGGGTCTCCGGCGTCTCCGGCATCTGGCGCGACCTGACCGACAACGTCAACCTGATGGCGTCCAACCTGACCAACCAGGTCCGCAACATCGCCGAGGTCGCCTCCGCGGTGGCCCGCGGCGACCTGTCCAAGAAGATCGCCATCGACGCGGCCGGCGAGGTCGCCGCGCTCGCCGACACCCTGAACACCATGGTCGACCAGCTGTCGGCCTTCGCCGTCGAAGTCACCCGCGTGGCCCGCGAGGTGGGCACCGACGGCATCCTGGGCGGCCAGGCCAGCGTGCCCGGCGTCGCCGGGATCTGGAAGGACCTGACCGAGAACGTCAACCTGATGGCCAACAACCTCACCGGCCAGGTCCGCAACATCGCGCTCGTCATCACCGCCGTCGCCCGCGGCGACCTCTCGCAGAAGATCGACGTCGACGCCCGGGGCGAGATCCTGGAGCTCAAGACCAGCATCAACACCATGGTCGACCAACTCGGCGCGTTCGCCGACGAGGTCACCCGCGTCGCCCGCGAGGTGGGCACCGACGGCCGCCTCGGCGGCCAGGCCCGCGTCCCCGGCGTGGCCGGCACCTGGCAGGACCTCACCGAGTCGGTGAACGAGCTCGCCAACAACCTGACCCGGCAGGTGCGCGCGATCGCCCAGGTCGCCACCGCCGTCACCCGGGGCGACCTGTCGCCCCGGATCAACGTGGACGCGTCCGGCGAGCTCGACGAGCTCAAGGACAACATCAACCAGATGATCGCCAACCTGCGCGAGACCACCCGGACCAACAAGGAGCAGGACTGGCTCAAGTCCAACCTGGCCCGGATGTCCGGTCTGCTGCAGGGCCGCCGCGACCTGTCCGCCGTCGCCTCGCTGATCATGAGCGAGCTGACCCCGGTGGTCTCCGCCCAGCACGGCGCCTTCTTCCTCGCCCAGCCCGCCGGCCGCTCCGCCGAACTCGTCACCGAGGACGACGACGAGAACGACGTCGTGCTGCGCCTGATCGGCTCCTACGGCTACCACCGGCGCACCATGCCCACCACCTTCCGGCTCGGCGAGGGCCTGATCGGGCAGGCCGCCGTGGAGAAGCGGCCGATCGTGCTCAAGGAGACCCCGCCCGGCTACCTGAAGATCTCCTCCGGCCTCGGCGAGTCCGCCCCGGCACACGTGGTGGTGATGCCGGTGCTGTTCGAGGGCCGGCTGCTCGGCGTGATCGAACTCGCCACCTTCTCCAGCTTCACCGCCGTCGCGCTGGACTTCCTCAACCAGATCGCCGACCAGATCGGCGTCACCGTCAACACCATCTCGGTCAACACCAAGACCGAGGGCCTGCTGCTGGAGTCCCAGCGGCTGACCGCCGAACTCTCGATGCGCTCCGCCGAGTTGGAGGCCCGCCAGGAGGAGCTGGAGCGCACCAACGAGGAGCTCCAGGAGAAGGCCGAGCAGCTCGCCCAGCAGAACCGCGACATCGAGATCAAGAACAGCGAGATCGAGGAGGCCCGGCAGATCCTGGAGGAGCGCGCCGAGCAGCTCTCGCAGGCCTCCCGCTACAAGAGCGAGTTCCTCGCCAACATGTCGCACGAGCTGCGCACCCCGCTCAACTCGCTGCTGATCCTGGCCAAGCTGCTCTCCGACAACAACGAGGGCAACCTGTCCGCCAAGCAGGTCGAGTTCGCCGAGACCATCCACGGCGCGGGCTCCGACCTGCTCCAGCTGATCAACGACATCCTCGACCTGTCCAAGGTCGAGGCCGGCAAGATGGACGTCCGTCCGGCCCGGATCGCCCTGGTCCAGCTGGTCGACTACGTGGAGGCCGCGTTCCGGCCGCTGGCCGCCGACAAGAACCTGGACTTCGCGGTCCGGGTCTCCCCGGCCCTGCCGGTCACCCTGCACACCGACGAGCAGCGCCTCCAGCAGGTGCTGCGCAACCTGCTGTCCAACGCGGTGAAGTTCACCGACGCCGGCGCGGTCGAGCTGATGATCCGCCCGGTGGCCGGTCAGGAGATCCCGCAGCACGTGCGCGAGCAGCTGCTGGAGTCCGGCACCATGGCCGACCCGGACGAGCCGCTGATCGCCTTCTCGGTCTCCGACACGGGCATCGGCATCCCCGGCGACAAGCTCCGGGAGATCTTCGAGGCCTTCAAGCAGGCCGACGGCGGCACCAGCCGCAAGTACGGCGGCACCGGCCTGGGCCTGTCGATCAGCCGGGAGATCGCCCGGCTGCTCGGCGGCGAGATTCACGTCGAGAGCGAGATCCGGCGCGGCTCCGTCTTCACCCTGTACCTGCCGCTGCGCAGCGAGGGCCCCGAGCCGGTCACCCTGGAGCGCGGGGGCTCCCCGCGCGCCCTCGAAGCCCCCCGCACGCCCGCCGAGCAGTGGACCCACGAGGCCCGCGGCCTGGTCGAGGAGCGCCGCCGCTCCACCGCGGAGCGCCGCCGCCCCGCCGACGCCCCCCGCACCCCCGCCGAGGAGACCGTCCCGCGCCAGGGCGAGCCCGTCCGCGCCGCGGCCGGCACCCCGCCGCGCTTCGACGGCGAGCGCGTCCTGATCGTCGACGACGACATCCGCAACGTGTTCGCCCTCACCAGCGTGCTGGAGCAGTACGGCCTGACCGTGCTGTACGCCGAGAACGGCCGGGAGGGCATCGAGATGCTCGAACAGCACGAGGACGTCGCCCTGGTGCTGATGGACATCATGATGCCCGAGCTGGACGGCTACGCGACCACCGAGCAGATCCGCCGGATGCCCCGGTTCTCCGGCCTGCCGATCATCGCGCTGACCGCCAAGGCGATGAAGGGCGACCGCGAGAAGAGCCTCCAGGCGGGCGCCACCGACCACATCACCAAGCCGGTGGAGACCGACCACCTGCTGGCGGTGATGCGCCAGCACCTGCCCGTCAGGTGACCGCCACCCGCGGGGGCCCCTCCCGGCTGGCCCCCGCGGCCGGGAACCCGGTAGGGTCACCGGTCGTTGCCAACAGTGACCGGACGGTGACGCCCGGCACCGGGCCTGTGGCGGGCGAGGGGGTACGGCTAGCATGACCGGGGCAGTGATGGGCGGCACGAAGGTGCCGGCCCTCGGGAAACAACCGGCAGGAGGGCGGGTCCTGGTGCAGAAGGCGAAGATCCTCCTGGTCGACGACCGTCCGGAGAACCTGCTCGCCCTGGAGGCGATCCTCTCCGCGCTCGACCAGACCCTGGTGCGCGCCGCCTCCGGCGAGGAGGCGCTCAAAGCTCTGCTCACCGACGACTTCGCGGTGATCCTGCTGGACGTCCAGATGCCCGGCATGGACGGGTTCGAGACCGCCGCGCACATCAAGCGCCGGGAGCGGACCAGGGACATCCCGATCATCTTCCTGACCGCGATCAACCACGGCCCGCACCACACCTTCCGCGGCTACGCGGCCGGCGCGGTCGACTACATCTCCAAGCCCTTCGACCCGTGGGTGCTGCGGGCCAAGGTCTCCGTCTTCGTCGACCTGTACCAGAAGAACACCCAGCTGAAGGAGCAGGCCGCGCTGCTGCGCCTGCAACTGGAGGCGGGCGCCGAGCCGGCCATCGGCGGGGCGCTGCTGGGCGAGCTGTCGGCCCGGCTGGCCGCGGTCGAGGAGCAGGCCGAGGCGCTCACCAAGCAGCTGGAGGCGGGCTCCGACGGCCCCGCCGCGGCGACCGCCGCGCACCTGGAACGGAAGATCGCCGGCCTGCGCGGGGTGCTCGACGCACTGCGCCCCGGCTCCGGCTGACGGCCCGTCCACGTCATCCGTCCGGGTGGTTTCCGGGCGGTTGACGGCGCGTCGGCGACACAACCCGCCGAAGTGCGCCCGCGCATGTCCGCGGCCGGGGCGCGCCGGTAGGCTGCCCCCCATGGCCACACGAACGCCCGGAAGCGCCGCCGCCCGCACCGGCAAGCCCGGGCCGGCCAAGAGCGCGCCGGCCAAGAGGGCGCCCGCCAAGGGCGCCGCGCCCAGACCGCCCGCCAAGAAGCCCTCGGCGAAGAAGGCCGCCCCGGTCAAGAAGGCGGCCCCCGCGGCCCCGCAGCCCCCGGCGAAGCGGCCGATACTCTTCCGGGCCGTCCGGGCGGTCTGGCTGGGCCTGGCGCACTCGGTGGGCGCGGTGTTCCGCGGCTTCGGCCACGGCGCCCGCAACCTGCACCCCGAGCACCGCAAGGACGGCGTGGCGCTGCTGCTGCTGGCGCTCGCCCTGGTGACCGCCGCCGGGACGTGGTTCAGCCCGCAGGGCTGGCTCGGCGAGGCCGCCACCAACGTGGTCTCCGGCCTGTTCGGCCGGCTCGACGTGCTGGTGCCGTTCCTGCTCGGCGCCCTCGCCGTCCGGCTGATGCGCCACCCCGAGCTGCCGGAGGCCAACGGCCGGATCGCGATCGGCCTGAGCACCCTGGTGGTCGGCGTGCTGGGCCTGGTGCACATCGGCTGCGGCGGGCCCGCGATGGGCGCCGGCGCGACCAGGATCCGGCAGGCCGGCGGCCTGATCGGCTGGGGCGCGTCCACCCCGATGATGGCCGCGGCCGGCCCGCCGCTGGCCGTCCCGCTGCTGCTGCTGGTCGCGTTCTTCGGCCTGCTGGTGGTCACCGCCACCCCGGTCAACCGGATCCCCGAGCGGCTGCGGCAGCTGGGCGTGCGCCTCGGCGTGGTCGAGCCGCTGCCCGGCGACCTGGAGCCGTTCGGCACCGGATCGGCCACCGGGGAGCGGGAGTACTCCACCGCCCCGCCCGAGGACGCCGACCCGGACGCGCTGCCGATCACCGTCGAGAACGACGAGCTCTCCGCCCGCCGCAGGCGCCGCCGCCGCAAGGCCGACGGGACGGAGCCCACCGAACCGCTGCCGCTGGAGAAGGACCCGTACCAGACCCGCGACCTCGCGGCCGGCGTCGCCGCCGACCTGGACGGCGCGCTGCTGTACGGGGTGCCCGGCTCGCCCGCGGTGGCCAGCATGCTCGACCAGGTCAAGGACGCCGCACCGGATTCGGCCGCGGGCGCGCCCCCCGAGCAGCCCTGGACGCCCGAGGTGCCCGCCGCCCGGGTCGTCGAGGACCGCACCGTCGTGGCCCCGAGCGCCCCCGAGACCCACGGCCCGGCCCCCGTCCGGATGGAACAGCTCCAGCTCTCCGGCGACGTCACCTACGCGCTGCCCTCCCTCGACCTGCTGGAGCGCGGCGCCCCGGCCAAGGCCCGCTCCCGGGCCAACGACGACGTGGTGGCCCAACTCAGCGGCGTGTTCGCCGAGTTCAAGGTCGACGCGAGCGTCACCGGTTTCACCCGCGGCCCGACGGTGACCCGCTACGAGGTCGAGCTCGGCCCCGCCGTGAAGGTCGAGCGGATCACCGCGCTGGCCAAGAACATCGCCTACGCGGTGGCCACCCCCGACGTGCGGATCATCTCGCCGATCCCCGGCAAGTCCGCGGTCGGCGTGGAGATCCCCAACCGGGACCGGGAGATGGTCACCCTCGGCGACCTGCTGCGCTCGGGCGCCGCCGCCGAGGACACCCACCCGATGGTGGTCGGCATGGGCAAGGACGTCGAGGGCCACACCGTGATGGCCAACCTGGCGAAGATGCCGCACGTCCTGGTGGCCGGTGCCACCGGCGCGGGCAAGTCCTCCTGCATCAACTGCCTGATCACCTCGGTGCTGGTGCGCGCCACCCCCGACGAGGTCCGGATGGTGCTGGTCGACCCCAAGCGGGTCGAACTGACCGCGTACGAGGGCATCCCGCACCTGATCACGCCGATCATCACCAACCCGAAGAAGGCCGCCGAGGCCCTCCAGTGGGTGGTGCGCGAGATGGACATGCGCTACGACGACCTGGCGGCCTACGGCTTCCGGCACGTCGACGACTTCAACGCCGCCGTCCGGGCCGGCACCGTCCAGCCGCCGCTGGGCAGCGAGCGCGAGCTGTCCCCCTACCCGTACCTGCTGGTGATCGTCGACGAGCTGGCCGACCTGATGATGGTCGCCCCGCGGGACGTCGAGGACTCGGTGGTCCGGATCACCCAGCTCGCCCGGGCCGCCGGCATCCACCTGGTGCTGGCCACCCAGCGCCCCTCGGTGGACGTGGTCACCGGCCTGATCAAGGCCAACGTGCCGTCCCGGCTGGCCTTCGCCACCTCGGCGATGGCCGATTCCCGGGTCATCCTCGACCAGCCCGGCGCCGAGAAGCTGATCGGCAAGGGCGACGCGCTGTTCCTGCCGATGGGCGCCTCCAAGCCGGTCCGGATGCAGGGCGCGTTCGTCACCGAGGCGGAGGTCGCCCGGATCGTCCAGCACTGCAAGGACCAGCTGACCGCCAGCTACCGGGAGGACGTGGTGGTCGGCGGCGGCCCCAAGAAGGAGATCGACGAGGAGATCGGCGACGACCTCGACCTGCTGATCCAGGCCGCCGAGCTGGTCGTCACCACCCAGTTCGGGTCGACCTCGATGCTCCAGCGCAAGCTGCGGGTCGGCTTCGCCAAGGCCGGCCGGCTGATGGACCTGATGGAGTCCCGCGGCATCGTCGGCCCCAGCGAGGGCTCCAAGGCCCGCGACGTGCTGGTCAAACCGGACGAACTGGATGGTGTACTGCTGTCCATCCGGGGGTAGGCGGGGGGCGGCCGCGGGGCCGGCGCCACGATGACCGCCCGTCAGTTTCTGTTGCGAGACTGTGGCACGTTCGGGCCCCCTCCGGTTGAGAAACGTTCCGCCTGCACCCCTAGACTGGTGCCTCAGCAGGTGGCCTCCGCTCGAAAGGCGTGCCCAGTGACCATCGGCAAGTCCCCCCGCAGCTCCGCCCCCGACTCCTCCGCGCCCGCCGCCGCCGAGGAGTCGAGCCGTGCCACCGGCGGGCCGAGCATCGGGCGGCTGCTCGCCAGGGCCCGGATCGACGCCGGTCTGACGGTCGACCAGGTCAGTACCCGCACCCGGATCCGGGTGCCGATCGTGCACGCCATCGAGTCCGACGACTTCGAGCGCTGCGGCGGCGCCTTCTACGCCCGCGGCCACCTGCGGCTGCTGGCCCGCGAGGTCGGCCTGGACGGCGAGGCGCTGGTCGCCCGCTACGACGCCGAGCACGGCGGGGCCCCGGCCCAGCCGACCGGCCCGCTGATCGACTCCGGCCCGATCAAGGTCCGCGACCACAACCGGCCGAACTGGACCGGCGCGATGGTCGTCGCGATCCTCGCCGTGGTCGCGCTGATCGGCTACAACCTGGTCGGCTCCTCGTCCTCCGGCGGCGACCAGCCCGGCGCGGCCAGCGCCCCGCTGCCCTCCGGCGTCTCCGCCCCGGCCACCACCTCCCCGTCCGCGCAGCCGCCGGCCCCCGAGAGCAGCGTCGCCGCGATCGCCGCCGCGCCCGCCGACAAGGTCACCGTCAAGCTGGTCGCCGGGTCGGACAAGAGCTGGGTCACCGCCAAGGACGGCAACGGCAAGTCGCTCTACTCCAACAACCTGGAAGCCGGCCAGGACCAGACCTTCACCGACCCCAAGAAGATCACCCTGGTGATCGGCAACGCCGGGGCCGTCCACCTGTTCGTCAACGGCAAGGACCTCGGCCCGGCCGGCCAGGACGGACAGGTCGTGCACCTCACCTACACCCCCGGCGACCCGCAGGCGGGCTGAACCGGGACGATCCGCCCGTCGTGGCAAGGCGCGCGCCCTCCGGGGGGAACTCCACCGGGGGGCGCGCGTTAATCTTGGCGTCATGCCTGAAACCCGCACTGTCGCCCTGGTCACGCTCGGATGCGCCCGCAACGAGGTCGACTCCGAGGAACTCGCCGGGCGACTGGAGGCCGACGGCTGGCGACTGGTCGACGACGCCAGCGAGGCCGACGTCGCCGTCGTCAACACCTGCGGGTTCGTCGAGGCCGCCAAGAAGGACTCCGTCGACGCCCTGCTGGAGGCCAACGACCTCAAGGGGCACGGCCGCACCCAGGCCGTGGTCGCGGTCGGCTGCATGGCCGAGCGCTACGGCAAGGAACTCGCCGAGGCCCTCCCCGAGGCCGACGGCGTGCTCGGCTTCGACGACTACGCCGACATCTCCAGCCGCCTGAACACCATCCTCTCCGGCGGCCACGTCGAGGCCCACACCCCCCGGGACCGCCGCAAGCTGCTCCCGCTCACCCCGGTCGAGCGGCAGGCCGCCGCCGCCGAGGTCGCGCTGCCCGGCCACGGCGCCCCCGAGGACCTCCCCGACGGGGTCGCCCCCGCCTCCGGCCCGCGCACCCTGCGCAAGCGCCTGGACGACGCCCCGGTCGCCTCGATCAAGCTCGCCTCCGGCTGCGACCGCCGCTGCTCGTTCTGCGCCATCCCCGCCTTCCGCGGCTCCTTCATCTCCCGCCGTCCCGGCGACGTCCTCGGCGAGGCGGTCTGGCTGGCCGGGCAGGGCGTGCGCGAGGTCGTCCTGGTCTCCGAGAACAACACCTCCTACGGCAAGGACCTCGGCGACATCCGCCTGCTGGAGACCCTGCTCACCGAGATCGCCGCCGTCGAGGGCATCGAGCGGGTCCGGGTCAGCTACCTGCAGCCCGCCGAGATGCGCCCCGGTCTGATCGACGTGATGACCGGCACCGACAAGGTCGTGCCCTACTTCGACCTGTCCTTCCAGCACTCCGCGCCCGCCGTGCTGCGCCGGATGCGCCGCTTCGGCTCCACCGAGCAGTTCCTCGGCCTGCTGGAGTCGATCCGGGCCAAGGCCCCCGAGGCCGGCGCCCGCTCCAACTTCATCGTGGGCTTCCCCGGCGAGAGCGAGGAGGACTACGCGGAGCTGGAACGGTTCATCACCCACGCCGGGCTCGACGCCATCGGCGTGTTCGGGTACTCCGACGAGGACGGCACCGAGGCCGCCGGCTACGACGGCAAGCTCGACCAGGACACCGTCAACGACCGCGTCGCCCGGCTCTCCAGGCTCGCCGAGGAGCTCACCGCGCAGCGCGCCGAGCAGCGGATCGGCAGCGAGGTCACCGTGCTGGTCGAGTCCGTCGAGGACGGGGTGGTCGAGGGCCGCGCCGCCCACCAGGCCCCGGAGACCGACGGCCTGACCACCCTGCTCGGCGTCGAGGACGCGGTGGTCGGCCGGTCCTACCGGGCCGTGGTGACCGGCACCGAGGGCGTCGACCTGATCGCCGAGGCGATCGCACCGCTCGGGGCCGACGTATGACCAAGGGGCCGGGAGCCCCGGCCGCGACCCGGCCGGCCCCGGCGGCCGTCCCGCCGGAGCCCGGCGTGTGGAACATCGCCAACGTGCTGACCATGTTCCGGCTGGTGCTCGTCCCGGTCTTCGCCGCGCTGCTGTTCGCCGACGGCGGGCACGACCCCGAGTGGCGGGCCTTCGCCTGGGCGGCCTTCGCCGTCGCGATGATCACCGACGTGTTCGACGGCGCGCTGGCCCGCCGCAAGGGCCTGGTCACCGACTTCGGCCGGATCGCCGACCCGATCGCCGACAAGACGATCATGGGCACCGGCCTGATCGGCCTGTCCCTGCTCGGCGACCTGCCCTGGTGGGTCACCGCGGTCGTCCTGGCCCGCGAGCTGGGCATCACGCTGATGCGGTTCTGGGTGATCCGCTACGCGGTCATCCCGGCCAGCCGCGGCGGCAAGCTCAAGACGCTCGCCCAGGGCACCGCGGTCGGCATGTACGTCCTGGTGCTCACCGGGCCGCTGGCCACCGCCCGGGCCGTGGTGATGGGCGTCGCGGTGCTCCTCACCCTCGCCACCGGCCTCGACTACGTGCTGCAGGCCGTCCGGCTGCGCCGCGAGGGCATCGCCCGGGAGCGCCGGGGTGAGTGAGGCCGCGGCGGGCGGGAGCGGGGACGCCGCCCGGGTGCTGGCGGCGCTGAAGGCCGGGGGCGCCACCCTGGCCGTCGCCGAGTCGCTCACCGGCGGTCTGCTGGCCGCCGCCCTGGTCGCCGTCCCCGGCGCTTCCGCGGCCTTCCGGGGCTCGGTCACCGCGTACGCCACCGAACTCAAGGCCTCCGTGCTCGGCGTCGACGAGGGCCTGCTCGACGTGCACGGCCCGGTCCACCCGGTGGTGGCCCGGCAGATGGCCGAGGGCGTGCGCCGCCTGCTCGGCGCCGACTGGGCGCTGGCCACCACCGGCGTGGCCGGACCGGACCGGCAGGACGGGCAGGACGTCGGTACCGTGTACGTCGGGCTCGCCGGGCCGACGGGAACAGAAGCGCTCCCGCTCCGGTTGTCAGGTGGGCGTGACACGATCCGGCTGGGGTCGGTGGACGCCGCCCTGGGGCTGCTGCTCCGGCGGCTCGCGGCCGACGGCGGCTGAACTCCGCCGGAAGACCCGGTGCGGTGCACCGAAAACCCGGGAACCCACCGCACCCGGCGGTGGATCGTGTTACACCGGATGCTCCGGTCGGACAGCGGACGGCCGGGGGGAATCGCGTCGACCCGGCGTCGACCGCGCGTCCGGAGCCGGACATCCACCCGCCACGAGGGGTTCGACGGCTCCGGAGGGGAAGAAACAGGGAGGGGGCGCCTTGCAGCCCAGAGTGAACACGACCCCGGTCCCGGCACGGGATGCTGGCAAGGCGGTACGGTGGGGTCGTGACATCTCGATCCGCAGTCCGAGGAGGGAGGCACCGATGATCCTGCTCCGTCGCCTGCTTGGCGATGTGCTGCGTCGGCAGCGCCAGCGCCAGGGCCGCACACTCCGCGAGGTGTCGGCAGCCGCCAGGGTTTCGCTCGGGTACCTCTCCGAGGTCGAGCGGGGTCAGAAGGAGGCGTCCTCCGAGTTGCTCTCCGCCATCTGCGACGCGCTCGACGTGCGGATGTCGGAGGTCATGCGGGAGGTCAGCGACGAACTGTCGCTCGCCGAACTTGCGGCGATGGCCACCCTCTCGGAGGGTGATCTGCTGAGGCCGGTGCTCGAACCGGTTCCGCTGCCGGCCCCCGGTGACCGGCCCGGTTCCATCGCCCCCAAGGCGGCGATGGACGTGGTGGCGGCCTGACCGGACCTCGACCGTCCCGCAGCGCGGGACGCCGGGTGAAGGAGGGCCACGATGAGGAGTGCGCGCAGCGCGCTGTTGCTCGGTGCGACGGCACTGGTCGGCCTGGGCCTGATACTGCTGCTGGTGAGCGGCACCGCGATACACGGCGGTGCCGCTCTCGGCGTGCTCGCGGCCGGGTGGTGGGGGATGGGACTGGTCCCGGTGCACGTCAGGACGGCGGCGCCGGGCCCGCCCGGGGCGGCGGACCCTCCCCCGGACGGGTGAAACGGCGCCCGGCTACCGCATCCGGTAGCCCTTCGGGGTGGGATGGAAACCGGCCGTCTCCAGCAGGGGGCCCAGGGGGCTGGTGAGGGCCGGGTGGCCGTTGACGCGCTCGATGGTGAGCGGACCGGCCAGGGCGGCCAGCGCCGCGGCCGGCACCGGGCCCTCCTCGGCCCAGGCGAGCAGGGACTTGCCGCCGCGCTCCAGGTAGAGCACCAGCTCGCCGTCGACCAGGACGACCAGTGACCCGGCCTTGCGGCCCGGGCGGTGGGCGGCCGCGGTGTCGGACGGCGGCTCGGGCCAGGGCAGCGCCGCGCCGTACGCGTTCGCCGGGTCGGCGGCGGCCAGCACCACGGCCTGCGGGGCCTGCGCGGCGGCCTCGGCGGACCACTCGTCGCCCGTCGTCCGCTCCAGCCGGGAGTTGACCGACCGCAGCCGGTCGGCGGCGCCGTCCATGGCGAACTGGGCGCCGCCCAGGCCCTCGACGAAGTACCCCCGGCGGGCCCGGCCGCGCTCCTCGAACGCGGACAGCACCCGGTAGACGCCCGCGAAGCCGCCCGGGACGCGTTCGGCGGCCACCGCGCCCCTGGTCAGCACGCCGTGCCGGTCCAGCAGGGACTGGGCCCGGGCCGCGGCCCGCACCGTCGCGTCGCCGCCGAACGCGGGCAGCAGCGACCAGCGGCCGGCCGCGGTCGGCGGGCCGGTGCGGGAGGCCGGGCGGGCCAGGCCCCGGGCCGCGCCGCCGTAGCGCCCGCGCGGGGTGGCGCGCGGGGCGCGGTGCGCGGTGGAGCCGGCGGTGCGGCCGGAGCCGAGCAGGCCGCGCAGCGGGGCCAGCGTGTCGTTGGTGACGTACCCGGCCCAGACCAAGTCCCACAGGGCGTCGGCGATCTCGGCGTCCGGGGTGTCCGGGACGCGCTCGGCGAGCTGGCGGAAGAACGCGCCGTAGCCGCCGGTCAGCGCCTCCAGCAGGGCGGCGTGCACCGGGCCCGGGGTGAGCGGCAGCGGCTCGGGGCGCAGCAGGTGCGCGTTCTCCGGCAGGTGGAGGCTGATCCAGCCGTCCTTGCCGGGCAGCGCGCCCGCGCCGGACCAGCCGATCTCGCCGGCCGCCATCAGCTCGTCCAGCAGGGCGGGGGAGTAGTCGGAGAGCCGGGCGGGCAGCACCAGCTTCTCCAGGGCGGAGGCGGGCAGCGCGGTGCCCTGGAGCTGCTCGACCACCCGGTAGAGGCCGTCGGCGCCGCGCAGCCGGTGCCCGGCCAGGTGCTGCCACTGCGGGAGGAACGCGGCCAGCGCCTTCGGCGGGACGGCCTCCACCTCGTGCCGCAGGGCGGCCAGCGAGCGGCGGCGCAGGCGGCGCAGCACCTCGGTGTCGCACCACTCGGGGACGGTGCTCGACCCGTCGGGCCGGAACTCGCCCTGGACCAGGCGGCCGGCGGCGGTGAGCCGGTGCAGGGTGCCGGTGACGACGGCGCTGCCGAGGCCGAAGCGCTCGGCGGCGTCCCGCGCGGTGAACGGGCCGTGGGTGCGGGCGTGCCGGGCCAGCAGGTCGCCCAGCGGGTCCTTGACCGGCTCGGTGAACGCCTCGGGGACGCCGACCGGCAGCGGGGTGCCCAGGGCGTCGCGCAGCCGCCCCGCGTCCTCGACCGCGGCCCAGCGCAGCGCGCCGCCGATCCGGACCTGGATCACCCGGCGGGCGGACTCCAGCTCCAGCGCCCACAGCGGCTGCGCGCCGCGGGCGGCCAGCTCGGCCTCGGAGAGCGGGCCGAGCAGGCGCAGCGCGTCGGCGACGCCCTCGGCGTCCCTGATCCGGCGTTCCGGGGTGAGCCGCTGCAGCTCGGCCTCCAGGTCGGCGAGGACCTGCGGGTCGAGCAGCTCGCGCAGCTCGGCCTGGCCGAGCAGCTCGGACAGCAGCCGGGAGTCCAGGGAGAGGGCGGCGGCGCGGCGCTCGGCGATCGGGGAGTCGCCCTCGTACAGGAACTGGGCGACGTAGCCGAACAGCAGGGAGCGGGCGAACGGGGACGGCTCGGGGGTGGTGACCTCGACCAGGCGCACCGCGCGGGACTCCAGGTCTCCCATCAGCTCGACCAGGCCCGGCACGTCGAACACGTCCTGCAGGCACTCGCGGACGGCCTCCAGGACGATCGGGAAGGAGCCGTACTCGGCGGCCACCTCCAGCAGCTGGGAGGCGCGCTGGCGCTGCTGCCACAGCGGGGTGCGCTTGCCCGGGTTGCGGCGGGGCAGCAGCAGGGCGCGGCCGGCGCACTCGCGGAAGCGGGCGGCGAACAGGGCCGAGCCGCCGACCTGGTCGGTGACCAGCTGCTCGATCTCGGCGGCGTCGAAGACCGCGGCGTCCGCGCCGACCGGGGCCTCGTCGGCGGCCGGGGCGGCGGGCGCGGCGGCGGGGAAGGCGGCGGGGAAGTCGCCCAGCAGGTCGGCGTCCGGCAGGCGCAGCACGATGCCGTCGTCGGCGTGCATCACCTGCGGGTCCAGGCCGTGCTTCTCGCGCAGCCGGGCGCCGATGGCCAGCGCCCACGGGGCGTGCACCTGGGCGCCGAACGGGGAGTGCACGACGATCCGCCAGTCGCCGAGCTCGTCGCGGAAGCGCTCGACCACGATGGTGCGGTCGTCGGGCAGGTGGCCGCAGGCCGCGCGCTGCTCGGCGAGGTAGGCCAGCAGGTTGGCGGCCGCCCAGTCGTCCAGGCCGGCCGCGCGCAGCCGGGCGGTGGCCGCCGCGGGCTCCAGGGCGCCGACCTCGCGGACGAACGCGCCCACGGCGCGGCCGAGTTCGAGCGGGCGGCCGAGCGTGTCGCCCTTCCAGAACGGGAGCCGGCCCGGGACGCCGGGGGCGGGGGTGACCAGCACCTTGTCGTGGGTGATCTCCTGGATCCGCCAGGAGGTGGTGCCCAGGGTGAAGACGTCCCCCACCCGGGACTCGTAGACCATCTCCTCGTCGAGCTCTCCGACCCGCCCGCCGCCCTTCCTGCCCGCCTTCGAGTCGGACGCGGCCGACCCGGCGATGAAGACGCCGAACAGGCCGCGGTCGGGGATGGTGCCGCCGGAGGTGACGGCCAGCCGCTGGGCGCCGGGACGGCCGGTGACGGTGCCGGCGACGCGGTCCCAGACCAGGCGGGGGCGCAGTTCGGCGAAGGCGTCGGACGGGTAGCGGCCGGCCAGCATGTCGAGCACGCCGTCGAACGCGGACTGCGGGAGGGTCGCGAACGGGGCGGCGCGGCGGCACAGGGCGAGCAGCTCGTCCACGTCCCAGGTGTCGAGCGCGGTGATCGCGACCAGCTGCTGGGCCAGCACGTCCAGCGGGTTGCGCGGGACGCGCAGGGCCTCGATCCGGCCGCCGCGCATCCGCTCGGTGACCACGGCGGACTGCACCAGGTCTCCCCGGTACTTGGGGAAGAACACGCCCCGCGAGACCGCGCCGACCTGGTGGCCGGCCCGGCCGACCCGCTGCAGGCCGGAGGCGACCGAGGGCGGGGACTCGACCTGCACCACCAGGTCGACGGAGCCCATGTCGATGCCCAGTTCCAGGCTGGAGGTGGCCACCACGGCGGGCAGCCGGCCGGCCTTCAACTCCTCCTCCACCAGCGCCCGCTGCTCCTTGGAGACCGAGCCGTGGTGCGCCCGGGCCAGCAGCGGCGGGGCGCCCGCGGCGGCGCCCGAGCCGCCCATCAGCTCGGCGGGCGCGTGCGCCTCGGGCAGCGGGCCGCCGGTGGCCCGCTCGTGGGCGATCTCGTTCAGCCGGTTGCACAGCCGCTCGGCCAGCCGGCGGGAGTTGGCGAACACGATGGTCGAGCGGTGCGCCTGCACCAGGTCGACGATCCGCTCCTCGACGTGCGGCCAGATCGAGCTCTGCCGCTGCGGGTCGTCCTCCTCGGCGGGCGCGGCGGGCAGGTCCGCCAAGTCCGGGACGGGGACCACCACGGACAGGTCGAAGCGCTTGTCGCTGCCGGGCTGGACGATCGCCGCGCCGCGCCGCGGGCTCAGGTAGCGCGCCACCTCCTCGACCGGGCGGACGGTCGCCGACAGGCCGATCCGGCGGGCCGGGCGCTCCAGCAGCTCGTCCAGGCGCTCCAGGCTGAGCGCCAGGTGCGCGCCGCGCTTGGTGCCGGCCACCGCGTGCACCTCGTCCAGGATCACCGTGTCGACGCCGCGCAGGGCGTCCCGGGCGGCGGAGGTGAGCAGCAGGAACAGCGACTCGGGGGTGGTGATCAGGATGTCCGGCGGGTGGGTGGCGAACTTCCGGCGGTCGGCGGCCGGGGTGTCGCCGGAGCGGACGCCGACCCGCACCTCGGGCTCCGGCAGGCCGAGCCGGACGCTGGCCTGCCGCAGGCCGGCGAGCGGGGCGCGCAGGTTGCGCTCGACGTCGACCGCGAGGGCCTTCAGCGGGGAGACGTAGAGCACCCGGCAGCGGCGCTTCGGATCGGCCGGGTGCGGGTCGGCGGCCAGTCGGTCCAGCGCGGAGAGGAAGGCCGCCAGCGTCTTGCCGGAGCCGGTCGGGGCGACCACCAGCACGTCCGTCCCCAGCCCGATCGCGGACCAGGCCCGGGACTGCGCCTCGGTGGGCGCGGCGAACGCCCCCGTGAACCAGGCCCGGGTGGCCGGGGCGAAACCCTGCAGCGGATCAGCGTCGGAGGTGGCCATGCCCCCATGGTGCCCCGACACGCTGACAGATCACGGGACGGTCACCGTCTGACCCAACCCCGGGCAGCAAATCGTACAAATCGCTCATATCGTGAGGATCCGGACCCGATCCCCGGAGTCCGGCCCTGCCTGACGAGCGGAGACCGTGCGATGGAGCAGGTGAGCCAGGTCCACAGCAGCAACCCCGCCACCCGCCGGCGCCGCAGCGTCCGGGTGCTCGGCGCGACGCTGCTCACCGGACTGCTGCTCGGCGGCGCCGTCCCGTACGTCACCGGCAACGGCGGCACCTACCTCAGCTACCTGGTGCTGGACGAGCGGGCCGACGCCCCGGGCGCCGAGCACGCCGCCGGCCAGGCCAGGGCGCTGGGCGGCAAGGTCGTCCAGGACTACCCGCAGATCGGCGCGGTGCTCGCCTACGCCGGGCCGCAGTTCGCCGGGAAGCTGCGCGGACGCCCCGGGATAGCCGCGGTCGGCGCCACCCGCACCGTCCCGGTGCCCTCGCCGCCCCGGCCGCTGGCCGGCGCCGCGCTCGACACCGGTGGCGGCAGCGGGACCTGGGCGGGCGGCCGGGGCGCCGCCGCACCGCCCGCCGCCGACACGGCCGAGGGCGCCGACGACTCCACCGCCACCGTGCCCGACCCCGGCGAGCGGTCCGACTGGAACCTCGCCATGATCGGCGCGCTCGACCGCCCCGCCGGGAGCACCGCCGCCCTGCTGCACCCGCCGGTCGCCGACCACCAGGGCGCCCCGTCCGCCGACCGGGCCGGCGCCCTGCCCACCGCCCAGCAGCTGTCCAAGGTCACCGTCGCGGTGCTGGACTCCGGCGTCGACGACACCCACCCCGACCTGCGGGCCGCCGTCGACCCGGCCGCCTCCGCGTCCTGCGCCGACGGCCGCCCCGACTCCCGCGGCGGCGCCTGGCGGCCCGACGACGCGATCAACGAGAGCGGCCACGGCACCCACGTGGCCGGCATCGTCGGCGCCGCCCGCGACGGCCGCGGCGTCACCGGCGTCGCCCCCGGCGTGCGGATCGCCGCCGTCCGGCTGCTCGGACCGCTCGGCCAGTACTACGCCGAGAACATCGTCTGCGGCATGCTCTGGGCCGCCGACCACGGCGCCCGGGCGATCAACGACAGCTACTTCGCCGACCCGTGGAAGTACAACTGCCCCGAGGACGCCGACCAGGCCGCCCTGGCCGCCGCCGTCGGCCGGGCCGTCGCCTACGCCCAGCGCAAGGGCGCCGTGGTGGTCGCCTCGGCCGGCAACGACGGCCAGGACCTCAACGCCGGCCGCGCCGACCACCGCAGCCCCAACGACCGCACCACCGGCCCCCCGGAGGACCGGCAGCTGGGCCCCGAGTGCATCCGGCTGCCCGGCGAACTGCCCGGCGTGGTCACCGTCACCGCCGTCGACCGCGACGGCCTGCCCTCCGCGTACAGCAACCACGGGCGCGGCAAGGTCTCCGTCGCGGCCCCCGGCGGCGACCCCGACGGCGGCACCCAGGGCGCGGTCGTCTCCGACTGGCCCGGCGGCCGGTACGCCGCGCTGGCCGGCACCTCGATGTCCGCCGCGCACGTCACCGGCGCCGTCGCCGTCGTCGCCGCCCGGCACCCCGACTGGGGGCCCGGGGAGATCACCGACGCCCTCTCCCGGGCCGCCGCCGACACCTGCGTGCGCGCCCTCCCGTTCGGCTGCCAGAACCGCGAGTACTACGGCGCCGGGATCCTCACCCTGCCCGCCGACTGACTCCGGGGCGGCCGCGCCGGTGTCCGATACTGGGGCGCATGAGGCTGACCGAGTTCTGGCGACGGATGTACGAGCACTTCGGCGAGGGGTACGCGGAGTCCTTCGCCCAGGACCACGTGATGGGCGAGCTCGGCGGCCGCACCGTGCGGCAGGCGCTGGACGCCGGGTGGGAGGCCAAGGACGTCTGGCGGGTGGTCTGCGCCACGCAGGGGGTGTCGCCGCAACTGCGGTGAGATTGTTCGCCCCGGTGTGGGTGAGACTGTCCCGGTGGCGAGCAGCGCAGAGAACCCCGACCCGACCTCCGACACCCCGCCCGGCACCACGGACCGCCCCGTCGGCGCCGGCGCAGCCGGGACGGTCGACCCGACCGCCGCCCGGCCGCTGCGCCGGGCCGACTCCGGCGGCGGCGCGATGCCCCGCTGGCTGCCCAGGGCGATCCTGCTGGCACTGCTCGGCGTCGGGCTGTTCCAGCTCGCCGACTGGGCCTTCCACCAGCTGATCGACCTGTTCGTGATGCTGCTGGTGTCGTTCTTCCTGTCGCTGGCGATGGAACCGGCCGTCGACCGGATGGCCGCCCGGGGGGTGCGCCGCGGGCTCGGCACCTTCCTGGTGTTCATCGGCCTGGGCCTCGCCGCAGCCGGCTTCCTGGCCTCGCTCGGCACCCTGCTGGTCGACCAGATCACCCAGATCGCCGGCAAGCTGCCGCAACTGCTCCAGGACCTGATCAACTGGATCAACCACACCTTCCACACCGAGCTGTCGCTCGACCAGCTCCAGCACCAGGTGCTCAAGGACTCCGGCACCATCGAGAAGTACGCCCAGCAGGCCGCCGACAACGTCTGGGGCGTCACCGGCACCGTCATCGGCGGGCTGTTCCAGGCCTTCACCGTCGGCCTGTTCACCTTCTACTTCACCGCCGAGGGCCCCCGGGTGCGGCGCACCGTCTGCTCGCTGCTGCCGCCCTCCAAGCAGGGCGAGGTGTTGCGGGCCTGGGAGATCGCGCTCGCCAAGACCGGCGGCTACCTGTACTCCCGGGCGCTGCTCGCACTGATCTCCACCCTCGCGCACTGGGCGTTCTTCGCGGTCATCGGCCTGCCGTACGCGGCGGCGCTGGCCGTCTGGGTCGGTGTCATGTCGCAGTTCGTGCCGACCATCGGCACCTACCTGGCGGGCGCGCTGCCGGTGCTGGTCGGGCTGACCGTGCGGCCGGTGGACGCGCTGTGGGTGCTGGTCTTCGTCACCGTCTACCAGCAGATCGAGAACTACCTGCTGCACCCGAGGATCACCGCGAAGACCGTGGACGTGCACCCCGCCGTCGCGTTCGGCGCGGTGATCGCCGGGGCCGCCCTGCTCGGCGCGGTCGGCGCGCTGATCGCCATCCCGGTCGCCGCGACGCTGCAGGGCTTCGTCGGGACGTACGTGCGCCGCTACGAGGTCGAGGACGACCCGCGGATCGACCGCGGCGAGGAGCGCCGCGAACGGCGGCGGCACACCGTGCGCCGGCTGCGGCGGATGGTCTCGGGCGGGACGGGCGGGGACGGGAACGGGGCCGGGGGCGCGGGCACGGGCAGCGGTGCGGGCGGGGAGCGCCCGGACGGGGAGCGGCGGGGGGATCCGCCCGGCGAGTGAGCGGCGGCGGGGTGGGGCGGCCGAGGTGCGAGACTGGAATCGAACGTGTGTTCTTTGTACTCTTCGGCGCGGAGTTTTCCACAGGCCGAGCCCGTCCGGAGCCGATTGTCGGTGGGACGCGCTAGCGTCGGTGACGATGAAGCGCACAGGACAGAACCCGAGGGTGGAAGCCATGGCAGGAACGGATCGCGAGAAGGCCCTGGAGGCCGCGCTCGCCCAGATCGAGCGGCAGTTCGGCAAGGGCTCGGTGATGCGCCTCGGCGAGAAGGCGAACGAGCAGATCGAGGTGATCTCCACCGGGTCCACCGCCCTCGACGTGGCGCTCGGCGTGGGTGGCATCCCGCGCGGCCGCGTCATCGAGATCTACGGCCCGGAGTCCTCCGGCAAGACCACCCTGACCCTGCACCTGGCCGCCAACGCCCAGAAGGCCGGCGGCACCGTCGCCTTCGTCGACGCCGAGCACGCGCTCGACCCCGAGTACGCCAAGAAGCTCGGGGTGGACACCGACAAGCTGCTGGTCAGCCAGCCGGACACCGGCGAGCAGGCGCTGGAGATCACCGACATGCTGATCCGCTCCGGCGCGATCGACCTGGTGATCATCGACTCGGTGGCCGCGCTGGTGCCGCGCGCCGAGATCGAGGGCGAGATGGGCGACTCGCACGTCGGCCTCCAGGCCCGCCTGATGAGCCAGGCGCTGCGGAAGATCGCCGGTGCGCTGAACCAGTCGAACACCACCGCGATCTTCATCAACCAGCTGCGCGAGAAGATCGGCGTGATGTTCGGTTCGCCGGAGACCACCACCGGTGGCCGCGCGCTCAAGTTCTACGCCTCGGTCCGCCTCGACATCCGGCGCATCGAGACCCTGAAGGACGGCACCGAGGCGGTCGGCAACCGCACCCGCGTCAAGGTGGTCAAGAACAAGGTCGCCGCGCCGTTCAAGCAGGCCGAGTTCGACATCCTCTACGGCGTCGGCATCAGCCGCGAGGGCGGCCTGATCGACATGGGCGTCGAGCACGGCTTCATCCGGAAGTCCGGCGCCTGGTACACCTACGAGGGCGACCAGCTCGGCCAGGGCAAGGAGAACGCCCGCAACTTCCTGAAGGACAACCCGCAGCTGGCCGACGAGATCGAGGCCAAGATCAAGGGCAAGCTGGGCATCGGCCCGAAGCCCGCCGAGGCCGAGGCCGAGGGTGTCGCCGCCCCCGCCCCCGCCGTGGAGATCCCGGCCGCCGCGGCCCCCGCCAAGGCCGCGGCCAAGAAGACGGCGGCCGCCGCCAAGAGCTGATCCGTTGACACCGCACCAGACCCACCACCCGGCACCGGGCCCGTCCGAGGACGGGCCCGGTGCGGGCGTTCCCGGGAACGGGAGCGAGAACGAGTACGGCCCGCCGGACTGGTTCGCGGCAGCGGGGGAGCCGTCGGAGCCGGTGGCGGGAGCGGCGGGGGAGCCCCCGGTGGATGAACTGCCCGGGCTGGTGCGGGCGTCCGAGCTCCCCGGCGGCCGCCGGCGGCGGCGCAGCGCGCTGGGGGAGCTGCCCGAGACGGCACCGGCGGTGGCGGAGCGTCCGCGGGCGAAGGCCGAGCGGGCGGAGCGGGCCGAGCAGACGGGGCGGGCCGAGGCGCGGGAGCCGCGGGAGTCGCGGCGCGGGCGGGCCGCCGTGCCGGAGGGCGATCCGGCGGAGCGCGCCCGGGACATCTGCCTGCGGCTGCTCACCGGGGCCGCCAAGTCCCGCAAGCAGCTGGCCGACGCGCTGCGCCGCAAGGAGATCCCGGACGAGACCGTCGAGCAGGTGCTGGACCGGCTGGAGGAGGTCGGCCTGATCGACGACGCGGCCTTCGCCGAGGCCTGGGTGGAGTCCCGGCACGCGGTGCGCGGGCTGTCCCGGCGGGCGCTGGCCCAGGAGTTGCGCACCAAGGGCGTCACCGGGGAGACCGCCGAGCGGGCCCTGCTGCAGGTGGACGCCGAGGACGAGACCGAGGCCGCCCGGGCGCTGGTGGCGCGCAAGTTGCGCTCCACCGCCGGGTTGGAGCGGGGCGTGCGGACCAGGCGGCTGGTCGGGGTGCTGGCCCGGCGCGGCTACGCCGAGGGCCTGGCGTTCCGGGTGGTGCGGGAGGCGCTGGACGCGGAGGGGGCCGAGGAGGAGGACTGGCCGGAGGAGGGGACGGACTGAGTGCCGGCCCCTGCTGCCGGAATCGAGCGGCGGTGGGATTTGATGACTGGAGATCAGATCGCCGGGGCCAATTCTCGATCGCATCTTGACCGTTTCGTAACCTCGGCCTAGCCTCACACTCAGTGGCAGGACGATCGCGGAGGTCGCCTCAGCGGCAGCGTGAGCAGGACGGGGAGTGGCCGGATGGGCATCGCTCAGGGCACCGAAACGGATTCCTCCCTGCTGCTGGCGGCCGGGGTGCTGATCGGGGCCCTGGTCCTGGTGCTGGCCGGCGGGTTCCTGATGCTCCGCCAACGCCGGGCCGAACTCGACCGCCGCGAGGAGCGGTTGACCTCCGAGCTGCACCGCCTGCACCTGCACGAGGACGAACTCGCCGCCCGCACCGCCGATTCCGAGCGGGTGCGCGGCGAACTCGCCGACCAGGCCGCGGAGAACCGCCTGCTGCTGGAGCGCACCGCCGGGCTGACCGCCGCGCAGGCCCGCGAGGAGATCGTCCGGGCCGCCGAGTCGGAGGCCCGCCGGGAGGCCGCGCTGACCGTCCGGGAGATCGAACGGCGGGCGGTCACCGAGGGCGAGGGCCGGGCCCGGGAGATCATCGCCGCCTCGATCCAGCGCCTGGCCGCCGAGCACACCGCGGACACCGTGCTCACCACCCTGCGGCTGCCCAGCGAGGACATGAAGGGCCGGGTGATCGGCCGCGAGGGCCGCAACATCCGCGCCTTCGAGGCCGTCACCGGCGTCAACCTGATCGTCGACGACACCCCCGGGCTGGTGCAGCTCTCCTGCTTCGACCCCGTCCGGCGGGAGAGCGCCCGGCTCACCCTGGAGGCGCTGCTGGTCGACGGGCGCATCCACCCCGCGCGGATCGAGGAGGCGCACGAGCGCAGCCGGGCCGAGGTCGAGCGGCTGTGCGTCCGGGCCGGCGAGGACGCGCTGCTGACCGTCGGGATCGGCACGGGCGGCGAGATGTCGCCCGAACTGGTCCGCACCCTCGGGACGTTGCGCTACCGCACCTCGTACGGGCAGAACGTGCTCGGGCACCTGGTGGAGTCCGCGCACCTGGCCGGGATGATGGCCGCGGAACTCGGCGTCGACCCCGAGCCGGTGCGGCGGGCCGCGCTGCTGCACGACATCGGCAAGGCGCTCAGCCACCGGGTGCCGGGCAGCCACGCCGCGATCGGCGCGGAGTTCGCCCGGCGGCACGGCGAGGCGGAGGAGGTCGTGCACGCGATAGCGGCCCACCACGGCGAGATCGAGGCGAAGACCGTGGAGGCCGTGCTCACCCAGGCCGCCGACGCGTGCTCGGCCGGGCGGCCGGGCGCGCGCAAGGAGTCGGTGGAGGCGTACGTGCGCCGGCTGGAGCGGCTGGAGGAGATCGCCCGGGCGCACGAGGGCGTCACCAAGGTCTACGCGATGCAGGCCGGCCGGGAGGTCCGGGTCATGGTGCAGCCCGAGGCGGTCGACGACCTGCGGGCCCAGGAGATCGCCCGCGAGGTCGCCCGGCAGGTGCGGGAGGAGCTGACGTACCCGGGGCAGATCCGGATCACGGTGGTGCGGGAGTCGCGGGCGACGGAGGTCGCCCGGTAGCGGGGCGCAGGGCGCGCCGCCCGCGCGCCCCGGTCCGCGCGTCCGGGTCAGCCCTTCGCGTCCTGCTGCTCCAGGCCGGGCTTGGGGACGAGGGGGGCGGCGAGGGCGTGCAGGGCCTCGGGGTGGAGGCCCGGGGTGGTGCCGAGCAGGTGGCCGTCGGGGCGGACCAGGAGGACGGTGTGCGGGGTGGCGCCGGGGTAGGCGTCGGTGACCAGGACCTCGGTGGGGACGGGGAGGGCGGCGGCGAGCTCGGCGAGGCGGGGCATCAGACCGGCGCCGAGCCAGTGCTCGGCGGACCAGACGGTGGTGCCGGGCGCGACCAGGACCAGCAGGAAGGGGCCGCCGAGGCGGGCCCGGAGGGTGTCGGCGGTGCCGTCGGCGGTGACCACCTGGAGGTCCGGGACCAGGACGCCGGGGGTGGTCGCCGAGAGCTGCTCGGTGAGTGAGGTGCCGCGGCCGGAGCCGCGCTGCTCGGGGACGCGCGGGGCGATGCCGGAGGGCGCGGCCGGGTAGGCGGGGGCGCCGCCGAAGCGGCCGGTGCCGAGCTGGCCGTCGGCGAGCAGCGGGGCGTGCTTGCGGAAGGGGCCGGACAGCAGCGAGCGCCGGGTCGCGGCCCAGCCGCGCAGCGGCCGCAGCAGCGGCATGCTCTGGTCGACGGCGCGCAGCCGGGCGCCGACCGCGCCGCGGCGTTCGGCCTCGTAGCCGTCGAGCAGCGCGCGGTCGGCGCGGTCGACGCCGGGCGGCAGGTGCCAGGCGAGGGCGAGCCGCCAGGCGAGGTTGTCGGCGTCGCGCAGGCCGTCGGCGAGGTTCTGCATGCCGAGCGCGCCGTGCAGGTGGGCGGCGTCGCCGGCCAGGAAGCAGCGGCCGGTGCGGAAGCGGGCGGCCAGGCGCTGCTGGTAGGTGTGGTCGGCGGCGGCGAGCAGCTGGTGGGGCGGGAGTTCGCCGCACCAGCCGGTGAGCGCGGAGGTGACCCGGGTGAGCAGGGTGTCGCCGGTGACGATGCCGGGCCAGGTGGCGTGCGGGTCGACCGGTTCGGTGGGCTGGGGGCGGCCGGGGGGCAGCCGCCAGTCGAGCCGCCACAGGCCGTCGGGCAGCGGGCGGGCGGAGGCCTCGCGGTCGCCGCGCCACGGGGGTTCGCGGTGCAGCCGGGCCTCGCCGGGGAAGGGCAGGTCGACCCGGACGGTGGCGACGGCGTGCCGGTCGACGGCGGGGCGGCCGGGGAAGCGGACCTTGAGCAGTCTGCGGACGGTGGAGCGGGCGCCGTCGCAGCCGACCAGGTGGCTGCCGTGCCACCAGGCGTCCTGCCCGGCGGAGGTGGTGCGGACCGTCACCCCGTCGCGGTCCTGGGTGAGTTCGACCACCTTGTGCCGCGGCAGCAGGCGGATCAGCGGCGTCGCGGCGACGGCGTCGCGCAGACCGCGCTGCAGGCGGTGCTGGGCCAGGTGCAGGACGGGTTCGCCGTCCAGCGGCAGGCGCAGCACCTCGGCGCGGCGGCGCCAGACGGTGAAGGCGTCCCAGCGGGCCGCGTCGGAGACGACCCTGGTGTAGCCGATCCGGGCCAGGAAGGCGGCGGTGTCGCCGCCGAGCACCACGGTGCGGGGGCTCTCGGCGCTGACGCCGGTGCCCTCGTCCAGGACGGTGCTGGGGACTTCGTTGCGGGCCAGGGCGAGCGCCAGGGCGAGGCCGACCGGCCCGGCCCCGACGATGATCACCGCGTCCATGCCGGGGCCTTCGGGCGGGCGGCGGCGGCCGCCGGTGCGTCATATGCCGGGTGGGAGGTCCCAGGTGGTGTCACGAAGAGCAATGCAACAGATCACCTGGGTGTCCGTCAAGCAGCGGCTGCGACGCGACGGTTCGCGCCGCGACGGCCGCGCGACTCCAGCCAGCGGGCCAGGCCGCTGAGCGCGAGGCACATTGCGATGTAGATCGGGGTGATCACCAGGACGACCGGGATGTACGGGTAGCCGTCGGAGTTGGAGGCGATCAGCTTGCCCGCGTACAGCAGCTCGGGGTACGTGATGATGTAGCCGAGCGAGGTGTCCTTGAGCGTGACCACCAGCTGGCCGATGATCGCGGGCAGCATCGACCGGACCGCCTGCGGGACGAGCACCAGGCTCATCACCTGGGTCTTGCGCAGGCCCAGGGCGTACGCGGCCTCGCCCTGGCCGCGCGGGACGGCGTTGATGCCGGAGCGGATGATCTCGGCCTGCACGGCGCCGTTGTACAGGACCAGGCCGATGACCAGGCCCCACATCGGCTCGGCGGTGAACACCGCCTGGTACAGCGCGAAGATCATGATGACCAGCGGCATGGCCCGGAAGAACTGGACCACCGCGGTGGACGCCGCGCGCACCGGGCGGTGGTCGGAGAGCCGGCCGGCGGCGAGCAGGGCCCCGAGGACCAGCGAGCCGACCGCGGCCAGGCCGAAGGCCTTCAGGGTGGCCAGCACGCCGTCGAGGATCCGCTGCTGGACGGCGGTGTACTGGAACGGGTCCCACAGCCAGCCGTCGAACTGGCCCTGGTCGGTCAGCGTGGTGACGACCCACCAGAGCAGCCCGGCGATGCCGAGCGCGCCGAGCACGCCGGCCAGCCGGTAGCGCAGCCGGGCCCGCGGGCCCGGGACGTCGTACAGGACGGAGGCGGAGCGGGCGCTCATCGGGCCACCGCCGCGCGCCGCTCCAGGGCGGAGAAGACCGCACCGATCGAGAAGCTGATCACCAGGTAGGCCAGGGCCAGCCAGAAGAAGAGAGCGAAGATGGCGTAGCCCTTCTCGGTCAGGGTCTTCTGGACGCTGAAGAGTTCGAACACGTTGAAGGCGCCGGCCACGGCCGAGTTGCGGGGCAGGGCGATGAACACCGAGCCCATCGGCGCGATCACCGCGCGGGCGGCCTGCGGCAGCACCACCAGGCCGAGGGTCTGGCCGAAGCCCATGCCCAGTGAGCGGGCGGCCTCGGCCTGGCCGAGCGGCACGGTGTTGATGCCGGAGCGCAGCACCTCGCAGACGAAGCTGCCGGTGTAGATGCTGAGCGCCGCCACGGCGGCGGTGAAGCTGCTGATGTGCAGGTCCAGTCGCGGCAGCACGAAGGTCACCGCGAAGAACATCAGGGTCAGCGGGGTGTTGCGGAAGATCGTCACCCAGGCGGTGCCGAACGTCCGCAGCACCGGGACCGGCGAGACGCGGAAGGCCGCCAGCACGATGCCCAGCAACAGGGCGAACAGGGCACTGAGCGCGCTGAGTTCCAGCGTTCCCAGGAACCCGCGGACGAACAGCGAGAAGTTGCCGTCCTCGAACGGTATGCCCATGCCGGCGGCCCTCCTTTCTCGGTATCGGTGTCAGCCGGGTGTCAGCCGGCCGCCTTCTCGGTCAGGTCGGGGATGGAGGGGGCGTCGGCGCCGGACAGGCCCAGGGTGGCGTCGTACGCCTTCTTCCAGTCGCCGTTCTGCTCGTGCTTCTTGAGGGCGTCGGTGATCGCCTGCTGCAGCACCGCGTCGCCCTTCTTCAGGCCGACGCCGTACTTCTCCTGGGAGAAGGTGTTGCCGACGACCTTGAGCTTGCCCTGGTTCTTCGCGGCGTAGCCCTTGAGGATCGCGTCGTCGGTGGTGACGGCGTCGACCTCCTTGGTGAGCAGCTTCTCCACGCAGAGCGAGTAGCTCTCGAACTCGGTGACGTTGGCACCGTAGGTCTTGATGTTGGTGACCGAGGTCGAGCCGGTGACGGTGCAGACCGACTTGCCCTTGGTGCTCTCGGGGCCGGTGATCTCGGAGTTGTCCTTGTTCACCAGCAGCGACTGGCCGGCGATGTAGTACGGGCCGGCGAAGTCGATCGTCTTCTTGCGGTTGTCGTTGATCGAGTAGGTGCCGACGTAGTAGTCGACCTGGCCGCCGGAGAGCGAGGTCTCGCGGGCGCTGGAGTTGATCGTCTTGAACTCGATCTGGTCGGCGGAGAAGCCGAGGTCGGCGGCGATCATCTTGGCGATCTCGATGTCGAAGCCGTTGCGCTTGCCGGTCTGCACGTCCTCGAAGCCGAGGAACGGCTGGTCGGACTTGGCGCCGATGCGCAGCTTGCCGTTCTTCTTGGCCTCGGTCCACACCGGCGAGCCGTCGAGCTTGGCGTCGGCGTTGACCTGGTAGGTCGGCAGCTGCGGGGCGGCCGAACCGCTCTTGGCGGTGTCCGTGTTGGGCGATCCGTCCTTGCCGCAGGCGGCGACCGCCGTCAGGGCGAGCACGGACAGGGCGGCGGCTACGGTACGACGGGCCTTCATGCGGTCGTTCTTCTCCTTGGTAGGGGCCATCGCTGGCTCCGGGCAAATTCGAACTGACGCTAGATCACGGTGGGGCTCAGTGGTGCAGGATCTTCGAGAGGAAGTCCTTCGCGCGGTCGCTGCGCGGCGCGGTGAAGAACGCCTCGGGGGTGTTCTGCTCGACGATCCGGCCGTCCGCCATGAACAGGACGCGGTTGGCCGCCGAGCGCGCGAAGCCCATCTCGTGGGTCACCACGACCATGGTCATGCCCTTGGCGGCGAGCGAGCGCATCACCTCCAGCACCTCGTTGACCATCTCCGGGTCGAGGGCCGAGGTGGGCTCGTCGAACAGCATCACCTTGGGGTTCATCGCCAGCGCGCGGGCGATGGCCACCCGCTGCTGCTGGCCGCCGGACAGCTGGGCGGGGAACTTGTCCGCCTGGGCGCCGACGCCGACCCGCTCCAGCAGCTCGCGGGCGGTCTTCTCGGCCTCGGCCTTCGGCACCCGGCCGACCTTCACCTGGGCCAGCACCACGTTCTGGAGCACCGTCTTGTGCGCGAACAGGTTGAAGGACTGGAACACCATGCCGACCTGGGCGCGCAGCCGGGCCAGCTCGCGGCCCTCGGCGGGCAGCGGGCGGCCGTCCACCTCGATCGTGCCGGAGTCGATGGTCTCCAGCCGGTTGATGGTGCGGCAGAGCGTGGACTTGCCGGAACCGGACGGGCCGATCAGCACCACGACCTCGCCGTGCGCGATCTCCAGGTCGATGTCCTGCAGCACGTGCAGCGCGCCGAAGTGCTTGTTCACCCCGCGCAGCGACACCAGCGGGGCGGTCCGGCCGTCCTCCGCCCGCTGCGGCTCGGCGCTGTTCTCGGTCATCGCGGCTCCGCTCCCTCGTCCTTGGGACCCGGGCCAACTCGCAGGGGCCGCGGAGTCGGTGATGGTCCGTCTGATGTCCGGGAGCCGGGGCCGGCGGAGCCCGTGGCCCCCGGACGGGGCGACTTTAGACAGGTACACGTCTCCCCGTCAGCCGATCTGAGCTGAACTTGAGGATCACGGTTCGGCTACGCCCGGTAGTCGGGAGGTAGCGGATACCGGCTGGGTAACGGACCGGGCGACCCGGTTGACCGGGGGGCGCCGGATGGGCATGGATGCCAGGATGGGCCGGTTCCCGTGCGGACCGGGCCACGACGACCGCGGCACGGGCCGTGGCGCCCGGAGCCCGGGCGCGCCCGAACCGGGACCGGACGACTCCAGAACGAACACCGCCGAAGGAAAGGGGACCCGATGCGCCTGCTCCTGGTCGAGGACGACGACCGCGTGGCCGCCGCCCTGGTCGCGGTGCTGAGCCGGCACGGCTTCCAGGTCCGGCACGCCCGCAGCGGCCACGAGGCGCTGGACGCGCTCGTCCCGGACGGCAGCGACCCGTACCGGGTGGTGCTGCTCGACCTCGGACTGCCCGACCGGGACGGCTTCGAGGTGTGCAGCCGGATCCGGGCCGGCAGCGGCGTACCGGTGATCATGGTGACCGCGCGGGCCGACATCCGCTCCCGCATCCACGGCCTCAACCTCGGCGCCGACGACTACGTGGTCAAGCCCTACGACATGGGCGAGCTGCTGGCCCGGATCCACGCGGTGGCCCGCCGCGGCACCCCCAGGCCCACCGAGGAGAACGGCCCCGAACCGACCGGGCCGCTCGCCTCCCGCGGCATCGAGATCGACCGCGAGCGCCGCCGGGTCAGCGTCCGGGGCCGGGACGTCCCGCTCACCCGCAAGGAGTTCGACCTGCTGGCGCTGCTCGCCCAGAGCCCCGGCGTGGTCTACCGGCGGGAGCAGATCTTCAGCGAGGTCTGGCGCTCCGGCTGGGAGGGCAACGGCCGCACCCTGGAGGTGCACATCGGCTCGCTGCGCACCAAGCTCGGCCTGCCCGGCCTGGTCGAGGCCGTCCGCGGCGTCGGCTACCGGCTGGCCCCCGACCAGCCGGAGAGCGCGCCCGGCGCCGCCCCCGGCGACGGCCCGGCGGGGCGCTGACCGTCCGTGCGCAACCGCCTGCTCGGCATCCTGATCGCCCTGATGGCCTGCGTGCTGGCCGCGCTCGGGGTGCCCCTGGCCTACCTGATCGCCGCCTCCGAGCAGTCCAAGGTGGTCGTCGACCGGATCGACGACGCCGCCCGCTTCGCCCAGGACCTGCCCACCCAGGGCCGTCCCAGCGCCACCGCCGTCAAGGGCGACCCGCAGCCCGGCCCCGGCGACAACGGCCGGCTGCACGCCCTCGCCAGCGAGGCCCAGCGCTACCACGAGCTGTACGGCGTCCGGATCGGCGTCTTCCAGCGCGACGGCAGCGCCGTCGCCGCCGCCCCCGACGGCTGGCGGCCCCCCGCCGCCGGCCCCGGCCGGCAGGCCTACCAGGAGTCGCTGGCCGGCCGCCGCAGCCACAACCCGCCGCAGGTCTGGCCGTGGACCCCCGACCGCACCCTCGCCGTCGCCCTGCCGGTGGTCCGCGACGGCGACGTGGTCGCCGTGGTGCTCACCGAATCGCCCACCGGCGGCCTGCGCTCGCGCATCCTGCACCGCTGGATGGTGCTGGCCGGCGGCGAGGCGCTCGCCATGATCGTCGCCATCCTGCTCGCCGTCCGGCTCACCGGCTGGGTGCTGCGCCCCGTCCGCACCCTGGACCGGGCCACCCACGACATCGCCACCGGACGGCTCGGCGCCCGGGTCGCCCCCAGCGGCGGACCGCCCGAACTGCGCCGCCTGGCCCGCTCGTTCAACGACATGGCGGACCACGTGGTGCTCGCCATCGACCAGCAGCGGGCGTTCGTCGCCGACGCCTCCCACCAGCTGCGCAACCCGCTCGCCGCGCTGCTGCTGCGGGTCGAGCTGATCGGCCTGGAGCTGCCCGAGGGCCACGAGGAGGAGATCGCCGCCGTCCGCGAGGAGGGCGCCAGGCTGGCCCGGGTGCTGGACGACCTGCTCGGCCTGGCCACCGCCGAGGGCTCCCGGCCCGAGCCCGAACCGGTCGACCTGGCCGAACTCGTCCGCACCCGGGTCGACGCCTGGCGGCCGCTGGCGGAGCGGCGCGGCGTCCTCCTGCACCGGGACGGGCCGCCGATGGCGCACGCCTGGGCCGACCCGATCGGCTTCGGCAGCGCGCTGGACGCCGTCCTGGACAACGCGCTGAAGTTCACCCCGGCCGGCAGCACCGTCGAGGTCGGCCTGCTGATCGGCAAGGACGAGGTCACCGCCACCGTCACCGACGCCGGGCCCGGCCTCACCGAGGAGGAGCTCACCCGGGTCGGCGACCGGTTCTGGCGCTCCTCCCGGCACCAGAACATCGACGGTTCCGGCCTGGGCCTGTCCATCGCCCGGACCCTGCTGCTGGCCGGCGGCGGCGCGCTGGAGTTCGAGCCCGCCGAGCCGCACGGGCTCACCGTCCGGCTGGTGGTGCCCCGGCGCCGCCGGTGAGGCTCAGGGCTTGACCGACAGGTAGTAGCGCTCGGCGCCGACGTGCAGCGGCAGCGGATCGGTGTACACCGCGGTGCGCAGGTCGACCAGCTGCGCGGCGTGCACCTGCCCGCCGATGTCGTCCCGGCTGTCGATCACCGCCCGGGTCAGCGCCTCCACCAGCACCGGGTCCACGTCCGCCCGGGTCACCAGCAGGTTCGGCACCGCCACCGTCGGCACCGCCACCCGCTCCGGCTGCACGTCCGGGTAGGCGTCCGCCGGGATGGTCGCCGCCCGGTACGCGTCCATCCCC
The DNA here is from genome assembly GCF_000716545.1 of Kitasatospora phosalacinea. Lineage (GTDB taxonomy): Bacteria > Actinomycetota > Actinomycetes > Streptomycetales > Streptomycetaceae > Kitasatospora > Kitasatospora phosalacinea. The sequence goes on from NZ_JNWZ01000008.1 coordinate 38,915, forward strand.
GGGCCCGCCAGCTGGTGCAGCGGGTCGGACAGGTCGCCCATCGGCACGATCCGGATCGGCGTGCGCTCCGACAGGTCGGACAGCGCGGCCGTCGGCAGGCCGCCCGACCAGAAGAACGCGTCCAGCTCCTTGTCCCGCAGGCCCTCCGCGGCCTGGACGACGCCGACCTGCGCCGACCGCACGTCCCGGTCCGGGTTCAGGCCGGCCGCCTCCAGCAGCCGCCGGGTCACCAGGTTCACCCCCGACTTCGCCTGCCCGACCCCGACCCGCAGCCCGCGCAGGTCCGCCACCGAGTGCACCGGCGAGTCGGCCGGCACCACCAACTGCATGTAGTCGTCGTACAGCCGGGCGATCGCCCGCAGCTGCGGCTTCTGCGGGCTGCCGAACGTCGCCACCGCGTCCGCCGTGGCGACGGCGAAGTCGTCCTGGCCCGCCACCACCCGCTCCAGGTTGTCCAGCGAGCCCACGGAGTTGTCCAACTGCACCTCCAGCCCGGGCATGTGCGCGCCCAGGTACTGCCGCAGCAGCACCCCGTACCGGTCGTACACCCCGCCGACCACGCCCGTCGCGAACGCCACCCGGCCGCGCGGGCCCGACGCCGAGGAGGCCGAGGAGGCCCACCAGCCGCCCGCGCCCGCGGCCACCAGCAGCAGCGCCGCGCAGACCCGCAGCAGCCGGTTGCGCAGCAGCCGGCGCAGCGCGGCACCCGGACGGGAGGGGAGGTTCGCAGCAGCCATGCCGTGGATACTGCCAGCCCCCACCGTCCGGCGGGAGGCCCCGTCCGGTGCCCTTACCCTTGGCTCTGTGGGTATGGAGGAGAGCTTGCGAACTTACAAGGTCGTCACGTACGGCTGCCAGATGAACGTCCACGACTCCGAGCGCCTGTCCGGGCTGCTGGAGGAGGCCGGCTACGCCAAGGCCGCCGGCGACGGCGACCCCGACCTGGTGGTCTTCAACACCTGCGCGGTCCGCGAGAACGCCGACAACAAGCTGTACGGCAACCTCGGCCGGCTCGCCCCCGCCAAGCAGGCCAACCGCGGCATGCAGATCGCCGTCGGCGGCTGCCTCGCCCAGAAGGACCGCGAGACCATCGTCCGCAAGGCCCCCTGGGTCGACGTCGTCTTCGGCACCCACAACATCGGCCACCTGCCCGCGCTGCTGGAGCGCGCCGCCGTCGAGCGCAAGGCCCAGGTCGAGATCCTCGAATCGCTGGAGACCTTCCCCTCCACCCTGCCCACCCGGCGCGAGTCCGCGTACGCGGCCTGGGTCGCGATCTCGGTCGGCTGCAACAACACCTGCACCTTCTGCATCGTCCCCGCCCTGCGCGGCAAGGAGGAGGACCGCCGGCCCGGCGACGTCCTCGCCGAGGTCGAGGCGCTGGTCGCCGAGGGCGTCGTCGAGGTCACCCTGCTCGGGCAGAACGTCAACGCGTACGGCTCCGACCTCGGCGACCGGGAGGCGTTCGGCAAGCTGCTGCGCGCCTGCGGCCAGGTCGAGGGCCTGGAGCGGGTCCGCTTCACCTCGCCGCACCCGCGCGACTTCACCGACGACGTGATCGCCGCGATGGCCGAGACGCCGAACGTGATGCACCAGCTGCACATGCCGCTGCAGTCCGGCTCCGACACCGTCCTGAAGGCGATGCGGCGTTCCTACCGGCAGGAACGCTTCCTCGGCATCATCGAGAAGGTCCGGGCCGCGATGCCGGACGCCGCGATCTCCACCGACATCATCGTCGGCTTCCCCGGCGAGACCGACGAGGACTTCGAGCAGACCATGCACGTGGTCCGCGAGGCCCGGTTCGCCAACGCCTTCACCTTCCAGTACTCCAAGCGGCCCGGGACGCCCGCCGCCGAGATGGCCGACCAGGTGCCCAAGGCCGTGGTGCAGGAGCGCTACGACCGGCTGATCGCCCTCCAGGAGGAGATCTCCTGGGAGGAGAACAAGAAGCAGGTCGGCCGCCGGCTGGAGATCCTGGTCGCCGAGGGCGAGGGCAAGAAGGACGACCGCACCGACCGGCTCTCCGGGCGCGCGCCCGACAACCGCCTGGTGCACTTCTCCCGGCCCGAGGGCGGGGTGCGGCCCGGTGACATGGTCACCGTCGAGATCACCTACGCCGCCCCGCACCACCTCCTCGCCGAGGGGCCCGCGCTGGGCGTGCGCCGCACCCGGGCGGGCGACGCGTGGGAGAAGCGGCAGGCGGCGCCGGCCGCGAAGCCCGCGGGCGTGATGCTGGGGCTGCCGACCATCGGCGCGCCCCGGCAGGCGGCCGCGCCGAGCGGTGACGGCTGCGGCTGCTGAGAGCCGCGTGAGCCGGGGGCGCGGTTCCTCGCGCCCCCGTTTTGCCCTCCCGTAGAGTGATCGACATGCTTGCTGCCGCCGCCGTGTGCCCCTGCCCGCCGTTGCTCGTGCCGGAGGTGGCCGCCGGGGCCGCCGCCGAGACGGCGGGGCTGCGGGAGGCGTGCCTGGCGGCGGTGCGGGAGCTGGCCGGGGCCGACCTGGTGGTGGTGGTCGGGACGGGCGAGCGGGCCGGGGTGTGGACGGAGGGCGGCGCGGGGTCGCTGCGCCGGTACGGGGTGGCGAAGGCGGTGCGGCTCCCGCTGGGCGGGGTGGACGGCCCGGAGCTGCCGCCCGCGCTGACGGTGGGGGCGTGGCTGCTGGAGGAGGCGGGCGTCCGGGTGCCGACGCACGCCGTCGCGGTGCGGCCCGACACGGCTGCGGAGCGGCTGCTGGGCCTCGGCCGGGGGCTGGCCGAACTCGCGGACCGGGTCGGCCTGTTGGTGCTCGGCGACGGCAGCGCCCGGCGCTCGGTGAAGGCCCCCGGGTACCTGGACGAGCGGGCCGAGGAGCACGACCGGGCGGTGGCGCGCGCGCTGGCCGGGGCGGACGCGGCGGCGCTGGCCGGGCTGGACGCGGAGCTGTCGGCCCGGCTGATGGCCGAGGGGCGCGCCCCGTGGCAGGTGCTGGCGGGCGCCGCGGAGGGCGCCGCGCTCAGCGGTGAACTGCGCTACGAGGACGCCCCGTACGGCGTCGGCTACCTGGTGGCCTCCTGGCGCTGAGCGCCGGGCGGGCGTCAGTCGTCCTTGGGCTTGGCCGCGAAGTCGTCGCGGGCGTGCTTGGTGGCCGAGGTGCCCTTCACGATCTTGTCGCTGTACTTGTGCTTGGTGGCCTTGTCGATGGCCTCGCCGGCCTTGTCGACCGCGCCGTCGATCTTGTCGCCGTGCTTGCCGGCCAGCTCGCTGGCCTTGTCCTTGAGCTCCTCGGCCTTGCCCTTGAGGTTGTCCATCAGACCCATGGCGTGCGCTCCTCGTATTTCGGGTGATTTCCGGACCGAACAGTGCTGATCCTCCCCGGTCAACGACGGTGTGACACGGGAGGTGCCCCGCTTTTGCGAGACTGGTGGGGTGAGCGGTTCCTCTTCTTCCCCCTCTGCGCCCCCCCATGGCCCCGGCGGGCTGCCCCTGGTGGTCTCGGTGGTCGGCCCGACGGCGGCCGGCAAGTCCGACCTGGCGGTGGCGATCGCCCGCGAACTGGGCGGGGAGGTGGTGAACACCGACTCGATGCAGCTGTACAAGGGCATGGACATCGGCACCGCCAAGCTCACCGGGGCGGAGCGCGGCGGCGTCCCGCACCACCTGCTGGACGTGTGGGAGGTGACCGAGACCGCCTCGGTGGCCGAGTACCAGCGCCTGGCGCGGGCCGAGATGGACCGGCAGCTGGCGGCCGGGCAGGTGCCGGTGCTGGTCGGCGGCTCGGGCCTGTACGTGCGGGCGGCGGTGGACGAGATGGAGTTCCCCGGCACCGACCCGGCGGTGCGGGCCCGGCTGGAGGAGGAGCTGGAGCGGGCCGGCTCCGGCGCGCTGCACCGGCGGCTGGCCGGGCTGGACCCGGCGGCGGCGGAGGCGATCCTGCCCAGCAACGGGCGCCGGGTGGTCCGGGCGCTGGAGGTCATCGAGATCACCGGACGCCCGTTCACGGCCAGCCTGCCGACCCAGCGGGCGGTGTACGGGGCGGTGCAGATCGGCGTCCGGGTGCCGCGCCCCGAGCTGGACCGGCGGATCGAGCTGCGGGTGGACCGGATGTGGGAGGCCGGGCTGCTCGACGAGGTGCGCGAGCTGGAGGGGGCCGGGCTGCGCGAGGGGCTGACCGCGAGCCGGGCGCTCGGCTACCAGCAGGTGCTGGCGTTCTTCGCGGGGGAGTGCACCGAGGACGAGGCGCGGGCGGAGACCGTCCGGGCGACCCGCCGGTTCGCCCGGCGCCAGGAGTCCTGGTTCCGCCGGGACGACCGGATCCACTGGCTGGACCGGCCCGAGGGCGCCGATCCGGTCGAGCTGCTGGGCCGGGCACTGGAACTGATCCACCGTTCGGAAAGTCCGGTCGGGGCGGCCTGACCGGCGGTTTCCGGCTGCCCGGCGACCCGTTCCGGCCAGGCTCGCGGCGTCTGCACCGGCAGACGCAGGTGCAGGAGGTACCGGCGGTCACGGCGGGATCACGTCCTGGCATCGGATCACCCGATCAAGCCGCGCGACGCCCTGCCGGGGTGCCGGCACGTGCCATCATCGGTAGCACCGAGGCCCGGCACGCGGGCCGGCCTCACCGCCCGCGAGCCCTGGAGCTCGTGTCGAGCCGTCAGGGGAGGCCGCGTGTCAACGGGTACCGGCCCCGAAACCGATGAGCTGCTCGGCGACGTCGCCGACGGGTCCGAGACGCTTCCCGAGCTCGCCGTCCCCACCACCTCGTACGCGGTGGCGCTGCCCGCGATCGACGACCTGGCCGCCGCGCCGGGCGTGGTCCACGAGCGGGACATCCGGCCGCGCCGCCGGCTGCGCTGGTGGCAGATCCTGCCGATCGCCGCGACGCTGATGTTCGGCTCGCTGATGTTCGCCTTCCCGCTGGCCTTCGGCAGCGAGGGCGCGACCGCGATGATCGGGATGCTCGGCCTGCTGATCACCGCCGCCTCGGTCGGCTGGGGCGCGATGGCCGCCCGCCGGGCCGGCTACAAGTGGCCCGGGGTGCCGCGCCGGGGCAGCACCGAGCGGGCCGGCTGGAAGGCCATCGTGCTGTACACCCTGCTGGCCGCGGCGGCCGTCGCGCTCGCCGTCTGGCGGGTCGTCCACCTGCGCGGCTAGGGACCGTCCGGCCCCCGGTCCGACCCCGCCCCCGCCTGCCCGCCCCCGTTACCATCGGCGGTGTGAGCGAGCGCAGCGGAACCAGCGGAACGGCCTTCCTCAAGGGGCACGGCACCCAGAACGACTTCGTGATCGTCCCGGACCCGGACGGTCTGATCGACCTGTCGGCGGCCGACGTCGCCGCCCTGTGCGACCGGCGGGCCGGGATCGGCGCGGACGGCGTGCTGCGGGTGGTCCGCTCGGCGGCCGAGCCCGCCGCGGCGGGGACGGCCGGGCAGGCCGAGTGGTTCATGGACTACCGCAACGCGGACGGTTCGATCGCCGAGATGTGCGGCAACGGGGTGCGGGTGTTCGCCAGGTACCTGGTGCACGCCGGGCACGCGAAGCCGGGCGAGCTGGCGGTGGGCACCCGCGGCGGGGTCAAGCGGGTGCGGATCGCCGAGGACGCCCCGGACGGCACCCCGGGCGAGGTCACCGTGGACATGGGCCGGGCGGTGTTCCCCGGCCCGGACGGCATCACCGTCACCGTGGACGGGCGGACCTGGCCCGCGCTGAACGTCAACATGGGCAACCCGCACGCCGTCGCCTTCGTCGAGGACCTGGCGCACGCGGGCACGCTGCACGACGCCCCGGCCACCGCCCCCGAGGGCGCGTACCCGCAGGGCGTGAACGTCGAGTTCGTGGTGGACCGCGGCGAGCGGCACGTGGCGATGCGGGTGCACGAGCGCGGCTCCGGCGAGACCCGCTCCTGCGGCACCGGCGCCTGCGCCGTCGCGGTGGCGGCGATCCGGCGCGACGGCGCCGACCCGGCGGCCACCGGCGAGGCCGTGCGCTACACGGTGGACGTGCCCGGCGGGCGGCTGGTGATCGAGGAGTTCCCGGACGGCCGGATCGAGATGACCGGGCCCGCCGTGATCGTCGCGGAGGGCGTGCTCGCCTGACGGCAGGTCAGGGCGACGGAACGTCAGCCACCGCTTCCCACCGCGCTCTCCGGTTAATCCCCCCGTTCGGGTGATCCGGATGACAGAGGGGAAGCGGGGGCTCGCGCAACGTGCTCTGCTCGGTAGCATGGACCACCGGGTCGGCCGTCGCTCCGGTGTTGCTGCCGGAGGTGCAGATGACCATCCGCTCCGAGTTGGCGGGCTCGCCGTCCAAGCAGCAGGCGAGCCGGTTCAGCCGTGCGGCGCTCGGCCGGGCCGGCCGGGCCGCGCTGCTCGCCACCGGGCGGACGCCCGTCCCCGACGCCATCGAACCGATCGTCCAGGCCCACCGGGTGCACCACCCGCAGGCCGACGTACCGCTGCTGACCAGGGCGTACCGCCTCGCCGAGGAGAGCCACCGCGGGCAGACCCGCAAGAGCGGCGAGCCGTACATCACCCACCCGCTGGCCGTCACGATGATCCTCGCCCAGCTCGGCGCGGACACCACCACGCTGGTCGCCTCGCTGCTGCACGACACGGTCGAGGACACCGAGGTGACGCTCGACCAGGTCGCCGAGGACTTCGGGCCCGAGGTGTCGTACCTGGTCGACGGCGTCACCAAGCTGGAGAAGGTCGACTTCGGGGCCGCCGCCGAGCCCGAGACCTTCCGCAAGATGCTGGTCGCCACCGGGGACGACGTCCGGGTGATGGTGATCAAGCTCGCCGACCGGCTGCACAACATGCGCACCATCCGGCACATGAAGCCGGCCAGCCGGGTGCGGATCGCCAAGGTCACCCGGGACGTGCTGATCCCGCTCGCCGAACGGCTCGGCATCCAGGTGGTCAAGGCGGAGCTGGAGGACATCGTCTTCGCCACCCTGCACCCCGAGGAGTACGAGCACACCGGCGCGGTGGCCGGCGGCTGGACGGACGGCGTGCTCGCCCCGTTCGCCGCCGAGCTCGGCCGCCAGCTCGCCGAGGCCGGCATCCCCTCCGCCGTCACCGTCCGCCCCCGGCACCTGGTCTCGCTGCACCGGGTGATGATCAAGCGCGGGGCCGGGCCGGACGGCACCGGACTGCGGCCCGCCGACTTCGGGCGGCTGCTGGTGGTGGTCGAGGAGAACGCCGACTGCTACGCCGTCCTCGGCGAGCTGCACACCTGCTGGACGCCGCTGCCCGGCGAGTTCAAGGACTTCGTCGCCGCCCCCAAGTTCAACCTCTACCAGTCGCTGCACACCGCGGTCGCGCTGCCCGGCGGCGAGGTGATCGAGGTCCTGGTCCGCACCCGGCGGATGCACGAGGTCGCCGAGACCGGCGTGGTCGCCCTCGGCGACCCGCGCGCCGCCGACCGGCAGGGCGCCGCCGACGACCCCGAGGACCGCACCGACCCGGCCCGCCCCGGCTGGCTGGCCCGGCTGCTCGACTGGCAGCAGGACACCCCCGACCCGGACGCCTTCTGGTCCGCCCTCACCGCCGACCTGCGCGACGACCGCGAGATCACCGCCGTCACCGAGGACGGCGCCACCCTGCACCTGCCGGCCGGCTCCAGCTGCCTGGACGCCGCGTACCTGCTCGGCGAGGAGACCGGCCACCGATGTATCGGCGCCCGGATCAACGGCCGGCTCACCGCGCTCTCCACCCAGCTGCGCGACGGCGACGTGCTCGGCCTGCTGCTCGCCCCCGACGGCGAGGACAGCGGCCCCGACCCGCAGTGGCTGGAGTACGTCCGCACCCCCGGCGCCCGGCTCGCCGTCGAACGCCGGCTGGCCGTCCGCCCGGCCGTCACCGAACTGCCCGAGCAGCCCGCCGCGAGCAGCGCCCCGGCCCCCGCCGCCCCCGCGGCCGCCCCGGTCGCGCCCGCCGCGCCCGGCGCCCCCGCGGAGGTGCCCGGACTGCCCGGCGCCGCCGTCCGGTTGGCCCGCTGCTGCACGCCCGTCCCGCCCGACGAGGTGACCGGCATCGTGCTGCGCGGCGGGGCCGTCGCGGTGCACCGGGCGGGCTGCCCCACCGGCACCCGGATGCTGCGCGGCGGCCGCCACGCGGCCCCGGTCCGCTGGCTGCCCGGCGGCGCCCCGCAGTGGGGGTACCGGGCCACCCTGCACGCCGAGGCGCTCAACCGCCCCCGGCTGCTCGCCGACCTGACCGCGGCGATCTCCGGCGAGGGCGTGTCGATCTTCTCCGCCGAGGTCGAGCCGCCCCGCCAGCTCCGGGTGCGGCACAGCTACACCCTGGAGCTGCCGGACGCCGCGGCGCTGCCCGCGGTGATGCGCGCGATGCTCCGGGTCTCCGGCGTGTACGACGTCTACCGCCCGGGCGGGCCGGAGGCCGCGCCGGACGGGGCGGCGGCGGGGGTCGGCGCGGCGGCTGGTAAAAGGGATGACTCGGGCGCGGCGGGCGTGCAACCATCGTGGGGAATTCACGGCGGCTCCGCCGTGTTGTCCGAGAGCACGATCCGATCAACCCAAGGATGAAATGACCTCCACGTTCGACAGCCGCACCCGATCGAGCGAGTCCGCCAACCGGCTCGCCGACCTCAAGGCGGAAGCCCTGATGGACGAGGACCTCGCGGCGATCGACGAGGGCCTCGGCAACTACGACGGAGAGCAGTACGACCGCTCCGAGCGCGCCGCGCTGCGGCGCGTCCACGGCCTCTCCACCGAACTGCAGGACGTCACCGAAGTCGAGTACCGCCAGCTCCGGCTGGAGCGCGTGGTGCTCGTCGGCGTGTGGACGGACGGCACGCTGGAGGAGGCGGAGAACTCGATGGCCGAGCTCGCCGCCCTCGCCGAGACGGCCGGCTCCGAAGTCCTGGACGGCGTGATCCAGCGCCGCGACAAGCCCGACGCGGCCACCTACATCGGCTCCGGCAAGGCCCAGGAGCTGCGCGACATCGTCGCCTCCACCGGCGCCGACACCGTGGTCTGCGACGGTGAGCTGACCCCGGGCCAGCTGATCCACCTCGAAGACGTGGTCAAGGTCAAGGTCGTCGACCGCACCGCCCTGATCCTGGACATCTTCGCCCAGCACGCCAAGTCCCGGGAGGGCAAGGCGCAGGTCTCGCTCGCGCAGATGCAGTACATGCTTCCGCGCCTGCGCGGCTGGGGCCAGTCGCTGTCCCGGCAGATGGGTGGCGGTGGCTCCGGCTCCTCGGGCGGCGGCATGGCCACCCGCGGTCCCGGTGAGACCAAGATCGAGACCGACCGGCGGCGGATCCGCGAGAAGATGGCGAAGCTCCGCAGGGAGATCGCCGACATGAAGAAGGGCCGCGACACCAAGCGGCAGGAGCGGCGGCGCAACCACGTCCCGTCGGTGGCCATCGCCGGGTACACCAACGCGGGCAAGTCCTCGCTGCTCAACCGGCTCACCGGGGCCGGCGTCCTGGTGGAGAACGCCCTGTTCGCCACCCTGGACCCGACGGTCCGCCGGGCCCAGACCCCGAGCGGCCGGCTCTACACCCTGGCCGACACGGTCGGCTTCGTCCGGCACCTGCCGCACCACCTGGTCGAGGCGTTCCGCTCCACCATGGAGGAGGTCGCCGACGCCGACCTCATCCTGCACGTGGTGGACGGCTCGCACCCCGAGCCGGAGACCCAGCTCGCCGCCGTCCGCGAGGTGATCGTCTCGGTCGAGGCGCAGAACGTGCCGGAGATCGTGGTGATCAACAAGGCCGACGCGGCGGACCCGCTGGTCCTCCAGCGCCTGCTGCGCCGCGAGCCGCACGCCATCGTGGTGTCGGCCCGCAGCGGCCAGGGCATCGAGGAACTGCTCGCCCTGATCGACCGGGAACTGCCCCGCCCCGCGGTGGAGGTCAAGGCCCTGGTCCCCTACACCCGCGGCGACCTGGTCTCCAAGGTCCACGCGGAGGGCGAGCTGATCTCCACCGAGCACACGGCGGACGGCACCCTGCTGCACGCCAAGGTGGCGGCCGTGCTGGCCGGCGAGCTGGAGAAGTACGCGGTCGTCACGGCCTGACGGCCGACGGCACCGACCCGACGGGCGGGCGGCGCACCTCCGGGTGCGCCGCCCGCCCGTCCGTCGTCGGGCCCCGCCCGGTCACCCGGCCGGGCCGGTCACCGGGCGGAGCCGGTCATCCGGCGGTGAAGCCGTCGAACATCTTCTTGGCCTCGGCCCCGAGGGTGGGGCCGGCCATCCAGCCGAGCTCGTCGTCCCCGATCGAGACGTTGGAGAACAGCACCCGCTTGCCGTTCTGCGTGGTGAACCAGCCGCCGCCGGAGGAACCGCCGGTCATGGTGCAGCCGATGCCCAGCATCGGCGGGCGGGAGGCCAGGAAGGAGAACGGGCTGACGCCGACGCCGGAGTCGCAGTGCTCCAGCTCCTGGCCGTCGAACGGCGGGTCGACCGGGTAGCCGTACGCCTTCGGCGCGGTGATGTCGCTCTGCTTGGTGTTGAACGCGATCGGGACGGCCCCGCCGACCGCCTCCTCCAGCGAGCGGCTGCCGTCCATCGGGGTCATCCGGATCATCGCGAAGTCGAACTGGCTGGCCTGGTTGCCCACGTGGGCGCCCTCCTGGATCCACTGCGGCATCACCACCAGGGACACGGTCGCCCAGCGGCCCAGCGGGGCGACCTCCTTCCAGGTCTCGGCCGTCCCGCCGCGGCTGGTCGCGCCGGAGCGGTTGTACGCCGGGACGAACATCAGGTTCTTGTAGTAGCCGCCGCCCTTGCCCTCGTGCACGCAGTGCGCGGCCGTCCACACCAGGTTGCTCTTGCCGGGGTGCGCCGGGTCGGTGACCACGGTGCCGGAGCAGTGCTGCCGCACGCCGTCCGCGCCCGACAGGAAGAACTTGCCGATCACCGCGGTGTCCGCGCCGTACGGGTGCTGCTGGGGCTTGGCCGCGATGCGGGCCGGGGGGGTCATGTCCCGGAACGACGGGGCCTGCTTGTCCGGCTTGACCGACCCGCCGATGGCCCGGTCGGAGGGCTTCGACTTGTCCCAGTAGCCCTTGATCGCCTGGATGTCCTCCGGCTTGAAGCCGTTCTGGGTCGCCCACTTCTTCCAGTCCTCGGCGCCCCAGTTCGGCACGTCCGAGATGAACCTCTGCACGTCGGCTATGTCGATCGAGGCCTTCGAGGAGGTCGACGAGGGCTGGGCGCCGGTCGGCGGCGGGGTCGGGTCGGGGCTCTTGCTGCAGGCGGCGGTGCTGACGGCGAGCACCGTCACCAGGACGGCCGCGGCCGCGTTCCGGGCGCGGTGGGCCGGTCGGTGCCGGTCGGTCATGGGTGTTCCCCCCGTGGTCGGTGTGTGGGTGCGGAGCGGGGGCGGCGGACGGCCGCCCCGGTGGTGCGGTCACTTCCGGGAGATGTAGTCCAGCGCCTGGCGGGCGACGTCCTCCAGGTAGGGGCCGTTGAGCGTGGTGTGCGCCTGGGTGCCGATCGAGGTGTTGCTGACCAGCCGCTGGCGGCCGTCCGGGCCGTCGGCGAACCAGCCGCCGCCCGAGGCGCCGCCCGTCATGGTGCAGCCGATCACCAGCATCGGCGGCCGGGCCGGGTCGAAGCCGCGCGAGCCCGGCCGGCCGGAGTCGCAGCGCTCCAGCTCCTGCCCGTCGAACGGCGCGACCGCCGGGTAGCCCCAGGCCTGGATCGCCAGCCGTTCGCGCGGGGCGTCGAACCAGACCGGGACGGCGGTGCCGATGACCTCCTCCAGCGAACGGGTCTCGCCCTCCGGGCCGCGCACCTTGACCACCGCGAAGTCGTACTGGTTCGCGGCGTCCCCGCCCCTGGTGCCCTCGGTGGTCCACAGCGGCGAGGTGATCACCTTGTCGGCCCACCACTGCCCGAGCGGGGCGACCTCGGCCAGCGACGCCTTCCGGTGGTCGCTGGCCGCGCCGGAGCTGTTGTACGCCGGCACGAACACCAGGTTCCGGTACCAGTCGCCGCCCCTGCCCTCGTGCACGCAGTGCGCGGCCGTCCAGACCAGGTCGCTCTTCCCCGGGTGCGCCGGGTCGGCGACCACGGTGGCCGAGCACTGGCCGGTGCCGCCGCCCGGCGCGGTCATGAACACCTTCCCGGACGCCGGGTAGCTGGTGTACGGCCGCGGCACCGGCTGCGCGGCCACCGGCGGCGGCGCGGACGGCGGCGACGGAGCGGGCGGCGCGGACGGAGCGGCGGACGGCCCGGTGGACCCGGTCGGCGGCACGGCACCGGTCGGTGGCACGGCGCCTTCCGGTGGCACGGCGCCTTCCGGTGACGCGGCACCGGTCGGTGCGGGCGAGTCCGCCGGCGCGGACGGCGGGCCGTCCGGTACCGGGGCGGGCTGTCGGGGCGGCGCCTGGTCCATCTCCTCGGCGCTCCACAGGCCGGCCACCACCTGGTTGTGGAAGCCGTGCCGCTGCGCCCAGCGGTCCCACTCGGAGAACCCCCAGCGCTTCAACTCGGCGAAGTCGCGCGGATTCCCGTCACCCCCGCCGGACGAGGTGCAGGCGCCCGCACCGCCGGCCAGGACGGCGACCGCGGACAGCGCGGCCACCAATCTCCGTGCCTTCACCATCGACCCCCCGGACAAAGAGAACCTCTCCCGGGGGGTCAGTCTTTCATCCGGGTACGCCGCAGCGGTCGGGTGGTGCTCCTCCGTTGACGTCCGGTCACCGAACCGTGATGGTGGCGGCCCGTCAGGATCCCGGCCGGTCACACCTGAGGGTGAGTGATCCGGCGAAACTCACTGGAACGAGTGAGTCGATCTTGTGCCCGACCGAGGGGGATAGGTAACCCTTACCCGAAGGCAGTCACCCGGCCCAAGGAGCGGACATGGCCAGCACCCTCACCGGCGTTCCCCCGGCCGTCCGGCCCGGGGCCGGGCACCCGGCCCCGGACCCGCTGCTCGACCCCGACCCGGCCGTCGCCGCCGAACACGCCGCCACCGAGAGCCTGTTGCGCTGCTGGGCCCGGGAGACCGCGGCCGAACGCCCCGACGACGACCTGCTGCGCATCCCGGTGCTCGGCGGCGCCGCCCAGCTGTCCGCGCCGGTGCGGCACTGGTCGGCCTGCGGCTGGCACCGGTTCGGCCCCGCCACCGTCTCCACCGGCAACGCCGAGCACCCGGTCGACGCGGTCACCGTCGCCGCCCTGGTGGCCGCCGCCACCGGCACCCCCGACCCCGGCCAACTCGCCGACCTGACCGGCCGGGTGGCCGACTCGGTGGGCCGCACCGCCGAGATCCTCGCCCACCGCCGGGCGGTCTCCACCGCCCCCGCCGGCCAGTTCCTGCGCGCCGAGCAGTCGCTGCTGCTCGGCCACCCGCTGCACCCCACCCCGAAGAGCCGCGACGGCCTCGGCCCCGCCCAGTCCGCCGCGTACTCCCCGGAACTGCACGGCAGCTTCCGGCTGCACTGGTGGGCCGCGCACCGCTCGCTGCTGGCCGGCGACTCCGCCACCGGCACCCCCGCCGAGCAGCTCACCGCCGAGCTGTACGGCCGCCCGCTACCCGCCGACGCCGCCGCCCTGCCGCTGCACCCCTGGCAGGCCCGGGAGCTGGCGCTGCGCCCGGCCGTCGCCGAACTGCTGGAGCAGGGCCTGCTCACCGACCTCGGCCAGCACGGCGAGCCCTGGCACCCCACCAGCTCGGTGCGCACCGTCTGCCGCCCCGGCACCCCGTGGATGCTCAAGCTCTCGCTGGGCCTGCGGATCACCAACTCCCGCCGGGAGAACCTGCGCAAGGAACTGCACCGCGGCGTCGAGGTGCACCGGCTGCTGGAAGCCGGCCTGGCCGCGCGCTGGCGGGCCGCCCACCCCGGCTTCGACATCGTCCGCGACCCGGCCTGGATCGGCGTCGACCACCCCGCCCTCGCCGACCCCAACGGCCTGGACACCGTGCTGCGGCAGATGCCGTTCGGGCCCGCCGACCGGGCCCTGTGCGTGGCCGGGCTGGTCGCCGAGCAGCCCGTCGGCACCGGCCGGCCCGGCTCGCGACTGGCGGACGTCATCGGCGAGTTGGCCGCCCGCACCGGCCGCCCCGCCCAGACCGTCGCCACCGAGTGGTTCCTGCGCTACCTGGACGCCGTCGTCCTGCCGGTCCTCTGGCTGGACGGGCAGGCCGGCGTCGCCCTGGAGGCGCACCAGCAGAACAGCCTGGTCCTGCTGGACGCCCTCGGCTGGCCCGCCGGCGGCCGCTACCGCGACAACCAGGGCTACTACTTCCGCGACTCGCACGCCGACCGGCTGCACGAACTGCTGCCCGCGCTCGGCGCGCACAGCGACACCTTCGTGCCCGACGCGGTCGCCGACGAGCGCTTCGCCTACTACCTCGGCATCAACCACGTGCTCGGCCTGATCGGCGCCTTCGGCTCCCAGGGCCTCGCCGACGAGCACCTGCTGCTGGCCGCCCTGCGCCGCTTCCTGGCAGGCCCCGCCGCCACCGCCACCGGCTCCGCGCTGCCCGCCCACCTGCTCGACGCCCCCACCCTGCGCTGCAAGGCCAACCTGCTCACCCGACTGCACGGCCTGGACGAACTGGTCGGCCCGGTCGAGACCCAGTCGGTGTACGTCGAGATCGACAACCCGGTGGCCCGGGCGTGATGCCCGAAACCGGGACGATACCCACCACGGCCGGTGAACTCGTCCTGCGCACCGTGGAGTTGGCCACGGACCTGGACCTGCTCACCGGCTGGATGAACGACCCCGACACCGACCGCTGGTGGGCGCTGGCGGGCCCGCCCGGCACCACCGCCGCCCACCTCGCCGCGCAACTCGACGGCGACGGCCGCAGCCGCCCCGTCCTGGCCCTGCTCGACGGCGAGCCCACCGGCTACTTCGAGCTGTACCGGGCCGACCTCGACCCGCTGGCCGCGCACTACCCCGCCCGCCCGCACGACCTGGGCCTGCACCTGCTGCTGGCCCCCGCCGCCCGCGGCCGGGGCCTGGCCGCCCGGCTGCTCGACGCGATCGCCGCCCGGCTGCTGGAGCGCGAACCCCGCTGCACCCGGGTGCTCGCCGAACCCAACGTCCGCAACACGCCCTCCGTCCGGGCCTTCGCCCGGGCCGGCTTCGCCCGCGTCGCCGACCTCGACCTGCCCGACAAGCGCGCCGCCCTGATGATCCGCCGGCGCGCCGACACCCCCGCCGCTACCTAGGACGACATGACTCCCCACGACGACACGGCAGGCCAGCAGCGCGAGCCGTACGACCTGATCGGCGTCGGCATCGGCCCGTTCAACCTCTCGCTGGCCGCGCTCGCCGACCGGGCCGAGACCGTCGGCGCGCTGTTCCTCGACGGCAAGCCCGAGTTCCGCTGGCACCCCGGCATGCTCGTCGACGGCGCCCGGATGCAGGTCCCGTTCCTGGCCGACCTGGTCACCCTGGTCGACCCCACCAACCCCTGGTCCTTCCTCAACTACCTGCGCGAGAAGCAGCGGCTGTTCCCGTTCTACTTCAGCGAGCGCTTCCAACTGCCCCGCCGCGAGTACGACGACTACTGCCGGTGGGCCGCCCACCGGCTCCCCAACTGCCGCTTCGACAGCCCCGTCACCGCCGTCCACTGGGACGCCGAGGAGCGGCTCTACCTGGTGCGCGCCGCCGGCCGGGCGCACCGCGCCCGCAACCTGGTGCTCGGCACCGGCACCGAACCCGCCCGCCCCGAGGCCTTCGCCCCGCTGCGCCGCCACCCCGCCGTCCTGCACTCCGCCGACTACCTGGCCGGGCGCGGCGGGCTCGCCGCCGCCCGGGACATCACCGTGGTCGGATCCGGCCAGTCCGGCGCCGAGGTCTTCCTCGACCTGCTGCGCCACCGGGCCGGCGACGGCACCCGGCTGCGCTGGCTCACCCGCACCCGGGCGATCGCCCCGATGGAGTACTCCAAGCTCGGCCTGGAGCAGTTCACCCCCGACTACACCCGCTACTTCCACGGCCTGCCCGCCGACGTCCGGGACGCCCTCGTCCCCGCCCAGTGGCAGCTGCACAAGGCCGCCAGTGCCGAGACCATCGCCGAGATCCACGACCACCTGTACGAGCGCACCATCGGCCGCCCGATCGACGCCGAACCCGTCGAGATCCTCCCCGGCACCGCCGTCAGCGAGGCCGCCCAGGGCCCCGGCGGCGGCCTCGAACTGCACTGCCGGCACGGCGAATCCGGCCGCCGCCACCTGGTGCGCACCGACGCCGTGGTGCTCGCCACCGGCTACCGGGCGGTGCGCCCCGCCGCGCTCGACCCGATCGCCGACCTGATCGACTGGGACGAGCGGGGCCGCTACCGGGTCGACCTCGACCACCGGGTCGCCACCCGGCCGGAGCTCACCGGCGGTCTGTACGTCCAGAACGCCGAGCTGCACACCCACGGTGTCGGCACCCCGGACCTCGGGCTCGGCGCGCACCGCGCCGCCGTGATCCTCAACGCCGTCGCGGGGAAGACGCTCCACCCGCTGCCCGACCGCACCGCCTGGACCACCTTCGAGCCCCCGGCGCCGCCCGTGCCGGCGCTGATCCCGCTGCCCCAGGAAGGAACCGAGCGTGCCGCAGCCAGCCGCTGACCCGGCCCTCCACCTGCCGCCCCAGCTCACCGCCGAGCACTGGCGGGCCGCCGGGCGCGACATGCTCGCCAAACTGCTCGGCGAGTTCGCCTACGAGGAGCTGCTGCACCCGCTGGCCGAGGGCGGCGGCCGCCACCTGCTGCGGCTCCCCGGCGCCGACTACCGCTTCACCGCCCGCCGCGGCGCGTACGGGAGCTGGCGGGTCGACCCGGCGTCGATCGAGGGCGGCGACGACCCGTTGCGCTTCCTCCAGCGGGCCAGGCACGTGCTCGGGCTGAGCGGCGACACCACCGGCCACCTGGTGCGCGAACTCACCGCCACCCTGATCGCCGACGCCCACCTGCGGGCCACCGCGCTGACCGCCGCCGAACTCGCCGACCTCGACCACGTCGCCCTGGAGGGCCGGCAGACCGGCCACCCGTGGATCGTCGCCAACAAGGGCCGGATCGGCTTCTCCGCCACCGACGCGGCCGGCTGGACCCCGGAGGCCCGGCGGCCCCGCACCCTGCCCTGGCTCGCGGTGCACCGCAGCCTGGCCGAGTTCCGCGGCGACCCGACGATCTACGACACCGAGCTCGACCCCGCCTTCCGCGCCCAACTCGGCGAGCGCGCCGACGAGTTCCTGCTGCTGCCGGTGCACCCCTGGCAGTGGGACGAGACCGTGGTCGGCCTGTTCGCGCCGTGGATCGCCGACGGCCGGATCGTCCCGCTGCCCAGCGACGGCGACCTGCGGCTGCCCCAGCAGTCCATCCGCTCCTTCTTCAACCTCAGCCGCCCCGACCGCTGCACCGTCAAACTGCCGCTGGCCATCCTCAACACCCTGGTCTGGCGC
Source organism: Kitasatospora phosalacinea (assembly GCF_000716545.1). Taxonomy (GTDB): domain Bacteria; phylum Actinomycetota; class Actinomycetes; order Streptomycetales; family Streptomycetaceae; genus Kitasatospora; species Kitasatospora phosalacinea. The sequence goes on from NZ_JNWZ01000008.1 coordinate 56,271, forward strand.
GGCCTGCCCAGCGAACGCGCCCTCGCCGCGCCCGCCGTCACCGCCTGGATCCACCACCTGCGCGACGGCGACCCGTACCTGCGCGACGAGTGCCGGGTGGTGCTGCTCGGCGAGATCGCCTCCGTCACCGTCGAGCACCCGCTGTACCGGGACCTGCCCGACGCGCCCTACCAGTACCGGGAACTGCTCGGCGCGATCTGGCGCGAACCGCTCGGCCGCCACCTGGAGCCCGGCGAGCGGGCCCGCACGCTGGCCGCGCTGCTGCAGACCGGCTCCGACGGGCGGGCGCTGACCGCCGAACTCGTCACCCGCTCCGGCCTGGAGCCCCGGGAGTGGGTGCGCCGGCTGTTCACCGCGATGCTGCCGCCGCTGCTGCACTTCCTGTACCGCTACGGCCTGGTGTTCTCCCCGCACGGCGAGAACGCCATCGTGGTCTTCGACCAGGACGACGTCCCCGTCCGGCTCGCGGTCAAGGACTTCGTCGACGACGTCAACCTCAGCGACCAGCCGCTGGCCGAGCTCGCCGACCTGCCCGCCGACATCGCCGGGGTGCTCAACCGAGAGGGCCCGGACTACCTCTGCCAGTTCCTGCACTCCGGCCTGTTCATCGGCGTCTACCGCTACCTCGCCCCGCTGCTGGAGGACCAACTCGCTCTGGCCGAGCAGGAGTTCTGGGAACTGCTGCGGGCCGAGATCCTGCGCTGCCAGCGCCGCTTCCCCGAATTCGCGGACCGCCACCAGCTGTTCGACCTGTTCGCGCCCCGGATCGACCGGCTCTGCCTGAACCGCAACCGGCTCCTGCTGGACGGCTACCGGGACCGGCCCGACCGCCCGCACGCCGCCGTCCACGGCCAGGTCGACAACCCGCTGCACGCCGCCGTGCGCCTGCCCGCCCAGCCGTCCCGGGCTGTCAGTCCCGCCCCGTAGGCTGGGGGGCGTCATGACGAACGACACCGCACCCCTGCCCGGCGGCCCGGAGACGGCCGAGCCCCCCGCGCCGGTCCCCGCCTCCCGCGTCCCCGAACTGCTGCACGCCGCCGTCGCCGCCGTCGGCGGCGTGGAGCGGCCCGGGCAGGTCCGGATGGCCGAAGCCGTCTGCGCCGCCGTCGACGAGGGCGAGCACCTGCTCGTCCAGGCCGGCACCGGCACCGGAAAGTCCCTCGCCTACCTGGTGCCCGCCCTCGCCCACGGCGACCGGGTGGTGGTCGCCACCGCGACGCTGGCCCTGCAGCGCCAGCTCGTCGAGCGCGACCTGCCGCGCACCGTCGAGGCCCTGCACCCGGTGCTGCGCCGCCGCCCGCTGTTCGCCATGCTCAAGGGCCGCTCCAACTACCTGTGCCTGCACCGCGCCAACGAGGGCACCCCGAGCGACGAGGGCGAGGGCCTGTTCGACCCGGTCGACGCGCTCGGCGGCCCCACCGGCAAGCTCGGACAGGACGTGCTGCGGCTGCGCGAGTGGGCCGAGGAGACCGAGACGGGCGACCGCGACGACCTCACCCCCGGCGTCTCCGACAAGGCCTGGGCCCAGCTCGCCGTCACCTCCAAGGAGTGCCTGGGCGCCTCCCGCTGCGCCTACGGCGAGGAGTGCTTCGCCGAGCGGGCCCGCGAGCGCGCCAAACTGGCCGACGTCGTGGTCACCAACCACGCCATGCTCGCGATCGACGCGATCGAGGGCGCCCCCGTGCTGCCCGAGCACGGCCTGCTGATCATCGACGAGGCGCACGAGCTGGTGAACCGGGTCACCGGCGCGGCCACCGCCGAGCTCACCGTCGGCGCCGTCAACCGGGCCGTCAAGCGGGCCGCCAAGCTCGCCAACGAGAAGGCGGTGGACGCGCTCCAGGCCGCCGCCGAGAACTTCCACGGCCTGATGGAGACCGCCCAGCCCGGCCAGGTCGACGAGCTCCCCGAGTACCTCGGCTACGCGGTGGCCGCCGTCCGGGACGCCTGCCGCCAGGTCATCACCTCCCTCGGCGAGACCCGCGACAAGGGCCTCACCGACGAGGACGCCGTCCGCAAGCAGGCGATGGCCTCCGCCGAGACGCTGCACGAGACCGCGGACCGGCTGCTCACCGGCTCCGAGTACGACGTGATCTGGATCGAGCGCTCCGACCGCTACGGCCTGGGCACCGCCTCGCTGCGGGTCGCCCCGCTGTCCGTCTCCGGCCTGCTGCGGGAGAACCTCTACCGGGACCGCTCGGTCGTCCTGACCTCCGCCACGCTCAAGCTCGGCGGCGACTTCAACGGCGTCGCCGCCTCGCTCGGCCTGCCCGGCGAGACCAGGCTCCCCGACACCCGCACCCCCGACGGCCCCGCCGCCGAGCAGGGGGAGGACGCCCCGCCGTACTGGCGCGGCCTCGACGTCGGCTCCCCGTTCACCTACCCCAAGCAGGGCATCCTCTACGTCGCCAGGCACCTGCCGCCGCCCGGCCGGGAGCCCGACCGGCCCGAGATGCTGGACGAGCTCGCCGAGCTGATCGGCGCCGCCGGCGGTCGCACGCTGGGCCTGTTCTCCTCGATGCGGGCCGCCCAGACCGCCGCCGAGAAGCTGCGCGAACGCCTCGACGTGCCGATCCTGCTCCAGGGCGAGGACACCCTCGGCGAGCTCATCAAGGCCTTCGCGGGGGACGCCGAGACCTGCCTGTTCGGCACCCTCTCGCTCTGGCAGGGCGTCGACGTGCCCGGCTCCGCCTGCCAGCTGGTCGTGATGGACCGGATCCCCTTCCCGCGTCCCGACGACCCGCTGATGAGCGCCCGGCAGAAGGACGTCGAGGCCCGCGGCGGCAACGGCTTCATGGCCGTCGCGGCGACGCACGCCGCGCTGCTGATGGCGCAGGGCGCCGGCCGGCTGGTCCGCGCCGCCGACGACAAGGGCATCGTCGCCGTCCTCGACCCGAGGCTGGCCACCGCCCGCTACGGCGGCTTCTTCCGCTCCTCGATGCCGGACTTCTGGTACACCACCGACCGCAACCAGGTCCGCCGCTCGCTCGCCGCGATCGACGCCTCGGCCCCGCCGGTCAAGCCGCGCTGACGGCCCGGGCCCGGGCCCGCGCACGCGGACCCGGGCCGCCCGGCCCAGGCCACCGGCCCCAGGCCCACCGGCCCCAGGCTCAGCCGGTGGCGCCGGCCAGGCGGCGCATGATCCCCATCAGCTCCTCGGGCGGGGCGATGCTCGCCGTCCGGCTCGCCGGGTCGAAGTGCGTGATCGAGGTCAGGGTGCCCGCGCGCCACCAGAACACCCGGGGCGACAGGCTCCCGGGGCCGTCCTCGTAGGCGCCCTGCCCGAACATCGCCAGCGAGTTGACCGCCTCCGCCACGTGCCCGTCCGCGAGCGGGTAGAACACCAGGTTGTGCCGGTTCGGGACGACCAGCAGCACGCCCTCGTCCGGCAGTTCGGGCCCGCCCGCGGCCCGGACCGCCTCCTCGAACACCAGCAGCTTGCTGGCCGCGAACACCGACTCCGGGTGGCCCAGCATGTGCAGCACCGCGCCGCCCGGCCGGTCGACGGTGTGGTGGTCCACCGGCTCGGCGAGCAGGTTGGCCCGGCCCGCGGCCGAGAGCTCCCCCCACCCGAGGCCCGCCACGTCCCGGTCGTCGAGCACCCGGACGCTCTCCGGGCCGTCCAGCACGAGACCCACCAGCAGGTCGGCGGCCAGCCGCCGCAGGTAGCCGAACTGCCGCCGCGCCTGCTCCGGGATCGACTCCTCGGCGACCAGCCGCAGGTACACGCTGCTCAGCTGGTCCGGGGCGAGACGGGTGGACAGGTCGCTCATGCGCGGTTCCTCGGGGTGTGCGGGCCGCGGCGGGCAGCCGGGCGCGTCCGGTGGGCGGCGGCTCGGCCCGTCGAGCCGACCGTGCACCGATCACACCACGCGACTCCGCGCCCCCGCACGGTTTTCCGGCCCTGGGACGGCAACGGCGAAGTCCGGCCGAGGACGGGACCCCCGTCGTCGACCGGACTCCGCCGGCACGGCTCAGAGGCGCCGCAGCACCGCCACCACCTTGCCGAGGATCGTCGCGTTGTCGCCCGGGATCGGCTCGTACGCCGCGTTGTGCGGCATCAGCCAGATCTTCCCGTCCTCGCGCTTGAGCCGCTTCACCGTCGCCTCGCCGTCGATCATCGCGGCCACGATGTCGCCGTTCTCGGCGACCGGCTGCTTGCGGACGGTCACCCAGTCGCCGTCGCAGATCGCGGCCTCGATCATCGAGTCGCCCTTGACGGTGAGCGCGAACAGCTCGCCCTCGCCGACCAGCTGGCGGGGCAGCGGGAAGACGTCCTCCACGGTCTGCTCGGCCAGGATCGGGCCGCCGGCCGCGATCCGCCCGACCAGCGGGACGTAGGAGGTGGACGGCCGGCCGGAGGTCTCCGCCGCGGCCGGGCGGGCCACCTCGACGCCGCGGACCTCGTAGGCGCGCGGCCGGTGCGGGTCGCGGCGCAGGAAGCCCTTGCGTTCGAGCGCCATCAGCTGGTGCGCCACCGAGGAGGTGGAGGAGAGGCCGACCGCCTGGCCGATCTCGCGCATGGACGGCGGGTAGCCGCGGCGCTGGACGGAGTCCCGGATGACTTCGATGACGCGGCGCTGGCGCTCGGTCAGGCCGGCCTCGTCGGTGCGGATGCCGGGCGGCCGGCCGGGGAGGGAGCGGACGACGGGGGCGGGCGCGCCGAGCGCGGTTTCCTCGATCGGCTGACTACGGCTCATGGGCTGGTCCATGCTCTCCTGGTCAGTGGTGCGCGCGGAACGCTCCTGCACCGGGATGGCGGTCTTGGCTTCGGCGGTGTGCATGACGCCGGTGGCGCTGGGGGTGGACATCGCGGCGACCCTCTCGTCGGGCTGGTGCTCCATCTGCCCAGCTCAACTGGCCCCTCTATCGAAAGGTTGCGCCAAACACACGTTCGAGTGAATTTATTCGAGGTCGGCTGACTTGATCAAGACTCCGGGTGTAAGTCGATTGCTTGTTCGACTCGAACAGTCTATGGCGTGGCTCCGCGACCTGTCCCCGAAACCGTGCGTTCACTCGGCGTGGCGACATGCCAGCCACTAGATCTAGTGGCTAGTCTCCTCGATCGGCACAGGTGTTGTGTTCGGGTAGAGTGTTGCGAGTTGTTCGCCGTCAGGTCGCAGGGAGGGAGTTCCAGGTGCACTGCCCCTTCTGCCGGCATCCGGACAGCAGAGTCGTGGACAGTCGGGCCAGCGACGACGGGAGCTCGATCCGCCGCCGCCGGCAGTGCCCCGACTGCGGTCGGCGGTTCACCACCGTCGAGACCGCCACCCTGATGGTGATCAAGCGCAGCGGCGTCACCGAGCCCTTCTCCCGCGAGAAGGTGATCTCCGGCGTCCGCAAGGCCTGCCAGGGCCGCCCGGTCACCGAGGACGCGCTGGCCCAGCTCGGCCAGCGGGTCGAGGAGTGCGTCCGGGCCAGCGGCAGCGCCGAACTCTCGACGCACGACGTCGGATTGGCCATACTCGGCCCCCTGAAGGAACTGGACGTGGTGGCGTACCTGCGGTTCGCCTCCGTCTACCGCGCGTTCGACAACCTCGAGGACTTCGAGGCCGCGATCGCGGAGCTGCGTTCGGAGCGGCCCGCGGTCCCCGAGCCGGTGCAGCCGGTGCCCGTGCCCTAGCGCCCGTACCGGCCCCCGTTTCCGCGTTTTCCAGCAGTCATCAGCAGTCACCGGCAGTGCCCGTGCGCCGTGGTGGGGTTCCCCCCTGCCCGCGTGCGGACGGAACGAACCAGTCGTGCCCGGACTTTTTCGGGCACTTCGGGCGTTTGCCCAGGAGGAGGAGCAGGAGCAGTGACAGACACCACGAGCGGGTCCGCACGAGGGTCGAAGTCGGACAAGGCCGGCAAGGGGGCCAAGGGCCCCAAGGCCGGGCTTCGGCTGGAGCGCATCTACACCACCCCCGGGGTCCACCCGTACGACGCGGTCACCTGGGAGCGCCGTGACGTGGTGATGACCAACTGGCGCGACGGGTCGATCAACTTCGAGCAGCGCGGCGTCGAGTTCCCCGACTTCTGGTCGGTCAACGCGGTCAACATCGTCACCAGCAAGTACTTCCGCGGCGCGGTCGGCACCCCGCAGCGCGAGTGGAGCCTCAAGCAGATCATCGACCGGGTGGTGCTCACCTACCGCGCCGCCGGTGAGAAGCACGGCTACTTCGCCTCCCCGGACGACGCCGAGGTGTTCGAGCACGAGCTGACCCACGCCCTCCTCCACCAGGTGTTCAGCTTCAACTCGCCGGTCTGGTTCAACGTCGGCACCCAGCAGCCGCAGCAGGTCTCGGCCTGCTTCATCCTGTCCGTCGACGACTCCATGGAGTCGATCCTCGACTGGTACAAGGAAGAGGGCATGATCTTCAAGGGCGGTTCCGGCGCGGGCCTGAACCTGTCCCGGATCCGCTCCTCCAAGGAACTGCTCTCCTCCGGCGGCAACGCCTCCGGCCCGGTCTCCTTCATGCGCGGCGCCGACGCCTCGGCCGGCACCATCAAGTCCGGCGGCGCGACCCGCCGGGCCGCCAAGATGGTCGTGCTGGACGTCGACCACCCCGACGTCGAGGCCTTCATCGAGACCAAGGTGAAGGAGGAGGAGAAGATCCGCGCCCTGCGCGACGCCGGGTTCGACATGGACCTGGGCGGCGACGACATCACCTCCGTCCAGTACCAGAACGCCAACAACTCGGTCCGCGTGAACGACGAGTTCATGACCGCGGTGGAGAACGGCACCACCTTCGGCCTGCGCGGCCGGATGACCGGCGAGGTCATCGAGACCGTCGACGCCAAGGGCCTGTTCCGGAAGATGGCCGAGGCCGCCTGGGCCTGCGCCGACCCGGGCATCCAGTACGACTCGGTGATCAACCACTGGCACACCTGCCCCGAGTCCGGCCGGATCAACGCCTCCAACCCGTGCTCCGAGTACATGCACCTGGACAACTCCAGCTGCAACCTGGCCTCGCTGAACCTGATGAAGTTCCTCCGGGACGACGACAGCTTCGACGCCGACACCTTCGCCAAGGTCGTCGAGCTGGTCATCACCGCGATGGACATCTCCATCTGCTTCGCCGACTTCCCGACCGAGAAGATCGGCGAGACCACCCGCGCCTACCGCCAGCTCGGCATCGGCTACGCCAACCTCGGCGCCCTGCTGATGGCCACCGGCCACGCCTACGACTCCGAGGGCGGCCGCGCCCTGGCCGGTGCGATCACCTCGCTGATGACCGGCACCGCCTACCGCCGCTCCGCCGAACTCGCCGCCGTGGTCGGCCCGTACGACGGCTACGCCCGCAACGCCGCCCCGCACCGGCGGGTCATGAAGCAGCACGCGGACGCCTCGGCCGCCGTCGCCCCGCTGGACGACCTGGACGCCCCGGTCTGGTCGGCCGCGAACGAGGCCTGGGCCGACGTGGTCCGCCTCGGCGAGCAGAACGGCTTCCGCAACGCACAGGCCTCGGTGCTCGCCCCGACCGGCACCATCGGCCTGATGATGGACTGCGACACCACCGGCGTCGAACCCGACCTCGCCCTGGTCAAGTTCAAGAAGCTGGTCGGCGGCGGCTCGATGCAGATCGTCAACGGCACCGTCCCGCGCGCCCTCAAGCGCCTGGGCTACCAGGGCGAGCAGATCGAGGCAGTCGTCGCGCACATCGCCGAGCACGGGAACGTCATCGACGCGCCCGGCCTGAAGGCCGCCCACTACGAGGTGTTCGACTGCGCGATGGGCGAGCGGTCGATCTCCCCGATGGGCCACGTCCGGATGATGGCCGCGATCCAGCCGTGGATCTCCGGCGCCATCTCCAAGACCGTCAACATGCCGGAGGACGCCACCGTCGAGGACGTCGAGGAGATCTACTTCCAGGCGTGGAAGCTCGGCGTCAAGGCACTGGCGATCTACCGCGACAACTGCAAGGTCGGCCAGCCGCTCTCCGCCAAGACCAAGACCCCGGCGGCGGCCACCGCCACCGCCCCGGCGGCCCCGGCCGTCGAGAAGGTCGTCGAGTACCGGCCGACCCGCAAGCGCCTGCCCAAGGGCCGCCCCGGCATCACCACCTCCTTCACGGTCGGCGGTGCCGAGGGCTACATGACCGCCAACTCCTACCCGGACGACGGCCTCGGCGAGGTCTTCCTGAAGATGTCCAAGCAGGGCTCGACCCTCGCGGGCATGATGGACGCCTTCTCCATCGCCGTCTCGGTCGGCCTGCAGTACGGCGTCCCGCTGGAGACGTACGTCGCCAAGTTCACCAACATGCGCTTCGAGCCGGCCGGTCTGACCGACGACCCGGACGTGCGGATGGCGCAGTCCATCGTGGACTACATCTTCCGCCGCCTCGCCCTCGACTTCCTGCCCTTCGAGACCCGCTCCGCGCTGGGCATCCACTCCGTCGAGGAGCGCACCCGGCACCTGGAGACCGGCTCCTACGAGCCGACCGAGGACGACGTCGACATCGAGTCGCTGGCCCAGTCCGCCCCGCTCGCCCCGGAGAAGCCGCACGTCGCCCTCCCGCTGGTCGAGCAGCCCAAGGCCGCCCCGGCCGCCCACAACTCGACCGAACTCGCCGAGATCCGGCTCGGCCTGAACGCAGACGCCCCGCTCTGCTTCTCCTGCGGCACCAAGATGCGCCGCGCGGGCAGCTGCTACCTCTGCGAGGGCTGCGGCTCCACCAGCGGCTGCAGCTGACGCACCGCCGCCGCACGCCGACGCCCGGGGCGCCCACCGCACTGCGGTGGGCGCCCCGCGCCGTGCGCGGCACCGTGCCCGGACGGACGCGACCTGCCGGCCACCGCCCTCCCCGGCGCGCGCCGACCCAGACCCGCGCACCCGGGCGGGGGCCCGCGGCGGTGGCGGGGCCGGCCGGGCCGCCCCGGGGGGAGCCGGCCGCGGACCGCGAGGACCGAGCCGCCGTTCCCCCGGGTGCGTGGGCCGGGCTGCCGGAGCCGGTGGCGGCGGGCAGGCTGGGGGCACTGGCGGAGCTGAGGGGTGAGCGCGATGCGGCCGATACTGGTGACGGGCGGTACGGGGACCCTGGGACGCGTGGTGGTGCGCCGGCTGCTGTCGCGCGGCTGCCCGGTGCGGGTGCTGAGCCGGCAGGCGCACACGCCGGGGGAGCACGGCTGGGCGGTGGGCGACCTGGTGACCGGCCGCGGGGTGGAGGCGGCGCTGTCCGGCGCCGGGACGGTGGTGCACTGCGCGACCACCAAGGGCGGGCGGGACGTCGCGGCCACCCGCCGCCTGGTGGAGGCGGCCCGGACCGCCGGGGCCCCGCACCTGCTGTACGTGTCGATCGTCGGGGTGGACCGGGTGCCGTTCGGCTACTACCGGGCGAAGGCGGAGTGCGAGCTGCTGGTGGCGGAGTCCGGCCTGGGGTGGACGGTGCTGCGGGCCACCCAGTTCCACGACCTGGTGGCGCGGGTGCTGGAGGGCCTGTCGAAGGCGCCGGTGCTGCTGGTGCCGCGCGGGGTGTCGTTCCAGCCGGTGGACGTGCGGGACGTCGCGGAGCGGGTGGTGGAGCTGGTCGAGGCGGGTCCGGCCGGGCGGACGGACGACTTCGGCGGGCCGCAGGTGCGTCCGGTGGAGGCGCTGGCGGCGGACTTCCTGCGGGCCCGGGGGCGGCGGCGCCCGGTGCTGCGGGCGCCGCTGCCGGGCGGGGCGGGGCGGGCGCTGCGGGCGGGCGGCAACCTGGTGCCGGCGCACCCGGCGGGCCGGACCACCTTCGCGCAGTTCCTGGCGGAGCGGTACCCGGCCTGACCGTCCGCCCTGCGTGTCAACCGGGGTTGACGCCACCCGCGTCGTCAACCTATGTTGACACCATGAGCGAGACGACACGGCTCGCGGCCGACGCGAGCGACGACGACCCGGCCACCGGCCTGCGCGCCGTCCGGGCCCTGCGCGACCTGGCCGACCGGCTGGAGGACCTCCAGGTCGGCAACGCCCGCCGCAGGGGCTGGTCCTGGCACGAGATCGCGGTCTGCCTGGGGGTCACCCGGCAGGCCGTGCACAAGAAGCACGCCCGACGGGCGACCGCACAGGGAGGGGACTGACATGTTCGAACGGTTCGCCACGGAGGCCCGCCGCGCGGTCACGCTGGCCGGCGAGGAGGCGCGGCGGATGGACCACGACCACCTGGGCACCGAGCACCTCCTGCTCGGCCTGCTCGCCCAGCCGCAGGACCCGGCCGCCGAACTGCTCGGCCGCGCCGGCCTCGACCTGGAGGGCGGGCGGCGCGCGGTGCTCCGCGCCCTGGGCGGCACCGACCCGGAGCGCGACGCCGCCGCGCTGGCCGCGATCGGCATCGACCTGGCGGCGGTCCGGGCGGCCGTCGAGTCCCGGTTCGGGCCGGGCGCGCTGGACGGCCCGCCGCCCGCCCGCCGCTCCCGCTGGAGCGGCCCCCGGTTCACCGACCGCGGCCGCCGGGTGATGGTGCTGACCCTGCGCGCGGCCACCGGGCAGCGGGCCCGCCGGATCGAGACCGGCCACCTGCTGCTCGGCCTGCTCCGCGAGGGCGGCGGGGTGGCCGTCCGGGTGCTGCGCGAACAGGGCGCCGACCTGGCCGAACTGGAGCGCGCGACGGAAGCCTCGCTGGTGGGCGGCCTGCGGGAGGCTTCCTAGCGCCCCATAACACGGAGTGGTCACAACTGGGGCGCTGCCCGATGAAGGTCGAACGCGCTCCTTGGCCTGGGGGTACCGGTGAGTTAACGTCTTTGAGCCAGCGATCGCTGGGTACAGATCCACATCTCCGGTACAGCGCAGTGTTGTTCTGTCTTACGGCTGGCATGTCCATGCCCTGGCAAGGAGACCGCATTGACCACCCCCCTGACCACCGGACGCCGCCGGCTCCTCGCCGTACCGGCCGTCCTGGCACTGGCGTTGACCGCCGCCTGCTCCAACAGCTCCTCCGACGGCGGGGGCGGTGGGGGCGGTTCGGCCGCCGCCATGACGGGTGACTGCGCCAAGTACCAGGCGTACTCGGGCCACTCCGGGACCAAGGTGTCGATGTACGCCTCGATCCTCTCCCCGGAGTCGGACTCGTTGGAGAAGTCCTGGGCCGAGTTCAGCAACTGTACGGGCATCAAGATCGTTTACGAGGGCTCCAACGACTTCGAGTCGCAGCTCCCGGTCCGGGTGGCCGGCGGCAACGCCCCCGACCTGGCGATCATCCCGCAGCCCGGCCTGCTCGCCCAGATGGTGAAGTCCGGCAAGGTGGTCAAGCCGCCGCAGCAGACCGTCGACAACGAGAGCAAGTGGTCGCCGGTCTGGAAGGAGTACGGCTCGGTCAACGGCACCTTCTACGCGGCGCCGATGAGCGCCAACATGAAGTCGCTGGTCTGGTACTCGCCCAAGGCGTTCAAGGCCGCCGGCTACGAGGTCCCGAAGACCTGGGCCGACCTGGTCGCGCTCAGCGACAAGATCGCCCGCGCCGGCGGCGAGACGAAGCCCTGGTGCGGCGGCATCGGCTCCGGCACCGCCACCGGCTGGCCGGCCACCGACTGGCTGGAGGAGATCGTCCTCGGCTCCTACGGCGGCGAGGTCTACGACCAGTGGATCAGCCACAAGGTGAAGTTCTCCGACGAGAAGATCACCACCGCGATGAAGACCGTCGCCGACTGGATGCAGAACCCGGCCTGGGTCAACGGCGGCATCGGCGACGTCAAGACGATCGCCACCACCACCTTCCAGGACGCCGGCGCCCCGATCCTCAGCAACAAGTGCGCGATGCTCCAGCAGGCGTCCTTCTACCGCGCGCAGTGGCCCAAGGGCACGAACATCGGGCCGGACGGCGACGTCTTCGCCTTCCAGCTGCCCGCGGTCAACCCGCAGGTCCACAGCCCGGTCGAGGGCGGCGGCGAGTTCCTGACCGCGTTCTCCGACCGGCCCGAGGTGCAGGCCGTGCAGAACTACCTGTCCACCTCGGAGTGGGCCGGCAGCCGGGTCAAGACCTCCCCGGGCTGGGTCTCCGCCAACCAGGGCGTGGACAAGAGCCTGTACACCGACCCGATCGACAAGCTCTCCGCCGAGTCGCTGACCGACCCCGCGGCCACCTTCCGGTTCGACGCCTCCGACCTGATGCCCGCCGCCGTCGGCGCCGGCGCCGAGTGGAAGGCGCTGACCGCCTGGTTCGCCGAGGGCCAGTCCATCCAGAAGACCGCGGGCGACATCGACGCGGCCTGGCCGCAGTAACCGGACGCCACCGGGCAGCGCGGGTGCACCCGCGCTGCCCCTCCCGTGCCCCGAGGAAGGACCCTCCGCATGCCCACCGACACCCGGCTCGCCGGGCCGGCGCTCCACCTCGCCGATTCGCTGTGGCAGGACGCGGCGATCAAGTTCGGCAACACCGCGGGCGCCGTACTGGGCTTCCTCGGCCTGCTGCTCGCGGTGTTCTTCGCGGCGGGCCGGGCCACCGGACGCTTCTCCCGGCCGCTGGCGGTCGCGCTGATGCTCGGCCCCGCGGCCGTCCTGCTGCTCGTCGGCCTGGTGGTGCCGCTGCTGCGCACCGTCTACCTGAGCTTCTACGACTCCGACGCGGCGAAGTTCGTCGGCGGCAGGAACTACGGCTGGGCGGCGACCAGTTCGCAGATCCACGACGTGCTGCTGAACACCCTGCTGTGGCTGGTGGTCGCCCCGGTCGCGGCCACCGGGCTCGGCCTGCTGCTGGCCCTGCTGGTCGACCGGATGCGGGGCCAGGCGATCTACAAGTCGCTGATCTTCATGCCGATGGCGGTCTCGCTGGTGGCCGCCTCGCTGATCTTCAAGTTGCTGTACGAGTCGCGCGGCGCCGGTCAGAACCAGGTCGGCCTGCTCAGCCAGATCGCGGTCACCCTCGGCTGGGACGACCCGCCGAACTGGATCCTGTCCCAGCCGCTGAACAACTTCCTGCTGATGTCCGCCATGGTCTGGGTGCAGACCGGCTTCGCCATGGTGGTGCTGTCCGCCGCGATCAAGGCCATCCCGGACGAGATCACCGAGGCCGCCCGGCTCGACGGCGCCTCGGGGGCGCGGCTGTTCCTGCACATCACCATTCCGATGATCCGCACCACGCTGGTGGTGGTGCTCACCACCATCATGATCATCACGCTGAAGGCCTTCGACATCGTCCGCACCATGACGGGCGGCAACTTCGGCACCCAGGTGCTGGCCAACGAGATGTACTCGCAGAGCTTCGAGCAGTACAACACCGGTCGCGGCAGCGCCCTCGCGGTGATCCTGTTCCTCGCGGTGGCCCCCCTGGTGGTCTACAACATCGCCCTGCTGCGCAAGGAGCGTGCGACCCGATGAGCGCCGAGCCCACCCTCGACAAGGCCGCCGCCCCCGGGCCCGGGCCGGGCGGGGCGGCCCGCCCCGACCTGCCCCCGGCCAAGGCCGTCCGCCGGGCGTTCAGCTCCCCGCTGGCCAGCGCCCTGGTGATCGCCGTCACCGTGCTGTGGACCATCCCGACCGTCGGCCTGCTGGTCACCTCGCTGCGCCCGAAGGGGGACGTGGCCTCCACCGGCTGGTGGGAGGCGTTCGTCCACCCCGACTTCGAGCTGGAGAACTACCGCTCGGTGCTGTTCGACAACACCTTCGGCACCTCCGGCGGCCTGATGCCGTACCTGGTCAACTCGGCGGCCATCGCGATCCCGGCCACGGTCTTCCCGCTGGTGCTGGCCGCGATGGCGGCGTACGTGCTGGCCTGGGTGCGGTTCAAGGGCAGCGACACGCTCTTCTTCGTGGTCTTCGCGCTGCAGGTGGTGCCGCTGCAGATGTCGCTGATCCCGCTGCTGCGGCTGTTCTCCAGCGGCGCGCACCTCGGGTCGGTGACGGTGATCCCGGCGCTCAACCTGCAGGACAGCTACCTGCCGGTCTGGCTGACGCACACCATGTTCGCGCTGCCGCTGGCGATCTTCCTGCTGCACAACTTCATCGCCCAGCTGCCGCGCGACCTGATGGAGGCGGCGGTGGTGGACGGGGCCTCGCACTTCAAGATCTTCCGGTCGATCGTGCTGCCGCTGAGCGCTCCGGCGCTGGCCTCGTTCGCCATCTTCCAGTTCCTGTGGGTGTGGAACGACCTGCTGGTGGCGCTCACCTTCGCCGGCGGCAAGCCGACCGTCGCGCCGATCACCTCCCGCCTCGCCCAGCTGTCCGGCTCCAACGGCAGCCGCTGGGAGCTGCTTAGCGCGGGCGCCTTCCTGTCGATGATCGTCCCGCTGGCGGTGTTCTTCGCCCTGCAGCGGTACTTCGTCCGCGGGCTGCTGGCCGGGTCGGTGAAGGGCTGATCCGGGCCAGGTCCGATGATTCTTGAACGTGCGCGGACAGAACGATCGGATGCGGAGCGTCCGGCTTCCGGATGGCCGGAAGTCGTGGTCGTGATGTGAGGGTTCTGCGGACGCGCCGGGGTCGGAGCGGGTAGGACGGAGGGCGGCACTTCTGCCGTTAATCCGGTCATCCGACCTTGGGGGGTTGGCGTGAGGCTCAGAAAACGAATCGTCGGGCTGCTGGTGGGCCTGCTCGCGGCGAGCGGACTGATGGTGGCGCCCGCGGCGCACGCGGACACCACCGCGGTCCTCGGCAACAACACCACCGGCACCGCCACCGACTCCGGTGACTCCAACTACATCAACACGTCCCGCTTCGTGACGGGTTCCAGCGGCGGCGCCGTCAACAGCGTCAGCGTGTACGTCGGCGCCGTCGGCGCCACGCCCAACGACCAGTACCAGGTCGCGGTGTACGGCGACGTGGCCGGCAAGCCCGGCCCGCTGCTCGGCTCCTCCGCCTCCGGCACGCTCACCGCGCACGCCTGGAACACCCTGCCGGTCGCCGCCGCCCTCGCGCCGAACACGCCGTACTGGCTGGCGTACAACTCCAACGGCGTCTCCGCCGCGGTCAACAACCTGAACTACGCCACCGGCGGCCAGAGCGGCTACTCCACCGGCGGCACCGCCTTCGGCACCTGGCCCAGCAGCTTCGGCGCCGTCTCCACCGGCAACCTCAACTACTCGATCTACGCCACCTACACCCCGTCCGGCGGCGGTGGCGGCACGCCCGGCGGCGGCCCCGGCAACGAGGGCCCGATCCTGCTGGTCACCAACCCGGCCAACCCGTACACCTCGTACTACGGCGAGATCCTCAAGTCCGAGGGCCTGAACTACTACAAGACCGCCGACCTGAGCACCGTCACCGCGACCACGCTCAACTCGTACGACGTGGTGCTGCTGGCCGAGAACCAGCTGACCGCCGCCCAGACCACCATGTTCAGCACCTGGGTGAACGGCGGCGGACGGCTCGTCGCGATGCGCCCCGACAAGCAGCTCGCCGGGCTGCTCGGCCTCACCGCCACCACCGACACGCTGGCCGACGCCTACCTGAAGATCGACACCACCGCGGCGCCCGGCACCGGACTGACCTCCGACACCATGGGCTTCCACGGCACCGCCGACAAGTACGCCCTCAACGGCGCCACCGCCGTCGCCACCCTGTACAGCGACACCGCGGTGGCCACCGCCAACCCGGCCGTCACGCTGCGCGCCGCCGGCACCGGCCAGGCCGCCGCGTTCACCTTCGACCTCGCCAAGTCCGTCGTGCAGACCCGCCAGGGCAACGCCGCCTGGGGCGGCCGGCAGCGCGACAACGTCGACGGCATCGAGGCCAGCGAGATGTTCTTCGGCACCGGCGGACAGCTCAACTGGAACAACCTCGACAAGGCGCAGATCCCGATCGCCGACGAGCAGCAGCGCCTGCTCGCCAACCTGATCACCACCATGGACGCGAGCAAGAAGCCGCTGCCGAAGTTCTGGTACTTCCCGCGGGACGTCAAGGCCGTCGTCGTGATGACCGGTGACGACCACGGCATCGGCGGCACCGGCGGCCGCTTCGACGGCTACGTCGCGCAGAGCCCGGTCGGCTGCAGCGTCGCCGACTGGGAGTGCGTGCGCGCCTCGTCCTACATCTACACCGACGACCCGATCACCGACGCCCAGGCCAAGGCCTACTCCGACCAGGGCTTCGAGATCGGCGTGCACGTCACCACCAACTGCACCCCGTGGGGCACCCCCGCCGACCTGCAGAACGTCTACTCCACCCAGCTCGGCGCCTGGAAGGCCAAGTACGCCTCGCTGCCCAACCCGGACAGCACCCGCACCCACTGCGTCGAGTGGGACGACTGGGCGACCCAGGCCAAGACCAAGCTCGCCAACGGCATCCGGCTGGACACCGACTACTACTACTACCCGGCCGGCTTCGTGCAGGACCGGCCCGGCTACTTCAACGGCACCGGCCTGCCGATGAAGTACGCGGACGCCGACGGCAGCACCATCAACGAGTACCAGGCCACCACCCAGCTCACCGACGAGTCCGGGCAGTCCATGCCCTCCACCGTCAACACGCTGCTGGACAACGCCTACAACTCCAAGGGCTACTACACCGTCCTGACCGCCAACATCCACACCGACTACGCCGCCTCCACCGCCTCCGACCAGGTCATCGCCTCGGCCAAGGCGCACGGCGCCCCCGTCGTCTCCGGCCGCCAGCTGCTGAACTGGCTGGACGCCCGCAACGGCTCCGCGTTCTCCGGCATGGCCTGGAGCGGCAACGCGCTGAGCTTCGGCATCACCGGCGGCGCCAACGGCCTGCGCGCGATGGTCCCGGTCAACTCGGCGGCCGGCACGCTCACCGCCGTCAAGCGGGGCACCACCACCGTCAACTACCGCATCGAGACCATCCACGGCATCGCGTACGCCTTCTTCGACGGCACCGTCGGCTCCTACACCGCGACGTACGGCACCGACACCACCGCGCCGACCGTCACCGGCTCGGTGCCGGCCAACGGCGCCACCGGCGTCCCGGCCACCGCCCCGGTCAAGGCCTCCTTCGGCGAGCCCGTCCAGGCGAGCACCGTCAACGGCACCAACGTCACCCTGAAGACCACCGCCGGCTCCACCGCGGTGCCCGGCACCGTCGCCCTGGACCAGGCGACCAACACCGTCACCTTCACCCCGAGCGCCGCGCTCTCGCTCAGCACCGGCTACACGCTGAGCGTCGCCAACGTGAAGGACCTGGCGGGCAACGCCCAGACCGCGGCCTACACCGCGGCCTTCACCACCGCCGGCGCGCCGCCGCAGACCATCGGCAACAGCGCCGTCGGCAACCAGCTCGACGACACCGACTCCAACCACCTCAACGGCTCCAAGATCACCACCGGAGCCTCCGCCATCGCGCTGACCTCGCTCAACGTGCACACCGGGCAGACCAGCGCGGCGCCCAACAACCAGTTCCAGATCGCCGTCTACAGCGACAACGCCGGCTCGCCGGACGCCCTGCTGGCCACCAGCTCGGTCGGCACGCTGAGCGCCAACTCCTGGAACGGCGTGCCGATCACCTACACGCTGGCGGCCAACACCACGTACTGGGTGATCTACAACTCGAACGGCACCAGCTCCACCGTCAACAACATGCACTACAGCTCGGGCCCGGCCGGCTCGGGCGCCTACAGCAGCGCGTCCGTCCCGTTCGGCACCTTCCCGGCGAGCTTCGGCACCGCGGTGAAGGACAACCTGGTGTACTCGCTGTACGGCACCTACTGAACCGTCGAGTGACACCTCCGGGGGCGGCCCGGGCCACGCACCCGTGGCCCGGGCCGCCCCCGGCCGTCCGGCCGGGGCACCGGCGCGGCGGCGTACGCTGAGGGAGCCAAGAGCCCCGCGCGCCCGCCCCAGTGAACGGAACCCTCCCGATGCCGTACGACCCCCCCACCCACAGCGTGGAGCGCTCCCTGCACCGGGCCGGCGCCCGGGTGGTGGCCGGGCTGGACGAGGTCGGCCGGGGCGCCTGGGCCGGGCCGGTCATGGTCGGCGCCGCCGTCACCGGCCTGCGCCGCCCGCCGGAGGGGCTGACCGACTCCAAACTGCTCACCGAGCGGCGCCGCGGCGCGCTCGCCCCCGTCCTGGAGGGGTGGGTGACGGCGTACGCGATCGGGTCCGCCTCGGCCCGCGAGTGCGACGACCTCGGCATGACCGCCGCCCTCCGGCTGGCCGCCCTGCGCGCGCTGGAGCAACTGCCGGTGCGGCCCGACGCGGTGATCCTGGACGGCAAGCACGACTACCTGGGCGGCCCCTGGAAGGTCCGCACGGTGATCAAGGGCGACCAGTCCTGCGTCTGCGTGTCCGCCGCCTCGGTGCTGGCCAAGGTCCGCCGGGACGCGCTGATGGCCGAACTCGGCGCGGACCACCCGGCGTTCGCCTTCGGGGAGAACGCCGGCTACCCCTCGACGACGCACCGCGCCGCCCTGGAGGAGCTCGGCCCCACCGAGCACCACCGGCTGTCCTGGTCCTACCTGGACGCGCTGCCGCGCTGGAGCCACCTCAAGCGGCAGCGCATCCCGGTCGACACCGGCGAGCAACTCTCCCTCGGTTTCTGAGGATTTCTCGACCTCGCCGACCTCGCCGACCGCGCCCCCGTGGGCCGTTCCCGGTGTCCGGCGGCACCGGTTCCTGACGGTTCGTCAGGATTCGTCCACCCGTCGCCGGGGCGTCCACGCCGCCGTGCGCACAGCGCCCCACCCTCCCAAGTGGTGGGGTGCCCGTGCGCATCCGACCGGCGTTTGATAGGAATCCGGGTATGCCTGTCTTCCCCGAGGAGCCGGAGATTCACGAGACGATCCCGGGCCCCGGCGTTCCCCTTCCCCACAAGTCGGACGCACCTGCCCCCCGTATGCCTTCTTCCACCGCCGTCGCCGCTCCGGTCCCGGGCCCCCGCCCCGGCCCGCCGCGCCCCGCTCCGCCCCGTGCCGACCGCCCGGTCCCCGGCCCGCGGCCCCCGGCCCGTCCCAAGCCCGGCCCCGCGCCGAGCCCCGGCCGGCCGGACGTCCAACTCCTGCCCGCCGCCGCAGCCGAGGCGATCGACCGTGCCGACGAGGCGGTCGACGCACTGCTGGAGTCCGGCCGCCGCCCCGGCGACGTGCTGGTCCTGACGGTCGGTGCGGCGCACCCCTGGCAGCAGCACGAGTTCAGCTTCGGCGAGGAGCGCTACTGGGCGCAGCTCGCCGACGGCGGCGACGTGTTCTACGCCGACGCCGCCACGACGCGCAGCCTCCGCCGGGACGTGGTCGTCCTGGTGGTCAACGAGGACCGCTCGGAGCGGGTGGCCGCAGCGGCGCGCAAGGCGCTGGAGCGGGCCGCGGAGCTCCTGGTGGTCTGCGGCGGGACGGAGACCGTCGCCCCGCTGTTCGCCTGAGCGGCGGGCCGTCCGTGGTGCCGCCCGGCACCGCGGACCGGCCTGGCGCCGGGCGGCGGGGCGGCGGGCTTGCGTCCGTGCGTCGCCTGCCTGCCTGACCACCTGCTGTCTGGCTGTCTGGCTGTCTGCCTGCCCGCCGAGTCCGGGTCTCCGCGTCCCCGTCCGGTCAGCGGGCGGCGGTGCGGCGGACGGGCCGGTCGTCGTGGGCGCCCTCCAGCGCGCGCAGCGCGCTCAGTGAGGTGACCGGGGCGACCGGCGGCTGCTGGGCCGGCAGTGCCTCGGACAGCGGCGCTCCGGACGGTGCGGAGGGGGTGTCGCGCCGGATGCGCGGCGGCAGTTCGGTGACGGTGTGGACCGGACCGAGCGTCCACGAGCCGGAGTGCGGGTTGCGCCCGCGCCGGCCGTCGCCGAGGGACTGCCAGCCGGCCGGGGTGAGCGTCAGGTACGAGCCGCAGCGCAGCCCGTGCAGTTCGGCGGCGGCGCGCAGCGCCCACATCCAGGCGCCGTCCTGCTCGGTCCAGTCCGGACCGCCCTCGCGGCAGCGCAGCAGGACGGCGGTGCGGCTGGGACGGTGGCGCTTCAGGTCGTGCGGGGTGATCCGCCGCAGGTGGCCGAGCAGCGCGTTGCGGTGGTCCCACCCGTCGCTGAACTGCGGCCGGACGCCGAACGAGGCGGACGCCGCCACCCGGTGCTCGGCGTTCAGCACCGCGACCACCGTGGTGCCCGGCTGCGGGAGGTGCCGCTGGTGCAGTTCGGTGACGAACTCGCGGGGCGCCCGGAGCAGGGGCACGCCGTGGTCCTGCCACTCCGGCAGGGTGATGCTCCGGTGGCCGTTGCAGCGGGAAGGACCTCGGTCGATGCCGTTGATCACGATCCTCCTTCCCGAGCCCGCGCCCCCTGGGGCGCGCGAGCGTACGCCGAAGACCGGGTCCGACGGACCGGGTATTGGATACCTTCCAATTCTCGGGCGAGAGCAGTCCGAGCGGCAATGATGAAATGACGAGCGCAGCCCGAAATCCCTGCTTCTGCCGGATATGTGCCACGCCCTCGACGGGGCCATTCGGCTGACCGTCCGATGAGCGTGGGGTGTACGGCCTGAAACGTTCCGGTGTACGCCCCCTTCCGTGCCCCCGGGGGCGCCCGCACGCCCTGTCCGTCGTCCGCCGCCCGCTGTCCGCCTTCTCCTGTTCCCGGTCCGTGTTTTCCGTTTCCCGTTCCCCGGCCGGCCTCACCCCCGGACGGCGAGGACGAGCGGGAGCACGGCGGTGGCTCCGGCCTGGCGGAGCAGCCGGGCGGCGACCGTCAGCGTCCAGCCCGAGTCGACCAGGTCGTCGACCAGCAGGACCGGGCCCGGCTCGGCGGCCAGCGTCTCGGCGAGGCCGGGCGAGAGGGTGAGGGCCCCGGCGACCGAGCGCAGCCGCTGGGCGCTGTTGCTGCGCGGGCCGTGCGGCGGCTCCCCGGTGGCGTACTCGACCCGGCCGAGCAGCGGCATCCGGCCGATCGAGGCCAGGCCGCCGGCCAGGTCGGACACCAGCTGGGGCCGGGTGGAGGAGTCGAGCGCGACCACCCCGACCGGGCGGGCGAGCCGGTCGCCCTCCGGGCCGGCCGGCCCGGCCCAGCCGCCGGGACCCTTGGCCCAGTCCGCGACCACCCCGACCATCGCGTCCAGCACCTCGCGCGGCAGCGGCCCGTCCGGGGAGCGTTCGTCCAGCAGCGAGCGCAGGCGGCCGCCCCAGCCGATGTCGGACAGCCGGCCCAGGGCGCGCCCCGGCTCGGCCTGCTGGGCCGGGGGGATCCGGCCCTTGAGCGGGACGCCCAGGGACTCCATGCCGGTGGGCCACATCCGCCTGGTCTCGAAGGAGACGCCGGGACGGCCGAGCGCGGCCCGGGCCGCGTCCAGCGCCCCGGTGGAGACCTCGGCGGAGTGCCGGGGCGGGGAGCAGCGGTCGCAGCGGCCGCACGGGGCCGCCTCGGGGTCGTCGAGCTGGCGGCGCAGGAACTCCATCCGGCAGCCCTCGGTGGCCACGTACTCCCGCATCGCCTGCTGCTCGGCCTCGCGGGCCCGGGCGACCTTGGCGTACCGCGCGGCGTCGTACTGCCACGGCTCGCCGGTGGACTCCCAGCCGCCGCGCACCCGGCGGACCGCGCCGTCCACGTCGAGCACCTTGAGCATGGTCTCCAGCCGGGTGCGGCGGAGGTCGACCGAGGTTTCCAGGGCGGCGGTGGAGAGCGGGCGGCCCGCCCCGGACAGCGCGTCCAGCGTGCGGCGGACCTGCTCCTCGGCGGGGAAGCCGATCGAGGCGAAGTACCGCCAGATCGCCTCGTCCTCCCGGCCCGGCAGCAGCAGGACCTCGGCCCGGTCCACGCCGCGGCCGGCCCGGCCGACCTGCTGGTAGTAGGCGATCGGGGAGCTGGGCGAGCCGAGGTGCACCACGAAGCCGAGGTCGGGCTTGTCGAAGCCCATGCCCAGGGCGGAGGTGGCGACCAGCGCCTTGACCCGGTTCTCCAGCAGCGCCGACTCGGCCTCGCGGCGCTCCGCGTCCTCGGTCCGCCCGGAGTAGGAGGCGACCTGGTAGCCGCGCCCGCGCAGGAACTCGGTGACCTCCTCGGCGGCGGCCACCGTGAGGGTGTACACGATGCCGGAGCCGGGCAGGTCGGGCAGGTGGTCGGCGAGCCAGGCCAGCCGGTGCGCCGGGTCGGGCAGCGGCAGCACCGCCAGGCTGAGGCTCTCCCGGTCCAGCGGCCCGCGCAGCACCAGGGCCTGCGCGTCCCCCGCGCCGGTGCCGAGTTGCTCCGCGACGTCCGCGGTGACCCGGGCGTTCGCGGTCGCCGTGGTCGCCAGCACCGGGACACCGGGGGAGAGCTCGGCGAGCATGGTGCGCAGCCGCCGGTAGTCGGGCCGGAAGTCGTGCCCCCAGTCGGAGATGCAGTGCGCCTCGTCCACCACCAGCAGGCCGGTGGAGGCGGCGAGCTTGGGCAGCACGTGGTCGCGGAAGTCGGGGTTGTTCAGCCGCTCCGGGCTGACGAGGAGGACGTCGACCAGGCCGTCGGCGACCTCCTGCTGGATCTCCGACCACTCCTCGGGGTTGGCCGAGTTGATCGTCCGGGCGCGGATGCCCGCCCGGGCGGCCGAGTCGACCTGGTTGCGCATCAGGGCGAGGAGCGGGGAGACGATCACCGTCGGCCCGGCGCCGCGGGCGCGCAGCAGGGCCGTGGCGATGAAGTAGACGGCGGACTTGCCCCAGCCGGTGCGCTGGACCACCAGGGCCCGGCGACTGTCCACCACCAGTGCCTCGATGGCCCGCCACTGGTCCTCGCGCAGGGTGGCGCCCGGGCCGGCCAGGTCGCGCAGCACGGCTTCCGCGGCGGCCCGGACGGCGTCGCGGTCGGCGGGAGTGGTCGGGTGGAGTTCGCGCGTCTGCATGGGTCATGGATACCGTGCGGCACGGACGGACCGCGAATGGCGCCCTGTGGACAGAGTGGCGTTCATCGGTTGATAGGCCGACGAATCGCCGTGGAAACTGTGAAATGTAGGCCATTCGGGGGAGGAGATGCTGAACCCCCCGATTTATCCACAGGGTCGGACGAATTCTCCGCGGTCCGGCGCGATCCGGTCCAAGCTTCCGCCATGACCGCAGACGACCGCGCCACCACCCCCGCCCCGCACCCCGGCCACCTCCCGGTCCGGCTGCGCGGCCCCGCCGACATGGCGGAGATGCTCCCCTACCTGCTGGGCTTCTTCCCCGACGACAGCATCGTCGCGGTGGGCCTGCAGGGCGCCGGGCTCGACCAGGGCGGGGTGATCCGGATCGACATCCCGGAGGACCCCGCCGACTGGGAGCGCACCGCCGAGGAATCCGCCCGGCTGCTGATCGAGCTGTCCGAACAGCGCGACCGCCGGCCCGTCCAAGTCCTGCTGTACCTGTGCCGGGATCCCGCCGGGGACGCCCGCACGCCGGAGGCCGGGCACGCCGTGCTGTCGCGGCTCCGCCCGCTGGCGGCCGCGCTGGCCCGGGCCTTCCAGGCCCAGCAGGTGGTCGTCAAGGAGTCGCTGTGCGTCTCCGCCGGCCGCTGGTGGTCCTTCCTGTGCACCGGGGCCGACTGCTGCCCGCCGGAGGGCACCCCGGTCCGGGCGGCCCACCAGCCGAGCCCGCTCGCCGTGGCGGCGACCTTCG
Source organism: Kitasatospora phosalacinea (assembly GCF_000716545.1). Classification (GTDB taxonomy): domain Bacteria; phylum Actinomycetota; class Actinomycetes; order Streptomycetales; family Streptomycetaceae; genus Kitasatospora; species Kitasatospora phosalacinea. The sequence continues at coordinate 79,635 of NZ_JNWZ01000008.1, forward strand.
CGGGGCTTGCCCCACGGGGCAGCCGCAAGGCGATCGTGGCCGGGCTGGCCCCGATCGGCCCGCCGGGCTGCGAGGCGCAGCGCCGCGCCCTGGAGGACGCCGGGCCGCCGTTCATCCGCGAACTGGCCGGCCCCGGCGGCCGGGCCGCCGCCGTCCGGCGCACCGCCGGGCTGCTGGCCGAGGCGATGGCCGAGTTCCGCGCCGGCGCCCGCGAGTTGGACACCGCCCGCACCGCCAGACTGCTGATCGGCATGCAGGACAAACTCGGCCGCGACCGCGCCGCCGAGTACGCCGAACCGGACGAACTCGCCGCCGCCCAACGGCTGTGGCGGTTCCTGATCCAACGCTGCGTCGACCCGTTCGAGCACCTCGCCGTCCCACCGATGACCTTGATGGCCTGGACGTCCTGGCTGGCCGACGACTCGGCCACGGCCCGGGTCGTGCTGGCCAGGGCGCTCGAACTGGAGCCGGGCTACACCCTGGCCCAACTCCTCTACGAATCACTGAACTGCGGCATCTCCCCGGACGCCCTGCTGCGGGTGATCCGGCGCGAGCGCGCCGCCAGACTGCGGGACGGGGAGTTCCCGCCCCCGCCGGAACTCCCGCCAGGGGCAACCCCGGTGGTTCCTGCCGCTTCCGGGCCCGCTTCCGGGCCCGCCGCTTCCGGGCCCGCTGCTCCGGGGCCCGCCGGTTCCGAGCCTGCCGGTTCCGGGCCGGGCGGGCCGGGGCCGGACGAGCCGGCCCCGAACGAACCGGGGCCGGGCGGCGATCGGCCGGCCGCTCCGGCCGACGGGCCGTCAGCCGCAGCCGTCCGGTCCGACCGGGGGCACCGCCCGCGCCCCCACCGTGCCGTTCCGGCGGTCGCCCGCGTCCGGCAGGTCCGGGCGCACCGAAGCCGACACGCGATCGGAGACTGACATGCGAACCCCCGACCCGCGGCCGCGGGGCGCCGGTGCCGGGCTAGACCTCGCCGCGGGCCATCCGGATCAACCGGTCCAGCACCGCCCGGCCGCCGACCCGCACCCCGTCGTGCTCCCACTCGTTGGTGACCCAGACCCCGGTACCGGCCACCGCGTCCGCGGTCTCCAGCGAATGCGCCGTGTCCACGTACATGTCGTCGTGGTACACCGCCGCGTACACCGGTACCTGGTTCGCCGCCAGGCGCGGCAGGTCGTACAGGTCGGGCCAGTCGGTGCGCTCCGCCAGCAGCTGCGCCGTCTCGCGCAGCGGCCGCAGAGCCGGGTCGGTCTCGAACATCCAGGGGTGGATCATCTCGCCGGTGAGCAGCACTGGTCCGTCCCCGGCCAGCGCCGCCTCCGCGTCGAACTCGGGGAACTCCTCGCGCACCCGCTCCGCCGCCCAGCCGGTGGCCCCGGCGTCGACCGAGCGCTGCCCGTAGATCGACTCGTGCAGGACGGCGTACAGGGGGTTCTGCGCGAAGGACAGGTGCGACTGCGCCCCGGCCAGGAAGGTGTCGGAGAGCTCCGGCCCGTCCGGCCCCTCCACCCAGGCCTCCTCCAGCAGGTAGTGCAGGACGGAGGAGCCGGAGCCGCCGCCCAGCAGGATGCCCAGCGCCTGGAACGCCCGCACGGTCAGCGTCCCGCCGTCGGGGAGCGTCGCGGGCCGCTCGACCAGGTGCGCCGCGATTCGCCGTACCGCCGCCACGTCCTGGGGGAAGCGCGCGTAGTGCCCGGCGTTCTTGCGGGCGACGCGCGGGTAGGCCGCGCGGTAGACCTCGTCCGCCGAGCGGCGCAGGCCGGCCAGGCCGCCGGTGACGAAGGCCTCGCGCAGGTGCTCCGGGGCCAGCGAGAGGTAGGTCAGGGTGCAGAAGCCGCCGAAGCTCTGTCCCAACAGGCTCCACCTGCCGTCGGCGCCGAGCAGCTGGCGGCGGATCAGTTCGGCGTCCCGGACGATCGAGTCGGCCCGGAAGTGCGCCAGGTACTCGGCCTGCTGCCGGGCGTCGCCGCGCCGGGCCAGGGTCTGGCGGTTGGCGGGGGTCGAGCGGCCGGTGCCGCGCTGGTCCAGCAGCAGCACCCGGTAGTCGTCCAGTGCCCGGTCCAGCCAGCCGTCCCGGCCCAGCGGCCGGTTGGCCTTCCCGCCGGGGCCGCCCTGCAGGTACACCAGCCACGGCAGTTCCTCGTGCTCGCGTCCGGCGGCCACCACCTCGCGGGCGTAGACCTCGATCTCCTCGCCCCCGGGAGCACCGTGGTCCAGCGGCACCCGGAAGACGTGATCGGTGGTGACGATTCCGGGGATGCGGCTGAGGGAGGACATGCAACTCCTAGGTGCGAGCTGGTCACAGGTGGGTCGCGACGCCGATCGCCGGGGTCACCGGTGCGTCCGTCGTCGTCCTCGCACCGTATCCTGACCCCGGACAGGAGCCGCCGGGGGGCGTCCGCCGCGTGCGGAGCACCCCGAACGGCGCCACGACACAGCGGGCGCTCCGGGTGCCGGCCGCGGAGCACCGAGGAACCATCGGCTCGCGGCCGCCTCCGACCGGGCGTCCGCCGGGCGGGCGTGACCTGGGGCAGGTGTGGTGCGTTCATTCTGCGGAACGCCGCCACCCGAACCGGCACCCCCGGGCCGACCGTGCGGGGCACCGGCCACGCCTTGTTCGACCCGGCGCGGCCGATCCCCGGACGACCCCGGAGCCCGGGCCGGAGCGTCGCCCCGGCGGGGGCGGAGCACTGGCGGCCAGGTCCGACCCGAGTCGGAGCCGCGTGTTCCGGCGGCAGAGCAGCACAGTCCGCGATCGATCACGCTCGCGGCCGACCGAGCCCGCAGCCCTCGGCCGGTCCGGGGGAGGAGAGCCCGGTGACCGACTCAAGGCCACCCCACGCAGCGCCCCAACCGCTGCCGCCCGCCAACCCGCCGGCCCCCGGCGCCGCCACCGCGCCGCCCGGCCGCCCGGCCGTTCCTCCGCCACCCCGCCTGACCACACCTCCGTACGGCACGCCCACCGGCCCCACGCCCACCGGCCCCGTCCCCGCAACGGCCGGGCCCGGCCCGGTGGTTCCCGGCGCTCCGCCGTACGGCACGCCCCTGCCCGGCACCCAGGCACCGGGCACCCCGCCCTTCGGCATCCCGCCGGGCGCCGCCCACCCGTACGCGGCCCCGACGTACGCCGCCCCGACGAACACGCCCCCGTACGGCACCCCCGCCGGGAGCGCGCTCCACGGGCCCGGCGGCACCCCGCCGTACGGCACCGTGACCCGGCCCGCCCCGGGCCACCCGGCGGCCGGGCGCGGCGCCCCGGCCCCGCGGGCCGACCACCAGGCGGCCCCGGGCGCAGCGCCCGGGGCCAGGTCGGAGCAGGTGGCGGGTGCGCCCGCGGCCGGCCCGGCCCGGCCCACCGGCCACCTGCCACCGCCGCGGCCGCAGCCCTCCGCCGCGCACGACGTCCTGTGCGTCAACGCCCCCGGCATGGCGGCCTCCGGGCCGGACGGCCAGCTGCGCGGCCAGGGCCTGCACGGCTTCTTCCGGCACGGCGTGCGCACCCTGGCCCGGATGGAGCTGCGGCTGGGCGGCATGGAGCCGCTCCCGCTCCAGGGCACCCTGACGTCCACGGCGGCGGCCAGGTTCGTCGGCTCGGTCCGGGTGCCCGGAGACCTCGACCCGGATCCGGCGCTGACGGTCGAACGGCTGCGGCACGCCGACGGCGCGGAGACGGTGACGGTCCGCAACACGGGCGCCCGCCCGGCCCGGCTGCCGCTGGAGATCGCGCTCGGCACCGACCTCGGCCTGCTCACCGACATCGCCGCGGGCCGCCGCTCGGCCGACCTGCCGGGCCAGGTCCAGTCGTCCGGCCTGCGCTGGGTCGGCCAGGGCCGGGCGGCCACCGTCAGCGCGCGGCCCTCGCCGCACGCGGTGCTGGCCGGGGCGGGCGTGCTGCGCTGGGACTTGGAGATCCAGCCCGGAGCCCGCTGGTCGGTCGACCTCCGCGCGGAGCTGGAGACCCCGTCGACGGGGCGGCCGCCGACCGGGCGCGGCCCCGGCGTGCCGCTGCCCTGGTCCGAGCCCGAGGTGCGGGCCGACGACCGCCGGGCCACCCGCCTGGTCGCCCGCGCCCTGGACTCGCTGGGCGGCCTGCTGCTCGCCGACGCGGACCGGCCGACCGACCTCTACACCGCCTCGGGCGCGCCCTGGCGCTTCGGCCTCACCGCCGCCGACGCGCTCTGGGCCGCCAGGATGACCCTGCCGCTCGGCACCCGGCTCGCCGCCGGCACCCTGCGGGCGGTCGCCCGTCGCCAGCACCACGCCGCCCCGCAGGCCGCCGCCGCACCCCGGTCGGCCGAGGCCGCCCCGGCTGACGGCGCGCCGGCTCCGGAAGGCACCGGTCCGGTGCCCGGGCAGGTCTCCGGCGCGACCGGCGGGGCGAACCCGCCCGGCGGCGAGCCCGGGGCGGTGGCGCAGACCATGGACGGGGTGATCCCCGGCCCGCTGCGGCACGGCGGCCCCGAACTGCCCGCCAGCTGCACGGCGACGGAGGCGACCCTGCTGTTCGTCACGGTGCTGGCGGAGGCCTGGCGCTGGGGCATGCCCAGGGCCGAGGTCGCCGAGCTGCTCCCGGCGGCGGAGCGGGCGCTCGGCGCGCTGCGGGCGGCGGTCGTGGACGGTCCGGACGGCCCGGTCGGGTTCGTCGCCGACTTCGGCCGCCCGGCGGAGGAGCGCGCCGCGCGCCCCGGACCGGCCAGGTGCGAGGTCCAGGCCCAGGCCCACCGGGCCGCCCTCCAGGGCGCCGACCTGCTCGACGCCTTCGACCGCCCCGGCGCGGCCCAGTGGCGTTCCTGGGCGGCCGAGTTGAGAGAACGGTTCCGCGAGCAGTTCTGGATCGACGACCTGTCCGGCGGCCGCCCGGCCGCCGCCCTGCTGGCCCCGGACCGGCCGGTGCCGGCCATCGCGTCCACCCTGGTGCACCTCTTCGACCCCGGCCTGGCCGCCGAGGGCGAACTGCACGAGGGCCTGCTCGACCGCGAGCAGACCAGGCTGCTGGCCCAGCGCCTGGTGGCCCCGGAACTCGACTGCGGCTGGGGCCTGCGCACCCTGAGCACGAAGTCCCCCCGCTTCAACCCGCTCGGCCACCGCAGCGGCGCGGTCCGGATCCAGGAGACCGCGCTCGCGGTCAGCGGCCTGGTGGACGCGGGGTTCGAGCGGGAGGCCGAAATACTGCTGGAGGGCCTGCTGGAGGCTTCCGTGCACTTCGAGGGCCGCCTGCCGGAGATGTACGCCGGCGAGCAGAAGGTCGCCGACTGCCCGCCCGTCCCGCACCCGGCGGCCTGCCGTCCGGCCGCGGTCTCCGCGGCGGCCGCCGTCCACCTGGTGCTCTCGCTGGCGGGCGTCCGCCCCGACGTCCCGTCCGGGCGGGTGGCCACCCGCCCGGCGAGCACCGCCCCGCTGGGCGCCCTGGAACTGACCGGCCTTCGGGTGGCCGGCGAGCCGTTCTCGGTCCGGGTCAGCCGGATCGGCGTCGCGGTCGTGGAGGAGGCGCCGTCGTTCCTGCAACTCGCCGCCGGCTGAGCACCCGGCCGGGAGTCCCTGCTCCGGAGGGTGGAAGAGGCCGTGGTCTGTGATTATCGTCAGAGAGACGACTAAGATCGGCCGCATGTCGCGTTATGACCCGTCGGCCTTCCCCCCGTTCGCAGTCACGGTTGACCTCGTGGTGCTGACGGTGCGCGACCATGAGCTGTGCGCCCTGCTGGTGAAGCGCGGCGAGGCCCCGTTCCAGGGGTACTGGGCGCTGCCGGGCGGCTTCGTGCGGCTGGACGAGGGCCTGGCCGAGGCGGCGTCCCGGGAGTTGGCGGAGGAGACCGGGCTGCGGGCCCAGTCGCTGCCGGGCAGCCTCCAGGCCGGGCAGACCCCCGCCGGGGCGCACCTGGAACAGCTCGCCACCTACGGGCACCCGCAGCGGGACCCTCGGATGCGGGTGGTGAGCGTCGCGTACCTGGCCCTCGCCCCGGACCTGCCGTCGCCCCGCGCGGGCGGTGACGCCAGCAGTGCCAGGTGGGCCCCGGTGAGTGAACTGCTCGGCACGGAGCCCAACGACGGGGTACTGCTCGCCTTCGACCACGGCCGGATCCTGGCGGACGGGGTGGAGCGCGCCAGGTCGAAGATCGAGTACTCCTCGCTGGCGACGGCCTTCTGCCCTCCCGAGTTCACCGTCGGGGAACTGCGCCGGGTCTACGAGGCGGTGTGGGGCGTGGTGCTCGACCCGCGCAACTTCCACCGCAAGGTGACCGGCACCCCCGGCTTCCTGCTGCCCTCCGGCGGCACCACGACCCGTCAGGGCGGCCGCCCCGCCCAGCTGTTCACCGCCGGCGGCGCCACCGTCCTCAACCCCCCGATGCTGCGCCCCGAATCCTGAACCGAATCCTGAACCGGGCCTGAACCGGGCCTGAACCGAGCCCTGGACCGAGCCCTGAACCGAGTCCGTTGCGGCCAAAGGGTGGTGACGGCTCGTGAGGAAGCCGTCAGTGCGGCGGCGGGGCTGTCCCCTGTACGGGTGAGGTCGGTGCCGACAGTGTCCACGACCCATCCGTAATGCCTGGTTTCACCGCTTCCGCGTCCTACTGTGCAGGCTCGGGCCGGGCGGACACCCCCGGCCTGTCGGCGGGCGAGGGAGCGGGCAGCGATGATCCAGATCACCGGACTGACCAAGGCGTACCGGCGGGGGCGTCCTCCCGCCCTGCTGGACCTGACGTTCGACGCCCGCCCGGGGATGGTCACCGTGCTGCTCGGGGACGAGGGGGCGGGCAAGTCGACCGCGCTCCGGCTGATGGTGGAACTGGAACGAGGCCACGGCCTCACCCTGTTCGACGGCCGGACGTACCGGCGGATCCGGCGTCCGGAACGGGAGATCGGCGTCCTGCTGCCCACCGGCCGACCGGAGGCCGGGCATCCGGGCCAGCGGGCCCGGGCCCACCTGCGGATGCTGGCCGGCGTGGTCGGCGTCCCCGCCCGCCGAGCCGACGACCTGCTGGAGCAGACCCGGCTCGCCGCCGTCGCCGACCACCGGATCGGCACCTTCTCGCCCGGCATGCACCGCCGCCTCGCCCTGGCCGCCGCACTGCTCGGAAACCCCTCCACGCTGCTGCTCGACGCCCCCACCGAGGGCCTGTCGCCCAGCAACGAGGAGTGGTTCGGGGCCTTCCTGCGCTCCTTCGCGCTCTCCGGCGGCACCGTGCTGACGACCACCCGGGCCCCCGAGGAGGCCGCCGCCCTCGCCGACCGGGTGATCACCCTGGAGGCCGGCCGACTGGCCGCCGACCAGCCGGTGGCGGAGTTCCGCCGCACCAGGCCGCACCCCGAAGTCCTGGTCCGGGGACCGCAGATGGCTCGGCTCGCCGACCTGCTGACCGCCCAGGGCGGCCAGGTCCGGCGGGACGGCGGCGCCGGCCTCGCGGTGAGCGGTATCGACCGCACCGAGATCGGCGAACTCGCCTACCGCAACGGCATCCTGCTGCACGAGCTGGCCGACCGGGTGGTGCGGCGCGCCGTCGCCTACCCGTCCGCGCTGCCCGGCGGTTCCGGACGTTTCGGCCAGGTGTCGGTCCGGACGGTCCGCCGGGGTGCGGCCCGCCAGGAGGAGACCGGCGGGGAGACCGGCCGGGAGGGTGCGGAGCGGGAGCCGGCCGACCGGAACGCCGCCGGGCAGCCGCCCGCCGCCCCCGGAACGCCGCGGCCCGCGACCGTCGGCCGCCCGGCCGGGCCGGAGCAGGAGCGCCCGTTCGACCACCGGGGCCCGCAGGCCGGCCGCTGGGCCGCCGCCGCGCTCGCGCCCGACCTGTCCGTCCAGACCAAGGCCAAGGCCCAGGCCGCGTCCGTGCCCGCACCCGCGTCCCCCGCCCAGACGGCACCGGCACCGGCACCGGCACCGCCCCCGACCGTCGACCTGACCAGGCGGGCGCCCCGTGGAGCCTCCGCGCTCGGCCGACCGGCAGCGCCTCCCGCAGAGCCGACCACTGCGGAGACGCGGGCAGCAGGGGCGCGGGCAACCGGGACGCGGGCGACGGAGACGCGGCCCGTCGAGGCGGTGGCCGAGGTGCGGGACGGCGACCGGGGGGTGCGGGCGGACGCGGCCGAGGCGGAGCACCTGTCCGCCAACCCGACCGATGCGGAACTGCTGACTCCCGCCCGGATCAGGGGAGTCGGCCGCCCGCCGGCCCCGGTACGCCCGATGCCGGGGCGCCCCTGGTCGGCGGGGGCCACCGGGCTGCGCCCGGCCGAGCCGGCGGGACGGTCGCGGGAACCGGGCGCGGCGGACCCGCGAGGGACGGCGCCCAACGGCGGCGCCGCCGACGACGAGAACGGGAGTGAGTGACCGTGCGGTTGATGGCGAGTGAGGTGCGTCGGCTGCGCGGGGTGCGCTCCACGTGGGTGGTGGTCGCGGGCGCGGTGGCGGTGAACGCGGCAGTGGCGGCGTTCACCGCGTCCCGGCTGCCCACCGGGGAGTTGGCGACGGCGGACGCGGTGCGCGCGGTCGCGGCGGTGGTGCCGGCCCTGCCGCTGCCGCTGACCGCGCTCGCGGCGGCGGTGCTCGGCGCGCTGGCCTACGGCAACGAGGCCCGCTGGCCCGGCCTGCCCGCCTCGCGGGTGACCTTGGGCCGCCGGCTGTCCGCGCTGCTGGCGAAGTCGCTGGTGGTGGGCGCGGCAGCGCTCCTGCTGACCGTGGTCACCCTCGGCGTGAACGCCCTCGCGGTGTGGCTCGCGCTGCCCGCCGCAGTGGACGCCCCGACGCTGTTCGACCCGTCAGGTCTGCCCGGCGCCCCGTTCGCGGCGGGCGGGATCGGCCGCCCGCTGGCGGCGTTCCCGGCCCTGGTGCTGGCGGGCGGCTGGGCCGGTCTGCTGATCACCTCGCTGGTGCGCAGCGCCGTCGTCGGCATCCTGCTGACCTGCGCGCTGCCCGCCCTGCTGGAGCCCACCGCCGGCCTGCTGCTGCACCGCACCGGCCGCAACTGGCCGCTCTGGATGCGGGAGTTGATGCCCTTCCAGTACGGCCTGGACTTCGTTCGGAGCGCCGCCGACCGGACCGCGGGCGCGCTGGACGGCGTGGTGGCCGCCGCGCTGCTCGCCCCGGCCGCCCTGCTGGTGCTGGCCGCGGTGCTGGCCCAGGTGCGCCGCCGGAGCCTGTGACCCCGGCAGACCCCGGCAGACCCTGGCAGACTCCGGCGGATCCCGGCATTGGCCGGCCGGTCCCGGGCGGTCCCGAGCCGGGCGGAGAGGCCGGGAGGCGGTGCCCGTAAGGGCCCTGACGGTGTGACAGCGGGGGGCGGTGGAACGGGTGGGGAAAACGGCATCGGATGACCGCTATGCGCATTTACGACTGATAAGAAGTCAATTATCCAGACACGGTCGATCACCCTTTCGTGTGCTTTTCAGGAGAATGCTCAAGGCGGCTCCGCCGATCGCCGACAAATGATGACGTGAGTACCCTTGCGCACCCCACCGTGACCGCCGCTCGCCAGGCCGAGTCGATCTCCGCCTCCGAGTTGGACCGCTTCCCGTACGCCGACCGTCCGACCCCGCCCGCCCCCCGCTGGGAGGGGGCGGAGAACGACCTCGCCCGGGTCGGTCGGAAGACCACCAGCAGCCGCGGCCGCGGCCTGCACGGCCAGCTGGTCCAGCAGCTCGGCCAGATGATCGTCTCCGGCGACCTGGGCGCCGACCGCCCGCTGGTGCCGGAGGAGATCGGCCAGCGCTTCGAGGTCTCCCGCACCGTGGTGCGCGAGTCGCTCCGGGTGCTGGAGGCCAAGGGCCTGGTCTCGGCCCGGCCGAACGTCGGCACCCGGGTCCGCCCGGTGAGCGACTGGAACCTGCTGGACCCCGACATCATCGAGTGGCGCGCCTTCGGCCCGCAGCGCGACGAGCAGCGCCGCGAGCTGTTCGAGCTGCGCTGGGCGATCGAGCCGCTGGCCGCGCGGCTGGCCGCCGGGCACGGCCGGGAGGACGTCCAGCACCGCCTGGTCGAGCTGACCGAGATCATGGGCCAGGCCGGCGGCCAGGGCGACCTGGTCAGCTACTCCCGGGCCGACGCCGAGCTGCACGGGCTGCTGCTGCAGATGGCCGGGAACCGGATGCTGGAGCACCTGTCCGGGATCGTGGCCGGTGCGCTCCAGGTCTCCGGCGGCTCCGGCACCACCTGCGAGCGCCCGTCCGAGTCGGCGGTCAGCCTGCACGCCCGGCTGGTGGACGCGCTCGGCACCGGCGACGGCACCGCCGCCGAGGCCGCCGTCCGCGCGCTGCTCACCGTCCACCCGGACATCGAGCACTCCGTCCCCGCGCCGCGCGAGCACTGAGCGGTCCACCCCGACCGCCGCTCGGACCGGATGGCCCTTCCGCTGCCCCACCCGCGCAGCCGAGGGGCCATCGGCGCACCGGAGCCCGCCGCTCCGCCCAGCCGCCGCTCCGCCCGGCCGACGTCCCCCCTCGGCGCCCCGACCCTCCGGCGCCCCGCCCCTCCGGCGCACCGGAGCCCGCCGGGTCCAGGCCCCGCCGGGTGCCCGCGGATAGGCCGCTCGGGGCAGCCCGTACCGGCCGTCGGGTGGTGTGACGGGCGCCACGACGGGCATGCGTAACACTTGAGGGGCGGCAGCGATGTGTACGGAGCGGAAGCAGCTCCGGAATATCACCACAAGCCACTCGGCTGTGTTGGTCCGCGGCGCTGCTGCCGTCCTGCAGACCCCGGTCACCGTCCACCCGCCCGAGCAGTCGGGCCGGTCGGTGCGGGTTCGTGTCCACTCATCGTCCGAGAGGTTGTTCGTGTCGGCCAGCACATCCCGTTCGCTTCCCCCCGAGATCGCCGAGTCCGCGGCACTGCTGGCGCTCATCGAGCGGGGCAAGGCCCAGGGGCAGATCGCCGGTGACGACGTGCGCCACGCGTTCGAGGCGGACCAGATCCCGGTCACCAAGTGGAAGAACGTCATGCGCAGCCTCAACCAGGTGCTGATTGAGGAGGGGGTGGAACTCATGGTCAGCGCGGCCGAACCGGCCGGCGCCAAGCGCAAGAGCGTCGCGGCCAAGAGCACCACCAAGCGCACCGCGACCAAGGCGGTCACCACCCGCACGCCGGTCGCCCAGACCAAGCCCCCGGTGCGCATCGCCCCCGCGGCGACCGTCGCACCGTCGGTGTCCGTGGCTGCCTCGGTGACGGCCGGCGAGGCCGTCGTCGAGACCATCGACGTCGCCGAGGCGAAGGCCGCCGTCAAGAAGGCCGCCGCCCCGGCGAAGAAGGCGGTGGCCAAGAAGGCCGCCGCCCCGGCCAAGAAGACCGCCGCCAAGAAGACCGCCGGGGCCGCCAAGCCCGGTGCCAAGGCCGGCGACGAGGACGTCATCGGCGAGGAGGAGCTCCTCGAGGACGTGGCCCTGCCCGGCGACGCCAAGGAGGGCGAGGCCGAGGAGGAGACCGACCAGGGCTTCGTGCTCTCGGACGACGACGAGGACGACGCCCCGGCCCAGCAGGTCGCGGTGGCCGGCGCCACCGCCGACCCGGTCAAGGACTACCTCAAGCAGATCGGCAAGGTCCCGCTGCTCAACGCCGAGCAGGAGGTCGAGCTCGCCAAGCGGATCGAGGCCGGCCTGTTCGCCGAGGACAAGCTGAGCCAGGCCGACAAGCTCGCCCCGAAGCTCAAGCGCGAGCTGGAGATCATCGCCGAGGACGGCCGCCGCGCCAAGAACCACCTGCTGGAGGCCAACCTCCGCCTGGTGGTCTCGCTGGCCAAGCGCTACACCGGCCGCGGCATGCTCTTCCTGGACCTGATCCAGGAGGGCAACCTCGGTCTGATCCGCGCGGTCGAGAAGTTCGACTACACCAAGGGCTACAAGTTCTCCACCTACGCGACCTGGTGGATCCGGCAGGCGATCACCCGCGCCATGGCCGACCAGGCCCGCACCATCCGCATCCCGGTGCACATGGTCGAGGTCATCAACAAGCTCGCCCGCGTGCAGCGCCAGATGCTCCAGGACCTGGGCCGCGAGCCCACCCCGGAGGAGCTGGCCAAGGAACTCGACATGACCCCCGAGAAGGTCATCGAGGTCCAGAAGTACGGCCGCGAGCCGATCTCGCTGCACACCCCGCTCGGCGAGGACGGCGACAGCGAGTTCGGCGACCTGATCGAGGACTCCGAGGCGGTCGTCCCGGCCGACGCGGTCTCCTTCACCCTGCTCCAGGAGCAGCTGCACTCCGTGCTGGACACCCTCTCCGAGCGTGAGGCGGGCGTGGTCTCGATGCGCTTCGGCCTGACCGACGGCCAGCCGAAGACGCTGGACGAGATCGGCAAGGTCTACGGCGTGACGCGCGAGCGCATCCGCCAGATCGAGTCGAAGACCATGTCGAAGCTGCGCCACCCGTCGCGCTCCCAGGTGCTGCGCGACTACCTGGACTGACCCGGCACCCGGGCCGATCCGGCCGGACGTCACCTGGACGGGCCCCTCCGCCACCGCGGAGGGGCCCGTTCGCGTGTCCGGGGGTCGCCCGTTGGGGTGGCGGGCGGGCGCAGCACGGGCACGTGGGGTGAGCGGGTGACTACGCTGGGCCGGTTGTCGCGTACGGAGCGGCGCTTCCCGCGCGCCCGCTCGGTGCGCCGGACCCGCGCATTCCCGCCGAACACCTGGAGAACCGGTGCCCTTCCTGGACACGTTCGCGACCCGGCCGCTGCGCCGCCGGGCGGCCGCGCTCGTCGCCCTGGCCGTGCTGCCCGCCCCGCTGATCGCCCTGGGCACGGCCGGGCCGGCCGTCGCGCAGCGGCGGATCGTCGGCGGCACCGGGGCGAGCACCGGCGACCACCCGTGGATGGTGGCGCTGGCCAGCCGGCAGCAGTTCGGGTCGGCCCGCTCCGGGCAGTTCTGCGGCGGGGCGCTGATCAGCCCGACCAAGGTGGTCACCGCGGCGCACTGCTTCTACGACGAGACCACGGGCCGTCCCACCGAGCGGCCCGGGCTGCGGGTGATCGTCGGGCGGGACGACCTGCGCAGCACCGCCGGGCGGGAGGTGGCGGTGCGCGGGGTGTGGATCGACCCCGGCTACAGCTTCACCGCGAACACCCGGGACGTGGCGGTGATCACCCTGGCCGAGTCGCAGGGGGACCGGCCGGTGCTGGAGACGGTGAACCAGGGCGAGACCGAGCCGTACGCGCCGGGCACCCCGGCCACGGTGTTCGGCTGGGGCGACACCCGGGGCAACGGCAGCTACTCGAACACGCTGCGCCAGGTCACGGTGCCGGTCATCTCGGACGAGGTGTGCGGCCGCGCCTACCCGGGCGGCTCGGACAGCGCCTACGACGCCCGCAGCATGGTGTGCGCGGGCGAGGCGCAGGGCGGCAAGGACGCCTGCCAGGGCGACAGCGGCGGGCCGCTGCTGGTGGCGGGGCGGCTGGCCGGGCTGGTCTCCTGGGGCGCGGGCTGCGCGGAGGCGGACCACCCCGGGGTGTACACCCGGATCTCGGCCGTCGCGGAGGCCGTGCACGACGCGCTGTGAGCGCGTGACGGCCCGGGAAACGCCGTCGGCCGGGCGGCCCGCCCCTGGGAAGGGTGGGTCGCCCGGCCGATCAAGCAGCTCGGGAGAGCGGTGGGAGCGTCAGCGCTCCCCCTCCTCGGCAGCCGCGGAGCTGCCGGAGAGGCGGTCGCTCTCGTCGTGTATCTCCACGGCGATCTTCTTGAGCTCAGGCTCGAACTTACGCCCGTGGTGGGCGCAGAACAGCAGCTCTCCGCCGCTGGAGAGGACGACGCGCAGGTAAGCCTGAGCGCCGCAACGGTCGCAGCGGTCTGCCGCGGTGAGCGGGCTCGCAGGGGTCAGAACAGTAGTCACGTCGCCTCTTCTCTAGCTCGACGAGCTGTGTACCAGGATCAACATCCAACCAGGTCGAATTCGTTCCCGCTCGTGGCTTTTCTCTTGGAGGATCTTGGAGGATTCTGCCGTCGTCTTGATGAGGACGTGCCCCGGGCAACGATGGTTCATGCGTACCGATTCCCGCAGCCGGCGGATCACCTCGAACGCCCGATCGGGCCGGGGTGCGAGGTCCGCGTAGCATAATCCTCCGCTGGGTTGGAGCATAAGCCCCGTCCTGGAACCCGTTGGACCGCATCGCAGCAGCTCGGCAGCCTTCCCCGGTCGGCCGGATCCGCCAGGACCCGTGGTGTCGGCAGGAGATGGCAGGCTGGGGACCGCCCCCGGGGCGGGAACCGTGTTCGCGCAGCGCGTACAAGGCGCGCGGACCTCAGCGGCCCGGATCTCAGTTGCTGAGAGCATGCGGGGGTGTCCGTCAACGTCATGGAGGAGTGCAGAGCGTGAGTGGAGAAAAGACCGGCCCGTCCTCTCTGGTGACCGGTGAGGGCGGGTCCGACTACACCGCGCGGCATCTGCTCGTCCTGGAGGGGCTCGAGGCGGTCCGCAAGCGTCCGGGCATGTACATCGGGTCGACCGACAGCCGCGGCCTGATGCACTGCCTGTGGGAGATCATCGACAACTCGGTGGACGAGGCGCTGGGCGGCTTCTGCGACCGGATCGAGGTGCTGCTGCACCAGGACGGCTCGGTCGAGGTGCGCGACAACGGCCGCGGCATCCCGGTGGACGTCGAGCCGAAGACCGGGCTGTCCGGCGTCGAGGTGGTGATGACCAAGCTGCACGCGGGCGGCAAGTTCGGCGGCGGCTCGTACGCCGCCTCCGGCGGCCTGCACGGCGTCGGCGCCTCGGTGGTCAACGCGCTGTCCGCCCGGCTGGACGTGGAGGTGGACCGCTCCGGCACCACCCACGCGATCAGCTTCCGGCGCGGCACCCCCGGCCGGTACGCGGGGGAGGGGCCGGACGCGGCGTTCGAGCCCGGCAGCGGCATGACCAAGAAGGGCAAGTTCGCCAAGACCCGCACCGGCACCCGGATCCGCTACTGGGCGGACCGGCAGATCTTCCTCAAGGACGCCAGGCTCTCGCTGGAGGCGCTGCACAGCCGGGCCCGGCAGACCGCCTTCCTGGTGCCCGGGCTGACCATCGTGGTGCGCGACGAGCGGCTCACCGAGAGCGAGCAGGTCGCCGAGGACACCTTCCGCTACGACGGCGGGATCAGCGAGTTCTGCGAGTTCCTGGCCCCCGACCGCCCGATCTCCGACGTGCTGCGGCTGCGCGGCGAGGGCACCTTCAAGGAGACCGTCCCGGTGCTCGACGAGCTCGGGCACATGACCCCCACCGAGGTCACCCGCGAACTCGGGGTGGACATCGCGCTGCGCTGGGGCGCCGGCTACGACACCACCCAGCGCTCCTTCGTCAACATCATCTCCACCCCCAAGGGCGGCACCCACGTCACCGGCTTCGAGCGGCAGCTCGCCAAGACCGTCAACGAGGCGCTGCGGGCCGCCAAGCTGCTGCGGGTCGCCGAGGACGACATCACCAAGGACGACGCGCAGGAGGGCCTGACCGCGGTCATCACCGTCCGGCTCGCCGAGCCGCAGTTCGAGGGGCAGACCAAGGAGGTGCTGGGCACCTCGGCGGCCAACCGGATCGTGGCCGCCGTGGTCGCCAAGGAGCTCAAGGCGTTCCTGACCTCCACCAAGAAGGACGAGAAGCTCCAGGCCCGGGCGGTGCTGGAGAAGGTCGTGGCGGCCGCCCGGACCAGGGTCGCGGCCCGGCAGCACAAGGAGGCGCAGCGCCGCAAGACCGCGCTGGAGACCTCTTCGCTGCCCGCCAAGCTGGCCGACTGCCGCAGCGACGACGTGGACCGCAGCGAGCTGTTCATCGTCGAGGGCGACTCCGCGCTCGGCACCGCCAAGCTGGCCCGGAACTCCGAGTTCCAGGCGCTGCTGCCGATCCGCGGCAAGATCCTGAACGTCCAGAAGGCGTCCGTGAGCGACATGCTCAAGAACGCCGAGTGCGCCTCGATCATCCAGGTGATAGGAGCGGGCTCGGGCCGGACGTTCGACATCGACCAGGCCCGCTACGGCAAGGTCATCTTCATGGCCGACGCCGACGTCGACGGCTCGCACATCCGCACCCTGCTGCTGACGCTGTTCCACCGCTACATGCGGCCGATGGTCGAGCAGGGCCGGGTGTTCGCCGCGGTGCCGCCGCTGCACCGGATCGAGCTGACCAACCCCAAGCGCGGCCAGGAGAAGTACCACTACACCTACTCCGACGCCGAACTGCGGCGCACGCTGCTGCAGTTCCAGGGCAAGGGGCTGCGCTGGAAGGACCCGATCCAGCGCTACAAGGGCCTCGGCGAGATGGACGCCGACCAGCTGGCCGAGACCACCATGGACCCGCGGTTCCGGATCCTGCGCCGGATCAACCTGGGCGACCTGGAGTCCGCGGAGAAGACCTTCGACCTGCTGATGGGCAACGACGTCGCGCCGCGGCGCGAGTTCATCGTCGACTCGGCGGCGACCCTGGACAGGTCCCGGATCGACGCCTGAGCGGCCTGCTCGGGAAGGGCTCTCCACCCTCGGGTGGAGAGCCCTTCCGCGTGCGGGATCAACCCGTGCTCCGAGGCCGGGGAGGCCGGTGCTCCGTAGCGTTCACGGTGTCGAGAACACCCCGCCTGGAGGCACTGAGATGACCGCCCTGTCCGATGTCCTGATCGCCGTCGCCGTGATCGTCCTGGTGCTGGGCCGGCAGCTGCGGGCCCGCCGGCTGGACACCGAGCGCCGCTTCTGGCTGATCCCGCTGGTGCTCGCCGCCGCCGCCGCGCTGCGCGACCCGGTGCTGCTCGACCCGCACCACCGGGCGGCCGCCGCGGTGCTGGTGGCGGGTTCGATGCTCACCACCGCCGGGATGGGCTGCGTCTGGGGCTGGACGGTGCGGATCTGGCGCGAGACCGACGGCTCGGTGTGGAGCAAGGGGACCACCGCCACCGCGTTCGCCTGGGTGGGGGCGCTCCTGCTCCGGGCCGCCTGGTACGGGGTGGGCGGCGCGCTGCACGTCCACCAGTCCGGCAGCGTGCTGCTGCTCTCGCTCGGCCTGCTGCTGCTGGTCCGCTCGGCGGCCGTCCAGTGGCGGGCCCGGCGGCTGGGCGGCGAGCTGCACGCCCTGGCCGCCTGACGGACCGGGGTGCGGGCGCCGTCGGACCCACCCGGGCCCGGCGGCACCGTCGTTGAGGGAGGATCGTCCGGTGAGCACACTGGAACGCTGGACCCGGTGGCCCGCCGGTGACGTCCCGATCCGGGAGCGCAGTTCGCGGGCCCGGATCACGCTGTCCTTCTTCGGCCGGACCGCGATGCTGGGCGCCGTGGTGTTCGGCACCTTCGCCGAACACCGCTACTCCGGCTGGCGGTTGCTGCCCCCGATCGGCTGGATCGCCGCCACGGCGGGCCTGTTCACCGGCTGGTACGTCTCCTGCCGGGCCCGACGGCTGTGGCCCGCGCTGGGCTGCGCCGCCGGGCTGCTGGCGACCGCCGCCCTGGCCCACGACGGCGGCGCCGACACCCTCGCCTCGGTGGTCTGGTGCGGGCTCGCGGTGCTCGCCGTGATCCGGCTGCCGCTCGCCGCCGGGCTGCTCACCGCCGGTGCGGCGCTGGCCGGTTACGGCCTCGGCACGAACGACTCGCTGCTGGCGCTGCTGGCCGTCGCGGGCGGCACGGGGCTGCTCGGCTACCTGCTGCGCCTGGACAGCCAGGCCCGCTCCGCGCAGCGCGCCCTGCTCGCCCAGGAACGGGCCGCGCAGGTCGCGCGGGCCGAGAGCGCGGCGCTCGCCGAACGGGCCAGGATCGCCCGGGAGATCCACGACGTGCTGGCGCACAGCCTCTCCGCTCAGCTGGTGCACCTGGAGGCGGCCCGGCTGATGCTGGACGCCGGGGCCGAGCGGGCCGAGATCCGCGAACGGGTGGTCGCCGCCCGGCGGATGGCCCAGGACGGCCTGGCCGAGACCCGGCAGGCGCTGTCCGCGCTGCGCGGCGAGTTCGCCCCCGTCGCCGAGTTCGTGGCCCAGCTCGCCGCGGAGTCCGGGGCCGGGCTGACCGTCGACGGGATGCCCCGCCCGCTGCCCGCCGAGGCCGGGCTGGCGGTGCGCCGGGTCGCCCAGGAGGCGCTGACCAACGCCCGCAAGCACGCGTCCGGCGGCCGGGTGGACGTCCGACTCGCCTACCGGGAGGGCGAGGTGGAGCTGCGGGTGGACAACTCGGCGGCCCCGCGCGGGGCGCACCCCGTGCTGGGCGACAGCGGGAGCGGGTACGGTCTGCTCGGGATGCGCGAACGCGCGGAACTGCTCGGCGGCGAACTGCTGGCGGGCCCCGAGGACGGAGGGTGGCGCGTGCTGCTGCGGGTGCCGGCGTGACGGACGGACCGATCCGGGTGGTGGTCGCCGACGACCAGACCGTGGTGCGGGAGGGGATCGTGATGCTGCTCGGCCTGCTGCCGGGCATCACCGTGGTCGGCTCCGCGCCGGACGGCGAGGAGGCGCTGCGGCTGGTCGCCGAACACGCCCCCGACGTGGTGCTGATGGACCTGCGGATGCCGCGCTGCGACGGGGTGGAGGCGACCCGCCGGATCCGCGCCGGGCACCCCGGCACCGAGGTGGTGGTGCTCACCACCTACGCCGACGACGACTCGCTGTTCTCCGCGCTGCAGGCCGGGGCGCGCGGCTTCCTCACCAAGGACGCCGGCGCGGAGGAGATCGCCCGTGCCGTCGCCGACGTCCGCTCGGGCGCGGCCGGGCTCTCCCCGCAGGTGCAACTCCGGCTGCTGGAACGGCTGTCGGGGCCGGACCGGGCCGCGCCGGCACCGGTGCCGACGCCGGTGCCCGCACCGGCCCCCGCGCCGGCGCCGCTCCAACGCCCTCCGCTGCCCGATGGGTTGACCCAGCGGGAGGCCGAGGTGCTGGCGCTGATCGCCGCCGGACTGTCCAACGCGGAGATCGCGGAAAGGTTGTTCGTCAGCCCCGCAACGGTGAAAACGCATATCAACAACCTTTTCGCCAAGACGGCGGTGCGGGACCGCGCCCAGGCCGTGGCATACGCCTTCAAGCATGGAATTTCCGAAGGTTCGTAGGCTTACGTTCCGGTAGCTGGTTCGGGTGAACGTATCTGCGCCGGTTGCGCCGTACGGTTTGTGACGCTCCATCATGGTTCGGTCCTAGTGACCGAAATGATGAGGTGTCGGCTGTGGCGCAGCAGGAGAGAGTCGACTGGTGGGCCGGGGCCGCCTCCCGGCCCAGGGTGGTGGCGCAGCGGCGGGCCGCGGAGAGCGCGCCGCCGGAGGAACGGGCCGGGCGGGAGGTCTACCGCAGCGTCCAGGACAGCGAGGCCTTCCGGGAGATCCGGCGCGGCTACCGCTCGTTCGTCTTCCCGGCCAGCGCCGGGTTCCTGGCCTGGTACCTGCTGTTCGTGGTGGCCCAGGCGTTCGCGCCGGGGCTGATGCGCCAGCAGGTCGCCGGGCCGCTCAACCTGGCCTGGCTGCTCGGCCTCGGCCAGTTCGCCTCGACCTTCCTGCTCACCTGGCTCTACGCCCGCAACGCCCGCACCAAGCGCGACCGAGCCGCCCTCGAGCTGCGCTGGGACACCCAGGACCAACTGCGATGACCCCACACCCCAGCCACGGCCTCGCGGTGGCGCTGTTCGCCGTCGTCGTCGCCGTCACCCTGACCATCACCGTCTGGGTCGGCCGCCGCGGCCACGCCGCGGAGGACTTCTACGCCGGCGGCCGCGACTTCTCGCCGCTGCAGAACGGCTTCGCCCTCTCCGGCGACTACCTGTCGGCCGCCTCCTTCCTCGGCGTCACCGGCCTGATCGCGCTCTACGGCTACGACGGCGTGCTCTACAGCATCGGCTTCCTGGTCGCCTGGCTGGTCGTGCTGATGCTGGTCTCCGAACTCGTCCGCAACGCCGGCCGCTACACCCTGGCCGACGTGCTGGCGCTGCGGATGCGCCAGCGGCCGGTGCGCGCCGCGGCCGGCCTGGCCTCGATGGTCGTCACGCTGATGTACCTGATCGCGCAGATGGTCGGCGCGGGCAGCCTGGTCGCCCTGCTGCTGGGCACCGACAGCGGCGCCGCCAAGACCTGGACCATCGTCGCCGTCGGCGGCCTGATGATCGTCTACGTGACGGTCGGCGGGATGCGCGCCACCACCTGGATCCAGATCGTCAAGGCGTTCCTGCTGGTGGCCGGTTCGGTGCTGCTCACGGTGCTGGTGGTGGCCCGCTTCCACGGCGACCTCGGCGCGCTGATGCACTCCGCCGCGCAGCACAGCGGCGTCGGCGACAAGTACCTGCAGCCCGGCCTGAAGTACGGCTCCAGCCTGACCAGCCGGCTCGACTTCGTCAGCCTCGGCCTGGCACTGGTGCTCGGCACCGCGGGCCTGCCGCACATCCTCAGCCGCTTCTACACCGTGCCCACGGCACGGGCCGCGCGGCGCTCCACGATGTGGGCGATCGGCCTGATCGGCTGCTTCTACCTGATGGCGATCGTGCTCGGCCTCGGGGCCGGCGCGGTGGTCGGCGCCAAGTCGGTCAAGGCGGCGAACCCGGCCGGCAACACGGCCGTCCCGCTGCTCGCCCTGGACCTCGGCGGCGGCCCGGACTCCACCTGGGGCCTGCTGCTGTTCGCGGTGATCTCCGCGATCGCCTTCGCCACCATCCTCGCCGTGGTCGCCGGCCTCACCCTGGCCTCCTCCGCGGCCTTCGCCCACGACCTGTACGCGCGGGCCTGGCGGCGCCCCGGGAAGCGGCAGGTCTCCGAGCGCGAGGAGGTGATCGCGGCCCGGATCTCCGCGGTGGTGATCGGCGGCCTGGCGATCGTGCTCAGCCTGTTCGCGCAGAAGCTGAACGTCGCCTTCCTGGTCGGCCTGGCCTTCGCGGTGGCCGCCTCGGCGAACCTGCCGACCCTGCTGTACTCGCTGTTCTGGAAGCGGTTCACCACCCGCGGTGCGGTCTGGTCGGTGTACGGCGGTCTCGTCCCGGCGGTGGTGCTGGTGCTGTTCTCGCCGGTCGTCTCCGGAGCGAAGACCTCGATGCTGACCGGTGTCGACTTCCACTGGTTCCCGCTGGAGAACCCGGGGCTGGTCTCCATCCCGCTCGGCTTCCTGGCCGGCTGGCTGGGCACCGTCACGGACCGGGAGCGCGCGGACGAGGACGGCTTCGCGGAGCTGGAGGTGCGGGCCCTGACCGGCGCGGGGGCGGCGTAGCCGGGGGACGCGGGGGCGGCACCGGGGGCGCGGAGGGTTCCGCGCCCCCGGCGTCACGCGGTCGCGGTCACGCGGTCGAGGTCACGCGGTCACCGGGACGAGTTCCACGACGTCCATCCGGGACGGGGTGCCCGGGGCCTTGCCGCAGCTCTCCGGCCGGGGCGGCTCGCTCGCGGACTCGGCGACGACGACCCGCCAGCGGCGACCGTCGGCGTGCCGGACGTCGACCGTCCAGGGCGAGCCGCCGGGGTGCTGGTGCAGCGTCAGGGCGTCGGCGGCGCTCTCGCCGGTCAGCTCGCGGACGGCCTGCTCGGCGGCCTGGGCCGGGCGTGGCCAGTAGGAGCGGCCGCGGGAGTGCGCGGGGACGGTGTGGCCGGCGGCGGTCGCCGCCAGCACCTCCTTCGCGGACTCGGCGGTGAGCCGCCCGTACGCGTAGCCGTGCGGCAGCACCAGCATGGTGGGGGAGAAGCGGTGCCCGCCGAGGTGGGTGACCTCCCAGACCTCGCTGTGGCCGGCCGCGGCGATCTCGGCGGCCAGCGGGCGGCCGAGCAGGGCGCAGCAGCGGTCGCGGCGGCCGTTGGTGCACACCAGGGCGATCGGGCCGCCGACGTGCGGGGCGCCGAAGGAGCCGTGGTCGCCCGCGCCGAGGGCGGCGAAGTCGAGGCCGAGCAGTTCGGCGGGGGAGGAGAGCCGCCCGCGGCGCACCCACGGGTCGGCGGGGGAGGTGTGGGCGAGCAGCACCTCGTGCCGGGCCGTGGTGTCGGTGTCGGCGTGCCGTCCGGGGCGGCGGACCAGGGCGATCCGGACGCCGGTGCCCTCGGTGGCGCGCTCCAGTTCGGCGCCGAGCCCGGGGTCGAGGTGGCTGCCGGTGAGCGCCCGCGCGCCCCAGGGGCCGGACTGTTCGAGCAGCAGCCAGGTGGTGGCGGTGGCCGCGGTGGCGCTCAGCGGTTCGGTCAGTTCGCGCGACAGCGTCGTACAGGTGCTCACCCGGCCCACCCTACGTCCGCGCGGCCCTCCCGGGCACGGTGGTGCGCCCGCGGAGGGCCGGTGCGGCCGGGCCATGCCGGCCCGGATTGCCGGTAGTTGACGTTCTTTTGGGGGAGCCTTGAAGTTCTGCCTGCCTGGTGGGGTGGCTGTCGCACGGTGTGCCGGGGGTGCCCCGGCAGGTGGAACGGCGCCAGCGGATCGGGCTGCTGCCGCACCCGCCGCACCGCGGCCGGGGCGTCCGGCCGGAGCCGGTCCTCGCGATCGCCGCCCAGGACGGCCTGCGCGTCCGCTCCTACGAGTGCGGCGGCGGTCTCCTGCTGTCGACGACGCCGGTGGAGCGCCCCGGCCGGTACCCGATCGGTCGGTATCCGGTCGGCCGGTACCCGACGGCGTGCCGCTGGGTCCGCACCGACGCGGGAGGGGCGGGCACCCGAGTGGTGCCCGCCCCTCCCGCGTCCGGGGTCGCCCGCGGTGCTACATCCGGCTGCCGACCGCGCCGATCGGGGACGGCACCGGGGTGCCGGAGCCGTCGCGGCGCGGGTCGCGCTCGGGCAGCGCGACCGGCTGGCCCTTGGTGCCCGCGCCGAGGGCGGGCAGCGGGCCGGCCCAGGCGAAGGCCAGGCCGTCCTCGCCGCGCAGGAAGCGCTGGCAGCGGACACCGCCGGTGGCCCGGCCCTTGCGCGGGTACTGGTCGAACGGGGTGAGCTTCCAGCTGGTCTGCTCCTCGCCGGCCAGCGTGCCGGAGGCGGTCGCGACCGAGAGGACCACCGCGTCCTGCGCCGGGTCGACCGCGGTGAAGGAGAGCACCCGCGCGCCGTCGGACAGCTTGATGCCGGCCATGCCGCCGGCCGGGCGGCCCTGCGGGCGGACCTGGCCCGCCGGGTAGCGCAGCAGTTGGGCGTCGGAGGTGATGAAGACCAGGTCCTCCTCGCCGGTGCGCAGCTCGACCGCGCCGACCACGGCGTCGCCGTCCTTGAGCGCGATCACCTCGAACTCGTCCTTGTTGGCGGGCCATTCGGGCACCACCCGCTTGACCACGCCCTGCACGGTGCCGAGCGCCAGGCCGGGCGAGGACTCGTCCAGCGTGGTCAGGGCGAGCGCCCGCTCGTCGGCCTCCAGCCGGAGGAACTCGGAGACCGCCGCGCCGCCGGACAGCGCCGTGGTGCCCGGGGGCAGCGCGGGCAGGTCGATCACCGGCAGCCGCAGCACCCGGCCGGCCGTGGTGACCACGCCGATGTCGCCGCGGGCGGTGGCCGGGACGGCGGAGGCCAGCACGTCGTGCTTGGCGCGGGCCGCCGACTCCTCGGTGACCGGCTCCAGGTCGAAGGTGCGGGCCAGCAGCCCGGTGGAGGACAGCAGCACCCGGCACGGGTCGTCGGCGACCTCCAGCGGCACCGCCAGCGCGGCCGACGGCACCGAGCCGGCCTCCAGCAGCACCGTCCGCCGCTCGGTGCCGAACTGCTTGGCGACGGCGCCGAGTTCGGAGGAGACCACGGAACGCAGCTTGTTGTCCGACTCCAGGATCTCGGTCAGCTCGGCGATCTCCTTGAGCAGCTTGGCCTGCTCGGCCTCCAGCTCGACCCGGTCGAAGCGGGTGAGCCGGCGCAGCGGGGTGTCCAGGATGTACGCGGTCTGGATCTCGGAGAGGCCGAAGCGCTCCATCAGCCGGTCCTTGGCCTGGCCCGCGTCGTCGCTGCTGCGGATGATCGCGATCACCTCGTCGATGTCGACGAGCGCGACCAGCAGGCCCTCGACCAGGTGCAGCCGGTCCTGGCGCTTGCGGCGGCGGAAGTCGCTGCGCCGCTTGACCACCGTGAAGCGGTGGTCGACGTAGACCTCCAGCAGCTCCTTGAGGCCCAGCGTCAGCGGCTGCCCGTCGACCAGCGCGACGTTGTTGATGCCGAAGGTCTCCTCCATCGGCGTCAGCTTGTACAGCTGCTCCAGCAGCGCCTCGGGGACGAAGCCGTTCTTCACCTCGATGACCAGGCGCAGGCCGTGCTCGCGGTCGGTGAGGTCCTTGACGTCCGCGATGCCCTGCAGCTTCTTCGCGTTGACCAGGTCCTTGATCTTCGCGATCACCTTCTCGGGGCCGACCGTGTACGGCAGTTCGGTGACCACGATGCCCTTGCGGCGGGCGGTGACGTTCTCGATCGAGGTGGTGGCGCGGATCTTGAAGGTGCCGCGGCCGGACTCGTACGCGTCCCGGATGCCGGACAGGCCGACGATCCGGCCGCCGGTGGGCAGGTCGGGGCCGGGGACGAACCGCATCAGGGTGTCCAGGTCGGCCGCGGGGTGCTTGATCAGGTGCCGGGCGGCGGCGACCACCTCGGCCAGGTTGTGCGGGGGCATGTTGGTGGCCATGCCGACCGCGATCCCGGTGGCGCCGTTGACCAGCAGGTTCGGGAACGCCGAGGGGAGCACCTGGGGCTCCTGCTCGGAGCCGTCGTAGTTCGGCCCGAAGTCGACGGTGTCCTCGTGGATGGACTCCACCATCGACATCGCGGCCGCGGTCAGCCGGGACTCGGTGTAGCGCATCGCGGCCGGCGGGTCGTCGTTGCCGAGCGAGCCGAAGTTGCCGTGGCCGTCGATCAGCGGCAGCCGCATCGAGAACGGCTGCGCCAGGCGCACCACGGCGTCGTAGATCGAGGCGTCGCCGTGCGGGTGCAGCCGGCCCATCACCTCGCCGACCAGGCGCGCGCACTTGACGTGGCCGCGCTCCGGGCGCAGACCCATCTCGTTGGCCTGGTAGAGGATCCGGCGGTGCACCGGCTTGAGGCCGTCCCGGGCGTCCGGCAGGGCCCGGGAGTAGATCACCGAGTAGGCGTACTCCAGGAACGAGCCCTGCATCTCGTCCACGACATCGACGTCGAGGATGCGCTCCTCGAAGTCACCGGGCGGCGGGGTGGGCGAACTGCGGCGGGCCATCGCTGCGGGGCTCCCTTGCGATACATGCGGTACATGGGGGTGGGCGGACGCGGGCGTGAACGCCCCCCATTGTGGACCCTCGGTGGGACACCGCCGGTCACCCGGGCCGCTTCCGCCGCTGGCGAACGCGCCCCGCGGCCGGACACCTGACGGCGCCGCCGGGCGTTGCACCACAATGGGGACGTCACACGCCCCCGGCCCGGACACTCCGGGACCGACGACGGGAAGGACCCCGCATGGCCAACCCCGCGCCCGCAAGCGGCCTCGCCATCACCGAACACCGCCTGGCCAACGGCCTGCGGGTGGTGCTCTCCGAGGACCACCTCACCCCGGTCGCCGCCGTCTGCCTCTGGTACGACGTGGGTTCCCGGCACGAGGTCAAGGGGCGCACCGGCCTCGCCCACCTCTTCGAGCACCTGATGTTCCAGGGTTCGGCGAACGTCTCCAACAACGGGCACTTCGAACTGGTCCAGGGCGCGGGCGGCTCGCTCAACGGCACCACCAGCTTCGAGCGCACCAACTACTTCGAGACCATGCCCGCCCACCAACTGGAGCTCGCGCTCTGGCTGGAGGCCGACCGGATGGGCTCGCTGCTCGCCGCGCTGGACGAGACGTCCATGGAGAACCAGCGCGACGTGGTGAAGAACGAGCGCCGCCAGCGGTACGACAACGTGCCCTACGGCACCGCGTTCGAGAGGCTCACCGCCCTGTCCTTCCCGGACGGCCACCCCTACCACCACACCCCGATCGGCTCGATGGCCGACCTGGACGCCGCGACGCTGGAGGACGCCCGGACGTTCTTCCGCACCTACTACGCGCCCAACAACGCGGTGCTGTCGATCGTCGGCGACCTCGACCCGGAACAGACCGTCGCCTGGGTGGAGAAGTACTTCGGCTCGATCCCCGCCCACGACGGCAAGCAGCCGCCGCGCGACGGCGCCCTGCCGGAGACCATCGGCCGCGAGGTGCGCGAAGTCGTCCGCGAGGACGTCCCCTCCCGCGCGCTGATGGCCGCCTACCGGCTCCCGCACGACGGCACCCGCGAGGCCGACGCCGCCGACCTGGCGCTCACCGTCCTCGGCAGCGGCGAGTCCTCCCGGCTGTACAACCGGCTGGTGCGCCGCGACCGCACCGCCGTCGCGGCCGGCTTCGGCCTGCTGCGGCTGGCCGGCGCGCCCTCGCTCGGCTGGATGGACGTGAAGGCCGGCGGCGACGCCACGCTGGAGCAGATCGAGGCCGCCGTCGACGAGGAGCTGGCCCGCTTCGCCGCCGAGGGCCCCACCGCGGCCGAACTGGAGCGCGCCCAGGCCCAGATCGAGCGCGAGTGGCTGGACCGGCTCACCACGGTGGCCGGCCGCGCCGACGAACTCTGCCGCTACGCCGTCCTGTTCGGCGACCCGAAGCTGGTCAACAGCGCCCTGCCGAAGGTCCTCGACGTCACCGCGGAGGAGGTTCGGGCGGTCGCCGCCGCACGGCTGCGCCCCGACAACCGGGCCGTGCTGGTGTACGAGCCGACCACCGAGGACAGCGCCGACGGCGCCGCGAACGACGAGAACGAGGAGGCGGCGGCGTGAGCGACCACACCCCCGCGATGGAGTTCCACCCGCAGCCGCAGCCCGGCACCCCCACCCCATGGGCGTTCCCGGCGCCCGAGCGGTTCACCCTGGCCAACGGCCTGACGGTGCTGCGCTGCCACCGGCCCGGCCAGCAGCTGGTCGCCGTCGACATGGTGCTGGACGCGCCGCTGGCCGCCGAGCCCGAGGGCCTGGACGGCGTCGCCTCGATCCTGGCCCGGGCGCTGTCCGAGGGCACCGACACGCTCAGCGCCGAGGAGTTCGCCGGCGAGCTGGAGCGGGCCGGCGCCACCCTGGACACCCACGCCGACCACCCGGCGATCCGGGTCTCGCTGGAGGTCCCGGCCTCCCGCCTGGAGCGCGGCCTGACCCTGCTCGGCGACGCGCTGCGCGCCCCCGCACTGCCCGCCGACGAGATCGAGCGGCTGGTCGCCAACCGCCTCGACGAGATCGTCCACGAGCAGGCCAACCCGGCCCGGCGCGCCGCCAAGGCGCTGTACGCCGAGCTGTTCCCGGCCGCCGACCGGCTGTCGCGGCCGCGCGCCGGCTCCACCGACACCGTCAAGCGGATCGACCGGGACGCGGTCGAGGCGTTCTACGACGCCCACCTGCGCCCGTCCACCGCCACCGCGGTGGTGGTCGGCGACCTCACCGGCGTCGACCTGCCCGCGCTGCTGGAGTCCACCCTGGGCCGGTGGAGCGCCGAGGCCCGGGAGCCGGCCGCGCACGGCCCGGTGGCCGGCGACGACACCGGGCGGGTGGTCATCGTCGACCGGCCCGGCTCGGTCCAGACCCAGCTGCTGATCGGCCGGATCGGCCCGGACCGGCACGACCCGGCGTGGGCCGCGCAGGTGCTCGGCACCTACTGCCTCGGCGGCACCCTCACCTCCCGGCTGGACCGCGTCCTGCGCGAGGAGAAGGGCTACACCTACGGCGTGCGGGCGTTCGCCCAGGCACTGCGCTCGGCCGCCGACGGCTCCGGCCGCGGGCTGCTGGCGATCAGCGGCTCGGTGGACACCGGGTCGACCGCGCCCGCCCTCCAGGACACCTGGGCCATCCTGCGCAAGCTGGCCGCCGAGGGCCTGACCGACGCCGAGCGGGAGGAGGCCGTGCAGTTCCTGGTCGGCGTCGCCCCGCTGAAGTTCGAGACGGCCGGCTCGGTCGCCGCCACCCTGGCCGACCAGGTCGAGCAGTACCTGCCCGACACGTACCAGGCGGACTTCTACCGGCGGCTGGCCGAGCTGGACACCGAGGCCGCGACCCGCGCCGTGGTCGCCGCGTTCCCGCCGGACCGGCTGGTCACCGTGCTGGTCGGCGACGCCTCGGTGATCGCCGAGCCGGTCAAGGCGCTCGGCATCGGGGACGTCACGGTCGTCGCCAACTGATCCCGCCCGCCGAGGGTCCGACGGGGCGTCAGCCCCGCCGGACCCTCGGCGTTTCCCGGACCGCTTTAATGCCTTGCGCGCCGTCGGCCCGCCGTGGGTAGATGTTCCCGGCCGGGCGGCAGGCGCGCGGACCACGACACGGCGGAGGGAGGCGGTCACCATGCGGGTCGAGCCACGACGCTCCCCGAGGCTGCCCCTCCGTTGTTCGCCCACGGCTGCCTGAGCAGTCCTCGCGCGGCGCTCGCCCGCCGTCCCGCACGTCGGGCCCGCGGCCCCCTGATCATCCCCGCCGCCGCACCGGGCGCCTTCGTGCGGCACCATGAACCCATCCGACCCAGGAGGTCGAACACCCATGTCGTACACCGAGGTACCCGGCGTCCGCGTCCCGATCCGGATGTGGACCGACCCGGCCACCGTCGAGGGCCAGGCCATGCAGCAGCTGCGCAACATCAGCACGCTGCCCTGGCTGCACGGCCTCGCCGTGATGCCCGACGTCCACCTGGGCAAGGGCGCGACGGTCGGTTCCGTCATCGCGATGAAGGGCGCGGTCTGCCCGGCCGCGGTCGGCGTCGACATCGGCTGCGGGATGACGGCCGTGAAGTCCTCGCTCACCGCGAAGGACCTCCCCGACGACCTGTCGCGCCTGCGCAGCCGGATCGAGCGGGCCATCCCGGTCGGTCTCGGCCTGCACGCCGACCCGGTCGACCCGGGCAAGCTGCACGGCCTGCCCACCGCCCGCTGGGACGACTTCTGGCAGCGCTTCGACGGCATCGCCCCCGAGGTGCACTGGCGGCGCGAGCGGGCCGCCCGGCAGATGGCGACGCTCGGCGGCGGCAACCACTTCATCGAGCTCTGCCTGGACGACGACGGCGCGGTCTGGCTGATGCTGCACTCCGGTTCGCGCAACATCGGCAAGGAGCTCGCCGAGCACCACATGTCGATCGCCCGGGCGCTGCCGCACAACCAGGGCCTGATCGACCGCGACCTGGCGGTCTTCCTCGCCCGCACCCCGGAGATGGACGCCTACCGCTCCGACCTGTTCTGGGCGCAGGAGTACGCCAAGCACAACCGGGCGCTGATGATGGTCCTGTTCCAGGACGCGGTCCGCCGCGAACTGCCCAGGGCCGGGGCCGCGTTCGGCGAGATGATCTCCTGCCACCACAACTACGTGGCCGAGGAGCGCTACGACGGCGTCGACCTGCTCGTCACCCGCAAGGGCGCGATCCGGGCCGGCTCCGGCGAGTACGGCATCATCCCGGGCTCGATGGGCACCGGCTCGTACATCGTGAAGGGCCTGGGGAACGCCGCCTCGTTCAACTCGGCCTCGCACGGCGCCGGCCGGAAGATGAGCCGCACCGCCGCCAAGAAGCGCTTCACCACGGCGGACCTGGCGGCGCAGACGGCGGGCGTCGAGTGCCGCAAGGACGCCGGCGTGGTCGACGAGATCCCCGGGGCGTACAAGCCGATCGAGAAGGTCATCGCCCAGCAGCGGGACTTGGTCGAGGTGGTCGCGCACCTCAAGCAGGTGATCTGCGTGAAGGGCTGACGGCCGGGCCCCTGGACGCGGGCCCTCCGGACGCGCTACGCCGCGGGCAGCTCGTCCAGGCCCTCCTGGACGAGCTTGGCGACGCGGTCGAGCGCGCTCTCGGCGCCGTCCGCGTCGGAGGCGAGGACGACGGTGTCGCCGCCGGCCGCGCCGAGGGCGAGGAGGCCGAGCATGGAGCCGGCGTTGACGGGGGCGCCGCCCTCCTTGGCGATGGTCATCGGGACGCCGGTGGAGGTGACGGCCTTGACGAAGACGGACGCGGGACGGGCGTGCAGGCCCTCGGCCCAACCGATGGTGACGCGGCGCTCAGCCATGAGAGGTGCCTTTCAGGTGGTGCAGGGTGGTGCAGGGTTGTCTAGACCAGTGTCGCACGCCGTCGCACTGCGGGCTCGGTGGCGGAGCGGCAGGGCCAGCGTGCCGTGCCCGGCACGCCTGGCGCCACCAGGCTCGCCGACGACTACTCTGGCGGGCGTGGAGCACGAGCGCGCGCAGGCGGACAACGGGTACCCGCAGCACTGGGAGGCGGACGTCCTGCTGCGGGACGGCGGGACGGCCCGGATCCGGCCGATCACGGCGGACGACGCCGAGCGGCTGGTGGAGTTCTACGAGCAGGTCTCGGACCAGTCGAAGTACTTCCGCTTCTTCGCCCCGTACCCGCGCCTGTCCGACAAGGACGTCCGCCGCTTCACGCAGCACGACTACGTGAACCGGGTCGGCCTGGCGCTGGTGGTGCGGGACAGGTTCGTCGCCACCGTCCGCTACGACCGGACCGACAAGGACGGCATGCCGTCCACCACCGGCACCGACGCCGAGGTCGCGTTCCTGGTGCAGGACGCGCACCAGGGCCGGGGCATCGCCTCCGCGCTGCTGGAGCACATCGCCGCGGTCGCGCAGGAGCGCGGCATCCGCCGGTTCACCGCCGAGGTGCTGCCGGAGAACCGGAAGATGGTGAAGGTCTTCACCGACGCCGGGTACACCCAGCGGCGCAGCTTCGCCGACGGCGTGGTGCACCTGGAGTTCGACCTGGAGCCGACCGCCGCCTCGCTCGCCGTGATGCGCGCCCGCGAGCACCGCGCCGAGGCCCGCTCGGTGCAGCGCCTGCTCACGCCCCGCTCGATCGCCGTGGTCGGCGTCTCGCGCAACCCGCAGTCGGTCGGCCGGGCGCTGCTGCGCGACGTCCGCTCCGGCTTCGACGGCCCGGTGTACGCGGTGAACCGGGGCGCCGAGCCGGGCACCGAACTGGAGGGCGTGCCGACGTACCGCTCGGTGCTGGACGTCCCCGGGCCGGTGGACCTCGCGGTGATCGCCGTGCCCGAGCCGTCCGTCCCCGGCGCGGTCGCCGAGTGCGGCGCGCACGGCGTGCGGGGCCTGGTGGTGGTGAGCGCCGGGTACGCCGAGACCGGGCCGGACGGGCGGGACCGGCAGCGCGCCCTGGTGCGGCAGGCCCGGGCGGCCGGCATGCGGGTGATCGGCCCGAACGCGTTCGGGCTGCTCAACACCGACCCCGAGCGCCGGCTGAACGCCTCGCTCGCCCCCGTGCTGCCCGAGCGCGGGCCGTTCGGCGTGTTCTGCCAGTCCGGGGCGATCGGGGTGGCCCTGCTGGAGGCCGCGCACCGGCGCGGCACGGGCATCTCCACGTTCGCCTCGGTCGGCAACCGGGCCGACGTCTCCGGCAACGACCTGCTGCAGTACTGGGAGGAGGACGCCGCCACCGAGGTGGTGCTGCTCTACCTGGAGTCCTTCGGCAACCCGCGCAAGTTCACCCGGATCGCCCGCCGACTGGCCGCCGCCAAGCCGGTCGTGGTGCTCAAGGGCGCCCGGCACACCGGCAGCCTGCCGCCCGGCCACGCCGTCCAGCCCGCCGCCACCCGGCTGCGCGACGCCACCGTGGACGCCCTGTTCCAGCAGGCGGGCGTGATCCGGGTGGACACCATCACCGAACTCCTCGACACCGGCGAACTGCTCGCCCGCCAGCCGCTGCCGCAGGGCAACCGGGTCGCCGTCGTCGGCAACTCCGACTCGCTCGGCCTGCTCACCTACGACACCTGCCTGAGCGCCGGCCTGCGCCCCCGCACCCCCGTCGACCTGACCACCGGCGCCGGCGGCGAGAACTTCCGGATCGCCCTGGACACCGCGCTCACCGACCCGGGCACCGACGCGGTGATCGCCGTCGCCATCCCGCCGATCGGCGTGCACGGCCCCGAGGCCGCCCCCGAACTCGTCGAGGACGCCCCCGAGATCGCCCGGGCCCTGCTGGACGCGGCCGAGCGCGGCCGGGAACTCGGCAAACCGCTGCTGCTCGCCCACCTCGCGCTGCCCGCGCTGGTCGCCCGGCTGCGGACCGGGGGAGTGCCCGCCTACCCGGCCCCCGAGCGCGCCGTGCACGCGCTGGCCGACGCCGTCCGCTACGCGAAGTGGCGCCGCCGCAGCGCCGAGGCCGAGGAGACCGCCCGCGTCCCCGAACTGGACGGCGTCGACGAGCACGCCGCCCGCGCCCTGGTCGAGCGCGCCCTGACCAGCCGGGAGGCGGTCGCCGCCCGGCTGCAGGCCGGCGGCGCCCGGGTCACCCTGCCCGACGCCGAGGCCGCCGAACTGCTCGGCCACTACGGCATCCCGGTCAGCCCGACGCTGCCCGCCCCCGACGAGGCGAGCGCCGTCAAGGCCGCCGCCACCCTCGGCTACCCCGTCGCCCTGAAGGCCACCGCCGAGCACCTGCGCCACCGCCCCGACCTGGGCAGCGTCCGGCTCGACCTGACCGGCGAGGCCGAACTGCGCCGGGCCCACCGCGAACTGGACGCCCTGCTGGGCGGCGCCGCGCAGGCCGAACTGGTGGTGCAGCGGCTCGCCCCGCGCGGCGTGGACACCGTGATCGGCGCGGCCGTCGACCCGGCCGTCGGCACCATCCTGTCCTTCGGCCTCTCCGGCGCCCCCGCCGAACTGCTCGGCGACGTCGCCCACCGCCTGGTCCCCGCCACCGACCGGGACGTGGCCGAGCTGATCCGCGAAGTGCGGGCCGCCCCGCTGCTGTTCGGCTGGCGCGGCGCCGAGGCCGTCGACACCGGCGCGCTGGAGGAACTGCTGCTGCGGGTCTCCCGCCTCGTCGACGACCTGCCCGAGGTCGCCTCGGTCGACCTGGAGCCCGTCGTGGTCGCCCCGCACGGCCTGGCCGTGCTCGGCGCCCGGGTCCGGATCGCCCCGCTGCCGGTCCGCACCGATCTGGGGCCGCGCGCCATGAGCACGCTGTAACCTTGCGTGGTTGCCCGCTCGGCAGGACCGGGCGGCCCCCGGCCCCGCGAGGGCCGGGCGACCCGGCACAGTGCCACCCGCCGCAGTGGCGGGACATGCCAGGATGGAGATATGGCGAAGACCGGTACCACCACGCAGGACCTGCGGTCCGCGATCGAGCGCAGCGGCTACTACCCGGCGCTGGTCTCCGAGGCGGTGGAGTCCGCGGTGGGCCCCGAGCCGATCACCTCGTACCTGGTGCACCAGGAGACCACCTTCGACGCCAACGAGGTCCGCCGGCACGTCACCGTGCTGGTGCTCACCCCGTCCCGCTTCGTGGTCAGCCACACCGACGAGCAGAACGGCGACGCGGCCACCCCCGTCCCGTACGCCACCACCTCCACCGAGACCGTCCGCCTCGACCGGATCACCTCCGTCGTGGTCAGCCGGATGGTCGCCAATCCCGAGACGTACACCCCCGGCACCCCGCCCCGCGAGGTCGTCCTCACCATCGGCTGGGGTGCCGTGCAGCGCCTCGACCTGGAGCCGGCCGGCTGCTCCGACCCCAACTGCGACGCGGACCACGGCTACACCGGCTCCGCCACCGCCGACGACCTGTCGCTGCGGGTCAGCGAGGCCGGGGACGGTCCGGAGACGGTCGCCCAGGCGCTGGTGTTCGCCCGGGCGCTGTCCGAAGCGACCGTGGCCAACGGCTGACCTGGCATGCACCACGAGGACCACTACGACCTGCTCGACCCGGCCGACGCCCCCGCCCCGCGCTACGGCTGCGCCGCGCTCTCCGACCTGCTGCCCACGCTCGCGGCCGGCCTCGGCGTGCCCGGCTACCGCCCCGTGCTGCCGCTGGAGCCCGCCGACCGGGTCTGCGTCTTCCTGGTAGACGGCCTCGGCTGGGAGCTGATCCGGGCCAACCCCGACTGGGCGCCCTTCCTCAACTCGCTGGCGGCCGGGCACACCCCGATCACCGCCGGCTTCCCGTCCACCACCGCCACCTCACTGGCCTCGGTCGGCACCGGCCTGCCGCCCGGGCAGCACGGCCTGGCCGGGTACACGGTGATGATCCCCGACAGCGGGCGGCTGATGAACCAGCTGCGCTGGAACCCGCCGGTCGACCCGCACGCCTGGCAGCCCTACCCCACCGTCTTCGAGCTGGCGCACCAGGCCGGCGTGGCCACCGCCCAGGTCTCCTCCCCGCTGTTCGCCTCCACCCCGCTGACCCGGGTCGCCCTCTCCGGCGGCACCTTCCTCGGCCGCACCACCGGCGAGGAGCGCATCGACCGGGCCGCCGCCTGGCTGGCCGAGCACGACCGCGCCCTGGTCTACACGTACCTCAGCGAACTCGACGCGGCCGGGCACCGGTTCGGCGTCGACTCCGACGAGTGGCGATTGACCCTCTTCACGGTCGACCGCCTCGCCCGCCGCTTCGCCGAGCAGCTCCCGCCGCGCTCCGCGCTGTACGTCACCGCCGACCACGGGATGATCGACATCGCCCCCGAGAACCGGATCGACTTCGACGAGGACTGGGAGCTCTCGGCCGGCGTCGCCCTGCTCGGCGGCGAGGGCCGGGCCCGCCACGTCTACGCCCACCCCGGCGCGGCCGGCGACGTGCACGCGGTGTGGAGCGAGGTGCTCGGCGAGCAGATGTGGGTCGCCACCCGCGAACAGGCCGTCGCCGCGGGCTGGTTCGGTCCCTCGGTGGACGAGCGCGTGCTGCCCCGGATCGGCGACGTGGTCGCCGCCGCCCGCGACGACATCGCGATCGTCGCCACCCGCAGCGAGCCCGGCGAGTCCCAGATGGTCGGCCTGCACGGTTCGATGACGCCCGTCGAACAGCTCGTCCCGCTGCTCGAAGTCCGCGGCTGAGCCCGCCCGTTCACCCCACCTCGTCCGAAAGGCTGCTGCCCCGCCATGGCTGAACTGGTGTTCTTCTCGGGCACGATGGACTGCGGCAAGTCGACGCTCGCCCTCCAGATGGACCACAACCACTCCGCCCGCGGCCGCCGGGGCATCATCTTCACCCGCCACGACCGGGCCGGCGCCGCCACCATCTCCAGCCGGCTCGGCCTGCGCGCCGACGCCGTCGAGGTCGGCGACGCCTTCGAGTTCCAGGCGTACGTCGTCCAACTGCTCTCGGCCGGCGGCAAGGTCGACTACCTGATCTGCGACGAGGCACAGTTCTTCTCCGCCGCGCAGATCGACCAACTCGCCCGAATCGTCGACGAATTGGGCATCGACGTGTTCACCTTCGGGATCACCACCGACTTCCGCACCAGGCTCTTCCCCGGCTCCCAGCGGCTGATCGAGCTCGCCGACCGGGTCGAGGTCCTCCAGGTCGAGGCACTGTGCTGGTGCGGCGCCCGCGCCACCCACAACGCCCGCACCGTCGGCGGCGTCATGGTCGTCGAGGGAGCCCAGGTCGTGGTCGGGGACGTCGCCGTCAACGAGGACGAGATCGGCTACGAGGTGCTCTGCCGCCGCCACCACCGCCGCCGCCTCACCGCCGCCACCGCCCGCGCCGCCGTCCTCTCCCCGGACGTCCTCCCCTTCGAGGGCTGACGGCCCCGGCGGGTCCGCCCCGGATCGTTTCACCGGGTGACGCGATCCCGCCCCGGGCCCCGACGGCCGCGCCCGCACGCCACAATGACGGCATGACCTCGCCCCTGATCGGCGTCGCCGAACTCGCCGACGCGCTCGGCACCGCCCGCCCGCCCGTCCTGCTCGACATCCGCTGGGCGCTCGGCGGCCCGCCCGGCGCCGAGGAGTACGCCAAGGGCCACCTGCCCGGCGCGCACTTCCTCGACCTCGACCTCGAACTCGCCGACCCGGCGGGCCCGGCCGGCCGCCACCCGCTGCCCGACCCCGACCGCCTCGCCACCGCGCTGCGCCGGGCCGGCGTCAGCGCGGACCGCCCCGTCGTCGCCTACGACGCCGGGCCCGCGCTCGCCGCCGCCCGCGCCTGGTGGCTGCTGCGCTGGGCCGGTCACGGCGACGTCCGCGTCCTCGACGGCGGCCTCGCCGCCTGGACCGCCGCCGGCCACCCGCTCACCACCGACACCCCGGCCCCCGGCGACGGCGACTTCAAGGTCGAACCCGGCCACCTGCCCACCGTCGACGCCGAGGGCGCGGCCGAACTCGCCCGCACCGGTCTGCTCCTGGACGCCCGGGCCGGCGAGCGCTACCGCGGCGAGACCGAGCCGATCGACCCCCGGGCCGGCCACATCCCCGGCGCGGCCTCCGCCCCCACCACCGAGAACCTCGGCCCCGACGGCCGCTTCCTGCCCCCGGCGGCGCTGGCGGCCCGCTTCGCCGCGCTCCACGTCACCGACCCGGCCCGCACCGCCGTCTACTGCGGCTCCGGCGTCACGGCCGCCCACCAGCTCCTCGCCCTCACCGTCGCGGGCCACGAAGGCGCCGCCCTCTACCCGGGCTCCTGGAGCGAGTGGTCCGCGAACCCGGCCAATCCCGTGGAACTCTGAGGCGGACGGGGCGGGAGGGCCCTTGGTACGCGCTCCCGCAGGGGCCCTACTCGGGCTTCTTGCGCCGCGACCCGAAGACGATCTCGTCCCAGCTCGGCACCGTCGCCCGGCGCCCGGGGCGGACGCCGTCCGCCTCGGCCTGGCGGTCGGTGGTGCCGACCAGGCGGTCCCGGTGCGGGGCGACGGAGCGCGGCATCAGGATGTCCGCGTACGCGGAGCCCGCGCCGACGCTCGCGGCGGGGGCCGCCGTCTCCTCGACCTCCTCGGGCTCCTCGGTGACCGCGGTCTCCACGCTCGGCCCGACCGGGGTCAGGTCGCCGCGGTAGGAGGGGACCACGTCCAGCAGGCTGGTCAGGGAGTCCCGCTCGGGGGCGGCCGCGGCCGCCGTCGCCGCGGCGGCGCCGGACTCCCGGGCCTCGCGGACCTGCATGATGCGGTCGGCGGAGGGCCGCTCGATCATCGGGCGGGCCGGGCGGTCCTGGGGGAGCCGGGCGATCCGCGGGATGAACGGGAAGACCGAGTCCTCCTCGCGCTCGACGTTCTCGCCGATCAGCGCGCGGGCCTCGTCGTCGTTGGGCTGGACCAGCCGCCGGGGCGGGTCGTAGGACCAGCCGGCCCGCCGGTGCTCGCCCTCGGCGCGGTAGACGAGGACGACCTCCCAGGTGCCGTCGTCGCGGCGCCAGGAGTCCCAGCGTTCGGTGTCCTTCTCGGCGCCGCGCAGCGCGAGGCGCTCGGCGACGGCCTCGCCGAGCTGCGGGCCGGTGGACTCGCCGTGGCGGCGGATCGCCGTCTTGCGGGCGCGCTCGGCCATGAAGGCGCGCTCGGCGAGGACCGGGCCCTCGAAGCGGCGGACGCGTTCCACCGAGATGCCGGCGGCCTGGGCGACCTCCTCCGCGGAGGCACCGGCTCGTATCCGCGCCTGGATGTCACGGGGGCGGAGGTGGCTCTCCACCTCGATCTCGATCTGGCCGAGCCGCGGGCGGTCACCCCGGACGGCGGCGCGCAGCCGCTCGTCGATCGGCAGGGTGTACTCCGTGCTGTCGGCAGCCTTGAGCACCAGCCGTGTGCCGTCATTGCTGACGGCCACGACGCGCAGTTCGGGCACGGTTACCTCCCGGGTGGTGCCTGCCGACGTCACCTGCGTCGCTGCTCCCGTACTGAGTGTGGCCTGCCCGCTGGCGAGTGGCCACAACCTTGCAGAGTTACCCGGCGTGTCGGGCTTCCACCCGGGCGCGCCGCTGTGGCACGGTTGCCTGTTTGCCACGTCGACGGTCGACATCGCACCCGGGCGCCCGGTCCAATCGTCTGACGGTTCGTCGACAACGAGTCCGAAGGCTCAGGCTCCACGAACAGTACTCCATTCGTGGCATCCGGAGGGGCGGCTCGCCGCTCAAGTCTCCCGCGAATCACCGGAATCTCAAGAGCGGGCACTCCATTGACCCGCCGACGATCAACTGACGGTGATCATCTTCACATATATCGACCGGGAAGAACCGGATTTTCGACCCTTGTGTCCTTCTTTGGGCAAGATGGAGAGGCTTGTTCGAAATTCCGACACACCGACCGAGGGACAGGGATGCCGCAGCAGAGGCAGCAGTTCGCGCACGGACCGGCCGCGGCCGAGCCGAAGGCGGAGCAGAGACGGCTCGACCTGACGGCCACTCAGGTCGCGGCGAGCGCCCTGGCGGCGGTGGCCGGTGCGGTGCTCGCCTCGGAACTCGGAGTGTACGGAACGATACTCGGTGCCGCCGTCGTCTCGGTGGGGGCGACCACCGGAAGCGCGCTCTTCCAGCACCTGTTCAAACGCACCGGGGAACAACTGCGCAACGCGGTGGAACGCGGCACCGAATCCACTCCCGCCGCGCACCCCGCACCCGCCCCGCCGGGCGGAATCAGCCCGGACTGGAACGCCCCCCGGGTGCTGCGCGCGAAACGCCGCTGGACCTGGAAGTCGTACGCGGCGGTCTCCGCGCTGGTGTTCGTGCTCGCGATGGTGCCGGTCGTCGCGGTGGAACTCGCCGCGGGGAAGCCGATGCACGACATCACCACCGGGCAGGAGGGCGGCGGCACCTCGTTCAACCCCTCGCGGCCGTCCGGCGAGGACCGGCAGCCGGCGGACCGGGACGACACCCCGTCCGCCGGGCCCTCCCCGACCGCCCCCGCGTCCTCGCCGTCACCGTCACCGTCGCCCACGCCGTCGCCGTCGTCCACGCCCGCGCCGTCGCCCGGCGGCCCGGCCGGGGCCGAGCCGTCCGGGGCCGCGTCCGCGCAGCCCTCGCCGAGCGTTCCGGCCGAGCCGTCCGTGCGGGCCCCGGCGCCGGACGCCGCCCCGAGCGCGCCGGACGCGCCGCCCGGGGCGGCGCGTCCGACCGGCTGACGAGGGGGCGGGTCAGGCGCCCAGCACCCGGCGCAGGTAGTCGTTGGCGAACCGGCGCTCCGGGTCGACCTTGTCGCGCAGCGCCGTGAAGTCGCCGAAGCGCGGGTACACCGAGGACAGGTACTCGGCGTCCCGGGTGTGCAGCTTGCCCCAGTGCGGGCGGCCCCGGTGGGCGGTCATCAGCTTCTCCACCTCGGTGAAGTAGGACAGTTCGCGGGTGCCCCGGTACAGGTGGACGGCGATGTACGCGCTGTCCCGGCCGTTCGCGGTGGACAGCCACAGGTCGTCCGCCGGGGCCACCCGCACCTCCACCGGGAAGCTGATCCGCCAGTCCGAGCGCTCCACCATCGCCTTCAGCTCGCGCAGCACCTCGGTGGCCGCCTCGCGCGGCACCGCGTACTCCATCTCGATGAAGCGCACCTTGCGCGGGCTGGTGTACACCTTGTGCGGCTGGTCGGTGAACCGGCGCTCGGACCAGGCCCGGCTGGCGATCCCGGCGATGGCCGGGATCGCCCCGGGGAAGGCGCGGCCCACCCGGCAGGCGCCCTCCCACACCGTGTTCGACACGAAGTCGTCGTCCAGCCAGGCCCTGAACTTCGGCAGCGGCGCGGCCGGGCCCTGGCTGCGGTTGTTCCGCTTGGTCGAGCAGCGGTCGGTGTGCGGGAACCAGTAGAACTCGAAGTGCTCGTTGACGGCCGTCAGGTCGTCGAAGGAGCGCAGCACCTCGTCGAAGCCCATCGGCTTCTCGTGCGCGCTCAGCAGGAACATCGGCTCCACCGCGAAGGTCAGCGCGCTCACCACGCCCAGCGCGCCCAGGCCCAGCCGGGCGCCCTGGAACAGCTCCGCGTCCTCGGTCGCCGAGCAGGTCCGCACCGAGCCGTCGGCGAGGACGATCTCGACCTCCCGGATCTGCGCCGCGAGTGAGCCGGAGTCCCGGCCGGTGCCGTGGGTGCCGGTGCTGGTCGCGCCGGCGACGGTCTGCACCTCGATGTCGCCCATGTTCGTCAGCGAGAGGCCCGCCGCCGCGAGCAGGCGGTTCAGCCGGTGCAGCGGCAGGCCCGACTCGACGGTGACCGTCCCGGCGGCGCGGTCGATCGAGCGGACGGCGGTGAGGTTGTCGGGGCGCACCAGCACGGCGTCCCCGGCGGCCGCGATCGAGGTGAACGAGTGCCCGGAGCCCACCGCCTTCACCGGCAGGCCGGCCCGCCCGGCGGCGACCACCGCGGCCGAGAGCTCCTCCACCGACCCCGGCGCCACCACCCGCGCGGGCCGCGCGCTCTGGTTCCCCGCCCAGTTCCGCCAGACCTCGGTCATCTCCAGAGCCTCCCGCTCGCGCGTCCCACCTTCCGGTTCTACCGGTGGGTACGGGAGCGTAGCCACAACGAACGCGCAGGTCTACGGCGAACGGGGGGCGGCCCCGCCCCGGTTCGCCCCCGCCGCTACGAGTTCACGGCCGCGACCTCCGCAGCGGGCACCCGCGCCGCCGCGAGCTGCTCGCGCAGCCGGGGACGCCCCGCGTAGGCGGCCGTCCCGGCCAGGAGGGCCGCCGCGGCCGGGACCCAGTAGCCGTTGGCGCTGCCGGCGGCGTCCACGACGATGCCGGCGGCGGAGGAGCCGACCGCGACGCCGAGGGCGAGGCCGGTGGTGGTCCAGGTCATGCCCTCGGTGAGGCGGGCGGCGGGGACCAGCCGTTCGACCAGGGCCATGGCGGTGATCAGGGTGGGGGAGATGGCGAGGCCGGAGAGGAAGAGCGCGGCGCCGACGCCGAACAGGGCCGCGGTGCCGTGCAGGAACTGCGCGGCCAGGACGAGCGGGGCCATCCCGACGGCCATCACGCCGACGCCGGCCAGGAAGCGGCGGTCCATCGCGCCGGTGAACTTCAGCGCGCCGAAGACCGCCCCGGCCAGGCAGGAGCCGAGGGCGTACACGGCCAGCACGTAGCCGGACGAGGCGGGGTGGCCCTGGGCCTTGGCGAAGGCGACGGTGACCACCTCGACCGAGCCGAAGACCACGCCGACCGCGCCGAGCGTCAGGATCAGGGTCTGGAGGCCCTTGTCCCGCACGACGGAACCGTCCGAGCGCTGCTCGACGGGGTGCGCGGGCGGCTCGGTGCGGCGCTGGGCGGTGAACAGCAGGATGCCGACCACCAGGAAGACCCCGGCGAGCAGCAGGCCGGACTCGGGGAAGAGCGAGGTGGCCAGGGTGGCGGCGAGGATCGGGCCGACGATGAAGCAGATCTCGTCCGCGACCGCCTCGAAGGAGTACGCGGTGTGCAGCTTGGGCGGCTCGTCCCGGTAGAGGTGGGCCCAGCGGGCGCGGACCATGGAGCCGGTGCTCGGCATCGTGCCCATGCCGGCGGCGAAGACGAACAGCGTCCAGTCGGGGAGGCCGTAGTGCGCGCCGAGCAGCAGCCCGGCGGCGGAGAGCACGGTGACGGCGGTCGCCGGGAGGGCGACCCGGCGCTGGCCGTGCCGGTCGACCAGGCGGGAGATCCGGGGGCCGAGGAGCGCGGCGGAGACGGCGAGGAAGGCGGACAGCAGGCCGCCGAGCCAGAAGGAGTCCTTGATCTCGCC
Organism: Kitasatospora phosalacinea; assembly: GCF_000716545.1. Classification (GTDB taxonomy): domain Bacteria; phylum Actinomycetota; class Actinomycetes; order Streptomycetales; family Streptomycetaceae; genus Kitasatospora; species Kitasatospora phosalacinea. The sequence goes on from NZ_JNWZ01000008.1 coordinate 120,810, forward strand.
GAGCATGGTGACGATGCCGATCCCGGTCATCGAGATCGGCAGGCGGGCGATCAGCCCGGTGAAGGAGAAGGCCAGGGAGCCGGGCGCGGCGAATATCTGGCGGTAGCTGGACAGCACGGGGGGCGGCTCCGTCGCAGGTCGGACCGGGATCGGGTGGGGGGAAGATACAACCATTGGTAATGCACGACTATCGTCCACACAGCTTACGAAGCGGGAGCGAACGTCCGCATCCGGGTTGTTCGCGGACATCCCGGACTCCGCGCACCCGTGACGGCCCGGGCCGTCACGGGTGGCAGGATCGGTTCCATGTCCGACACGCGCACGCCCAGCCAGACCGATCCGGCGCCGTACGACGCGCTGCTGCTGCTCTCCTTCGGCGGACCGGAGGGCCCCGAGGACGTGGTGCCGTTCCTGGAGAACGTCACCCGGGGGAGGGGGATCCCCAAGGAGCGGTTGACCGAGGTCGGCAAGCACTACTTCCTGTTCGGCGGCATCAGCCCGATCAACGCGCAGAACCGCGAACTGCTGGGCGCGCTGCGCGAGGACTTCGCCGACCACGGCCTGGACCTGCCGGTCTACTGGGGCAACCGGAACTGGGCCCCCTACCTGGAGGACGCCCTGCGGGAGATCGCCGACGACGGGCACCGCCGGGTGCTGGTGCTGGCCACCAGCGCCTACGCCGGGTACTCGGGCTGCCGGCAGTACCGGGAGAACCTGGCCGACGCGCTGGCGGTGCTGGCCGCCGAGGGCCGCCCGGAGCTGACGGTGGACAAGCTGCGGCACTTCTACAACCACCCCGGCTTCGTCGAGCCGATGACCGACGCCGCCCTCGCCGCGCTCGCCGAACTGCCGGCGGAGGCGCGCGACGGCGCCCGGCTGGCGTTCACCACGCACTCGATCCCGACCGCGATGGCCGAGACCTCCGGCGCCCCCGACGACCCGGCCCGCGGCACCCCCGGCGGCGCGTACGTCGCCCAGCACCTGGACGTGGCCCGACTGATCGCCGCCGCGGTGGCCGAGCGCACCGGCGTCGCCGACCGGCCGTGGGAGCTGGTGTACCAGAGCCGCTCCGGCGCCCCGCACACCCCGTGGCTGGAACCCGACATCTGCGACCACCTGGAGGCGCAGCACGCCGACGGCGCCGCGGCCGTGGTGATGGTGCCGATCGGCTTCGTCTCCGACCACATGGAGGTCAAGTACGACCTGGACACCGAGGCGGTGGCCAAGGCCGCCGAGCTCGGCCTGCCGGTCGCCCGGGCCGCCACCGTCGGCGCCGACCCGCGGTTCGCCGCCGCCGTCCGGGAACTCGTGCTGGAGCGGGCCGCCGCCCAGCGCGGCGAACCGGTCACCCGGTGCGCGCTGGGCGCCCTCGGCCCCAGCCACGACCTGTGCCCCACCGCCTGCTGCCCCAACCCGCGCGCCCCCCGCCCCGCCGCCGCCGAAGCCTGATCCCCCGAGAACGCGAGGAACCGGACCCGTGACCGACGACCTGCTGCAGGACCTGCTCGCCACCGCCGTCGAGGCCGCCACCCGGGCCGGCGCCCTGCTGCGCGACGGCCGCCCCGCCGACCTCGGGGTGGCCGCCACCAAGAGCAGCCCGGTGGACGTGGTGACCGAGATGGACCTGGCCTCCGAGAAGCTGGTGCTGGAACTGATCTCCGCCCGCCGCCCGGACGACGGCTACCTCGGCGAGGAGGGCGCCGACCGCCCAGGCATCAGCGGGGTGCGCTGGGTGGTCGATCCGCTCGACGGCACGGTCAACTACCTGTACGGGCTGCCCTCCTGGGCGGTCAGCGTGGCCGCCGAGCTGGACGGCGAGGCGGTCGTCGGCGTGGTCTTCGTGCCCGCCCGGGGCGAGCTCTTCCAGGCCGTGCGCGGCGGCGGCGCCACGCTGGACGGCCGCCCGCTGGCGGTCCGCCCGGCCCCGGTGTGGGGGCGGGCGCTGGTGGCCACCGGCTTCGGCTACCTGCGCGAGCGGCGGGTGCACCAGGCCGAGGTGCTGCACGCGCTGATGGGCGAGGTGCGCGACGTGCGCCGCGGCGGCGCGGCCGCCGTCGACCTGTGCGACCTGGCGGCCGGCCGGTTCGACGGGTACTACGAGCGCGGCCTGGCCCCCTGGGACCGCGCCGCCGGCCTGCTGATCGCCGCGGAGGCCGGCGCGCTCACCGGCTCCCGCCCGGGCCTGCCCGCGGACGGCGAGCTGACGGTCGCCGCCCCGCCCGGCGTGTTCGAACCGCTGCAGGCCCGGCTGGAGGAACTCGGCGCCTGGCACGACTGACCCGCCGCGCAGTGGGCAGACGCAGAGCGCCCCGGACCGGTGAACCGGGCCGGGGCGCTGGTCGGACAGGGCCGTACCGTGCGGTACGGGAGGGGAACGGTCAGGCGGCGGAGCGGTGGGTGCCGAGGACCGGGTCCACGCCGTGTTCGGTGGCGAGGCGCTGGAGGTCCTCCAGCTCGGACTGCTCGACCTCGGCCAGGAACTCGTCCCCGGACTCGATCGCGCGGTGCAGATCCTGCTCGGCGTTCTTGATCCGCTGAAGGATTCCGGCGGTGAAGGCGTCCATACGGGCCCCCTTTGCTGTGTCGACGGGCACGGTCCGAGCGACCCCCCGGCCAGGGACCCGACAAACCCCGGCGGGCACCTCGGACCGGAAGCAGCTTCCGGTCGGGCGCTCGGGCGGCGCTGGAGCCGCGACCCGGTGGTTTTCCGTCCCAGGCCGGTGCGGATGGGGCACTCGGCGGGTGGTGGTGGTCGTGACGCGTCGGCAGACGGCATCACGGTGTGCACGTGTCCTCCCCACCCCCGGGGCATGGAAACCTCCAACTCCCGGAAAAGTTGCCCGAGTCACAGTCCAAACAGGTACCGGGTGCTCCGTTTTCGCGGACGGCGCACCGGACTTACGACTGCTTTACCGCGCGACCAGGCAGGATGGAGGCACCGTCGGATCCGTCTGCCAGGATCCGCGCCCGGCGCACCAACGGCCCGCACGGGCGAGCACGGCCAGGGCCGCTCCAGCAGAAGGGACACCACCGTGCGGGTACTCGTCGTCGAGGACGAGCAGCTGCTCGCCGAGGCCGTCGCCACCGGCCTGCGCCGGGAGGCCATGGCGGTCGACGTCGTCTACGACGGGGAAGCCGCCCTGCAGCGGATCGCGGTGAACGACTACGACGTGGTGGTGCTCGACCGGGACCTTCCGCTGGTCCACGGCGACGACGTCTGCCGCCGGGTGGTCGAACAGGGCCTGGCCACCCGGGTGATCATGCTCACCGCCTCCGGCGACATCAGCGACCGGGTCGAGGGGCTGGAGATCGGCGCCGACGACTACCTCCCCAAGCCGTTCGCCTTCAGCGAACTCGTCGCCCGGGTGCGCGCCCTGGGCCGCCGCGCCACCGTCCCGCTGCCCCCCGTGCTGGAACGCGCCGGGATCAGCCTGGACCCGGGCCGCCGGGAGGTCATCCGGGACGGCAAGCCCGTCCAGCTCGCCCCCAAGGAGTTCGCCGTCCTGGAGGTCCTGATGCGGGCCGGCGGCGCCGTGGTCTCCGCCGAGCAGCTGCTGGAGAAGGCCTGGGACGAGCACACCGACCCGTTCACCAACGTGGTCCGCGTCACCGTGATGACGCTGCGCCGCAAGCTCGGGGACCCGCCGGTGATCGTCACCGTGCCCGGCTCCGGCTACCGGGTGTGACCCGCACCCCCGAAACACCCGCCAGCTGAGAGGACTTCCGGCCATGACCACCCCGCCACTCCCCGGCGGGGCCCCCGGCACGCCCGCCCCGGGCCCGGACCAGGTGCCCCCGCGACCGACGCACCCCCCGCGCCGCTCCGACCGCGACCGCGCCGACGACACCTACCACCCCGGCGACGGCCTGTTCGCCTGGCTGTCGCTGCGCCCCACCATCCGGATCCGGCTCACCCTGCTGTACGGCGGGATGTTCCTGATGGCGGGCGTGGTCCTGCTGCTGCTGATGTACTACTTCGTCCGCTCCGCCTTCGACCAGGCCCAGCTGCCGCACCTCACCCTCGGCCGGGGCGTCGCGATCACCGTCAACGGCGAGACGATCAGCGACCAGAACACCCTGGACCAGATGATGAACACCCTCCAGGAGGGCAACAGCAACCAGGCCCTGTCCACCCTGCTGCGCCGCGCCCTGACCGCCCTGGTCTTCCTGGCCGTGATCGCCTTCGCGGTCGGCTACGCGATGGCCGGCCGGGTGCTCCACCCGCTCGGCCGGATCACCCGCACCGCCCGCGAGGTGGCCGGCAGCGACCTGCACCGCCGGATCGACCTGGACGGCCCGGACGACGAGCTCAAGGAGCTCGCCGACACCTTCGACGAGATGCTGGAGCGGCTGGACCGCGCCTTCGACTCGCAGCACCGCTTCGTCGCCAACGCCTCGCACGAGCTGCGCACCCCGCTGGCGATCAACCGGACCCTGCTGGAGGTGCAGCTGGCCGACCCGGAGGTCTCGCCCGACCTGCAGCAGCTCGGCAAGACCCTGCTGGCCACCAACGAGCGCAGCGAGCAGCTGGTCGAGGGCCTGCTGCTGCTCGCCCGCAGCGAGAACGAGCTCACCGAGCGCCGCCCGGTCGACCTCGCCGAGGTCGCCCAGCGCGCCATGGAGCAGACCCGCGCCGAGGCCGCCACCCGCGAGGTCGAGCTGCGCGCCGAGCTCTCGCCCGCCCCCGCGCACGGCAACGGCGTGCTGCTGGAGCGGATCGCGCTCAACCTGTTGCAGAACGGCACCCGCTACAACGGCCCCGGCGGCTGGGTGGAGATCACCACCTCGGCGGTCCGCGGCGGGGGCGGCGAGCTGGTGGTGAGCAACACCGGCCCGGTCGTCCCCGGCTACGAGCTGGAGCACATCTTCGAGCCGTTCCGCCGGCTCAGGAGCACCGACCGCACCCGCAGCGACAAGGGCGTCGGACTCGGCCTGTCCATCGTCCGCTCCGTGGTGCGCGCCCACGGAGGCACCATCGAGGCCACTGCCCGCCCCGGAGGCGGCCTGCGGGTGCGGGTGCGCATCCCGTAGCCATCGGCCCGCCCCCGACCCGCCGGTGCCCCGTCCGGGCGCCCCGGCCCGGCGGAACTCCCCCCAGCCGCCCCCGCCCAGCCGTGTCAGAACGACATAAGTGCTGGACAGGGGCGGCTTGTCATTGCGGCCGAGACAACTTACGGTGTCGTAACCTACGCTTCCGTAGGTCAGTCCGTCCCCTCCGCCTTGGAGCAACCGCCGTGACCATCGCCCCCGTGCAGCGCACCGCCACGACCGCCTGGACCGACGCCAGGCTGATCCTCGCGCTCGAAGAGGTCGTGGAGACCGAGCTGAACCGTCACCTCAAGGTGGCCAAGGAGTGGATGCCGCACGAGTACGTGCCGTGGAGCCAGGGGCGGGACTTCGACGGCGTGCTCGGCGGCGAGGCGTGGTCGCTGGAGCAGTCCAAGGTCACCCCGCTGGGCCGGATCTCGCTGGTGGTCAACCTGCTCACCGAGGACAACCTCCCGAGCTACCACCACGAGATCGCCAGCATGTTCGGCCGCGAGGGCGCCTGGGGCGCCTGGGTGCACCGCTGGACCGCCGAGGAGGGCCGGCACGGGATAGCGATCCGCGACTACCTGCTGGCCACCCGCGCCGTCGACCCGGTCGAGCTGGAGCGGGCCCGGATGTCGCACATGTCCGAGGGCTTCGAGTCGGACAACGCGCACAGCATGCTGCAGTCCGTCGCCTACGTCGCCTTCCAGGAGCTGGCCACCCGGATCGCCCACCGCAACACCGGCCACCACTCCGGCGACCCGCTCTGCGACCAGCTGCTGGCCAAGATCGCCAACGACGAGAACCTGCACATGGTCTTCTACCGGAACCTGCTCAAGGCCGCCCTGGAGCTCGCCCCCGACGAGGCCATGCGCGCCATCGCCGACGTGGTGATCAACTTCCGGATGCCCGGCCACGGCATGCCCGGCTTCGAGCGCTCCGCCGCCCAGATCGCCATCGGCGGCATCTACAACCTGCGGATCCACCACGACGACGTGCTGCAGCCCGTGCTGCGCCACCTGAAGGTCATGGAGATCACCGGCCTCGGCCCGGTCGGGCAGCACGCCCAGAACGAGCTGGGGGCCTTCCTGGACGGCCTGGACGCCCAGGCCACCCGCTTCGACGAGCGGCAGGCCGCCCTGCTGGCCCGCCGCGCCGCCGCGGCCGCCGCCCGGGCCTGACGGCCCCGCTGCGGCCCGCGCCGCGCCCCGCCCGTCGCGGTCCCGCCGGGGGCCGGTCCGAGCCACTCCTCGGACCGGCCCCCGGCGGCGTGTCGGCCCGCTCGGACGTACCGGTGGGTACGCGGACAATTCGACGGCGCGCGCCCTCGTCGAAAGGCCCGCTTTGACGGCAAAAGCCCGCTGTCGCGTCCAATGTGACGAAACTCACACGTGTCCGGAAGGCGGCCCCGCCCCCCTCGATGGGGTGATCACCCGTTCGGGTCAGACGGTTGCGCTGGGTGACCGGGCGGACCGGTCGGCGGCCTCGGTGCTGATCTCCAAGAACCTTGCCTCGCCGTCGAGTTGATACCCCCGGTACTCCCGTGCGGCCACGGACCGTGATGATCGACAAGTTCCGGTCCGAACCGATTCACCCGTACGGTGGACGGTGTTCGGTCCCCGTTCGATCACCCCAACGGACTCCTGTCCGGATGTCGATTGAGTAACGGGGCTTGAAGTAAGGCACAATCTCGGCCTCGGGTCGGGCACAAGACCGGCCCCCCAGGCGTTACGTGCGCTGGAGATACCCGCACACACCCAAAGGGGGAGAGCGAAAACTATGGCAACGGACTACGACACCCCACGCAAGACCGATGACGACCTCAACGAGGACAGCATCGAGGAACTCAAGGCCCGCCGGAACGAGAAGGCGTCCAGCTCCGTGGACGTCGACGAGTACGACGCCAACGAGGGACTGGAGCTTCCGGGCGCCGATCTCTCGAACGAGGAGCTCTCGGTCCGAGTGCTGCCCCGCCAGGCCGACGAGTTCACCTGCATGAGCTGCTTCCTGGTGCACCACCGGAGCCAGCTCTACAGCGAGAAGAACGGCCAGCCGATCTGCCGGGACTGCGGCGCCTGAAAACGGGGCGGCACTGGCTCGGGCGGGCGTCACCCCTCAGCCGGCCCGGTACGCCGCCCCGTCCGGTCCCGAGCAGCAGGACCGGAGGCAGTAGCAGCGACCGTCCCGAGCGGTCGCACCCGGTAGAGCGCGAGCCGTGCGCCTGCCACCGCAGTGCTCGCAGACAGACCGAAAGGGACGCTCCCACTTCCGAGTGGGGCCGTCCCTTTCGGTTTTCCGGGCCCGTTCCGACCGCCCGGCCGCGCGAAGAACCTTTCAGCGGCTCCGCTCGGCGCCCCGCGCCGCCGCCGACGCCTCGGCCAGCGCGTCCGCCAGCTTATGCGGGGAGCGCGTCGACAGGTACAGGTACGGGGTCGGGTCGGCCGGATCGGTCACCTCGACCTTCAGCGCCGTCGGCACGTAGCTGCGCAGCAGCATGAACGCCCGCGGATCGGCCTTCACCGACCGCCAGGCCACCGCCTCCTTCGGGTTCAGCACCTCGGCCGCGCCCAGCGCGCTCACCGGGATCCGGGCCGGCCCGGCCACCAGCGAGCCCTGCACCACCCGGATCCGCGCCGAGCCGTAACTGCTCAGCGCGGCGGCGCCCGCGGCCACCCCCACCACCAGCCCGATCAGCGCGCCCACCCCGCTGAACCGGAGCAGGACCAGCGCGAGCGAGAGCCCGAGCGCCACGGACAGCAGCCACCAGGACCGCGGGACGGTGAGACGTTCCTCGTACATGCCCTCCATTGTGGGCGCTCCCCACACCGCGCGGACCCCCCGGGGGCCCGCGCGGCGGGCCGGTTCGCGCCTGTCCCGGGAAGCTACCGGCAGGTAGGGTCGGCGCCGTGAACGGACCCACCACCCCCACCACCCCGCCCGCGGACGCCGTCCTCCCCGACCGCTCACCGCTGGCCCCCGCGCCCGGCACCCCGATCGGATCCCACTACGACGAGTGCTTCGGCTGCGGCCCGCAGCACCCCCAGGGGCTCCAGCTCACCGCCGTCGCCGGCGAACACCTCGACGTCACCGCGCAGTTCACCGTCAAGGCGGCCCACCAGGGCGGCCCCGGCCTGGCCCACGGCGGCGTCCTGGTCAGCGCCATGGACGAGACCCTCGGCACGCTCAACTGGCTGCTCGGCGCCCCCGCCGTCACCGGCCGGCTGGAGACCGACTTCGTCCGCCCCGTCCCTGTCGACTCCGTGCTGCACATCCGCGCCCGGGTGACGGGCGTGCACGGCCGCAAGGTCTACAGCGCCGCCGAGGGTCGCATCGACGGCCCCGACGGACCGGTCGCCATCCGGGCACAGGCACTCTTCGTCCAGGTGAAGCTGGAACACTTCACCACGCACGGTCGTCCAGAGGACGTGCGGAAGGTCCTGGACGACCCGGACCAGATCAAGCGCGCCCGAGCCTTCGAGGTGAACCCGTGACCGACCCCGTCCGCCCGCCCGTCGACATCCTGATCCGCCGGCTCGACCCGGAGATCCCGCTCCCCGCCTACGAGCACCCCGGCGACGCCGGAGCCGACCTGCGCACCACCGTCGACGCCGAACTCGCCCCCGGCGAACGGACACTGCTCCCCACCGGCATCTCCATCGCGCTACCGGACGGTTACGCGGCGTTCGTGCACCCGCGATCCGGGCTCGCGGCCCGCTGCGGAGTTGCACTGGTGAACGCCCCGGGGACGGTCGATGCCGGGTACCGTGGTGAGATCAAGGTGATCGTCGTCAACCTGGACCCCAAGGAGCCCGTCAGCTTCAAGCGGGGTGACCGGATCGCCCAGCTGGTCATCCAGCAGGTCGAGAAGGCGCGCTTCCACGAGGTGGGTGAACTCCCGGGTTCGGTCCGCGCCGAAGGCGGGTTCGGGTCGACCGGCGGCCACGCCGCGGTCTAGCATGCGCCGCGGTCTCGGTTCCGCCGAGCAGCACGACGAGCGGGTGGAAGCGGTGCGATTGCAGCGGTTTTCGGCCGGTCCGATGGGTAGCAGGTAGCAGATATTCGCGTTCGGTCTTGGATTCGGTCTTGGACCGGGAAGGACAGTGACCGTGTTCCGTCGTCGCAAGAGCGAGGACGCTGTCGAGCAGCTCGCCGAGGACGCCATCAGCGCCGACGAGACGGCCGATGACGTCGAGGGTTCCGTCGAGAGCGAGAACGACACCGAACCGGACCCGGCCGAGCGGGTCGGCCTCCCGCCGGCCCCGCGCCCGGACGGGCCGTGGGACATCTCCGAGCTGGAGAAGCCCGAAGAGGGCCGGGTCGACCTCGGGGGCCTGCTGATCCCCGGTGTCGAGGGCATGGAACTGCGGGTCGAGGTCGCCGGTGACGCGATCGTCGCCGCCACCCTGGTGCTGGGCAACAGCGCCGTCCAGCTCCAGGCGTTCGCCGCCCCCAAGTCGGAGGGCATCTGGGGCGAGGTCCGCGAGGAGATCGCCAACGGCATCACCGGCCAGGGCGGCGTCGTCGAGGAGGAGGAGGGCCCGCTCGGCTGGCACCTCCGCGCCCAGGTCCCCGTCCAGCTGCCGGACGGCACCCAGGGCGTCCAGCTGGTCCGCTTCGTCGGCTGCGACGGCCCCCGCTGGTTCCTCCGCGGCGTGATCTCCGGCCAGGCGGCCGTCCAGCCCGAGATGGCCGGCCTCCTCGAAGAGGTCTTCCGCCAGACCGTCGTGGTCCGCGGCGAGGCCCCCATGGCCCCCCGCGACCCGATCGTCCTCAAGCTTCCCGAGGACGCCCAGATGGTCGCGGACGGCGCCGCCGCCCCCGCCGACGCCGAGTCGCCCTACACCGGCGGCTCGATCGACCCCTTCTCGCGCGGTCCCGAGATCACCGAGGTCCACTGACCTTTCCGGACGCTCCGCGTCCCCTTCCGCCCCCGCGCCGCCCGGCGCGGGGGCGGATTTGCTTCGCGGCCACCGGTCCCCGTACAGTTCCGGAGTCGCGCCGAGAGGGGCGAACGAAAGCGAGTTCGAGGAAACACCGGTGAAACGGTGGCGAAAACCTCTGATAAGCTGGGAACACGAAAGAACGAAGCGCCCGGAGGGTCCGCAGGGATGCGGCTCGAAGGAAGCGTCCGTTCCTTGAGAACTCAACAGCGTGCC
>NZ_JNWZ01000009.1 GCF_000716545.1 Kitasatospora phosalacinea
GGGCGGGCGGGGGTGCGGGCGGGGCGGGGCGGCTTCCGCCGGCGGGGTGGAAAGCGCGTACCGGACGGCGGCGGGGGCAGGCGGGGGCCGTACGCTGGCGGGACTACGGCGTGAGGAACAGGCATGCGAGCGGCCCCGGGTCAGGTGGTGGCCGGGCGGTACCGGGTGACGGACCGTTCGGAGGGTGAGGTCGGTGTTCCGGCGGTGGACCTCCACGGCGGGGCGCGGGTGCGGCTGTTCGGGCTGGAGCTGCCCGAGCTGCTGGTGCCGGGCCACCCGGTGGGGGAGCCCGCGCCGTCGTACGGGCCGCGGCTGACCGCGCGGGTCGCGCAGGTCGCGGCGGCGGCGGACAGGCACCCGAGGCTGCTGCGGGGGCTCGCGGCCGGGCCGGAGGGCGACGTGCTGTGGGTCGCCGAGGAGGCGGTGCCGGGGGTGCCGCTGGAGCGGCTGGCGGGCAACGGCCCGGTCTCGCCGTACCGGGTGGCGGAGATCGGGGCGGACCTGGCGGGCGCGCTGCGCTCGGTGCACGAGGCCGGTCTGACGCACGGGAACCTGACCCTGCGCACGGTGCTGGTCTGCGAGGACGGCGCGGCGATGCTCGGCGGGCTGCTGCTGGGCGCCGCCGAGGAGGAGCTGTGCGCGGCGCTGGGCGGCGAGGTGCCGCGCCGGGTGTACGAGACCCGGGCGCTGATGCTCGGTCCGCTCGCCGAGCGCTGGGCGATCGATCCGGGCGCCCCCGCGGACACCTGGGCGCTGGGGGTGCTGCTGTACCGGCTGCTGACCGGGCACGGCCCGTACCCGGAGAGCGACCTGCCGACGCTGCTGGCGGCCGTCCGGGACGGGCACCACCACCCCGCCGACGGGTGCGGCCCGCTGCGGCCGCTGGTCGAGCGGCTGCTGCGGCCGGACGCCGGGGCCCGGCCCGACGCGGCCGCCGTGCAGCGGGAGTTGCGCGAACTGCTGGCGTTCGCACCCGAACCGGGCCTGGACGGCCCGCCCGACCCGCTGCTGCCGGTGCTCCGCCCGGAGGCCGGGCCGCTGGTGCCGCACCAGGGCGGCCGGCGCCCGTCGCGGGCGGAGCGGGCGGAACGGGCGGAACGGGCGACGGACCGTCAGGCTCCGGCGCGCCCACCGCGGATACCGCCCGGGATGCTCGGACCGCTGGTGCTGGGGGGCGTGCTGGTGCTGCTGGCCGCGGCGCTCGGCACGATCGTGGCGGTCGCAGGCTGAGAACGTCCGGTCACGGTGAGGTCCGTAGGCCGGGTCGCGATTCCCGGGCGGCCCGGCGCGGCCTAGGCTTGCCTCCTGAACCGTCGGTGCGAGCAGGCACACGGTCTGCCAGGACCCCGTCCGACCGGCGGTGGGGGAGCGAAGGGGGGGACGGTCATGGGCGCACAGGACCAGTCGACCGGCCGTCTGCTGGCCGGGCGGTACGCGCTCGGCGAGCGCCTGGGGCGCGGCGGGATGGGGACCGTCTGGCGTGCCAGGGACGAGATGCTGGACCGGGAGGTCGCCGTCAAGGAACTGACGGTCAGCCACCTCTCGGAGGAGGACCTGGAGATGCTCCAGTCCCGGATGAAGCGCGAGGCCAGGGCCGCGGCCCGGATCAAGCACCCGGGCGTGATCACTATTCACGACGTGCTGGAGCAGGACGGCCGGCCGTGGATCGTGATGGAGCTGGTGGACGGCCGCGCGCTGTCCGACGTGATCACCCAGGACGGCACGCTGACGCCCCGGGAGGCCGCGGACGTCGGCCTCCAGGTGCTCGCCGCCCTGCACCGCGGCCACCAGCTGGGGGTGCTGCACCGGGACGTCAAGCCCGCCAACGTGCTGCTGGAGCACGGCACCGGACGGGTGGTGCTGCTCGACTTCGGCATCGCCAAGTTCGAGGGCGCGATGGACATCACCCGCCCGGGCGACCTGGTGGGCTCGCCCGACTACCTGGCCCCGGAGCGGGCCCAGGGCCAGCGGCCCGGCCCGGCGTCCGACCTGTGGGCGCTGGGCGCGACGCTGTACCACGCGGTCGAGGGCGAGTCGCCGTTCCGCCGGGACAACCCGCTCAGCACGCTCACCGCGGTCGTCGACGAGCCGCTGCCGACCCCGCGCCGGGCCGCCGGGCTCGGGCCGGTGCTGGCCGCGCTGATGGCCAAGGACCCGGCCGAGCGGCCGGGCGCCGACGAGGCCGGCCGGATGCTGCGCGAGGTCGCCGACGGACACACCGTCAGCATCCGGGTGCCCGAGCAGGCCGGCGCGTCCCGGCTGCCCACCCAGTTGGTCCCGGTCGTCGACCGGGTCGCGGAGGGCGTCCCCGCCGAGCCGGCCACCGAGACCGCAGCGAGCGCCGCGACCGCCGAGACCGCCGGGACCGCCACGGCGCAGCCCGCCGAGCCCTCGCCCGCGCCCGCTCCCGTACCCGCGCCGGCCGCGCCGCGGCGGCGGCGCCGGGCGGTGCTGTGGGCGGTGGTCGGCGTGCTGCTGCTGACCGGGGCGGGCGGCGGCGCGTACTACCTCCGGCAGCACCGCGAGAGCCCGGTGGTCCCGCCCGTCCCGGTCGCGTCCGGGACGGAGAACCCGCTGCCCTCGGAGAGCCCGCTGCCCAGCGGCGCGGCCGCGCCCCCCGGGTACGCCTGGCAGGACGACCCGGCCGGGTTCCGCTTCCTGCGGCCCACCGACGGCGACTGGGTGCGCACCGAGAAGAGCGGCGGGCAGGTCTACTACTCGCCGGACAACCTGGACCACTTCCTGCTGTTCGCGGTCACGGTCGGCCAGCCGCTCTCGCCGCAGGAGCACTTCCTGCAGATGGAGGCCTCGCTGAGCAAGAGCCTGAAGGACTACCAGCGCACCAGCCTCGCCATCGCCAAGATCAAGGGCGAGGAGGGCGCGGTGTGGGAGTTCAGCTTCGGCTCGAAGGACGCCCGCCGGCACGCCAAGGAGGTCGAGTTCCGGCGCGCCGACGGCACCGCCTACATGGTGTACGTGTCGGGGCCGGAGAAGGACTGGCTGGAGAGCCTGCGGCAGTTCACCACGGTGCTGAACAACTTCACCCCGACCTCCTAGCCGGAGCGCGAGGCTCCGCCTTTTGGTGTTACCGGCGGGTACACAAGTCGCGGCCGAGGGCCTAGGCTGCCCGCATGACGGAGAGCACGAGCCAGGTCCGGCGCAATCCGGCGGCGAAGGGTGCGGCGCGCGGCGTCGCTTCGGCGGTCCCGGCGGCGCTGGTCGCGCGGCTGGCCAAGGGCGTCACCGCGTCCGGCGAGCAGCGCGCCGAGACGATCGCGCCGCTGACCGGAGAGGTGCTGGCCACCCTGCCGGTGTCCTCGGAGCAGGACGTGCAGCTGGCCTTCGAGCGGGCCCGGCAGGCTCAGCCGGCCTGGTCCGCGCTGTCGGTGCGGCACCGGGCCGGCGTCCTGCTGCGCTTCCACGACCTGCTGCTCAGGCGGCAGGACGAGGTCCTCGACCTCATCCAGGCGGAGACCGGCAAGGCCAGGCTGCACGCCTTCGAGGAGGTGATGGCCGTCGCCTCGGCGGCCCGGCACTACGGCCGCACCGCGCACGCCTACCTGAAGGACCGCCGCCGCGGCGGCGCCGTGCCCGGCCTGACCAGCGCCGTGGAGGCCCGCCGCCCCAAGGGCGTGGTCGGGCAGATCTCGCCCTGGAACTATCCGCTGGAGCTGTCCGTCGGCGACGCGCTGCCCGCCCTGGTCGCGGGCAACGCGGTGGTCAACAAGCCGGACACCCAGACCGCGCTGACCGCGCTGTGGGCCCGCGAGCTGTTCGTCGAGGCCGGACTGCCCCCGCAGGCCTGGCAGATCGTGCTCGGCGACGGCCCGGTGATCGGCCCGCAGGTCGTCGAGCGCGCCGACTACGTGGCCTTCACCGGCTCCACCCGCACCGGGCGGGACGTCGCCCGGCGGGCCGCCGAGCGGCTGGTCGGCGCCTCGCTGGAACTCGGCGGCAAGAACGCCATGCTGGTGCTCGCCGACGCCGACCTGGACCGGGCCGCCGCGGGCGCCGTCCGGGCCTGCTTCTCCTCGGCCGGCCAGCTGTGCATCTCCATCGAACGGCTCTACGTGCACCGCTCGGTCGCCGACGCCTTCCTGGCGAAGTTCGCCGAGAAGACCTCGGCGCTGCGCCTGGGCGGCGGCCTCGCCTACGGCGCCGACATGGGCTCGCTGGTCTCCCACCGCCAGCTGGAGACCGTCACCCGGCACGTCGAGGAGGCCGTCAAGGCCGGCGCGAAGGTGCTGGCCGGCGGGCGGCCCCGCCCCGACCTGGGCCCGCTCTTCTACGAGCCGACCATCCTGGACGGCGTCACCCCCGACATGGCGGTCTGCGCCGAGGAGACCTTCGGCCCGGTCGTCTCGGTCTACCGCTTCGACAGCGAGGACGAGGCCGTCGCCGCCGCCAACGGCACCCCGTACGGCCTGAACTCCAGCGTCTGGACGAAGGACACCGCCCGCGGCCGCAGGGTCGCCGCCCGGCTGCGCACCGGCACCGTCAACGTCAACGAGGCGTACGCCGCCGCGTACGGCTCGGTGGCCTCGCCGATGGGCGGCATGGGCGACTCCGGGCTCGGCCGGCGGCACGGCGCCGAGGGCATCCTGCGCTACACCGAGGCGCAGACCATCGCCGTGCAGCGGCTGCTGCCGATCGGCCCGTCGATGGGCATGGACGACCGGAAGTTCGCCGAGCTGTTCACCACCGGCCTGAAGGCCATGAAGGCGTTCCGCCTGAAGTAGCCGGTCCGGGCCGACCCGAGTAGCCAATCCAGGAGGGGACAGCAGTGTCGTACGACTACGACGTCGTGGTGGTCGGTTCGGGCTTCGGCGGCTCGGTCGCGGCCCTGCGGCTCACCGAGAAGGGCTACCGGGTCGCCGTCCTGGAGGCCGGGCGCAGGTTCCGCCGCGAGGAACTGCCCACCACCTCCTGGAACCTGCGCGACTACCTGTGGGCACCCGCCCTCGGCCGCTACGGCATCCAGCGCATCCACCTGCTGCGCAACGTGCTGATCCTGGCCGGGGCGGGCGTCGGCGGCGGCTCGCTGAACTACGCCAACACCCTGTACGTCCCGCCGAAGGCGTTCTTCGAGGACCGGCAGTGGCGGCACATCACCGACTGGCAGGCCGAGCTCGCCCCGTTCTACGACCAGGCGCAGCGGATGCTCGGGGTGCGGCTCAACCCCACCATGACCCCCTCCGACGTGCACCTGAAGGCCGCCGCCGAGGCGATGGGCTGCGGCGACACCTTCCACCTGGCGCCCGTCGGGGTGTTCTTCGGCGACGGGCGGGACGGCACCGGCGAGGCCAAGGCCGCGCCCGGCGACGAGGTCGACGACCCGTACTTCGGCGGCGCCGGGCCCAGGCGCCGGGCGTGCACCGAGTGCGGGGAGTGCATGACCGGCTGCCGGCACGGCGCCAAGAACACCCTCACCGAGAACTACCTGTACCTGGCCGAGCGGGCCGGCGCCGAGATCCTGCCGATGACCACCGTCAGGCGGCTGCGCCCGCACGGCGGGGGCTACGCGGTCGACGTGCTGCCCACCGACGCCCGCACCCGGCGGGCGCGGAAGGCGGGGGCGCGCACGATCACTGCCGAGCGGGTCGTCGTCGCGGCGGGCACCTACGGCACCCAGACGCTGCTGCACCGGATGCGCGAGAGCGGGCTGCTGCCCCGGATCTCCGCCCGCCTCGGCCACCTCACCCGCACCAACTCCGAAGCCCTGGTGGGCGCGCAGACCTCCACCCGGCGCTACGGGGAGCGCCCCGACTTCACCCGCGGCGTGGCCATCACCTCCTCGGTGCACCCCGACGCCGACACCCACATCGAGCCGGTCCGCTACGGGCGGGGCTCCAACGCGATGGGCGCGCTCTCCATCCAGCAGGTCAGCGGCGCCGGGCGCGGGCCGCGCTGGCTGCGCTACCTGGGCACCGCCGCCCGGCACCCGTGGATCTTCGTCCAGTCGATGAACCAGCACCGCTGGTCGGAGAAGACCATCATCGGACTGGTCATGCAGTCCCTGGACAACTCGCTGACCGTCTCGCTGAAGAACGGGAAGCTCACCTCCCGGCAGGGCCACGGCGCGCCCAACCCCAGCTGGATCCCGGCCGCCGAGGAGGGCGCCCGGGCGCTCGCCGCGTCCATCAACGGCTTCCCCGGCTCCACCGCCGGCGAGATCTTCGACATCCCGCTGACCGCGCACTTCCTCGGCGGCTGCCCGATCGGCGACAGCGCCGACACCGGCGTCGTCGACCCCTACCACCGGCTGTACGGGCACCCCGGGATCAGCGTGGTCGACGGCTCGGCGGTCTCCGCCAACCTGGGCGTCAACCCCTCGCTCACCATCACCGCGCAGGCCGAGCGCGCCATGTCGATGTGGCCCAACCGCGGCGAGGCCGACCCGCGCCCCGAACCGGGGGCCGCCTACCGCCCGGTGCCGCCCGTCGTCCCGCGCCAACCCGCCGTCCCGGCAGGGGCGTTCGGCGCGCTCAGGCTCCCGCTGCTGGCCGTCCCCGAAGTGCCCCGCCGGGCCCCGGAAGGCGATTGACATTCCTTTGCCGGCGGTGGGATAAACGGGCCCTCGAAGCACGAACCACCCGGGGGGACGCACCATGCCCATCTGCCCGTCCTGCGGAGCGGCCTCGGCCGGCCCCGCGGCGACCTGCGCCAACTGCGGAAGACCGCTCGCCGCGCCCGCGATCGGCGACGTGGTCGAGGACACCGCCCCGGTCGGCGCCGGCTCCCCGTGGGGCACCGGCAAGGTGCACCACACCCGGGAGGCGCCGCTGCTCTCCCGCGGCTGGCTGACCGCCGGCCGGGTGCTGGTCGCGCCCACCGCGCTGCTGGTGCTGTCCGCCGTGATCGGCACCGCGAGCCAGGACGGCGCGTCGTCCCGGACGGCCATGCCGTTCGGGGCCGGCGACGGGTTCCAGAGCTGGCTGTCCCTCGTCCTCACCGCCTTCGGCGCGCCGCTGCGGATCGTCATGAGCGCCGTCAAGCGCAGGGGCGACGGCTCGGCGACCAGCCTGGAGACCAGCGTCCACCTGGTGCTGTACCTGGTCGCGCTGGGCTGGCTGCTGGCGCTCTGGTCCGGCCTGCACCTCGGCGTCCGGGCCCGCCGCAGGGCCGGGGCCGCCGAGCCGGCCGGTGCCGCGGTCGGGGTCCAGGCGCTGCGCACCGGCGCGGTGTCCGCGGTGGTCGCGCTGCTGCTGGGCTGGCTGGCGGGCCAGGACTCGGACGGCGGCGACGGCTACGCCGCGATGAGCACCGAGGTCGGCCCGAGCCTGCTGCCGCTGGCGCTGTCCGCCGGCCTGGCCGCGGTCGTCCTGGTGCTGGCCGTGGACGGCGCGGCCGCGCTGCGCGCCGAGGCCGCCCGGCGCGGCTGGCTGGGCAGCCTGCTGGTCGCCTGGCAGCACGCCTTCCGCGTGGTCCTCGCCCTGCTGGTGCTGCTGACCGCGGTCGGGCTGGTGATGCAGCTCTCCTACGGCGACTCGCTCTGGAACACCGGCACCCTGGCGATGGTCACCAACTACGGCGTGATGGTGCACGGCCTCGGCAGCGGCGCGACGCTGCTGGTCGGGGGTTTCGAGGACAGCCGCCTGTCGGTGTCGCTGTTCGACCTGGGCGACCACGGCGACGGCTGGTGGTTCGCCCTCCTCCCGGCGCTGGTCGCGGCGCTGGCGCTCGGCTGGTCCGCGCACCGGGGGCGGCTGGTCCAGCGCGACCGGGCGGTGCTGGCGGGCGTGTACGCGCTGCTCAACGCGCTGCTGCTGCTCGGCACCTCGGTGTGGTCCACGATCGGCGGCTCGAACAGCGGGAGCGGCGGGGTCGGCGGGGTCGGCGGTCTCACCTTCCGGACCGAGGACGTGCTCGGCTGGTCGGTGCTCTCGGTGCTGGTCTCCTCCGCGGTCTGGGGCGTGTTCGGCGCGCTCGCGGTGCCCGGCCTGCTCGACGGGCTGCGCGGCACCCCGGTGCCACTGGCCCCGCCGCGTCCGGTCGCCCCGCCGATGCCGGCCGTGCCGCCGGTGCCCGGGGCCCTGCCGTCCCTGCCCGGCCAGGCCGTCGGTGAGCGGCTGGACACGGTCGCGCACGGCTCGGTCGAGCTGGTGGTCGACGAGCCGGCGGCCCCCGCCGTCGCGCGCGACGGGGACGCGGACCCGCACGCCGCGTTCCGGCGCCCCGGCACCGACTGACCGGGCCCGGACAGGGCAAAGGGCCCCGCGGGGGAACGGGGCCCTTTGTCACAGCACCCGGCGTCAGGGCCGCGCCGGTGCTGGTTGACGGCGCCGGGGGAGGAGCGCCGTCGCGGAAAGATGGTCATGGGCACGCCAGGAAGCCGGATGGGCCTCACGGAGCGTGAAAGAGGAGCCGTCCGCGAGAACGGCTCTCCGGGGCGGGAGGTGCGCGGTGAGCCCCCGTCTTCCATGCATCGTCCTGGACGAGGGCCTTGCCGTGCAACCGATTCGGCGTAAATGAGGGGTGCGGCCGGAACCGGACACGGCGCGGGGCGGCACCGGCCGGGCCGCCGCGGGCGGTCACCGTCCGTGATAAGAGCTTGCTGGGCGTACCGGGGCGTACGCCGGGGCGGGCGGCTGACTGAGGTGTGGCGGTCGGCACCGGTACCGGCCGCCACACCCCGGGTCCGCCCGGTCGCGGGCGGGGTAGCTGTCCCCTGCTGACCCGACCGCGGCACCGGGGCGCGGTCCCACGGCGGGCCCGTGCCCGCCACGCGCACCCGGTGGACCGGAGATGATCCACGCGTGGTTCGCCGCGAGGTGCCGCCCGCACCTGGAGGGTGCCGGCGTTCCGCGCGGTCTCCCGGTGCAACGATTCGCCCGCCCGCCCGGTCACGGCCGGCGGCGCGGGCAGTCGGGTGAAAGCGTCCCGGTAGACTCGGGAGTGACACCCCCCTCGTACCGCCGCCGGAAGGCCGTCTGTGTCCGCTGACTCCCCCGTCCAGTCCGCACCCGAGAACGACACCGTCCTGGTCGTCGACTTCGGTGCCCAGTACGCCCAGCTCATCGCCCGTCGGGTGCGTGAGGCGCGGGTCTACAGCGAGATCGTGCCGAGCACCATGCCGGTCGCCGAGATGCTCGCCAAGAACCCGCGGGCGATCATCCTCTCCGGCGGTCCGTCGTCGGTGTACGAGGAGGGTGCCCCGCAGCTCGACCGCGCGATCTTCGAGGCCGGCGTCCCGGTCTTCGGCATGTGCTACGGCTTCCAGCTGATGGCCAAGACGCTCGGCGGCACCGTCGACAACAGCGGCGCCCGCGAGTACGGCCGCACCCCGCTGACCGTCTCCCGCTCCGGCTCCACGCTGTTCGAGGGCACCCCGGACAGGCAGTCGGTGTGGATGTCGCACGGCGACGCCTGTTCGGCCGCGCCCGAGGGCTTCACCGTCACCGCCTCCACCGACGTGGTGCCGGTCGCCGCCTTCGAGAACGACGACCTCAAGCTGTACGGCGTGCAGTACCACCCCGAGGTGATGCACTCCGAGCACGGCCAGCAGGTGCTGGAGCACTTCCTGTACCGCGGCGCGGGCATCGCCCCGAACTGGACCACCACCAACGTGGTCGAGGAGCAGGTCGCGCTGATCCGCGAGCAGGTCGGCGACAAGCGCGCCATCTGCGGCCTCTCCGGCGGCGTGGACTCCGCGGTCGCCGCCGCCCTGGTGCAGCGCGCCATCGGCGACCGGCTGACCTGCGTGTACGTCGACCACGGCCTGATGCGCAAGGGCGAGACCGAGCAGGTCGAGAAGGACTTCGTCGCGGCCACCGGCGTCAAGCTGGTCGTGGTCGACGCCGAGGAGCGCTTCCTGGCCGCGCTCAAGGGCGTCTCCGACCCCGAGCAGAAGCGCAAGATCATCGGCCGCGAGTTCATCCGGGTCTTCGAGCAGGCCCAGGCCGACATCGTCGCCGACGAGGGCCCGGCCGTGGAGTTCCTGGTCCAGGGCACCCTGTACCCGGACGTGGTGGAGTCCGGCGGCGGCACCGGCACCGCCAACATCAAGTCCCACCACAACGTCGGCGGCCTCCCCGAGGACCTGGAGTTCCAGCTCGTCGAGCCGCTGCGCAAGCTGTTCAAGGACGAGGTCCGGATGGTCGGCCAGGAGCTCGGCCTGCCCGCCGAGATCGTCCAGCGCCAGCCGTTCCCCGGCCCGGGCCTGGGCATCCGGATCGTCGGCGAGGTCACCAAGGAGCGCCTGGACCTGCTCCGCGAGGCCGACGCCATCGCCCGCGAGGAACTGACCCTGGCCGGCCTGGACGCCGAGATCTGGCAGTGCCCGGTGGTGCTGCTGGCCGACGTCCGCTCGGTCGGCGTGCAGGGCGACGGCCGCACCTACGGCCACCCGATCGTGCTGCGCCCGGTCTCCTCCGAGGACGCCATGACCGCGGACTGGTCGCGCCTGCCCTACGAGGTGCTGGCGAAGATCTCCACCCGGATCACCAACGAGGTCAAGGACGTGAACCGGGTCGTCCTGGACGTCACCTCCAAGCCGCCGGGCACCATCGAGTGGGAGTGATCCCACCGGCAACCGTGTGACCGCGCCGCCGCTCCCCGCGCCAGGGGAGTGGCGGCGCGGCCATGTGCGGGCGGCAGCGGGCACAATCGGACCCGACCCCGTCGGCGGACGGCGGGCGCGAGGGAGAGGGCGGCGAGGATGGCGACGGGGACGGGCAGCACGGCCGGCGGCACGGCGGACACCGGCACCACCGGCAGGATCACCGAGTGGAAGGCCCTGGGCTCGCGCTTCGCGCTGCTGCCGCTGCGGCTGTTCCTCGGCGTGACCTTCGTCTACGCCGCCTTCGACAAGCTCTCCGACGCCCACTACCTGGCCGGGGCGGGCGACCCCGCCTCCTTCTACGCCCAGACCAGGGCCGCCGAGGGCGGCAGCCCGATCGGCTGGGCGCTCGCCCCCGCGCTGCACGCGCCCACCTTCTTCGGGCTGCTGATCGCCTTCGGCGAGCTCGCCGTCGGCCTGGGCACCCTGTTCGGGCTGTGGGGCCGGGTCGCCGCGCTCGGCGGCGTGCTGCTCTCCGCCACCCTCTGGCTGACCGTCAGCTTCCACACCACCCCGTACTACCTCGGCAACGACCTGGCCTACCTGCTGGCCTGGACGCCGCTGCTGCTGGCCGGCACGCCGTACCTGTCGGTCGACGGCTACCTCACCGCCCGGGCCGCCCGCGACCGGGCCCGCGGCCTGGCCGAGGACGCGGTGCGCCGCCGCGCCCTGCTCGACGGCGGCATCGCGGCGGTCGCGCTCGGCGGCGCCGGGCTGCTCTCCGGTTCGCTCACCGCCGGCTTCGGCCGGGACGAGATCCCCGCCCCCACCGCCGCGTCCGGCACCGGCGCCACCAGCCCCGTCCCGCAGACCGGCCCCACGGTGCCGGCCGCGCAGGTCCCGGTCGGCGGCTCCGCCACCGTCAAGGACCCGGCCAGCGGCGACGCCGTCTACATCGTCCAGCCCGCCGCCGGGCAGTACGCCGGCCTGTCCTCGGTCTGCACCCACTCCGGCTGCGCGGTCAACCCGCCCAAGGACGGCCAGCTGTACTGCCCCTGCCACGGCTCCAAGTTCGACGCCGCCACCGGCGCGGTGATCACCGGCCCGGCCGTGAAGCCGCTGCCCAAGTACACCGTCACCAGGAACGGCGAGCAGCTGGAGCTGGGCCCGCAGCAGTCCTAGGCCCGGTTCCTAGTCCAGGCTGGTTCCTACTCCAGGCTGTGGTCGTCGTCGCGGGCCCCGCCCCGGCCGCGCCTGGACGCCGCCACCAGGGCGCCGGCCAGGCCGCCCGCGCCGAGCACGATGCACGCCAGCGGCAGCACGAAGCGGCTGTTCACCTCGCGGTCGTTCAGCGAGGCCACCAGGTACAGCACCGCCAGCGCGGTGAACAGCCCGCCCGCGACCAGCGCGTACAGGTCGAACCGATGCTTCCTCATCACCGCACCACCTTGATGTCGCCGGCGCCCACGGACACCGACAGTTCCAGTACGCCCTTGGACGGCTGTCCGTCCGGGACCTCGATCACCACGTCCTCGTCGGTGAACGGCCCCTCGAAGTGCTGGCCGTCCGGCAGCCGGACGGTGCCCGCGCCGTCGCGCAGCTTCAACCGCAGCTCCACCCCGGCCGGCACGGTCACCCGGGCGCTGCCCGCGCCGACCCACAGCTCGGTGGCGAGGGTCCCGCCCATCGGGTCCTGGGCCGACAGGTCGAGGTCCGCGTCGCCGAAGCCCAGCGTGTAGCGGGAGTCCAGCCCGCCCGCCGGGACGCTCCAGGTGCGGTCCCCGGTGGAGCCCGCGACCGTCGCCGAGGTGCCGGCCGTGACCACCAGGCCCGCCGTCACCAGCAGCGCCAGGAAGGTCAGCCCGCGGGTGCGCCCCCAGCGGGAGCCGATCAGCATGGCCAGGCCCAGCGGCAGCAGCGCCACCGCCAGCACCGTCGACCAGCGGTGCTGCCCGTGGTCGCTCGCCGCCACCGCCCAGGACGCGCCGAGCGAGACCAGCACCGCCGACGCCCCCAGCACCGAGTTGCCGCGCTCGGCCCTGCGCCGGGCCTTCCACTCGCGGTGGCGCTCCATGCTCGCTCGGTGCCGCTCCATCGCCTCCCGCTGCCGAACGCGGTGGTCCGCCATCCGGCGTTCCATCCGCTCCTGGTGCGTCTCCCGGCGCGGCTCCTTGCGCAGCGGGTCGCCCTCCGGCAGGTCGGCGCGCTGCCACCACGGCTGCGCGGGCGCCCCGGGCGGCGTCGCGCCGCCGTACGGGTTGCGCTCCGGGTGCCGCGGGTCCCACAGGTAGCCGGACGGGCCGACCGGCGGGGTGTCGGCGGGCCGCTCCTCGGCGCCGTCCTCGCCGCCCGCCGCCCGCTCCTGCTGCCAGGAGCGCATCCGGTCCTGGAACTCCGCGCCGCGGGCCTTCCACTCGACGCGCAGGTCCCGGCCGACCGCCTCGCTCCAGGTCTTCCAGTCGGCGAACGGGCCGGACTCCTCCAGCCGGTCCCGCGGGCCGGACGGCCCGGGGGGCGGCGCCTCGCCGCCGTCGAAGCGCCGCCGCCGCTCCGGGTCGTAGCGCAGCGCCAGGAACACCAGCGCGGCGAGCAGCAGCAGCGGGAACAGCTGGCCGCCGTCGCCCATCGAGGAGAAGAACACCCCGGTGCCGATCACCGTCACCAGCACCGCGCCCACCGACTGGCCGTCGACCCGGCCGGTCAGCACCCGCTGCAGCTCGGTGCGGCCGCCCTCGCCGTCCTCGGCCTCCCGCGGCACCACCAGCCAGGCCAGGCCGTACAGGAACAGGCCGAGCCCGCCGGTCAGGCCGAGCACCGCGATCACCACCCGGAACACCACCGGGTCGATGTCCAGGTAGCGGCCCAGGCCGCCGCACACGCCCGCCACCACCCGGTGCCGGGAGGAGCGGGTGAGCGCCGGGCGGCCCTCGGCGGGGGCGGCCGGCGGTTCCTCCGGGATCTGGTCGTCCGTCATGCCCCCCATCCTTCCGGGCGGCCGGGCCCCGCCCAACCGTCCGGGGCCCGGGGGCGACCCTGAACTGTCCCTGAGGACGGGTCAGGGGCCGGACCCTGATGCGCCGCCGCACCGGCACCTGCCACCATCGGTGCCGTGGCCGCACCCGAGACCAGAAGCACCGAACCCGCCCCGACCGAGGCGCCGGCCGGCGCGCCGCCCTACCGCCGGCTGTACCGCAGCCCGCACGGCCGGATCCTCGGCGGCGTCTGCCAGGGCCTGGCCACCCACCTCGGGGTGCCCGTCACCTGGGTGCGGCTGGCGTTCATCGTGCTGTTCTTCTCCGAGGGCATCGGCGCCCTGCTGTACGCCGCGTTCTGGGTCGTGGTGCCGCTGGGCATCAACCAGGCCGCCCCCGGCGCCGACCGCCCGGCCCGCCGCCCCGGCGGCGGCCGCTACGGGCGGCTGCGCGAACTGCTGGAGCGCACCTTCCACGGCGACGAGGGCGTCCCCGCCGCCGAGGGGGACGTCCCCGCCCCGGTCGAGGGCCGCGGCCGGGCCGGCAGCATGGGCCAGCTGTTCGCCCTGGTCGCGCTGGTGATCGGCGTGATGGCGCTGCTGTCCGCGCTGGGCGTGCAGACCGCCAAGCCGTACGTGTGGCCGCTGCTGGCGGTCGGCATCGGCGTCGCCCTGGTGTGGCGGCAGGCCGACGACTCGCGCTGGCAGAGCTGGTTCGGCCTGGAGCCGGGCAGCCGCAAGGGCGCCTACCTGCGGGTGCTGTCCGGGGTGCTGCTGGTGGTGGCCGGCATCATCGGCTACTTCGTCACCCAGGGCGTCGACTCGCCGGTCGCGCTGGTCGTGGAGTCCTCGCTGGCCGTGGTGGCGGGCGTGCTGGTGCTCGGCGGCCCGTCCATGCTGCGGATGTGGCAGGACCTCGGCGCCGAGCGCACCGCCCGCATCCGGGCCCAGGAGCGCGCCGAGATCGCCGCGCACGTCCACGACTCGGTGCTGCACACCCTCACCCTGATCCAGCGCCGGGCCGAGGACCCCAAGGAGGTGCTGCGCCTGGCCCGCGCCCAGGAGCGCGAGCTGCGGCTGTGGCTGTACCGCCCGGAGGCCGTCGCCGAGCAGGCCCCCGACACCCTGGCCGAGCACCTGCGGGAGATCGTCGCCGAGGTCGAGGACCGGCACGGCGTCCAGCTGGAGCTGGTCTGCGTCGGCGACTGCCCGATGGACGAGAAGATCGCCTCCCAGATGCGGGCGGCCAGGGAAGCCATGGTGAACGCCGCCAAGTACGGTGGCGGTGGACCGGTCCAGGTCTACGCGGAGGTGGAGGGGAGGACGGTGTCGGTGTTCGTCCGCGACCACGGCCCCGGCTTCGACCCCGACGACCTCCCCGAGGACCGCATGGGCGTACGCGAATCGATCATCGGCCGGATGCGGCGCAACGGGGGCACCGCGCGGGTGCGGCCCGCGCCGGACGGCGGGACCGAGGTCGAGTTGGAGATGGAGAGGGCGGCAGATGACTGACGCAGCGTCACAGGGGGCGGCGCCCGCGAGGCGGGCCCGGGTGGTCCTGGTCGACGACCACCGGATGTTCCGCACCGGCGTGCGGGCCGAGATCGGGCGCACCGACGAGACCGGCATCGACGTGGTCGGCGAGGCCGACGACGTGGAGTCCGCGGTCCGGGTGGTCGCCGAGACCCGGCCCGACGTGGTGCTGCTCGACGTCCACCTGCCCGGCGGCGGCGGCGTCGAGGTGCTGCGCCGCTCGGCCGGCGCGGAGGGCGTGCGCTTCCTGGCGCTGTCCGTCTCGGACGCCGCCGAGGACGTGATCGGCGTGATCCGCGGCGGTGCCCGCGGCTACGTCACCAAGACCATCACCGGCACCGACCTGGTCAACGCGGTCTTCCGGATCGCCGACGGCGACGCGGTGTTCTCGCCCCGGCTGGCCGGCTTCGTGCTCGACGCTTTCGCCGCCACCGACACCCCGCCGGTCGACGAGGACCTCGACCGGCTCACCCAGCGCGAGCGCGAGGTGCTGCGGCTGATCGCCCGCGGCTACGCGTACAAGGAGATCGCCAAGCAGCTGTTCATCTCGGTCAAGACGGTGGAGAGCCACGTCTCGGCGGTGCTGCGCAAGCTCCAGCTCTCCAACCGGCACGAACTGACCCGCTGGGCCACCGCCCGCCGCCTGGTCTGAACGGCCCCGGGCACGGGCCGCGGCAGGCCCGTGCCCCCCTGTGGCGGACGTCTCACGCGCTCACCTCCGTGTGATAGTTGTACGGATGCGTTCGACCGGCGCGTGAAGATCTTTCAAAACAGGGGAACCCAGGGTGGGCATCAAGAAGGCCTCCGCGCCGGACATCGGTCCTTGGTTGCGGGTGAGGGCATCGGCACCAGTCATCGCGGCCGCGGTCCTGATGTACTTCGTCACCGTCTACAACGCGCGTCACAGCGGCATCAACATGATGGACAACTCGTTCGTCGTGAAGGCCGCGCAGACCTTCGTCGACGGGGGCTCCCCGTACGCGGACAAGCGGTTCCTCTACTTCCCCAGCTCGGTCCTGGTCGCCGTCCCGATGACCGCCGTCCCGCCGTACTGGCTGGGCTGGCTGGTGCCGGCGCTGACCAGCGGCATGGCGGTGCTCGGCTGGTTCTGCGCGGTGCGGATCTTCCGGGTGTCGCTGCTCAGCCGGCTGTCCGTGTACGGCCTGCTGTTCCTCTGCTTCTTCGCCGCCTTCCGCAACCTCGCCCAGCTGGGCAACTGGACGGCCTACTCGGCGCTGGCGCTGCCGGCCGCCCTGCTGCTGGCGAGCCGGGGCCGCTGGGTGTGGGCGGGCGTGGTGGTCGGCCTGGCCGTCGCGACCAAGCCGATGCTGGTGCCGTTCGCGCTGATCTTCCTGATCGCCCGCCGCCCCAAGGCGTTCGCGGCGGCCGCCGCCGTCCCGCTGGCCCTCTGCGCCCTGGCCGCGGCGGTGATGCCGCAGCCCGGCCTGTTCTTCACCAAGACGCTGCCGTTCCTGCTGCACGGCCAGGACCGGTTCGCCCGCCCCTACGACGCCTCGATCGGCACCATGCTGGCCCGGCTGCACTTCCCCGGCGCGGTGGCCATGGGCGTCGCGGCGCTGCTGGCGCTGGCGCTGCTGGTCGGCGCCTGGCGGCGCTGGAACCGGGGCGGCGACGAGGCGCTGCGGCTGGTGGAGGTCGGCGCCATGCTGATGGTGGCGGCCAACATCGCCAGCAAGCCCGCCTTCGACCACTACCTGCTGGTGACGCTCCCGGTGCTGCTCGCCTCGGTGGTCCGCGTCGGCTCGGTGGCCCGCTCGCCCTGGCTGTGGTTCGCGATCGTCCCGCGGATGGCCGGCTTCACCCTCCCCTGGCTCGACGTGGTCGAGCACTGGGCGTACTCCGTGGCCCTGGTGAACGTCACGGTGGCCGCGCTGCTGCTCCAGCGGGCGTTCTGGCCCGGCACCGTGCCGGCGGACGAGGAGCCCGCCGAGCCGGCCGCCACCGCCGCGCCCGCGTCCGCGCCCGGGGCGGCCGCAGGGGAGCTGTCCTTCACGGAACGCCTCGGTCGGTGAGGGCGTTGTGACCGATATGTAGTTGGTATGAGAGCGTGCTGCTTCTTTGTCCGTTCTTGGTTGCTTCTGGGGTGTCAGGGGCGCGTAATGTCTCCCGGGGACGGTCGGCCCGCGACGACGCGGGCCGGTTCGCGTCCTTTCCGCGTCCCCGCGCCGAGAGACCTCCATGCCGACTCTTCCCCAGCCGTCCCCCGCGGCCGAAGCGGTAGCGCCGCCCAAGGCCCCCGGCACCGACACCGGTGCCGTCCCCGGTTTCGACGTCGACCCCGGCTCCGGCCCCGGCATCGACCTCGGTCCGGACTCCGGCGTCCGCCCCGCTCCCCGACCCCGGCTGTACGTCCTGGACGGACTGCGCCTGATCGCCTCGCTCGGCGTGGTGGCCTTCCACTGGACCGGTGTCGACATCCACCGGAACATCTGGGACGGGACACCGCGGGAGCTGATGCCGACCATCCACCGGTTCGGTGCCTACGGGTGGATGGGCGTCCAGCTGTTCTTCCTGATCAGCGGTTTCGTCATCTGCATGTCCGGCTGGGGCAAGTCCCCGCGGGCGTACTTCAACTCGCGCGTGGTGCGGCTGTTCCCGGCGTACTGGATAGGCATCCTGCTGACCACCGCGGTGGTCAACTACTGGCCGACCGCGCGGACCGACCGCAAGCCGATGAGCGTCAGCGAGGTGCTGACCAACTTCACCATGCTGGAGCGCCCGCTCGGCGCCACCGAGGCGGACGGCGTCTACTGGACGCTCTGGATCGAGCTGCGCTTCTACATCCTGTTCGCGATCATGGTTGCGATCGGCCTGACGTACCGCCGGGTGCTGGCGTTCTGCCTGGTCTGGAGCACCCTCTCGGTGATCGCCGCGAACGTCGACAACAAGCTGCTCGGCTACATGGTGCAGCCCGAGGACGCGCCCTACTTCATCGCCGGCATCGTGCTGTACCTGATCTACCGCTTCGGGGCGAACCCGATGCTGCTGGGCATCGTGGTGTTCGAGTGGCTGATCGCCCAGAACCGGCTGCACGTCACGGTGGGCGGCTACGAGTACGAGGTGCACCACTCGCTCTCCTGGCCGGTGATGGCCGTGCTGTCCGGCGCCGCCTTCCTGGTGATGCTCGCGGTGGCCATGGGCGCCTTCAACCGGGTGCAGTGGAAGTGGCTGACCGTGGCCGGCGCCCTGACCTACCCCGTGTACCTGCTGCACCAGGAGATCGGCTGGGCGATGATCCGGCTGGCCCGCCACCAGGGCATCGGCCACAAGACGAGCCTGGTGCTCTGCCTGCTGTTCATCCTCGCCCTGGCCTGGGTGGTGCACCGTTACGGGGAGCGGCCGCTGTCCCGGCTCCTCCAACGGCTGATGGACGCCAGGTCGCTGTCCATCCCCAAGGCTGATCCGCCGGTCAAGGCCCGGGTGCCCGCCGCCGGGATCGAGGGCGCCCCGGCCGACTGACCCGGGCGGGTCGGGCGGTTCGGAGGTCAACTAGGGTGTGTGGCTGGTAACGACCTTGTGCCGGAGGACGATCCGGCGGGACCGGAAGCCCGAGGACTCACATGGGTAGTAGCACGGTGACGCGTGGCGCGCAGGAGGCGCCCGGGGGGACGCGCCGCGGGCCGCTCCGGCAGCGGGGGGAGGGCGGGGCGGCCGTGCTCCGGCGGACCTTCTGGCTGTGGCCGGCGCTGCTGACCCTGGTGCTGGGCGTGCGCGGGAGCTGGCGGCCCGAGCTGTGGCGCGACGAGCTGGCGACCTGGAGCGCCGCCACCCGCAGCACCGGTGACCTGTTCGACCTGCTGCACCACGTGGACGCGGTCTCCGGCGTCTACTACCTGCTGATGCACTTCTGGGTGTCGGCGTTCGGCGACTCGCCCACGGTGTTCCGGCTGCCCTCCGCGCTGGCGATGTCCGGCGCGGCGGTCTTCGTCGCGCTGGCCGGCCGCAAGCAGTTCGGCGCCCGGGCCGGGCTGGTCGCCGGGCTGCTGTTCGCGGTCATGCCCAGCGTCTCCCGGTTCTCCCAGGAGGCCCGTTCCTACGCCTTCGCGGTGCTCGCCGTCGCCGCGGCCACCTGGCTGCTGCTGCGCGCGCTGGAGCGCCCGACCTGGCAGCGCTGGCTGCCGTACGCGGTGAGCGTCGCCGCCGCCGGCCTGTTCCACATGGTCGCGCTGTGCGTGCTCGCCCCGCACGCCGCCGTGGTGGCGCTGCGCTGGTGGCGCGAGCGCCGCCGCGCGCTGCTGATCGGCTTCCCGGCGGCCGTGCTGGTCGCGATGGTGCCGGTCGCGCCGCTGGTGCTGCTCGGCCGCCGCCAGGTCGGCCGGCAGATCTCCTGGCTGCAGGAGCCGAACCTGCAGGACTTCACCAACCTGTGGCACGGCCTGTTCCAGTCGCCGCTGGTCAGCGGCTGCGTGCTGGCGATGGCCGCGCTGCCCGCCGCCTGGCCGAAGGGCCGCCGCCCGGCGTTCGAGATCGGGCTGGTCGCGGCGCTGCCGATCGTGGCGATCTGGTTCGTCTCGCAGGGCCAGACCGCCTACTTCCTGGACCGCTACCTGCTGTTCACCGTCCCCGCCTGGGCGGTGCTGGCCGGCGCCGGCCTGAGCGCGCTGCGCCCGCGCGCGCTGGTCGCGGTCGGCCTGATCGGCACCGCGCTGCTCGGCCTGCAGGACCAGGAGAAGCTCCGCACCCGCACCTCGCACGAGTGGGCCGACGAGAGGGGCGCGGCGCGGATCATCGCGGCGGGCTACCAGCCGGGCGACGGCATCGCCACGGTGCGCGGCGACAACGCGTACATGATGCTCGACTTCGCGATCGGCTACTACCTCCCCGATCGGGTGCGGCCGAAGGACGTGTTCGCGGCGAAGACGCCGGTGCAGAACGACGACCTGTACGCCGTCGACTGCCCCCGGCCGGCCGAGTGCGCCGCGGGCCTCCAGCGGATCTGGGTGGCCACCTACAGCGAGGCCGACGACCCCTTCAAGGGCCTGTCCGCGGCGGAGGTCGAGGTGCTCGACAAGCAGTTCGCCAAGGAGCGGGTGCAGCACGTCCAGGGCATCACCGTGACCCTGATGGTGCGCACTCCGGCCGCGCACTGACGTCCCCCTGACGGCCCATCAGCCGGTTTGTGGGCCCGCCCGTGATCGGGGAGGATTCGGCGCAGTGACGGACAGCTGTCCCACTGCTACCGAATCTCGGGGGGCATCCGGTGAGCACAGACCTCTCCCGCACGGCCGACGGCCGGGCGGCCGACCCCGGCGGCCCGGCCCGGGCCGACCGGTGGTCCGGTCTGCGCCGGGCCGCCCCGGCGCTGCTCGGCTACGCCGCGGTGCGGGCCGTCGGCGTCCTGGTCCTGGTGTTCTGGCCCCGGCGCGAGGTCGGCGCGATGACCAGGCTGAGCCACTTGTGGGACGCGCCGTTCTACCAGCGGATCGCCGAGTCCTGGTACCGCGGGGTGCCCCCCGTGCCGGGGCCGCACGGCGCGTACGAGGCGTACGCGTTCTTCCCCGGCTACCCGGCGGCGATCCGGGCGGTCTCCTGGATCTCGCCGCTGTCGTACGCCCAGGCCGCCCTGCTGGTGGCCTGGGCGTGCTCGCTGGTCGCCGCGTGGGGGATCTTCGCGGTGGCCGACCGGCTCTACGGCCGCCGGGTCGGCGTGCTGGCGGCGGTGCTGTGGGGGGTGCTGCCGGTCGCGGTGGTCGAGAGCATGGCCTACTCGGAGCTGATGTTCACCGCGTTCGCGGTGTGGGCGGTGTACGCGGCGGTCACCCGGAACTGGATCCCCGCCGGGGCGCTGGCGCTGTGCGCGGGCCTGTGCCGCCCCACCGGCATCGCGGTCGCCGGGGCGGTCGGGGCCGCCGCCCTGTGGGACCTGCTGTCCCGCCGGGGGCCGGACGCCCCGGCCCGGTGGCGCCCGCTGCTCGGTGCGCTGCTGGCCCCGCTCGGCTTCGTCGGCTACGTGGGCTGGGTCGGCTACGAGAAGGGCAGCTGGGACGGCTACTTCAAGGTCCAGGAGGCCTGGCAGTCGACGTTCGACTTCGGCCGCAGCACCCTGAAGTCCTTCGCCGCCCTGCTCGGCCGCCCCGACACGGTGTGGCTGCCGCAGGTGGTGGTGGCGATGGTGCTGTGCTGCGCCGTGCTGCTGTTCGGCGTCTCGGTGCTCCAGCGCCAGCCGCTGGTGCTGCTGCTGTTCAGCGCCGGGATCCTGGTCCTGGCCCTGGGCGACGCCGCGTACTTCACCTCGCGGGCCCGCTTCCTGCTGCCCGCCGTCGGCCTGCTGCTGCCCGTCGCGGCCGGCCTGGCCCGGGTGCGCACCAGGGGGACGGTGGTGCTGCTGCTGTCCGGTGCGGCCCTCGCCTCGGCGGCGTACGGCGGGTTCCTGGTGTACGTCTACCCGGACGCCCCGTAGCGGCGGGGGCCGGGCGCCGGAACGGGCCGGGGATGTCGGCGGCGGGCCATAGACTCGAAGGGCCATGAGTAGCCTCTTCGATGACCTCCCGCTCCCCGGCTTCGAGCGTCCCGCCGTCGGGTCGAGCCCCCGCCCCGCAGCGCCGCAGGCGCCCCTGCCGCAGTGGTCGGAGGAGGAGCCGCCCCCCGTCGACGAGCCGTACGACGAGGCCCCGTACGACCCCGGGTACGAGACGGAGGACATCCCGGACGGGCTGTTCGCCACCGACCACGCCGCCGAGGCCGAGCGCGACGCCTGGCACCGCAACGGCGCCGCCCGCACCGTGGTCGACCCGGCGCAGCTGCTGGAGGGCATGAACGACCCGCAGCGCGAGGCCGTGCTGCACGCCGGCTCGCCGCTGCTGATCGTGGCCGGCGCCGGCTCCGGCAAGACCCGGGTGCTCACCCACCGGATCGCCCACCTGCTGGCCGCCCGCGGCGTGCAGCCCGGCGAGATCCTGGCGATCACCTTCACCAACAAGGCCGCCGGCGAGATGCGCGAACGCGTCGAGGCGCTGGTCGGCCCGCGCGCCAAGGCGATGTGGGTCTCCACCTTCCACAGCGCGTGCGTGCGCATCCTGCGCCGCGAGGCCAAGCAGCTGGGCATGAACTCCAGCTTCTCCATCTACGACTCGGCGGACTCCCAGCGCCTGATGGCCCTGGTCTGCCGGGACCTGGACCTCGACCCCAAGCAGTTCCCGCCGAAGTCCTTCACCGCCAAGGTCAGCAACCTCAAGAACGAGCTGATCGACGAGGAGACGTACGCCGACCAGGCCGCCAACCCGATGGAGAAGAAGCTCGCCGAGGCGTACTTCCTCTACCAGCGGCGGCTGCGCGAGGCCAACGCGCTCGACTTCGACGACATCATCATGACCACCGTCCACCTGCTGCAGGCGTTCCCCGACGTCGCCGAGCACTACCGGCGCCGGTTCCGGCACATCCTGGTCGACGAGTACCAGGACACCAACCACGCCCAGTACACGCTGGTGCGCGAGCTCTCCGGCGGCTCCGCCGGGCACGCCCCCCGGATGACGGTGGACGGCGAGTACGTGAACCCCGCCGAGGCGCACCTCGCGCAGGTCCCGCCCGCCGAGCTGTGCGTGGTCGGCGACGCCGACCAGTCGATCTACGCCTTCCGCGGCGCGACCATCCGCAACATCCTCCAGTTCGAGGAGGACTACCCGGACGCGACGACGATCCTGCTGGAGCAGAACTACCGCTCCACCCAGACCATCCTCACCGCCGCCAACTCGGTCATCGAGCGCAACACCAACCGCCGCAAGAAGAACCTGTGGACGGCCGGCGACCAGGGCGAGCAGGTCGTCGGGTACGTCGCCGACGACGAGCACGGCGAGGCCCAGTTCGTCGCCGAGGAGATCGACCGGCTCACCGACGCCGGCCACGCCCGCCCCGGCGACGTGGCGATCTTCTACCGCACCAACGCCCAGTCCCGGGTCTTCGAAGAGGTGTTCATCCGGGTCGGCCTGCCGTACAAGGTCGTCGGCGGCGTGCGCTTCTACGAGCGCAAGGAGGTCAAGGACGTCCTGGCCTACCTGCGGGTGCTCTCCAACCCCGAGGACACCGTCCCGCTGCGCCGCATCCTCAACGTCCCCAAGCGCGGCATCGGCGAGCGTGCCGAGGCGATGATCGACGCCCTCGCCTCCCGCGAGCGGATCTCCTTCGCCGCCGCGCTGCGCCGGGTCGACGAGGCGTACGGGATGGCCGCGCGCTCCGCCAACGCGGTGAAGAAGTTCAACGAGCTGCTGGCCGGGCTGCGCCAGGTCGTCGAGTCCGGCGCCGGGCCGGCCGCCGTGCTGGAGGCCGTCCTGGAGGAGACCGGGTACCTCGCCGAGCTCCAGTCCTCCACCGACCCGCAGGACGAGACCCGGGTGGAGAACCTCCAGGAGCTCGCCGCGGTCGCCCTCGAGTACGAGAAGGACCCGGGGGAGCGGCCCGAGGGCGACGAGGGCCCGCCGGTCGGCTCGCTCGCCGACTTCCTGGAGCGGGTCGCGCTGGTGGCGGACTCCGACCAGATCCCGGACGACGAGGACGGCGCCGGGGTGATCACGATGATGACCCTGCACACCGCCAAGGGCCTGGAGTTCCCCGTCGTCTTCCTCACCGGCATGGAGGACGGGATCTTCCCGCACATGCGGGCCCTCAACCAGGCCAAGGAGCTGGAGGAGGAGCGCCGCCTCGCCTACGTCGGCCTCACCCGGGCCAGGCAGCGGCTCTACCTGACCCGCTCGGTGCTGCGCAGCGCCTGGGGCCAGCCCTCCTACAACCCGGCCTCGCGCTTCCTGGAGGAGATCCCCGACAAGCTGGTCGAGTGGAAGCGCACCGGCGCGGCCGCGGTGCCGCCCTCGCGCGGCTACGCGTCCTCCGGTTCCGGCCCGTCCGGCTCCTCGCGGGGCTCCGGGTCCTCGGCCGCGGCCTCGCCGAAGGCCGGCTGGGGCAGGTCCGCGCGGACGGTCACCGACCGGGAGGTCGTCGCGCTCGCCGTCGGCGACCGGGTCAGCCACGACAGCTTCGGCCTCGGCACCGTCGTCGCCACCCAGGGCGTCGGCGACAAGGCCCGCGCGACGGTGGACTTCGGCTCCGCCGGGCGCAAGGAACTGCTGCTGCGGTACGCCCCGGTCGAGAAGCTCTGAGCGCCGGTCGGTCCCGCACGCTGTGACTTTGCCCTCCTCTCGGCAGAGGGGGAAGGACGGCGGCCCCACGGGCCGCTAACCTCTCCTCAGATCTGTTAGAAGTGGTTAACACCGAGCCCGCGGCCAGGTCGGCCGGGTGGTGGACAACGTGGTCCAGGAGGCAGTCATGGTGGTGTCGGGGCCGATCCGAGTCGTGGTCGCCAAGCCCGGGCTCGACGGGCACGACCGGGGAGCCAAGGTCATCGCGCGGGCGCTGCGCGACGCCGGCATGGAGGTCATCTACACCGGCCTCCACCAGACCCCCGAGCAGATCGTCGACACGGCGATCCAGGAGGACGCGGACGGCATCGGCCTGTCCATCCTCTCCGGCGCGCACATGACCCTCTGCGCGAAGGTGATCGAACTCCTCAAGGAGCGCGACGCCGCCGACATCAAGGTCTTCTGCGGCGGGATCATCCCCGACGCGGACATCACCGAGCTCAAGGCGCTCGGCGTCGCCGACATCTTCACCCCGGGCACCTCCACCCAGGACGTGGTCAGCTGGGTGGAGTCGAACCTGCGGGCCGGCTGAGGCCCCTCGGGCCCGGGGAGGGCGCGTCACCGGGGGCCGGCAGGCCCCTGTCGTGCTCGCCCCCTCACTCCAGCTCGGCGAGCATCGCCTGCCGGAAGCGCAGCGTCCCCGCGAGGCGGGTGAAGGTGTCGGACCAGGCGGTGTCCGGGGCGGTGTCGGCGGCCAGGGCCTCGACGGCGGGGGCGGTCTCGGGGGCCAGGGCGCGCTCGGTCATGCCGAGGACGCCGCTGTGGCTCCACGGGTAGGAGCCGAGTTCCGCGGCGCGCTTGAGCGCGGCGACGACGGCGGTGGAGAGCGGGGGCGTCCAGGGCGTGGCGCACGCGCCGAGGAGCTGGAAGGCGTCGCCGAGCCCGTGGGTCTGGACGAACGCGGCCGTCCAGGAGGCCCGTTCGGCGGGCGGCAGGACGGACAGCAGCTTGGCCGGCGCGCCCGGGGCGCGGGTGTCGCGGCCGGGGCGCGGCGGGGTGCCGAGCAGGGCGCGGGCCCAGACGGCGTCCTGCTGGCGGACGGCGGCGCGGGCCCAGGCCTCGCGGAGGTCCTCCGCCCACTCGGCGCCGCCGCCGTCCGGCGAGTCGACGGTCGGCAGGGCGAGCAGCTGCTCGGGGGTGAGACCGGTCTCGGCGGTCCACCGGTCGAGCGGGGCGCCCGCGACGACCTCGCCGAACCACCAGGCCCGTTCGCCGCGCCCGGTGGGGGACTTGACCGGTATGCCGTCGCGCTGCATCGCGGCGTCGCAGGCGGCGGGCGGCGTGACGTGCAGCCGGTCGCCGTCGAGCCGGACCGCCCGGCCGGCCCGCTCGGCCATCCGGGTGGCGAGCGCGGAGCCGGGGAGGGTGGAGAGCAGTTCCGCGGCGGTGGCCCGGACGTTCTTGGAGCGGTCGGAGAGCGCGGCCTCCAGGAACTCCTCGTCGGCGGCGGAGAGCCCGTCCTGCAGGGAGTCGAGGAACAGCACCCGGTCCTCGGCGCGCTCGGTGCTCCAGGTGGAGGCGAGCAGGGCCAGCCCGGCGGCCGGGTCGGTACGGCGCAGCCTGGTCAGGTGGGTCACGCGTTCGGCGAACAGCCCTTCCTGCCAGAGGAGTTCGCCGGGCTGGGCGAGGACGTCCTGCTCGCCGGCGGTGCGGCTGACGTACTTCCAGTCCGGGTTGTGCGGGGCCAGCCAGCGGCCGAGCGGGCCGGCCAGGGTGACGGCGTCGGAGCGCAGTTCGGAGCGGGCCCGGGCGGTGTCCAGCAGGGCCGGGACCACGGCGGGCGGCAGCCGGTAGCCGTGCGCGCGGGCGGCGGCCAGCCACTGCGGGAGCAGTTCGGCCAGGTTGGCGGTGGTGCCCTGGCCGCTGCGGGTGCCGAGCAGCACGGCCAGCCGGCGGGCGGCGGCCTCGGGCAGCGCGGGCCGCGGGTCGTCCGGGGCGGGCGCCGGGGGCTCCACGGCGGGCGCGGGCAGCGCGCCCGCCCGGCGGCGGACGGCGGCGACGGCGGCCAGGTCGAGCAGCGCGCCGGCCGGGTCGGCGCGGTCGACGGCGGCGGCCAGCGGGGTGCGGGCCTCCGGCAGCGGGCGGCGGTCGGTGCCGAGCAGGGCGGCGCCCTGCAGCTCGGCCCAGTCGTCGGCGGGGGCGAGCGTGGGCGCGGTCATGCCCGGACTCCGTTCGGCCGGTGGGTGGCGGTGCGGTGGCGGCGGCCCCAGCCGCTGGCGAGGGCGGCCCGGCGGGCGGCGTGGTGCAGGGTGATGCGCCGGACGGCGGCGCGCTGCCGGATGCTGCGGGTGCGGGTCATCGGGTTTCCTCCGGTCGACGGCGGGTCGGGGGGCGCCGGGGAGCGTCCCGTTCCGTCGGGTGGTGCGGACGGCGGGTGCGGGCGGTGCGACGGGTGTCAACGAGGGCGTCGCGGCGGACGGTACGGTGCCGGGGGCCGCACGGGGTTGACGGCCGGTCAGCCCAGCGGGACGGCCCGGTGCTCGGCGTCCCAGGCGGTGACGGGTGCGAAGCCGCGGTGGCCGCACTCGCCGAAGAGGGTGACGGGGTGCCCGGCGGAGACCGCGACGAGCCGCCACAGGGCCGGTTCGGGCAGGGCGCCGCGGCGCACCGGCAGGCTGTGCGTGCCGTCGGTGAGCTGCCAGCCGTCCGGGGTGCGGACCGGCACCACGTCGGCCAGGACGGTCGGCCAGCCGTCCAGCCACGGGTCCTCGGCGACGGCGGCGCCGTACTCGGCGAGCGCCCCGGCGGGCGTCAGGCCCGCGGGCGCGGCGGCCGGGGCCGGATCGGGGGAGCCGTAGCGGGCGCCGAGGACCGCCCGCAGCGGGCGCGCCCCCGGGTGGTAGGCCAGGTCGGCCTCCAGCAGGCGGCCGGTGGGCAGCGCCAGGTCCGGTGCCTGGCCGGGGCGGCCGAAGGCCAGCAGCAGGGCCTGCCGCCCGGTCTTCGCGCCGCGCAGCCACACCCGGCGGGTGGTCAGCCGGTCGTCGGCGGTGTCCCGGCTGCCCAGGACGTGCCAGCGGTCCCGGACGGTCGGGCCGGCGAGCAGCTCGGCGGTGTCGGTGGTGAAGCCCACCCGGGCCCGGACGGTCGCCGCGAGGGCCTCCGGCAGGGTGTCGACCCGGTCGTAGGCGCCGGCCAGCAGGTGCAGCATCGCGTACTCCTCCAGCAGTTCGTCCTGCGGCGCCTCGGCCAGCACCCGCACCCGGGACGCCAGACCGCCCGCCTGGGCGTCGACCATCCGCGCGGCCACCTCCTCCCACGCCCCGGCCGGCAGCGGGTCGGCCAGCCCGCGGCGGACCCCGTCGGCCAGCCGCAGCCGCAGCTCGCGGGCGCCGCCCGCGACCCGGGAGGCCCGCCGGGCGGCCCGCTTCCGGGCGCCCTCCGGGTCCGCGTCGGACTTCGCCCGCTGCTTGGCGGCCTTGTCGGCGGCGGCTCGGCCGCGGCCGTCCAGCCACTCCTCGACCCAGTCGGGCGGGGCGGCCCCGTCGGCGACGGCGGCCGGCCCGGCGGCCCACAGCAGCAGCAGCCCGAGGGCGTGCTTGCACGGGAACTTCCGGCTCGGACAGCTGCACTTGTACGCGGGCGTCCCCAGCTCGACCGCCGTCCGGTACGGCGTGCTGCCGCTGCCCTTGCACAGGCCCCACAGCGCACCCCGCCCGGTGCCGGTCCCCGACCAGGGAGCCGGGCCGGAGAGCTTGCCCGCGGCCTTCAGGGAAGCCGGATCGGGCGCCAGCGAAAGGACGTGTTCGGTGCTCCAGCGTTCCTCCATGCCGTTGACGCTAGGAGGGGGCACTGACAGTCGGCGGACCGTCAGGCCGGGGCCAGCGGACAGCCGGTGCCGACCCGCCCGGCGAGGTCGGCGCGCAGTGCGGCGAGCTCCGCCGTCCGGGCGTCGATCAGCGCGATCTTCTCCCGGAACAGCTCCGAGAGCCGCTCGGCGGCGTCCGGAGCGGCGCTCAACTCCGCGCCGGTGCGGGCGATCTCGGCGAGCGAGAAGCCCAGCGCCTGCGCGGTGCGGACGTACCGCAGCCAGGGCACCGCCTCGGGCGGGAAGTCGCGGTAGCCGTTGGGCAGGCGGCGGGAGACGAGCAGCCCGG
Source organism: Kitasatospora phosalacinea (assembly GCF_000716545.1). Classification (GTDB taxonomy): domain Bacteria; phylum Actinomycetota; class Actinomycetes; order Streptomycetales; family Streptomycetaceae; genus Kitasatospora; species Kitasatospora phosalacinea. The sequence goes on from NZ_JNWZ01000009.1 coordinate 28,246, forward strand.
TGCGCTCGTAGAAGCGCAGCGTGTCGCGGCTCAGCCCGGTCAGTCCGGCGAGTTCCCCGATGCGCACGTCCCTGCTCCCGTCGGCGGCTTGACCCTGGACAGTACTCCACCCTCCAGCATGGGCCCGTCCCCGTACGAGACGGCACAGGAGTCCGAATGACGCACCGCTACATCCGCCTGGTCCGCGCCAGCGCCTGGTACGACCTGCTGGTCACCGCCCCGTTCGCCACCCCCTGGACGTACGCCCTCGCGCACCGGGCGCTGTCCGCGGCGGGCGGCGCGCTGGGGGTGGGCGAACTGCCGCCGGTGGAGCCGGTGCAGACGCTGTTCGCCTGCCTGATGGGGTCGGTGGTGCTGGTCTGGGCGCTGCTGCGGCTGCTGCGCCCGCAGCCGGTGCACGGGCTGTTCGACGGGGTGGCCCGGGTGCTGTTCGCCTGCTGGCAGGGGTGGGCGCTGGGGCAGGGCGCGACCGGGCTGCTGTGGGGCTTCCTGGTGGTGGAGGCGGGGTTCGGCGCGGCCCAGCTGTGGCCCTGGCGGCGGGCGGCGGGCCGGGCCGTCCCGGCGGCGGGCTGACGCCGGGCCGGTCGTCGGGCAGGGAGCCGGCCGGCGGGAGGCCGGGGTTCTCCCGCCGGGCGCGGGCCGGCTCCGGGGCGGGCGGTCCCGCGGCCTCCCCGTGCGCCGCCGCCGGCACCGCTTCCGTCCGGCGCCCGGGTCCCCGTCCGCGCCGGAGATCCTCCCCTTCCGGGGGCGCCGGTTGTCAGTGGCGGGGGGCAGAGTGGAACTCGCACGGGGCGAACGGGAGTTCTTCCGCCCAGGTCGGCGCCCGTGCCTCCCGCCCTTCCCCGCGCCCTCCGCGCGCGGCGTCCTGACGATCCGTGAGATCCCCCGTGAGATCGGAGCAGTCGATGACCACCGAGACGACCAGCGAGGTCCTGCGGCAGCACGCCGAGGACGCGTTCGCCGAGGAGCTGGCCGCCCTCGCCCGGCACGACGACCGGGACAGGCCGGAGCGCTGGCGCCTGTCGCCGTGGGCGGTCGCCACCTACCTGCTGGGCGGCGAACTCGCCGACGGGACGGTGATCACCCCGAAGTACATCGGCCCGCGCCGGGTGATCGAGGTCGCCGTGACGACGCTGGCCACCGACCGGGCGCTGCTGCTGCTCGGCGTGCCGGGCACCGCCAAGACCTGGGTGTCGGAGCACCTGGCCGCGGCGATCTCCGGAGACTCCACGCTGCTGGTGCAGGGCACGGCCGGCACGCCGGAGGAGGCCGTCCGCTACGGCTGGAACTACGCCCAGCTGCTCGCCCACGGCCCGAGCGAGGACGCGCTGGTGCCGTCCCCGCTGATGCGGGCGATGCGCGACGGGCGGATCGCCCGGGTCGAGGAGCTGACCCGCATCCCGGCGGACGTGCAGGACAGCCTGATCACGATCCTGTCCGAGAAGACCCTCCCCGTACCGGAGTTGGGCTCCGAGGTGCAGGCGGTGCGCGGGTTCAACGTGATCGCCACCGCCAACGACCGCGACCGCGGCGTCAACGAGCTGTCCTCCGCGCTGCGCCGCCGCTTCAACACCGTGGTGCTGCCGCTGCCGGCCACGCTGGAGGAGGAGGTGGAGATCGTCACCCGCCGGGTCGGCCAGCTCGGCCGCTCGCTCGACCTGCCCGAACTGCCGGGCGGCGCCGAGGAGATCCGCCGGGTGGTGACGGTCTTCCGCGAGCTGCGGGCAGGCCTGACGGCCGACGGGCGGACGAAGGTGAAGTCCCCCAGCGGCACGCTCTCCACCGCCGAGGCGATCTCGGTGGTCACCAACGGGATCGCGCTGGCCGCGCACTTCGGCGACGGCGTGCTGCGCGCGGGCGACGTCGCGGACGGCATCGTCGGCGCGGTGGTCCGCGACCCGGTCGCCGACCGGCAGGTGTGGCGGGAGTACGTGGAGGGCGTGGTCCGTGACCGCGACGGCTGGAAGGACTTCTACCGGGCCGCCCGGGAGGTCTCCGCGTGAGTGCCGAGGCCGTGAGCGCCGGTGCCGTGAGCGTCGGTTCCGGGGGTGCCGGTGCCGTGAGTGCCGGGGTGACGCTGCTCGGGGTGCGCCACCACGGGCCCGGCTCGGCCCGCGCGGTGGCCGCCGCGCTGGCCGCCCTGCGGCCGGACGCGGTGCTGATCGAGGGCCCGCCGGAGGCCGACGAGCTGGTCGCGGCCGCCGCCGAGAAGGAGATGGTGCCGCCGGTCGCGCTGCTCGCGCACGTCGCCGACGACCCGGCGCGGGCCGCGTTCTGGCCGCTGGCCGAGTTCTCGCCCGAGTGGGTGGCGCTGCGGTACGGGCTGGACGCCCGGGTGCCCGTCCACTTCATCGACCTGCCCGCCGCGCAGAGCCTCGCGCTCGGCCCGCGCGGCGCCGACGGAACCGTTGCCGACGGGGGTGACGCGCCGGACGGTGACGGAGCGTCGGAGGAGGGGGAGGGGCCGGGAGTGCCGGGGGGCACTCCCGGGCCCGCGCCCGTCGACCCGATCGCCGAACTCGCCGCCGCGGCCGGCCACGCCGACCCGGAGGGCTGGTGGGAGGACGTGGTGGAGCACCGCGTCCCGGACGGCGATCCCCTCGCCCCGTTCGCGGCCCTCGCCGAGGCGATGGCGGCGCTGCGCGAGCACCACCCGGCCGAGCGCCGCGACCTGGTCCGCGAGGCCGCGATGCGCCAGCGGATCCGGGCCGCCCGCAAGGCCGGGCACCGGCGCGTCGCGGTGGTCTGCGGCGCCTGGCACGTCCCGGCGCTGGCCGTGATGCCGACCGTCGCGCACGACCGGGCGCTGCTCGCCGAACTGCCGAAGAAGCTGAAGACCGAACTGACCTGGGTGCCGTGGACGCACCGCCGGCTGTCCCAGCACACCGGCTACGGCGCGGGCATCGACTCGCCCGGCTGGTACCACCACCTGTTCACCGCCCCCGAGCAGCCGGTCGCCCGCTGGATGACCAGGGTCGCCGAACTGCTGCGGGCCGAGGACCACCCGGTCTCCTCCGCGCACGTCATCGAGGCGATCCGGCTCGCCGACACCCTCGCCGCGATGCGCGGCCGCCCGCTGCCCGGCCTCACCGAGACGCTGGACGCGGTGCGCGCCGTGATGTGCGACGGCTCGGACGTCGCGCTCGCCCTGGTCCGCGAGCGCCTGGTGGTCGGCGACGCGCTCGGCGAGGTGCCCGACTCGGTGCCCGCCGTGCCGCTGCAGCGCGACCTGACCCGCCTGCAGCGCACCCTGCGGCTCAAGCCGGAGGCCACCCCCCGGGACGTCGCCCTCGACCTGCGCGAGAGCCTCGGCGTGGAGCGCTCCCGGCTGCTGCACCGGCTGCGGCTGCTCGGCCTGCACTGGGGCCGCCCCGCCCGGGACGGCGTCAACTCCACCGGCACCTTCCGGGAGACCTGGCAGCTCGTCTGGGAGCCCGAGTTCTCCGTCCGCCTGGTCGAGGCCGGGCAGTGGGGCACCACCGTGTGCTCGGCCGCCACCAACAAGGCGGTCGCCGACGCGGAGGGCGCCGAGCTGACCGCCCTGACCGCGCTCGCCGAGCAGTGCCTGCTGGCCGACCTGTCCGACGCGCTGCCCGAGGTGATGCGGCTGCTCGCCGACCGCGCCGCGCTCGACACCGACGCCGGGCACCTGGCCGCCGCGCTCCCCGCGCTGGTGCGCACCCTGCGCTACGGCGACGTCCGCTCCACCGACACCGGCTCGCTCACCGCCGTCGCCCACGGCCTGGCCGAGCGCCTCGCGGTCGCGCTGCCCGCCGCCTGCACCGGCCTCGACGCGGACGGCGCGAACGCCCGCCGCGCCGAACTGGACGCCGTCCACCAGGCGATCGCCCTCCTCGGCGGCGACACCGCCGAGCGCTGGGTCGGCACGCTGGCCGCGCTGGCCGCCCGCGAACCGCACGGCGGCCCCGCGACGGGCGTCCCCGGCCTGTTGCGCGGCCGCGCGGTGCGGCTGCTGCTGGACGACGGGCGGCTGGACACCGAGGAGGCCGGGCGGCGGCTCGGGCTGGTGCTGTCCACCGCCTCCGACCCGGCCGACGCCGGCGGCTGGGTGGAGGGCTTCGTCTCCGGCGGCGGCGCGCTGCTGCTGCACGACCCGGCCCTGCTCGGCCTGCTCGACGACTGGCTGTGCGGGGTCTCCCCGGACGCCTTCACCGACCTGCTGCCGGTGCTGCGCCGCACCTTCTCCTCGCTGGAGACGGGCGTCCGGCACACCATCGGCTCCCGGGTCGCGGCCGGCCCGCTCACCGCTCCCGCGAGCGGCTCCGCCCCGGACGCCCCGCTGGACGAGGAGCGCGCCGACGCGACCACGCCGGTGCTGGCCCTGCTGCTGGGGCTGCCGGTCCCGAAGCCGCGGATCCCCCGTCAGGTGGACCGCCGCGCCCCGGCCTGAGACGCCACGGGGCGGGGCCGCCGGCAGGGTTCGCTGCCGCGCCGCGCCGCCCCGACCCTCCCCGTTCCCTTCCGCTCCGCGCAGTTCCCCGATCCCCCCGACGGGCACGGGAGTTGGGCGGGGCGGCCTTCGACCGGCCCGATGGGCAAGCCAAGGAGTGAGATCAGATGACGGTCCGTCAGGACGACGAGCGGATGCGGCGCTGGCGGCTGGTGCTGGGCGGCGACGCGGACGGCACCGGGATGCGGCTGTCGGGGCGGGACGCGGCGATGGACGGGGCGCTGGGGGCGCTGTACCGGGAGGACGGGAAGCGGTCGGCGGGGCTCGGGGGGTCGGCACCGAAGGTGGCGCGCTGGCTGGGGGACATCCGGGAGTACTTCCCGACCAGCGTGGTGCGGCTGATGCAGCAGGACGCGATCTCCCGCCTCGGCCTGGACCGGCTGCTGCTGGAGCCGGAGATGCTGGCCGCCGTCGAGCCGGACGTGCACCTGGTGGGGACGCTGCTGTCGCTCAAGCACGCGCTGCCGGAGACCACCCGGGAGACCGCCCGGGCGGTGGTCGGCAAGGTGGTGGCCGAGCTGGAGCGCCGGCTCGCCGACAGGACCCGTTCGACGGTCGGCGGCGCGCTGGACCGCAGCGCCCGGGTCAACCGCCCCCGGCACCGGGACATCGACTGGGACCGCACCATCCGGGCCAACCTGTCGAAGTACCTGCCGGAGTACCGCACGGTCGTCCCGGAGCGGCTGGTCGGGTACGCGCGGGCGCAGCGGGCGATGAAGAAGGACGTGATCCTGTGCATCGACCAGTCGGGCTCGATGGCGCCGTCGGTGGTGCACTCGGCGGTGTTCGGCGCGGTGCTGGCGTCGATGCCGAGCCTGGACACCCGGCTGGTGGTGTTCGACACCTCGGTGGTGGACCTGACCGAGCAGCTGAGCGACCCGGTGGACGTGCTGTTCGCGACGCAGTTGGGCGGCGGCACCGACATCAACCGGGCGCTGGCGTACTGCCAGTCGAAGATCAGCCGGCCGTCCGAGACGATCGTGGTGCTGATCAGCGACCTGTACGAGGGCGGGATCCGCGACGAGATGCTGAAGCGGGTGGCGGCGATGAAGGCCGCGGGGGTGCAGTTCATCGCGCTGCTGGCGCTGTCCGACGAGGGCGCCCCGGCGTACGACCACGCGCACGCCCAGGCGCTGGCGGCGCTGGGCGCCCCGGCGTTCGCCTGCACGCCGGACGCCTTCCCGGACATCATGGCGGCGGCGATCGAGAAGCGTCCGCTGCCGGTGCCGGACCGGGGGTGAGCGGCGGGGACCGGAGGCCGTCAAGGGGGCTGGCGGCCACCCGTCCGAGTGAAGCGGTGGTGGGCCTCACCGCCCCGCGCCCCCGCTGGTGAGGGGCCCGGACCGGGCCTGCTGTGACGGTTCTCACCAAGGCGGACCCGGCCCCGGGCGAAACAGGCCGGTCGTCCGGGGATAACCTGCCATGCGGACGTGACGCGCGTGTTGATTGACGATGCGCCCCGGCAACTGCGTGGGCCGCAAGGCCGTACATCTGCGTACCCGCTCAGTGTCGACGACCCGCAGCGAAGATCCTGCCGTGGCACGCTCGTAGAGACACATTCCGCGACCACGAACAAGGACAAACACGTGGACCTGTTCGAGTACCAGGCGAGGGACCTCTTCGCCAAGCACGGCGTACCCGTGCTTGACGGCGATGTCATCGAGACCGCCGCAGACGCTGCCGCCATCGCGGAGCGCTTCGGCGGCCGTGCCGTCGTCAAGGCTCAGGTGAAGGTGGGCGGCCGAGGCAAGGCCGGTGGCGTGAAGCTCGCGTCCGACCCGCAGGACGCCGTGGCCAAGGCCGAGGCCATCCTCGGCATGGACATCAAGGGCCACACCGTCCACAAGGTCATGCTGGCCCAGACCGCGGACATCAAGGAGGAGTACTACGTCTCCTTCCTGCTCGACCGCACCAACCGCACCTTCCTGGCGATGGCCAGCGTCGAGGGCGGTGTCGAGATCGAGGTCGTGGCCGAGGAGAACCCGGACGCGCTGGCCAAGATCCCGGTCGACGCGAACGAGGGCGTGACCGCGGAGAAGGCCGCCGAGATCGTCGCCGCCGCGAAGTTCCCGGCCGAGATCGCCGACCAGGTCGCCGACGTCCTGCAGAAGCTCTGGGTCGTCTTCGTCAAGGAGGACGCCCTCCTGGTCGAGGTCAACCCGCTGATCAAGTCCGGCGAGGGCAAGATCATCGCCCTGGACGGCAAGGTCTCCCTGGACGAGAACGCCGAGTTCCGCCAGCCCGAGCACGAGGCGCTCGAGGACAAGGCCGCCGCCAACCCGCTGGAGGCCGCGGCCAAGGCGAAGGGCCTGAACTACGTCAAGCTCGACGGCCAGGTCGGCATCATCGGCAACGGCGCGGGCCTCGTCATGAGCACCCTGGACGTCGTCGCGTACGCCGGTGAGAACCACGGCGGCGTGAAGCCGGCCAACTTCCTCGACATCGGCGGCGGCGCGTCCGCCGAGGTGATGGCGAACGGCCTGGAGATCATCCTGGGCGACGCCGACGTCAAGTCGGTCTTCGTCAACGTCTTCGGCGGCATCACCGCCTGTGACGCGGTCGCCAACGGCATCGTGCAGGCCCTCGCGCTCCTGGAGGGCAAGGGCGAGGCCGTCACCAAGCCGCTGGTCGTCCGCCTGGACGGCAACAACGCGGAGCTCGGCCGCCAGATCCTGACCGACGCCAACCACCCGCTGGTGCAGCAGGTGGACACCATGGACGGCGCCGCTGACCGCGCCGCCGAGCTGGCCAACAAGTAAGGAAGGGGACTTAACACCATGGCTATCTTCCTTACCAAGGACAGCAAGGTCATCGTCCAGGGCATGACCGGCTCCGAGGGCATGAAGCACACCCGCCGCATGCTCGCCTCCGGCACCCAGATCGTCGGCGGCGTGAACCCGCGCAAGGCCGGCACCACCGTGGACGTGGACGGCACCGAGGTGCCCGTGTTCGGCACCGTGGTCGAGGCGATCGAGAAGACCGGTGCCGACGTCACCGTCATCTTCGTCCCGCCGGCGTTCACCAAGTCCGCCGTGATCGAGGCGATCGACGCCGAGATCGGCCTGGCCGTGGTCATCACCGAGGGCGTGCCGGTGCACGACACCGCCTCGTTCTGGGCCCACGCCGGCGCCAAGGGCAACAAGACCCGCATCATCGGCCCGAACTGCCCCGGCCTGATCAGCCCCGGACAGTCCAACGCGGGCATCATCCCGGCCGACATCACCGGCCCGGGCAAGATCGGTCTGGTGTCGAAGTCCGGCACCCTGACCTACCAGCTGATGTACGAGCTCCGTGACATCGGCTTCTCCTCCGCGGTGGGCATCGGTGGCGACCCCGTCATCGGCACCACCCACATCGACGCCCTCAAGGCGTTCCAGGAGGACCCGGAGACCGAGCTCATCGTCATGATCGGCGAGATCGGCGGCGACGCCGAGGAGCGTGCCGCGGCCTACATCGCCGAGCACGTCACCAAGCCGGTCGTCGGCTACGTCGCGGGCTTCACCGCGCCCGAGGGCAAGACCATGGGCCACGCCGGCGCCATCGTCTCCGGCTCCTCCGGCACCGCCCAGGCGAAGAAGGAGGCCCTGGAGGCCGCCGGTGTCAAGGTCGGCAAGACGCCGTCCGAGACCGCCCGCCTGGCCCGCGAGCTGATCGCCGCCGCGAAGTAAGCAACCGTACGCCGAAGGCGCCGCGCCCCGTCCGCTCCGGACGGCGCGCGGCGCCTTCGGCGTTCTCCGGGACCGTTCCCCCGGGCCTTCCCCGGGCCGCGGCCGTCGTTACGGGGCGCAGACCGGGCCGCACGGGGCGGCCGGCGGCGGCAGCGGGTGGCGCTCCGGCGGCGGGGCGAGCGGGCCGGCGGACAGCGGGCCGGCGGACAGCGGGTCGGCGCCCGGCGCGTTCGGGGCGGGCCGCTCCAGCGGCGGCGGCAGCTGTCCGGGCGGGCCGACCAGCCGGGCCGGGACGCCGGGCGTCAGGCTGCACCACGGCGACCGCAGCCCCGGCGAGCGGTCCGGGGCGACCGGGCCCGCGCCGTCCGGACCGGCCGGACCGGACGGGACGCAGGCCGTCTCGCGGACCGGCTCCGGCGGCGCCGGCTCCGACGGGCCCACCCCCAGCAGGGCCGCCACGATCACCCCGCCCACCGCTACGGTCAGCGCCGCCGCCGCGCCCGTCACCAGCCCCGTGTGCAGCCGGCTGTCCGCGACCAGCCGCGCCGTGGACGGCAGCCGCGGGCCCGGGCAGCCGTGCACCGCCGCCCGGTGCAGCAGGGCCGACAGCCGCTCCGCGAACTCCGGGTCCTCCGGGTCCGCGCCGACCAGCGCCGGCACCTCCCGGGCCAGTTCGGCCCGCGCCGAACGCACCCGGCTCCCGGCCGCCGCCGTGCTCGACTCCACCTCCACCGCGACCCGCTCCGCCGACAGGCCCAGCGTGTCGTGCAGCACCAGCGCCCGCCGCCGCGGCCGCGACAGCCGCAGCAGCGCCTTCACCAGCGCCCGGTCCTGCCGGGTCAGCTTCTGCGGCGGCTCGGGCGGCTCCGGTGCGCCCGCCGGGTCGACCACGATCCGCCGCCGCGGCCACCGCAGCAGGTGCGCCCGCCGCGGGCCGCCCCGGTGCCACGGGGACAGCGCCAGGTCGAACGCCTCCCGGCGCACCCGTCCCTCCGGGTCCGGACCGGCCGCCACCTCCGCCCACCGCCGGGCCGCCGACCCCAGCGCCAGGTGCACGCAGTGCGCGGCGCGGTGGCGGTGGCCGGTCAGCAGGAAGGTCTGCTGCACCAGCCGGGCGTGCACCAGCGCGGCGAACTCCCCGAAGTCGGCCGGGGCAGGGGCGGGAGCGGCGAGGCCGGGCTCGCCGGGGCCGGGCTCGGCCGGGGGGAGCGGGGGGCCGACGAACTCGACGGGCGCGGTCGCGGGCTCGGCTTCGGGCTCAGGCGGAGCGGCGGGCGCCCCGGACGCCCCGGACGATTCGGGCGCCACGAGTGCTTCGAGCGCTCCGGGGGCGAGCGTGGCGAGCAGGGCCACGGCCTCCTCGCGGTTGCGGACGCCGAGCTTGCGGATCGCCCGGTTGAGGTGGGTGCGGGCGGTGCCCGGGGCCACGCCCAGGTGCCGGGCGGTGGCGCGCAGGTCGTCGCCGGCCGCCAGCCGGGCCAGCGCCCGGGCCTCGCGCGGGGCGAGGCGGCGCAGCAGGAGTTCGGCGTCCTCGCGGGCCCGGGGCGAGGTGCCGGCGGTGCGTTCCGGTTCGGCGGTCGAGGGCGAGGTCACCGATCTCCTCCGTGGCAGGTCCGTCCCGGAAAAAGGCACATGTACAGATAATCCGGGACACGGCGAAGGTTCGCCCGTTGACACCCCTCAACGGGTGGCCTTGGCAGCATGAGGGCCATGACGCAGTTGATGGGCCGTCCGATCCTGGGCCTGCCGAGCGACTTGGACAGCCGCTCCACCCTCTCCGACCTGCTCGCCGGCGTCCGCACCGCGCTGCTCACCCTGTCCGTGGTCGCCGTCCCGGTGTTCGGCCTGTGGGTGCTCGCCCCGTACGGTGACGACACGGCGCGGGACGCGGCCCGGGCCGCGTTCGGGCTCTGGCTGCTCGGCCACGGCGCCCCCCTGGTCCGGGGCCCCGGCGCCGCGCCGGTGACCGTGGCGCCGCTGCTGCTCACCGTCGTCACCGCCGTGCTGCTCTCGCGCGCCGGATGCCGCCAGGCCCGGCGCGCCCGGGGGCGCGGATGGGTGCGCTGGCGCTCCCCGCTCGCGGTGTACGCCGGGTACCTGCTGGTCGCGGCCGTCGCCGTCGCCCAGTGCGCCGACCCGCAGGCCCTGCTGCGCTCCCGGGCCGTCCCCGACCTCGTCGCCGTCGCCCTGCTCACCGCCGCCGCGCTCGGCCGCGGCCTGTGGACCGGACTCGGCCGGCCGGCCGTGCTGCCCCGGCTGCCGCTGCCGCCCGCGCTCTGGCCGGACGGCGCCCCGGCGGCCGTCGGGCGGGCACTGGCCGGCTGGCTGCTCGCGCTGACCGCCGGCGCCGGGGTGGTGCTCGCGGTCGCGGTGCTGCTCGGCTCCGCCGGACAGCACGCGCAACGGCTCGGCGACGGCGCGGCCGACTGGCTCGGCATGCTGCTGGCCTGCCTGGCGCTGGTGCCCAACGCGCTGGTCTGGTCCGCGAGCTACGCGCTCGGCGCGGGCTTCGAGGTCGGCGCCGGCAGCCACGCCGGACCGCTCGGCACCCGGCTCGGCCCGGCCCCGGACTTCCCGCTGCTCGCCCTGCTCCCCGCCGACCGCGGCCCCGACTGGCACCTGCTGGCCTGCGCGGCGAGCGCCGCCGCGACGGTCGCCGCCGCCCTGCTGATCGGCCGCGCGGCCGCCCGCTGGACCTCCGCCCAGACCGCGACGGTCGCCGCCGCGACCGCCCTCGCGGCCGCCCTGCCCGCCCTCCTCGCCGCCCACCTCGCCGGCGGCGCCCTCGCCCCCGGCAGGATGTCCGAACTCGGTCCGGTCCCCTGGCGGTTCGCCCTGGCCCAGGCCGCCTGGCTGCTCGCCCTCGCGCTGCCCGGCGCGCTGCTGTGGCGCTGGTGGCTCGGCCGCCGGGGCGACGGCGCGGGGCCGGTGGTCCGCGCCCGGATCGGGGCGTACCGGCTGGTGTGCCGCCTCGCCGCGTAGCGCTTCGCGGTGGGCGCCCGGTCGCTCGCGCGGTTCCCCTCGCCCCCGGCGTCGCCCGGTTCGGCGCGCGGCTACGCGTCCTCGCGCCGGAGGGTGCGCAGCCCCGCCCAGGCCGCCGCCAGGGTCCAGGCGGCCATCAGGAGGAGGCCGGTGGTGTGGCCGTAGGGGGTGCCGGGGGTGTCGGCGAGGCGGAGGGCGTACTGGCCGGCGCGGTCGGGGAGGAACCGGGCGGCCTCGCGGACGCCCGGGACGGCGGCCAGGGCGGTGGTGCCGAGGAAGACCGCGGGGGAGAGCAGCCCCAGGGCGGCCGTCTGGTTGCGCAGGACGGTGGTGAGCGCCAGGCACAGCACGAGCAGCAGCGGGTGGTAGAGCACCCCGGCGACGAGGGCCCGCGCGGTGCCGGGGTCGGACGGGTCCAGGCCCACCGTGGCGGCGGTCGCGGCGAGTTGGCAGCCGACGGTGACCAGGCCGACGGCCAGGCCGAGACCGGCGCCGAGCAGCAGCTTGGCCCGGTAGAAGCGCAGCCGGTCGGGGACGGCGGCGAGCGAGGTGGCGAGCGTCCCCGAGGCGTACTCCTGGCCGACCAGCAGGATGCCCAGGCAGGCGACCGCGACCTGGCCGAAGTTCAGCCCGTAGTACAGGCCCTCCATCGGGTCCTCGGTCAGCGAGGTGTCGCTGTTCCCGTACGCGGCCTGGACCGCCGCCGTGATGCCGGCGCTGAGCGCCACCGCGAGGAACGGGACCGTCCACAGCGGGCGCAGCGTGGTGAACTTCGCCCACTCGGCGCGCAGCGGGTGCGTCCGGGTGTCCGCGCGGGCGTTCATGCCGTCACCGCCCGGTACTCGACGGCGTCCGAGGTCATCCGCATGAAGGCCTCCTCCAGGGAGTCGTGGGCGACGGACAGTTCGATCAGCACCACCCGGTGCTCGGCGGCCAGCGCGCCCAGCCGGCCGGGGTCGGCGTCCGGGACGTCGAACGCGCCGTCGCCGCAGGGCACCGCGTCCGGGTGGGCGGTGGCGAGCAGGGCGGCCAGCGCGGCCGGGTCGACGGCGCGGACCCGGACCCGGCGGCGGCCGTGCCGGGCCAGGAAGTCGGCGGTGGAGGCGTCGGCGAGCAGCCGGCCCCGGCCGATCACCACCAGGTGGTCGGCGGTCACCGCCATCTCCGCCATCAGGTGCGAGGACACCAGCACCGCCCGGCCCTCGCCCGCGAGCCGGCGCAGCAGCTCCCGGATCCACCGGATGCCCTCCGCGTCCAGGCCGTTCACCGGCTCGTCCAGCAGCAGCGCGGCCGGGTCGCCGAGCAGGGCCGCCGCGACGCCCAGGCGCTGGCGCATGCCCAGCGAGAACGTCCGGATCCGGTGGCCGGCGACCTCGGCGAGGCCGACCAGGGTCAGCACCTCCCCGACCCGGCGGGCGGGCAGGCCGTGCGAGGCGGCGATCCACCGCAGGTGCCCGGCGGCGGTCCGGCCCGGGTGCAGCGCCTGCGCGTCCAGCAGCGCGCCGACCCGGCACAGCGGACGGTCGAGCGCGGCGTACGGCCGCCCGTCCACCAGCGCCGTGCCGGACGTCGGCCGGTCCAGCCCCAGCACCATCCGCAGCGTCGTCGACTTGCCCGCCCCGTTCGGCCCCAGGAACCCGGTCACCCGCCCCGGCTCGACCCGGAACGTCAGGCCGTCCACGGCCCTCCGCCCGCCGTACGCCTTGGTCAGGTCGCGGATCTCGATCACGGGAACTCCCCTCTGCCGGTTGCCGGTTCCGAGTCAACCGCCCGGGCCGGGGCGACCGGATCCCGCCCGCGAGGGGTCCGCCTCCCTCCCGGGAGGGAGGAGGCGGACGGGCGGGGTGGGGGAGGATGGGTGGATGTTCACCCCGCTGCTGCGCCCCGTCACGTACACCCGCTGGGTGCACCTGACGATCGGGCTGGTGTTCGCCGGAGTGGTGCTGCTGGTGTACCCGGGGACGGAGGGGGTGTCGACCGGGCGGGCGGTGGCGTGGTCGGTGGCGTTGGACGTGCCGCTGCTGTGCCTGGCGGCGCTGGTGCCCGGGGTGCGGCGCGGGGAGGGGGTGCAGGCGCGGCTGCTGCTGGGGCCCGCGCGCGAGGAGGAGATCGGGGTCGCGCCGTCGGCGGGCTGGGCGGACCGGGGGCGGACGGCGTGCTGGCTGGTGGCCCGGGTCGGGCTGGGGGTGCTGCTCGGGACGGCGGCGGTGGCGGCCGTCCGGACGGCGGTGGGCGTGCCGCTGCTCGCGCCACCGGTGGCTTTCGCCCTGCTGTGGCTGGTGGTGTACGCCGGACGCCTGCAACTCGCGCTCGCCGTACGGCTGTTGGGCCCGTCCGGGGCCGAGCGGCTGGCCGCCGCCGAGGCCCGCGCGGAGCGCCTGCTCGCACGCAACCGGCTGGCCCGGGAGCTGCACGACTCGATCGGGCACGCGCTGACGGTCACGGTCGTGCAGGCGGGCGCGGCCCGCGAGGTGGCCGACCCGGCATTCCGGGAGCGGGCGTTGGAGGCGATCGAGACCACCGGCCGCCGGGCGCTGGACGACCTGGAACGGATGCTGGTGCTGCTGCGGGAGACCCCGGAGACCGTCGTCACCGAGCAGCCGGGGCTGGACCGGGCCGCCGAGCTGTTCGCCGCCGCGACGGCCGCCGGCAGCGAAGTCGACGCCCGACTCGACGTCGAGGCACGGGAGTTGCCCGGAGTGCTGTCCCGAGAGGCGTACCGGATCCTCCAGGAGGGCGTCACCAACGCGCTGCGGCACGCGCCCGGCACGCCGATCCGGGTCCGGGCGGCTTCGAGGGACGGCGCGTTGGAACTGTCCTGCCGCAACGCGCTCGCCGGCGGCGGGAGTTCGCGCAAGGGCGGCGGAAAGGGCCTGCGCGGGGTGCGGGAGCGCGCGGTGCTGCTCGGCGGCGAGTGCGAGACCGGCCCGGACGGCGCGGACTGGCTGCTGCGGGTGCGGCTGCCGCTACGGTTGGAGCGGTGAGCGTGATCAAGGTGCTGCTGGTGGACGACGAGGAACTGATCCGCTTCGGCCTGCGCGCCGTCCTGGACGCCCAGCCCGACCTGGAGGTGGTCGGCGAGGCCGCCGACGGCGCCGAGGCGCTCGGGCTGGTCCGCTCGCTGCGCCCCGACGTGGTGCTGATGGACGTGCGGATGCCCGGCCTGGACGGGCTGGCCGCGACCCGGGCGATCCTGCGCGGCACCGACCGGCCGCCGAAGATCCTGGTGGTGACCACCTTCGAGGCCGACGACTACGTGTACGAGGCGCTGCGCGCGGGCGCCGACGGCTTCCTGCTCAAGCGCTCCCGCCCCGCCGAGGTCGTCCAGGCGGTGCGGCTGGCCGCGGCGGGGGAGACCCTGCTGTTCCCGGCCGCGATCCGCCGGCTCGCCGCCGCCCGGGCCGACCGCGCCGACGGCGGCGGCGCGGTGGCCCGGGCGGGGCTGACCGGGCGGGAGGGCGAGGTGCTGCGCCTGATGGCCCGGGGCCTGTCCAACGCGGAGATCGGCGAACAGCTGCACCTGGGCGTGCAGACCGTGAAGACGCACGTCAGCGCGGTGCTCGGCAAGCTCGGCGCCCGGGACCGCACCCAGGCGGTGATCGCCGCCTACGAGTCCGGCTTCGTCACCCCAGCCCCCGAGGAGCCGGCCGCCCGGGGCTGAGCGCGCCGGGCGCCCGGGGGCATCGGATTCCGGGGGTCGGGATCGGCGCACAGCGTGCGGTCGCCCAGCAGGTGGTCGCAGTGCCCCTGCTTGACGGCGTCCCGCAGGTCGGCCCACTCGTCCGGGTTGAGGAACAGCACGGTGTTCCGGTCGGTGGCCCGCGCGAGGGCCACCCCCCGGTACGAAGTCGCCACCACCACGCCGTCCTCGTCGTCACCGACCGCGTGCCAGTCCAGCCCCGGGAGCCCCTCCGGGTAGTACTCCACCGGGATCATCCGCCCACCGCCGTCGGGAACCTGGGCTCCACCTCGGGCCCGTCGACCTCGGCCCACAGGCTCTCCCAGCGGTCCCCCCTGGTGTGCCCGAACCGGTCGGCTCCCCGGAGCGCCCGGAACACCGCCTCCGCGACCTCCGCGTCCGGCTGCTCCACCACCCGGGTGGTGATCCGGAACCCGCCGCCCCTGAGCTCCTCGACCAACGGCTGCCGCCCCAGCAACTCCCGCAACGCGGACTCGATCCGCCGGGCCCGCGCGGCGGCGTCCTCGGCCCCCAGCGCCTGTTGTGCCTGTTGTGCCTGTTGTGCCTGTTGTGCCGACGCGTTTCCACTCCCTCCGCGACCGGGCTCGACCGCCGGGCCGCGCAATTGATTCCAACGCTCGTTAAATCGAATTGGACCGACCGCTGTCCGGCGCAGGTGCCAACCCGCCCGGGTGCACGGGTACTTCCGTCCCGCCCCCGACCGGTCGGACCCACATCAGCCCGCACCACTCGCCCATGTACCGGACGAGCCCGCCGGACTTCAGGTCGATCACCAACTGCCCGATCACCGCAGGTCGGTAGGGGGCGCGCGACGGCACGCCGGGGTCCACGGGTACGTCCTGCGCGCTCACTCTGTGCTCCGATCCTTCGGCAATGTGTCACCAGGATCGGCAAGGGTGGCTACGATCGGAAGGACTTCTGGTCAACACTTGGCTGTTTTCACTGGGGTGGAACACGCGTGCGCATCAACAAACTTGATCCCTCGTCATCCCCGCTCGCCGCGCTCGGATGGCAGTTGCGCGAACGCCGCCGCCACCAGGGGCTCACCCAGGGCGAGTTGGGGAAGCTGGTCAACTACACGGGTGCGTACGTCTCGATCATCGAGAACGGGGGCCGCCGCCCGCCGCTCGAGTTCATCCGAGGAGCGGACCGGGTGCTGGGCGCGGCGGGGGCGCTGGAGGGCATGTGGTGGATGATCGACCACACCTCTTTCCGGGGCGGATTCCCGGAGTACGTGGGGCTTGAGGCCACGGCCCGTCGCATTCGGGCCTGGGATATCGGACTTCCGCCCGGAATCGCCCAGACCGAGGAGTACGCAAGGGCGTTGCAGAGCGGCTACGTGGAACGGGGCGCGGTGACGCCCGAACAGGCTGAGGAGCAAATCGGCGTGCTGCTCGGCAGGCATGCGGTACTGCGGTCGCCGAACCCGCCGGAACTGCACCTGGTGCTTGACGAGAGCTGTATTCGTACCGTGGTCGGGTCTCCCGAGGTGACCGCGCGTCAACTGTCATGGCTGGCAGAGCTGGCCGCGCGCCCCAATGTCGCACTTCAGGTCATGCCGTTCGACCGTGGGGCGAAGCGTCCGCTTTCGCATCCGATCAAGTTCCTGACGATGGTCGACGGGTCGGTGGTGGGCTATACGGAGACGCACGAAAGGGGCTACGTCGAGTACGAGAGCGAAACCGTGGAGGGTTGGTTGGATGACTATCATCGACTGCAGGTCGAAGCACTCCCCCCGGCTGACTCCCTCGCGCTGCTCAGCAAGGCCCGGAAGGATCTATGCAACATGCTCCCCGTTGATAAGCAGGCCAAGTCCAGCTGGTACAAGTCCAGTTACTCGGACGGTGCAGGCGAGTGCGTGGAGATCAGCACCTCCTACGCGGAGTCCCACGACGTGGTGCTGGTCCGTGACAGCAAGGACCCCGAGGGCTCGTACCTCACCCTCCCCGCCTCCTCCTGGCGCGCCTTCGCGGACGCCGCCGGCAGCGGGCTCTTCCCCGGTGCCTGACCCCCGCCGCCCCTGAAGAAGCGTCGAGCCCCCGGCATCCCGCCGGGGGCTCTGCTGTCGGGGGGTCGGGACGGCTACTCGTCCGCGACCTCGTACAGGTTGCTCAGCCAGGCCGGGACGTCGTACTCCTGGGCGCAGCTGCGCGCGGCCTCCTGGGTGACCGAGTTCTCCCGGCAGCCCAGGTAGTCGCGGTAGGTGAACTGCATGCCGAAGACGCCCAGCGAGACCACCAGGGCGAGGCCGCCGGTCAGCAGGGCGCTGAGTGCGGCGGGGACCTGGGGGCGGACCGGACGGGGGGAGAACGGGTCGGCGGTGGGTTCGGCGGGGATGCGCAGCACGGCGACGGCGTACCAGACGGCGAGCAGGGAGAGCGGGAAGGCCAGCCAGTACAGGCCGAACAGCACCGCGAGCAGGGCGGCGAAGCCGGAGAGCAGGGCGTTGCGGGCGGTGCGGTGGGCGGGGTCGGCCGGATCCAGCTTGGGCGGCGAGGGCTGCTGCGGACCGGGCTCGGGGCGCCGGCCCCACGGCGGGGGCTGGGTGTGGTCCTCCTCCGGCTGTCCGTCCGGCTGCTGCCCGGTCGCGGGCGGTCGCGGGGTGCGGGGACGCCAGGGCTGGTCGGGCGCGCCGGGCGGAGGGGGCGCGAAGGGGTTGCGCTCGCCGCTGTCCTCGCCGCTGCTCATGGTCTCGGCCGTTTCTGCTCGTCGGATGGCCCGCCCCGTCGGTGGGGGAGTGGGCGGCCCGGGTCAATGATCCCCCAGCCGGTTCCCGGCCGTACGGCACCCTGTCGGATCGGTGCCCGGCGGCGGGGTCCGGCCGGGAGATCCCCGTCTCAACTACGCGCGTAGCGTGGACTGCTGGTTACGGGTGGCCTCCCACCAGCCGTTATCGTGGTGACGGTCGGCAGCCCCCAACGGTTCCTCGGGCCCCCGCAGCGCCGCGGCCCCCGGCGGATCCGCCGCCGGCTCCCGACCTGCCGCCGCCCGTAGTGGCCCCACCGACGGTGGACGTACCAGCGGGCGACACCCGACGTACGGAGAATCGCGCCGTGGCTGCCGCTGACGCCCAAGTGTTCCCGCCCCGTACCCCCGGACCGGCCCGGCTGGTGGTGCTGGTCTCCGGCTCCGGCACCAACCTGCAGGCGCTGATCGACGCCGCCGCCGACCCCGCCTGGGGCGCCGAGATCGTCGCGGTGGGCGCCGACCGCGACGGCATCGCCGGCATCGAGCGGGCCGAGAAGGCCGGCATCCCGGTCTTCGTCGAGCGGATCAAGGACCACGCCGACCGGGCCGCCTGGGACGCCGCGCTGACCGCCGCCGTCGCCGCGCACGAGCCCGACCTGGTGGTCACCGCCGGGTTCATGAAGATCCTCGGCCCCGCCTTCGTCGGTGCCTTCGCCGGGCGCACCGTCAACACCCACCCCGCGCTGCTGCCCGCCTTCCCGGGGGCGCACGGCGTCCCCGACGCGCTGGCGTACGGGGTGAAGGTCACCGGCTGCACCGTGCACCTGGTGGACGGCGGGGTCGACACCGGGCCGATCATCGCCCAGGGCGTGGTGGAGGTCGAGGACGCCGACCACGCCGACGGCGGCGAGGCGCTGCACGAGCGCATCAAGACTGTCGAGCGCAAGCTGCTCGTCGAGGTCGTGGGCCGGCTGGCCCGCGAAGGACACCGCATCGAAGACCGAAAGGTATGGATCCCGGCATGAGCGCCGCCTCCTCCGCCAACAAGCCCGTCTCCGAGAACGTGCGCCCGATCCGGCGCGCGCTGATCAGCGTCTACGACAAGACCGGGCTGGAGGAGCTGGCCCAGGGGCTGCACGCCGCCGGGGTCTCCATCGTCTCCACCGGCTCCACCGCCGGGAAGATCGCCGCGGCGGGCGTCCCGGTCACCGAGGTCTCCGAGCTGACCGGCTTCCCCGAGTGCCTGGACGGCCGGGTCAAGACCCTGCACCCGCGCGTGCACGCCGGCGTGCTGGCCGACCTGCGCCTGGAGTCGCACCGCGCGCAGCTCGCCGAGCTGGGCGTCGAGCCGTTCGACCTGGTCGTGGTGAACCTGTACCCGTTCACCGCCACCGTCGCCTCCGGCGCCACCCCGGACGAGTGCGTCGAGCAGATCGACATCGGCGGCCCGTCCATGGTCCGCGCCGCCGCGAAGAACCACCCCTCGGTGGCCGTCGTGGTCGACCCGGCCCGCTACGCGGACGTGCTGACCGCCGTCCGGGGCGGCGGCTTCGACCTGCTGACCCGCAAGCGCCTGGCCGCCGCCGCGTTCGCGCACACCGCCGCGTACGACGTCGCCGTGGCGGGCTGGTTCGAGGAGTCGGGCTACACCGAGTCCGAGGCCGCGTTCCCGACCTTCCTGGGCTCCACCTGGGAGCTGGGCAACGTCCTGCGCTACGGCGAGAACCCGCACCAGCAGGCCGCCCTCTACATCGACACGGCGTCCATCAGCGGCTCCGCCGCGGGCGGCGGCCTGGCGGGCGCCGAGCAGCTGCAGGGCAAGGAGATGTCCTACAACAACTACGTGGACACCGACGCGGCCCGCCGCGCCGCGTACGACCACGAGGGCCCCGCCGTCGCCATCATCAAGCACGCCAACCCGTGCGGCATCGGCACCGGCGCGGACGTCGCCGAGGCGCACCGCAAGGCCCACGCCTGCGACCCGGTCTCCGCGTACGGCGGCGTGATCGCCGTCAACCGCCCGGTCACCGTCGAGCTGGCCGAGCAGATCGCCCCGATCTTCACCGAGGTCGTCGTCGCCCCCGGCTACGAGGACGGCGCCCTGGAGGTGCTGGCCAAGAAGAAGAACCTCCGGGTGCTGCGCGCCCCCGGGGCCCCCGCCGACGCGCTGGAGTCCCGCCGGATCTCCGGCGGCCTGCTGCTCCAGCAGGTCGACCGGGTCGACGCGGCCGGCGACGACCCGTCCACCTGGGCGCTGGCCACCGGCGAGGCGCTGTCCGCCGACGAGCTGGCCGAGCTGTCCTTCGCCTGGCGGGCCTGCCGGGCCGTCAAGTCCAACGCGATCCTGCTCGCCAAGGACGGCGCCTCGGTCGGCGTCGGCATGGGCCAGGTCAACCGGGTCGACTCCTGCAAGCTCGCCGTCGAGCGGGCCGGCGAGCGCGCCCGGGGCGCCTACGCCGCCTCCGACGCGTTCTTCCCGTTCGCCGACGGCCTGGAGATCCTGCTCGCCGCGGGCGTCAAGGCCGTGGTGCAGCCCGGCGGTTCGATCCGCGACGAAGAGGTGATCGCCGCCGCCGAGAAGGCCGGCGTGACCATGTACCTCACCGGCACCCGGCACTTCTTCCACTGACCCCCGGGGTCGGTGACGCCGAGGGCCCCGCACTCCGGACTTCCGGAGTGCGGGGCCCTCGGGCGTCCGCCGCTACTTCTTGATCACGACGGTGCCGGCCGCACGGTCGTGCCAGCCCTGCAGCTTGCCGGAGTTGTCGAAGAACGGCGACAGGTAGACCAGCAGGGTGCCGATGTAGCAGAGGAACGCGCCCACCACCGGCAGGATGTAGCGGATGAAGCCCGCGCCCAGGCCGGGGTGCTGGCCGTCGTTCTCGCGCACCACGCGCAGGCCCAGGGCCATCTTGCCGATGGTGGCACCGGCCAGGCCGACCAGCAGCCATTCGTAGATCAGCAGGAACACCGCGATCACCGCGAGCATGGTGAACGCCGTGGCGATGACGCTGGTGCCCGCGTCGTTGACGCACGACTGGTAGTCCGAGCTGTACGGGTCGCACTTGTCGGCCTTGTTGGCCAGGCCCACCATGCCGGCCATGCCCGCCGCCATGGCGATGCCGAGGACCACCGACATGACCACGCCGTCCAGCAGTCGGGCCAGGAAGCGCTGGCCCATGGTGGCGATCCGCACCGTGCCGACGTTCGCGATGTTGATGTAGCCGTTGTTGGCCTGGATCGTGCCCGGCATCTGCGGGTAGCCGTAGCCGGCCTGCGGCGGCACCTGCTGCTGCTGCGGGTAGCCGTAGCCCGCCTGCGGCGGCGGGGCCTGCTGCGGGTAGCCGTAACCGGCCTGCGGCGGCGGGGCCTGCTGCGGGTAGCCGTAGCCGGCCGGCGGGGGCTGCTGGCCGTACGGGTTGTTCGGGTCGGGCGGGTAACTCATCGGTGCCTCCGGGCAGGAAGGGACGGGGACTGGACGGAAAAACCTAGGGGCGGGCGGGTGGGGACACCGACCGCGGGGCAGAGTAGCGGGTCACTGTGACGGGGCGCCGGGTGACGGTCATCGGGCGGCCGCCGCTCAGAACCGGAGCGGGCCGAGCCGGACCAACTCCCAGGCCCAGGCCGCCACCAGGGCCGAACCCACCAGCAGGTTGCGGCCCGCGTACGACAGCGGCCGGCGGCGGCCCGGGCCGAACGGCCGACCCACCAGCGCCAGCGCGGCCAGCGCGGTCACCGGGTTCGCCAGCAGCGCCGCCCCGGGGCGGCCGTGGCCCGCCTCGACGAACACCGTCGTGCTGCCGCACACCGGGCACGGCACACCCGTCAGCAGGCGCAGCGGGCACAGCACCCCCGGATCGTGCGCGTCGTGCGCCGCCGCCAGCGCGAGCGCCGCCCCGGCGACCAGCGCGGCCCGCAGCACCACCCGCAGCACCGACCCCGGCAGCGTCCCGGCCGACCGCCGCCAACGGGCCGGCAGCGTCGTCGGGCGGGCCGTCCCGGCCGGCGGCGCGGGGGCGCTCACGGCCGTACGGGGGCGCGCGAGGGAGCGGCGGCACCCGTGCCGCGCACGCCGCGCGGCCCCGGTCGGTGCGGTTCGCCCACTGTCCCTCTTCCCCCCGGCTGTCGTGCCCCGCCGACGACAGCCCGTCACCAGGACCCGGTACGGCGGGGATTGCCCGGACATCGTCGTCCGTACCACACCGCGCTGTCCAGCGGCTTCCGCAACCCGTGCCGGACCGTGGCACAACCGCGACCTGACCGGTACGCTCCGTGACCCCGCGGCCGCCGACGGCGGTCCGCGCGGCGCACCGGTCCGGCAGGCGGTCCGGCGGCGCGGCCCGGGCACCCGATCCGGGAGAATGGGGGGCATGACTGCCCAGATTCTCGATGGCAAGGCCACCGCGGCCGCGATCAAGTCCGAACTCGCCGTCCGCGTGGCGGCCCTCAAGGAGCGGGGCATCGTCCCCGGCCTCGGCACCGTCCTGGTCGGCGACGACCCGGGCAGCCGGTGGTACGTCAACGGCAAGCACCGGGACTGCGCGGAGATCGGCATCGCCTCCATCCAGCGCGAACTGCCCGCCACCGCCACCCAGGAGGACGTCGAGAACGTCGTCCGCGAGCTCAACGCCGACCCGACCTGCACCGGCTACATCGTCCAACTCCCGCTCCCCAAGGGCCTGGACGCCAACCGCGTGCTCGAACTCATGGACCCGGACAAGGACGCCGACGGCCTGCACCCGACCTCGCTCGGCCGTCTCGTCCTCGGCATCGACGGCCCGCTGCCCTGCACCCCGCTCGGCATCGTCGAACTGCTCCGCCGCCACGACGTCGCCATCGACGGCGCCGAGGTCGTCGTGGTCGGCCGCGGCATCACCGTCGGCCGCTCCATCGGCCTGCTGCTCACCCGCCGCAGCGAGAACGCCACCGTGACGCTCTGCCACACCGGCACCCGCGACCTCGCCGCGCACCTGCGCAACGCCGACGTCGTCGTCGCCGCGGCCGGCGTCCCGCACCTGGTCAAGCCCGAGGACGTCAAGCCCGGCGCGGCCGTCCTCGACGTCGGCGTCTCCCGCAGCGAGGGCAAGATCGTCGGGGACGTGCACCCCGGCGTCGCCGAGGTGGCCGGCTGGATCTCCCCCAACCCCGGCGGCGTCGGCCCGATGACCCGCGCGATGCTCCTCAACAACATCGTCGAGGCGGCCGAGCGCCGCGCCGGCGCCTGACACCGGTGCCCGGCGTCAAGCGGCGCGGCCGCCGCCGTCCCCCCGTCACCACCCGGGGCACCCTGCCGCCCGAGGGCGCCGGGGCCGCGCTCGGCCGCGGCCACGTCCTCCCGCTGCGGCAGTGGCCGATAACGCTGGTCCTCGCCGTCGCCCTGGCGGGCCTGCTCGCCACCTGGCAGGGCCACTTCCGGCTCGGCCTGCTCGTCCTCGGCGCGGCGCCGCTGCTCGGCGCGCTGCTCCGGCTCGGCCTGCCCGACGTCGGCATGCTCGCCGTCCGCAGCCGGTTCACCGACGTCACCCTGATGTTCGTGCTCGGCGGCGCGATCGTCCTGCTCACGCTGGTCGCCCAGCCCGACCCGTGGCTGCGGGTGCCGGTGCTGGAGAACATCGGCCGGCTGATCGGGCACCCGATGCGGTGAGCGGCACCAGGGGCGCGGTTCCCCGCGCCCCTGGCTTCGCCGTCTCCGGCCTTGCGATAGCCTTGCCCAGGTCTCTCGATATCGAGAGATCATCCTCGGCCCCAGCGCGCCGGTGTGCCTGGGGCACCTGGCCACCGCAGGAGAAGGCTGAAATGACTCGCACCCCCGTCAACGTCACCGTCACCGGAGCCGCCGGCCAGATCGGCTACGCGCTGCTGTTCCGCATCGCCTCGGGCCACCTGCTGGGCGCCGACGTTCCGGTGAACCTGCGCCTGCTGGAGATCCCGCAGGGCGTGAAGGCGGCCGAGGGCGTCGCCATGGAGCTGGACGACTGCGCGTTCCCGCTGCTGCGCGACATCACCATCACCGACCAGGCGAACGTCGCCTTCGACGGCGCCAACGTCGCGCTGCTGGTCGGCGCCCGCCCGCGCACCGCGGGCATGGAGCGCGGCGACCTGCTGTCCGCCAACGGCGGCATCTTCGGCCCGCAGGGCAAGGCCATCAACGACAACGCCGCGGACGACATCAAGGTCCTGGTGGTCGGCAACCCGGCCAACACCAACGCCCTGATCGCCCAGCGCAACGCCCCGGACGTGCCGGCCGAGCGCTTCACCGCGATGACCCGCCTGGACCACAACCGGGCCGTCGCCCAGCTGGCCAAGAAGGCCGGCGTGACGGTCGAGGACGTCAAGAAGGTCACCATCTGGGGCAACCACTCGGCCACCCAGTACCCGGACCTGTTCCACGCGGAGATCTCCGGCAAGTCCGCGTTCGACGCCGTGGGCGCCGACCAGGAGTGGGTCGAGAACTTCTTCATCCCGAAGGTCGCCAAGCGCGGCGCCGAGATCATCGAGGTCCGCGGCGCCTCCTCGGCCGCCTCGGCCGCGAACGCCGCCATCGACCACGTCCACACCTGGGTCAACGGCACCCCGGCGGGCGACTGGACCTCGATGGGCATCGTCTCCGACGGCTCGTACGGCGTGCCCGAGGGCCTGATCTCCTCGTTCCCGGTCACCACCAAGGACGGCAAGTTCGAGATCGTCCAGGGCCTGGACCTCTCGGAGTTCGACCGCAAGCGGATCGACGCCTCGGTCGGCGAGCTCGCCGAGGAGCGCGACGCGGTCAAGGAGCTCGGCCTCATCTGAGTGCCGCTCCGCAGCGGGTGAACGGCCGGGTGCCCTCGGGGCGCCCGGCCGTTCCGTTGCGGGCGCCCTACACTCGGGCCGTGAGCGAAACCCTGCAGGACGCCGCGCTCGTCCTGGTGTTCATCATGTTGGGCGGTCTGTTCAACGTCGCGGAGATCGCGCTGATCTCGCTGCGGGAGGGGCAGATCCGCACCCTGGAGTCGGCGGGTTCGCGGCGGGCCGCGCGGGCCGCGCACCTGGCGGCGGACCCGAACCGGTTCCTGGCGGCGGTGCAGGTCGGGGTGACCTGCATGGGCTTCCTGTCGGCGGCGTTCGGCGCCGACACCCTGGCGGGCAAGCTGGCCCCGGTCTTCGTCCGGGCGGGCCTGTCCGAGGGCGTCGCGGACGCGGTGGCGCTGGTCGGCCTGACCCTGGTGATCTCCTACGCCTCGCTGGTGCTGGGCGAGTTGACGCCCAAGCGGATCGGCCTGCAGCGGGCCGAGTCGATCGCGGTGCTGGCCGCGCCGGTGGTGGACGTGATGTCGGTGGTGCTGCGGCCGGCGATCTGGCTGCTGGGCCACTCCACCAACCTGATGGTGCGGCTGCTGGGCGGCGACCCGAGCGCCGGACGCGGCGTGATGAGCTCGGAGGAGCTGCGCGGCCTGGTCGCCGCCAACACCGAACTCGGCTCGGACGAACGCGAGTTGATCAACGACGTGTTCGCGGCGGGGGAGCGCCAGCTGCGCGAGGTGATGGTGCCGCGCACCGAGGTGACCTTCCTGGACGGCGACCGGCCGGTCGCCGAGGTCCGGCACGAGACCGACTCCGCGCCGCACTCCCGCTACCCGGTGGTGGAGGGCTCCTACGACGCGGTGACCGGCTTCGTGCACGTCCGCGACCTGTACGGGGCGCGCGGCGAACAGGCCGCCCGGGTGCGGGAGCTGGCCCGCCCGGTGAAGCTGCTGCCGGCCACCAAGCGGGTGCTGGAGGCGATGAGCGAGATGCGCCGGGAGGGCCACCACCTGGCGATCGTGGTCGACGAGTACGGCGGCACCGCGGGCATCGTCACCCTGGAGGACCTGGTCGAGGAGGTGATCGGCGAGATCCGCGACGAGTACGACGCCCAGGACACCACCGCGACCCGGCGGCTGGCCGGCGGCGGCGTCGAACTGGACGGCCTGCTCAACCTCGCCGACTTCACCGAGGAGACCGGCCTGACCCTGCCCGAGGGCCCGTACGAGACGGTCGCCGGGTTCGTGGTGCGCGAACTGGGCCGACTGCCCCGCAAGGGCGACCAGGTGGTCACCGACACCGGGGCGCGGCTGACCGTGGCCCGCCTCGACGGGCGGCGGATCGAGCGGCTGCGGGTGAGCACCGTCACACCGGCGGACCCGCCCGCTCCGGAGGTTTCCTGACCGGCCGGGGAAGCTGGAACAATGGGCCCCATGGTCAACGCAGCGGTCACCGGTCCCGTGAAGGACCGTCCCCGGGTGCTCTCCGGCATCCAGCCCACCTCGGGCTCCTTCCACCTGGGCAACTACCTCGGCGCGGTGCGCCAGTGGGTCGACCTGCAGGAGGCCAACGACGCCTTCTACATGGTCGTCGACCTGCACGCGATCACCGTCGAGCAGGACCCGGCGGTGCTGCGGCAGAACACCCGGGTCTCCGCCGCCCAGTTGCTCGGCGCCGGCCTGGACCCGGAGCGCTGCACCCTGTTCGTGCAGTCGCAGGTGCCCGAGCACGCGCAGCTGGCCTGGGTGATGAACTGCCTCACCGGCTTCGGCGAGGCCGCCCGGATGACCCAGTTCAAGGACAAGTCGGCCAAGCAGGGCAGCGACCGCACCACGGTCGGCCTGTTCACCTACCCGGTGCTGATGGTCGCCGACGTGCTGCTCTACCAGGCCGACGCGGTCCCGGTCGGCGAGGACCAGCGCCAGCACCTGGAGCTCACCCGCGACCTCGCGGACCGCTTCAACACCCGCTACGGCAAGACCTTCACGGTGCCCGAGCCGTACATCCTCAAGGCCACCGCCAAGATCCAGGACCTGCAGGACCCGACCGCGAAGATGAGCAAGTCCGCGGCCACCGACAAGGGCCTGGTCAACCTGCTCGACCCGGCCAAGACCAGCGCCAAGAAGTTCAAGAGCGCGGTCACCGACACCGACACCGTCGTGACGTACGACGAGGCGGCCAAGCCCGGCGTCTCCAACCTGCTGCGGATCCACTCCGCGCTCAGCGGGCTGTCGACCGACGAACTGGTCGCGCACTTCGAGGGCAAGATGTACGGCGCCCTGAAGACCGAGCTGGCCGACCTGTTCACCGAGTGGGTCACCCCGTTCCAGGCCCGCACCCAGCAGTACCTGGACGACCCGGCCGAGCTGGACCGCGTCCTCGCGCTGGGCGCCGAGAAGGCCCGCGCGGTGGCCTCCGAGACGCTCGCCGAGGTGTACGACCGGGTCGGCTTCCTGGCGCCCAAGCGCTGATGCCGACGGCTGCCGCCCCCGGTGGTGACGGCCTCGGCGAGGCCGTCACCATCGGCGTGTCCATACACGTCCCGGAGCCGTACGGCAGCCGGGTGCAGGACGCCCGGGCCGGGTACGGCGACCCGCTGGCCAGGTCGATACCGACCCACGTCACCCTGCTGCCGCCGACCGAGACGCACACCGGGGCGCTGCCCGCGATGGAGCGCCACCTGCGGGCGGTGGCCGCCGCCCAGCGGCCGTTCCGGATGCTGCTGCGGGGCAGCGGCACCTTCCGGCCGGTCTCCCCGGTGGTGTTCATCCGGGTCGAGGAGGGCGCCCAGGAGTGCCGGGTGCTGGAGGCGGAGGTCCGCTCCGGCCCGCTGGCCCGCGAGCTGGCCTTCCCCTACCACCCGCACGTCACCGTCGCCCACGGCCTGTCCGAGGCCGCCCTGGACAACGCGTACGAGCGCACCAAGGGCTTCACGGCGTCCTTCGAGGTCGCCGAGTTCGTGCTGTCGACCTTCGGCGCGGACGGCGTGTGGCGCCCGTGGCGCGGCTACGCCTTCGGCCGGCCCTAGGGAACGCCCGCGCCCCGGCCGGCCGGGGGCGGTTGCTGGGCGCCGCCGGGGCGTCGCTGGGCGTCCGCTGGAAGCCGTCAGCCCGCCCGGCCGGCCAGCTCCAGCATCCGGTCGACCACCCGGGCCGAGGCCCGGCCGTCCTCCAGCGGGCAGAACCGCTCCCGGAACGCCCGGTAGCGCTCCCGGTACGGCTCCGGGTCCAGCTCGCGCAGGGCCGCCACCACGGACGCCGAGTCGGCCAGCAGCGGCCCCGGGGCGTGCGCCTCGAAGTCGAAGGTGAAGCCGCGCAGCCGCCTGCGGTAGTGCTCCAGGTCGTAGGTGAAGAACAGCATCGGGCGGCCGGTCACCGCGAAGTCGAACATCAGCGAGGAGTAGTCGGTGACCAGCACGTCGGCGGCCAGCATCAGGTCGGCGACGTCCGGGTGGTCCGAGACGTCCCGGACGAAGTCGTCGTCCGGCACCCGCCCGCCGACGTGCACGTGCGGGCGCAGCAGCAGCACGTGGTCCCCGCCCAGGGCGGCCCGGGCCGCCTCGACGTCCAGCCGCAGGTCGAGCCGGTAGCGGTCGCCCTCGCGCTGATCGTCGCGCCAGGTCGGCGCGTACAGCACGGCGGTGCGCCCCTCCGGGACGCCGAGCCGGGCCCGGACGGCGGCCCGCTCGACCGGGTCGGCCCGCACCAGCCGGTCGTTGCGCGGGTAGCCGGCCTCCAGCGGCGCGCCGCGGTAGTCGAAGGAGTCCGCCAGGATCGGGGTGGCGAACGGGCTGGGCGACAGCAGCAGGTTCCACTGCCTCACCTCGTGCTCCAGCCGCCGCAGGTAGCCGTCCTCGGCCATCCACTCGGTGCGCACCTGGCGCGCTATCCGCTTGAGCGGGGTGCCGTGCCACAGCTGGGCGACCACCTGGCCCTCGCGGCGCTCCAGGAACTCCGGGAAGTGCGTGTTGCCGACCAGGTAGCGGCTGGTGGCCAGCGCCTCGTACCACTCGGGGCTCCACATCCGCAGCGCGGTGGTGCCCGGCGGGGGCTGCTCCTGGCCGTCCTCGACCACCCACAGGTGCTCCAGCGGCAGGCCGCGGGCGACCAGCTCCTCGTGCACGGCGCGCGGGTTGCAGGAGTAGCTGCGGCCGCCGAAGACGTCGTACAGCACGGCGTCGCGCAGCGGGCGGCGGCGGGCCGCCGGGTAGTCCGCGGTGCGCAGCCGCCGCTGGCGGCGGGCGCTGCGCTCGGCGGCGGACAGCACCGGGGTGCTGTCCAGGATCGGGGTGTCGTGCCAGCGGCGCTCCAGCAGGAAGGACTTGGGCCCGCGCGGGGTGCGCAGCGGCAGCCCGTCCAGCACGGCGGGGTGCAGGCGCAGCGACCGGTCCTCGTGCTCGGGGGCGCCCGTCCGGCGCAGCGACAGCTCCCAGACGCCCTTGGCCAGCGGCCGCGGCCGGCCGTCGGAGGCCGGCGGCTCCAGGGCCAGCACGGTGCGGAACCGGCCGTCCGCGGTCAGCTCGACGGGGCGGCGGCGCTCCCGGCCGTCGCCGCCGTGGCGCAGCACCAGCTCGGTGCCGGCGCCGGCGTGGTGCGGCAGCTCGCCGGCCAGCTCCCAGCCCTCGGGGACGGCGGTGAGCGCGTCGACCAGCGGTTCCGGGTCCTGGACGCAGAACTGCAGGCGCAGGTCGGACAGCTGCTTGGCGTACAGCACCTGCCGGTCGGCCAGCGGGAGCTGGCGGCGGCCGGCCGGCGGGCAGTCGGTGCGCAGGTCGACCGTCCGGCCGTCGGGGAGCAGCAGGCTGGGCTCCCAGTGCCCGGAGAGGTCGCACTGCGCGGCGCCGACGCGGGCGGTGAACGCGCTGCCGTCCCAGTCGGTGTCGCAGGCGACGGCGGTGTCGGTCTCCCGGTGGCGCAGGACCAGGGCGCCGCCGGAGGAGCCGGCCGGGGCCCGCCCGGAGACCAGGAAGCCGTCCTCCGCGCAGTCCAGGCCGGTGACGACGGCCCGGCCGGGCAGCACGGTCAGCCGCAGGGTGTCGGAGCCGAACCGGGGCACCAGCAGCACGCCCTCGCCGACCCAGCAGGCCGACGGGTACTCGCCGCTGCCGCACCAGTGCGCGGCCAGCGGCGCCCGCGCCCGCAGCGCGCCGGCCGCCACCAGCGCGGTGACCTGCCAGGTGCCGGGGTGCCACTGGCCGCGCCGGCGCAGCGCCTCGGGGTCGATCAGCGCGGTGAAGCCGGTCCAGTCGAGCCCCAGGGCGGCCTGCGCGCTGTCGTCGGTGGCCTCGGGGAGGTAGCGCGGGTACGTCCGCAGCCGCAGCGGCCGCTGCCCGGACGGCGGGGTCAGTTCCAGCTCGACCGAGGTCTCGCCCGGGCGGTCGCCCGAGTGCCCCGCCAGCCGCCCGTCACCGAGCAGCGACAGGATGCCGCCGTCCCAGACCGCCCGCCGCAACCCCACCCTGGCGGAGGGGGCGGAAGAGGGACGGGTGCGTTCCGGCCGGCCGGCGAAAAGGGGGAGTCGAGCCACTCACCCATGACAGCCAGGCGAACAGGGAAAGTCAATTCCCTCCCTCCTGGGGAAATTCCCAGCTTTCAGGGGATTTCCAGGAAACAGGGAGGGAATTGACAGCCCTTTCACCTCCGGCGGCGCGCGGTCGCCCGGTTGACGGCGGCGGTCACCGCTCCGCGCCGTCCAGCAGCGCGTCGACCACCCGGGCCGCGGCCTGGCCGTCGTCCAGGTCGCCGTAGGCCTCCCGGAAGGCCGCGTACTTCTCCGCGTACTCGGCGGTGACCCGGGACAGGTCGCCGAGCGCGCCGACCACCTCGGCGGAGGTGCGCAGCAGCGGGCCGGGCGCCTGCGCCTCGAAGTCGAGGCTGAAACCGCGCAGGTTGTCCCGGTAGTGCTCCAGGTCGTAGGTGAAGAAAATCACCGGACGGCCCGTGTTCATGAAATCGAACAATGCCGCCGAGTAATCGGTCACCAGCACGTCGGCGATCAGCAGCAGCTCCGCCGCGTCCGGGTAGGTGCTGACGTCCCACACGTAGCCGTTGCCGGCCTCGGCGATCTGCCCGCGCACCACCTCGTGGCTGCGCACCAGCAGCACCTGGTCGTCGCCCAGGGCGGCGCGGGCCGCCTCCAGGTCGAGCTGCAGGTTGAACTGGTAGCCGCCGTCGGGCAGCCGGCGGTCCTCCCGGAAGGTCGGCGCGTACAGCACGACCTTCTTGCCCTCGGGCAGGCCCAGGCGCTCGCGCACCCGCTCCGCGGTCTTCTCCCGGTCCGGGGCGAACAGCAGGTCGTTGCGCGGCGAACCGCTCTCCAGCACCCGCCCCCCGTACCCGAAGGCGCGCCGCAGCACCGGCGCCGACCAGCGGTTGCCCGCCGTCAGCAGGCTCCACTGCGGCACCTCCTCCTTGAGGTGCTCCAGGTATCCGGAGTCGGTGAACCAGACCTTCTCGAAGTCGGTGCCGATCCGCTTCAGCGGCACGCCCTGCCAGGTCTGCAGCACGACCTGGCCGGGGCGGCGGCGGAAGTACGTGGGCAGGTGGGTGGAGGTGACGATGTACTTCGCGGTGGACAGCGCCCGGAACCACTCGGGGGAGCGGTGGCGCACGCACTCGGCGGTCTGCGGCAGCTCGGCCTGCAGGTCGACGGAGGTCCACAGGTGGCGCAGCGGCAGGCCGCGGCGCACCAGCTCCTCGTGCACGGCCCGCGGCGAGTCGCCGTACAGGCCGCCGTCGGCGGCCCACCAGTCCTCCCGGACGGTGTGGTACAGCACCGTGTCGGTCAGCGGGCCGAACTGCTGCTCGGTGTAGGCGCGGCGCAGGAGGCGCTGGCGGTAGCCGCTGCGCTCGTCCGGCCCCAGCGGGTCGTGCGACTCCAGCGACAGGGTGTCGAAGCCGCGGCGCTCCAGGGCGACCCGCTTGCCGCGGGCCTCGATCTCCAGCGGCAGCGCGTCGAACGTCCGGGCGGCCAGCGCGGCGGCCGGCCACAGGCTGTCGACGGGGGCGCCGACCGGGCGGAACAGCACCGTCCAGGAACCCTTGTGCAGCGGCACCCGGCCCGCGAAGGACGCGGTCGGGACGGCGGGCAGCGCGGCCCGGAAGCGCCCGTCGGCGATCTCCACCGGGTAGGCGTGCTCCTCCTGGCGCTTGTAGTGCCGGATCACCAGCTCGTAGCGGTGCGCGCCGGCCAGCGGGAAGGACCCGCTGACCACGAAGCCCTCGCCGTCGGTGGCCCGGGCCACCTCCTCGATCACCGGCTGCAGCACCTGGTCGCACAGCTGCAGGTAGCCGGACGGGGAGGGCTTGGCGTACAGCGCGCGCTCGCCCGCGCCCAGCGGCAGGTGCAGCTCCACCGGGGCGGTCCGGTCGTCCAGCACCAGCGGCAGCGCGCTGCCGTCGGTGAGCTTGAGCTCCAGGTCCCAGCGGTCCCGGGTGCGCTCCTCGGCGGTCGGGTCCAGGGCGTCCCAGGCCTCGCGGACGGCGGTCAGCTCGGCGACCCGCACCCGCGCGGTGAACGGCAGGTCGCGCCCGACCGGGGTGCCCAGCTCCAGCTCGGCGAACAGGTCGCGGTCGGACTCGACGTGCTTGAGCCGCAGCTCCGCGCCGGCCAGGTCCGGGCCGGAGCGGACCAGGCCGCTCAGCTCCAGGACGCCGCCCTCCGCCGAGGCCGCGACCGCGCGGGCGCGCACCCGCTCCACCCGCAGCAGCAGGTGGCCGTCGCGCGACCAGGGCACGATCCGGACGTCGTCCTCGACCCAGTGCACCGGCGGGTACTCGTTGCGGTCGTGCCAGCCGACCGAGATCCGGCCCTTGTACACGCCGCCCTTGCCGGCACCGGCCACCAGCACCCGCCAGGAGCCCTCCTTCCAGGCCCCGCGGGACTTCAGCCGCTGCGGGTCGATGGACGCGGAGAAGCCCGCCCAGTCGCAGCTGTACAGGTCGTGCGGGGAGCTGGAGGTGGCCTCCGGGCTGTACTGCGCCTTGGTCTGCACGGCCACCACGCCGCGGCCCTTGGCCTCGCGCAGCACCAGCGCCTTGACCATGTCGTGCTTGTGCGCGGCGCCCAGGTGCTCGGGGAAGGCGTGCCCGGTGAGCTTGAGCTTCCCGTCCTCCCAGACCGCCTCGTACAGCCGCGAGCGCATCACCAGGGCGTTCTTCAGCCGCAGCACGTCCGCCGGGACGCTCTTGCGGCCGCCGCGCAGGAACGGGTAGTCGGCGTACGGGCGCAGCAGGCCGCGGGCCGGCGCGGCGCCGTTGCTGTCCTGCTCGAAGCGGAGCTGCTCGATCAGCTCCTCCAGCCGGCCCTGCAGGGTCAGGTGGTACTTCAGGCGCAGCGGCGCGCGCAGCTTGCGGACCGGCTCGGGGCCGATGGCGCGCAGCAGCCGGCCGACCGACTCCAGGTAGGCCGCGTTGTACTCCGGGTCGCCCTCCAGCACCGAGCCGAAGAACATCGGGATCTCCTCGACGAGGTTGTTCTCGTCGTAGGTGGCCAGGTACTTGCGGAACTTCGGGTCGCTCTGCGCCGACAGCCAGTCCCGGACCAGCTCCATCGACTTGACCCGGTCGATGACGCCCTTCGGGTTGGTCTTCATCTGGGTGATCGACATCTCGCCGACCTCCCGCTCGCGCCAGTGGTAGATCGGCTCGGCGAGCACGTCGACCCGGCGGGCCAGGAAGTGGTGCGGCACGCTGACCGGCGCGTCCTCGTACAGGATGCCCTCGGGGTACAGCACCCCGGCACCGTCGAAGAAGGAGCGCCGGTAGACCTTGTTCCAGGCGGTGCGGTCGGTGATCAGCGCCGGGATCTCGGTGATGTGGGTGCGCAGCCGGGTCGACGCGAACGGCTTGCGGTGGCCGCCGGACTGGTAGTGGCCCACGGCCCGGAAGCGCAGCACGTTGCCGGTGCAGAAGTCCGAACCGGTCTCGTCCAGGGTGCCGATCATCAGCTCGTACGCGGACGGCGGCATGGTGTCGTCGCTGTCGACGAACGCCAGGAACTCGCTGCCCTCGGAGATGTTCCGGTAGCCGGTGTTGCGGGCCGCCCCCAGACCCTTGTTCACCTGCTGCACCAGCCGGAACCGGGAGTCCTTCGCGGCGTACGCCCGCGCGATCTCGGCACTGGAGTCCTTGGAGCCGTCATCGACCATGACGCACTCGAAGTCGGTGAAGGTCTGGGCGGCGATCGAGTCGAGGCATTCCTCTAGGTAGCGCTCGACGTTGTAGATCGGGACGACGACGGACAGACGGGGGGCCATCGCTAGCGCAGAGCCTTTCCTCGGGAATGCGACCGGCGGGCCCGTGGAGACATGGAGAGAGCGGACCGCCACCGGCGGCGATCCTACCTCTCCGGGCTTGCTAGTCTGCGCGAGGCCAGGCCAGGCCAGGTCGGGAGGGTGAGAGATGCCGCGGTTCAGTGTGGTCGTGCCGGTGCACGCCGTAGAGGAGTACCTCCCGGAGTGCCTGGAGTCCGTCCTCACCCAGTCCTTCGCCGACTTCGAGCTGATCGCGGTGGACGACCGCTCGCCCGACGGCTGCGGCGCCCTCCTGGACGCGGCGGCCGCCGCCGACCCCCGGGTGACCGTCCGGCACCTGCCCGAGAACGTCGGCCTCGGCCCGGCCCGGAACGCCGGCACCGAACTCGCCACCGGCGACTACGTGATCTTCCTGGACAGCGACGACACCCTCACCCCCGGCCTGCTCGCCGCCGTCGACGCCCGGCTGCGCGCCACCGGCGACCCCGACCTGCTGGTGTTCGACTACGCCCGCAGCTACTGGGACGGCCGGGTCACCCGCTCCGCCTCCGCGCCGGTGTTCGCCCGGCCCGGCGCCGAGGTGTTCACCCTGGACGAGCGCCGCGACCTGCTCGACCTGCTGCAGGTCGCCTGGAACAAGGCCTACCGGCGCGCCTTCCTGGCGGACAACGGCCTGTCCTTCCCGCCCGGCTACTACGAGGACACCCCGTTCACCTACCCGGCGCTGCTCGCCGCCGAGCGGATCACCCTGCTCGACACCGTCGGCGTCCACTACCGCCAGCGCCGCGAGGGCGGCAACATCCTCGCCACCGCCTCCCGCAAGCACTTCGACGTCTTCGCCCAGTACGACCGGGTCTTCGGCTACCTCGACACCCGGCCCGACCTCGACCGCTGGCGCCCGGTCATCTACCGGATGATGCTCGGCCACCTCGCCACCGTGGTCTCCAAGCCCGGCCGCGTCCCGGCCGGCGACCGCCGCGAGTTCTTCCGCCTCGCCGCCGAGCACTGCGCCCGGCACCGCCCGGCCGGCTACCGGCCCGCCCCCGGCCGCGAGGGGCTGCGCGGCGAACTGCTCGCCCGCGGCAACCGCCTCGGCTTCCAGGGCCTGCGGGTGCTCGCCCGGGCCCGCCGGGCCGTCCGCCGCTGAGCTGCCGCCCGCCGCCCGCCGCTTGCCGCCCGCCGCCGGGCCCCGGACCGGTGAGCGCCCGCTGACGGCGCGCCACGGCGTGCTTCGCTCCCGCCGCCGGGGCCCGCCCGGCGGTATACAGCCATGCGTGGACTTCCTCACCAAGCTGCCCGTGATCGGCCCGCTCGCCGCCCGGCTGATGCGCAGCCGCCCCTACCGGGTGTACCTGCTGTTCGACGCCGTCCAGGGCAACCGGCTGGCCGGGGCGGTCACCTTCTTCGGCTTCCTCGCCCTGTTCCCGCTGCTCACCGTGGCCCTGGCGATCGCGCTGGCCGCCCTCTCCGACTCCCGGGTGCGCCAGCTCCAGGACAAGATCACCGAGCAGCTGCCCGGCCTCGCCGACTCGCTCGACCTGAACGCCATGGTCGCCAACGCCGGCACCGTCGGCCTGGTCTCCGGCGCGCTGCTGCTGGTCTCCGGCCTCGGCTGGGTCGACACCATGCGCGGCGCCGTGCGCACCGTGTGGCGGCTGCCGGACGACGGCGGCAACCCCGTCCTGGTCAAGGTCCGCGACTGCGTGGTGCTGTTCGGCCTCGGTCTGGTCTGCCTGGCCTCGCTGGCCGCCTCCGCGCTCGCCACCACGCTCGCCCACCGGCTCGCCGACGGCCTCGGCCTGCACGGCGGGGCGGCCCGCTGGCTGCTGTCCGCGATGGGCTTCCTGATCGCGGTCTGCGCCGACCTGCTGCTCTTCGCCTACCTGCTCGGCCCGTTCCCGCGGATCGGCGGCCAGCGCCGCCGCGCCCTGCTGGAGGGCGCGCTGATCGGCGCCGTCGGCTTCGAGGTGCTGAAGCTGCTGCTCTCCTCGTACCTGGGCTCGGTGGCCGGCCGCAGCCTGTACGGGGCGTTCGGCGTGCCGGTGGCGCTGCTGCTGTGGATCGACTTCGTCACCCGGCTGCTGATGTACTGCGCGGCCTGGACCGCGCTCGCCGACCCGGAGCGGGCCCGCCTGCGCGCCGTGCGGCAGGCCGAGGCGGCGCTCGAAGCGGCCGGGAAGACACCCCTCCGGACGGGTGTCCGCCCATCGGACGAGTGACTATGATCCCGCTCACACATGTCAGTGCCCGCTGACCGCACGCCGCCGCGTCCCCCCGCTCCGGCCCACCCCATGGAGACCGTGTGTCCGCTCTCGACACCAGCGCCGCTCCCGTCGCCCCGGCGACCCCCGACGACGTCCCCGGATGGTTCTTCCGCGCGGACCGGGAGGCCTTCGCCCACCTGCTGTCCCGGCAGACCGCCGCCGGGACCACCGGCGACCTGCTCGAACTGGGCGCCTACCTGGGCCGCTCGGCGATCCTGCTCGGCGACCACCTGCAGCCCGGCGAGACCTTCACCGTCTGCGACCTGTTCGACCTCGACGCCCCCGACGACGAGAACTCCGCCGAGATGAGCATGTCGTACCGGGAGACCCTCACCCGGCGCGCCTTCGAAACCAACTACCTGGCCTTCCACCCCGAACTCCCGGTGATCGTCCAGGCCCCCACCTCGGTGCTCGCCGACGGCCGGATCCCCGCCGACAGCTGCCGCTTCGTCCACGTCGACGCCTCCCACCTCTACGAGCACGTGGCCGGCGACATCCTGGTCGCCCGCGACGCGCTCGCCAAGAACGGCGTCGTCGCCCTCGACGACTACCGGGCCCCGCACACCCCCGGCGTGGCCGCCGCCGTCTGGGAGGCTGTCTTCACCCTCGGCCTGCGGCCGGTGCTGCTCACCCCCGAGAAGTTCTACGGCACCTGGGGCGACCCGGACGCCGTCCGCGCCGACCTGCTCGCCCGCGACTGGCGCGGCGAGGGCTTCCGGCTCGACGAGGAGCACATCGCCGGGCAGGTCTGCCACCGCCTCGCCTGGGACGAGCCCGAGGCCGTCCGCCGCCCCGCCGGGCAGCGCTCGCTGTCGCGCCGGGTCGCCCTCGACGTCCTGCCGCCGTTCGCCACCCGGGTGGTGCGCCGCGCCCTGCGCTCCGGCCGCAAGGCCGCCTGACGCACCGCCCGGACCGCCCGCACCGCCCGGACCGCCCGGACCGCCCGGACCGCCCGGACCGCCCGCACCCCGGTCAGGAACCCCACCGGGCGGCCCGGCGGCGCAGCGCCCGCAGCCGCAGCAGCCCCGCCGCCGCGACCGCCGCGCACAGCCCCACCGCCGACCAGGTCGCCGGCCCCGGCCCGGCGGCCGCCGCGTGCTCCGCCCGCCCGGCCGCCGGAGCCGGCCCGGCACTCGGCCGGTCCGCCACCGGCCGTGCGACGGGCGCCGCCGAGGCCGGCTGCTGCTGCGGCGCGCCGGTGTCCTCGGCCAGCACCCCCACCGGGTCGACCCTGCCGGCCACGGCGAAACCCCAGTCCAGCAGCGCCGCCGCCTCGTCGTACACCTTCGGACTGCTCTCCGGGTGCATCACCGTCACCAGCAGCGTCCGCCCGTCGCGCTCGGCCGCGCCGGTGTAGGTGGCGCCCGCGTTGGTGGTGTAGCCGTTCTTCACCCCGATCAGGCCCGGGTACTTGCCCAGCAGCCGGTCGGTGTTGGCGATCCCGAAACTGCCGCGCTGCCCGGTCTTCTTGTCCACCGCGCCCGGGAACTGCGCCCAGCGGGTCGCGCAGTACGCCCGGAAGTCCGGGTTCCGCAGGCCCGCCCGGGCGAACAGGGTCAGGTCGTACGCCGAGGTGACCTGCCCGTCCATGTCGTAGCCGTCCGGGGTGACCACGTGGGTGTCCCTGGCCTGCAACTGCTCCGCCCTGGCCTGCATGTCGGCCACCGTCTTCGCCACGCCGCCGTTCATGTTCGCCAGCACGTGCACCGCGTCGTTGCCCGAGGACAGGAACACCCCGCGCCACAGGTCCTCGACCTTGTAGTCCAGGTCCTCCTTGATGCCGACCAGGCTGCTGCCCGCCCCCATCCCCTGCAGCTCCGACCAGGCCACCCGGTGCACGTCGGAGGCGTTGAAGCGGGGCAGCACGGTGTCCGCGAACAGCATCTTCAGGGTCGACGCGGGCGGCAGCTGCGCGTGCGCGTTGAACGAGGCCAGCACCTGCCCGCTGCCCGCGTCCGCCACCAGCCAGGACTTCCCGGTCAGCTCCTTCGGCAGCGCCGGAGCCCCCGCCGCCACCTGCACCCCCGCCGCGCCCAGCCGCTCCCCGCCCACCACCCCGGGCGGCGGCGCGTCCCCCGCAACGGCGGCCGCCGGCAGGGCGGGGACCAACAGCAGGGCGGCAGCGGACGAACCGTGGAGAATCCGGCGGATTATCAGCATTCCGGGAAAGTAACCCGCTCCCGCCCCGCTACCGGCGGACACCACCGGCCGACGCCACGAACGAGTACCGCCCGCTGCTCCGATCGGCGGGCCCCGCATACTGGACGGGCACCCCGCCTGCCGCTAAGGACCCCCGCCATGAAGCTCAGCCGCCCGGTCTCCTGGTTCCTCACCGCCTTCGGCGTCTGGTCGGTCTTCATCTGGACCACCTTCGTCAAGAACCTCTGGAAGGACTCCGGCGGCCAGGCCTTCGTGAACGGCGACCACTCCCAGCCCACCGCCTTCTTCTGGGTGCACCTGCTGCTCGCCGTCGCCTCCCTGCTGCTCGGCCTCGCCATCGGCTGGATCGGCGTCCGCGGCCTGCGCGCCCTGCGCCGCGCGGCGGCGCCCGCCGCCGGGGGACGGCCCGCCGAGTAGCGCCGCCGGCTCCGCGCCCGATCGGGGCCGATTCGCTCGCCCCCGCCGGGAGGGTGCCGCCATGGTCCGCGGCGACCGGACGTGGTGCTCGCCGTCGTCCTGCCCCGCCCGCTGGACCGGCCGCCCGGCCGTTGACGCGTGCATATGCACGCCCTCTTCAAGTGGCCGAATACTGCTGCTAGCCTGCCCCGCACCAACTGTGGGGGAGGGCTTCGCCGTGAGCACCAGTACCACCCTCGAGGAGGCCCGCCCGGAGTGGGCGCGGCGGCAGGAGCGGGCGCGACGGCACCGGCGGGCCAAGTCCCGGCTGCGGTTGCCGTTCGCGGTGGCGGCGGCCTGCTGGGCGGTGCTGCTGCTGTGGTGGGCGGCGGTGTACCCGGCGTACACCGGGACGGTGCCCGAGGGGTCGGCGCCGCTGTACGCGGCGGCCGTGCGAGCCGTGCACGCCGGGCCAGCGACGCTGCTGCAGACCGCGGCCGCCGCCTTCGCGCTCGGGTACCTGGTGGCCGCGCTCGCCCGGTTCGGGGTGCGCGGACGCCACAGCGGGCCGGTCGCCCTCGCGCTGGCCGCGCTCCCGCCGACCGCGACCCTGGTGGTCTCGGCCGCCCCCGAGGCGGTCGCCACCGTCGCCGCGCTGCTGCTCACCGGGGCGGGGCTGCGGCTGCTGGCCCGGCGGGCCGAGGGCGGCCTGCAACTCGGCGGGCCCGCCCAACGGCTGGACCTGGCCGTGCTGTTCTCGGCCGTCTGCGCCCTCGCGCTGACCGGCACCCGGGGTGCCGGGACCGCGCTGGTCGCGGTCGCGGTGCTGCTGGCGGCCCTGCCCGGGGCGCGGGTGCGCCTGCTGCTGCTGGCCCCGCTCGCGCTGGCGGTGCCGATCGCGCTCGGCCTGCTGGGCCACCCCGCCGACCTCGGCGGCGACCTGCACACCCTGCGGGCCGCCGACCTGGCCCTGGCCCAGCACCGCGCCCCCGCCCCGCTCGACCCCGCCCTGGCCGCCGTCGCCCCGCCCGGGGCCTGGGACGCGGCGGGCGCCGACTGCTCCGCGAGCGCCGCCCTCACCGACCGGTGGGACGCCGCCGCGGCCCACCGTGCCGAGGCCGAACTCGCCGCCGCCTGGCGCCGGTTGCTGCGCGACCACCCCGACCGGGTACTGGACGCCCGGCTCTGCCGGGGACGGCTCGCCTGGGGCGTCCGGGCGGGCGCCAGCGGCCCGCACGCCGCCACCGGGGTGCCCGGCCCGGTGGCCGGCTCCCGCGGCCTGTGGCACCCGCTGCACGCCGCCGCGACCTGGAGCGGCACCCTGCTGCGCGCCCCGCAACTGGACTGGCTGCTGTGGCGCGGCGCCCTCTGGGCCTACCTGGGCCTGGCCGCCGCCGCGCTGCACGCCTGGCGGCACCGGCTGCGCGCCCTCGTCCCGGTGGCCGGCGCGGCCGTCCTCGGCACCCAGCTGGCGCTCACCGCCTCCGCCGCCGACCAGGACTACCGCGCCATGGCCGCCGCCCTGTTCCTCGGCCCGCTGCTGCTCACCCTGGCCACCGTCCGCACCCGTCGCGCCGCCTGACGCACCGTCCGGTACGACGCCGCAGGGCCCGCCCGGAACTCCGGACGGGCCCTGCGGAACAGGTCGGACTAGAAGCGACGCGTGACGAGCGCGCGCTTCACCTCCTGGATCGCCTTGGTGACCTCGATGCCGCGCGGGCAGGCCTCCGAGCAGTTGAAGGTGGTGCGGCAACGCCACACGCCCTCACGGTCGTTGAGGATCTCCAGGCGCTGCTCGCCGCCCTCGTCGCGCGAGTCGAAGATGAAGCGGTGCGCGTTGACGATCGCCGCCGGGCCGAAGTACTGGCCGTCGTTCCAGAACACCGGGCACGAGGAGGTGCACGCGGCGCACAGGATGCACTTGGTGGTGTCGTCGAAGCGCTCGCGGTCGGCCTGCGACTGCAGCCGCTCGCGGGTCGGCTCGTTCCCGTTGGTGATCAGGAACGGCATGACGTCCTTGTACGCCTGGAAGAACGGGTCCATGTCCACGATCAGGTCCTTGAGGACCGCCAGGCCCTTGATGGCCTCGATCGTGATCGGCTTCTCCGGGTTGACGTCCTTGACCAGGGTCTTGCACGCCAGCCGGTTGCGCCCGTTGATCCGCATGGCGTCCGAACCGCAGATGCCGTGCGCGCAGGAGCGGCGGTACGTGAGCGTGCCGTCCTGCTCCCACTTGATCTTGTTGAGCGCGTCCAGGACGCGCTCCTTCGGGTCCATCAGGAGCTGGTAGTCCACCCACACCGGGTCCGGGTGCTCCTCCGGGTTGAACCGGCGGATCCGGAAGGTGACGTTGATCAGCTGGACGCTGCCCGACTCGGCCGCGTCAAGCGCGGCCGAGTGCGTCTCGACGGTCGGAGTGGACATCAGTACTTACGCTCCATCGGCTGGTAGCGGGTCTGCACGACCGGCTTGTAGTCGAGGCGGATGGAGGTGGTGCCGTCCTCGGCCACCTCGCGGTACGCCATGGTGTGCTGCATGAACTTCACGTCGTCACGGGTCGGGAAGTCCTCGCGGTAGTGACCGCCGCGGGACTCCTCGCGGGCCAGCGCGGAGACGACCAGCACCTCGGCCAGGTCGAGCAGGTTGCCCAGCTCGACGGCCTCCAGCAGGTCGGTGTTGTAGCGCGAGCCCTTGTCCGCGATCGAGACGTTCTTGAAGCGCTCCTTGAGCGCCGCCACGTCCTCGACCGCCTGCTGCAGGGTCTTGCCGGTGCGGTAGACGGACACGTTGGTGTCCATCGACTCCTGCAGCTC
Organism: Kitasatospora phosalacinea; assembly: GCF_000716545.1. Classification (GTDB taxonomy): domain Bacteria; phylum Actinomycetota; class Actinomycetes; order Streptomycetales; family Streptomycetaceae; genus Kitasatospora; species Kitasatospora phosalacinea. Next base: position 69,421 of record NZ_JNWZ01000009.1, read on the forward strand.
CTGGCGGATCTTGGCGACCGACTCGGTGCCGGTGGACTCCCGCAGGCCGCTCACCAGCGACTCGACCAGCGCGCCCGGGTCGTCCGGCAGCGGGACGAAGTCGTGCTTCTCCGCGTACTCGGCGGCCGCGATGCCCGCCCGGCGGCCGAACACGTTGATGTCCAGCAGCGAGTTGGTGCCCAGCCGGTTGGCGCCGTGCACCGACACGCACGCGACCTCGCCCGCGGCGTACAGGCCCGGGACGACCTCGGTGTTGTTCTTCAGGACCTCACCCTCGACGTTGGTCGGGATGCCGCCCATCGCGTAGTGCGCGGTGGGCTGGATCGGGATCGGGTCCGTGTAGGGCTCGATGCCGAGGTAGGTGCGCGCGAACTCGGTGATGTCCGGCAGCTTGGCGTCCAGTTGCTCCGGCGGCAGGTGGGTCAGGTCCAGGTAGACGTGGTCGCCGTCGGGGCCGCAGCCGCGGCCGGCCCGGATCTCCGAGTAGATCGCGCGGGAGCACACGTCACGGGACGCCAGGTCCTTCATGACGGGGGCGTAGCGCTCCATGAAGCGCTCGCCGTCCTTGTTGCGCAGGATGCCGCCCTCGCCGCGGGCGCCCTCGGTGAGCAGGATGCCCATCCGCCAGATGCCCGTCGGGTGGAACTGGAAGAACTCCATGTCCTCCAGCGGCAGGCCCCGGCGCAGCGCCACGGCCTGGCCGTCGCCGGTCAGGGTGTGCGCGTTCGAGGTGACCTTGAACATCTTGCCGGTGCCGCCGGAGGCGAACACCACGGCCTTGGCCTGGAAGACGTGGATCTCGCCGGTGGCCAGCTCGTAGGCCACCACGCCGGCGGTGCGGCCCTCGTTGATCAGCAGGTCGAGGACGTAGAACTCGTTGAAGAACTCGACGCCGTGCTTGACGCAGTTCTGGAACAGCGTCTGCAGGATCATGTGGCCGGTGCGGTCCGCGGCGTAGCAGGACCGGCGCACCGGGGCCTCGCCGTGGTTGCGGGAGTGGCCGCCGAAGCGGCGCTGGTCGATCCGGCCCTGGTCGGTCCGGGAGAAGGGGAGACCCATCTTCTCCAGGTCGAGGACCGCGTCGATGGCCTCCTTGCACATGATCTCGGCGGCGTCCTGGTCGACCAGGTAGTCACCGCCCTTGACCGTGTCGAAGGTGTGCCACTCCCAGTTGTCCTCCTCGACGTTGGCGAGCGCGGCGCACATGCCGCCCTGCGCCGCGCCGGTGTGGGACCGGGTCGGGTAGAGCTTGGTCAGGACGGCGGTGCGGCTGCGCTGCGTCGACTCGATGGCCGCGCGCATGCCGGCGCCGCCGGCGCCGACGATGACGGTGTCGTACTGGTGAATCTGCATGGGGGTCAGTCGCCTCTGGTGGCTCGTCTAGATGTTCGGGTCGAAGGTGAAGATCACCAGGGTGCCGAGGACGACCGTGAAGACGGTCGCGACACCGAGGAGACCCTTGAGCCACAGGCGGGTGGCGTCCTTCTCCGCGTAGTCGTTGATGACGGTGCGCATGCCGTTGGAGCCGTGCAGCATCGCCAGCCACAGCATCAGCAGGTCCCAGACCTGCCAGAACGGGGAGGCCCAGCGGCCCGCCACGAAGGCGAAGCTGACCCGGGAGACGCCGCCGTCCAGCATCAGGTTGATCAACAGGTGGCCGAGGACCAGCACCACCAGGACGACACCCGACAGCCGCATGAACAGCCAGGCGAGCATCTCGAAGTTGGTGCGGGTGCGGCGCGGGGTCTTCCGGGTGCGGGTCCGGGCGGGCTCCACCACGAAGGCGTCCGCCGGGTTGCCGGTGCCCAGTCCCTTGCCCGTGTGGGCGTGGACCGAGGTAACCACCAGGTCGTTGGTCTCAGTGGACACGCGGATCAGCCCCCGAACCAGGTGCGAAGAGTGTGCTGGAGGACGGGGTAGAAGGCGCCGGCCATCAGGACGACCCAGACGCCCACGACGGTCCACAGCATCTGCTTCTGGTACCTCGGGCCCTTGGCCCAGAAGTCCACCGCCACGACCCGCAGGCCGTTCAGGGCGTGGAACAGGATGGCGGCCACCAGGCCGTACTCCATCAGGTTCACCAGCCAGAACTTGTACGTGGCGATGACCGAGTCGTACGCCTCGGGCGACACCCGCACCAGGGCGGTGTCCAGGACATGTGCGAACAGGAAGAAGAAGATCAGGACGCCGGTGACTCGGTGAGCCACCCAGCTCCACATGCCTTCCCGGCCGCGGTACAGCGTTCCAGCCGGCACGGAAAACCCTCCGGAAGCGGTTCGGGGGCTCGGCCGGCGTCGGTGTCGGTCAGCCCGGCCGGATACGGTCCACCGGCCGCGAGCATCCTATCGACGCGCCGTCGACAACCGCCGTCGGGGGCCCCTGGTGTGATCAATCAGGCACGCACGGGCTAACCGGGACGGGAACCGTGACGCAGGGTGACCACTCGACCGCGCTAAGGTGCGCCTCCCGCCACCGCCGCCCCGCAGGGAGAACCGCCGTGCGACACCCGCTCGCCCTCGCCGCCCTCGCCGCCCTCGCCACCGGCTGCGCGACCGCCCCGGCCGGCCCCTCCGCGGACCGCGCCGCCGCGCGGCCCGCCGCGTCCCCCGCCGCGACGCCCGAGTACGACGCCGCCGCGGTGCGCGCGCTGGCCGTCACCGAGGCCGAACTCGGCCCCGGCTGGCACGTCACGCTCATGCAGCCCGGCCAGAACGACATCTCCAGCCCGCCGCTGACCTCCGACATCCCGGCCTGCCAGCCCGTCCTGGACGCGCTCACCCCCTCCAAGGGCTCGGCCGGACCGCTCGCCGAGGCCGACCTCGACATCGCCCGCGAGGACGACGGCCGGGCCTCGCTCTACACCGGCATCCTGGCCTTCCGGCCCGGCCGGGCCGCGGCCGTCCACGCCGGGATCGAGCACGTCCTCGACCACTGCCGGGCGTTCACCTCCACGGCCGGCCACCACCTGCTCACCCGGCTCGACACGCCCACCCCCGAAGGAGCGGACGCCGCCACCGCCTTCACCCTCACGGATGAAACCGACGGCGCCACCATCGCCCAGCGCGCCCTGGTCACCCGCGCCGGAGACGTCCTGGCGGTCTTCACCACCCTCGACGCGACGGGCCGCGGGGCGCCGGAGCCGGACGCGGGCGTGGTGCGGGCGCAACTCGCCAAGCTGGGAAGGAAGGACTCCTGGCCGAGAGCGACCGCGGCAGGGGCCCGGCGGACGGCGGGCCCCTGCCGCGGCTCTTCAGTTCTTCACGGCCACCAGGTGTTCGAGGCGGCTGAGGGCGATGCGGCGCAGTTCCTCGGCGGAGACGAGGCGCTCCTCGTCGGGGTCGTTGGCCAGGCGGGTGCGGATGGAGGTGAGGACGGCGTCCAGCATCTCCTCGGGGTCGACGCCGTCGAGGCAGACCACGAAGACGTGGCCGAACCGGGCCTCGTACGCGGCGTGGGCGGCGCGCAGCGCGGTGTGCGCGGCCTGGCTGCCGGGGGCGCGCATGCCGAGCAGGGGCTGGGGCATCCAGCTCTCGTCGGCCAGGGCCTCCGCGAGGTCCGCCGGGCGCAGGTCGTAACTGGCCTCGCTGGCGGCGGCGAGCAGGGACTCGATGTCGGGGTAGGGGCGGTGGGCGGTGAGGCGCAGGGCCCAACGGTGGCTGCCGCAGCAGGCGAGCAGTGCTTCTTCGACCGCGCCGGAGTCGGCTTCGTTGAACCGGTGGAGCCCCAGCAGGGACGGCTCCGTCCGCACGTCCAGACGCTGCGGCGGGATGTCGCTGGCCAGCGGGTCCTCCTCGTGAGGGCGGGAAGGCGGAATGCTCCAGAGACGGGGGGTGAACCTGGTGCGGCAGGGGGCCGCGGGTGCGACAATGCCGCCGCTCGGGGCTGACACAGCTCGGCGGGGCAGCGCCTCCACGGTAGTTGAGGGCTCATCAGTTGGGGAGGCGGCGGGCCGATTTCACTCGATCGAGCTATCAAGTTGTGACCCGCCGCCCTTCGCGTTCACGCGGAGCGGATCAACTGGCCCGGTGCACCTTGTGGTTGGCGGCCTGGGCGCGGGGCCGCACCACCAGCAGGTCGATGTTCACGTGGGACGGCCGGGTGACCGCCCAGGAGACGGTGTCGGCGACGTCCTCCGAGGTGAGCGGCTCGGCGACGCCCGCGTACACCGCGTCCGCCTTGTCCCGGTCGCCGCGGAAGCGGGTCAGCGCGAAGCCCTCGGACTTCACCATGCCGGGCGCGATCTCGATCACCCGGATCGGCTCGGCCACCAGTTCGAGGCGGAGGGTCTGGGCCACCGAGTGGACGGCGTGCTTGGCCGCCACGTACCCGCCGCCGCCCTCGTAGGCGGCCAGCGCCGCCGTGGAGGACATGATCAGCACGGTGCCGTCGCCGGTGGCGCGCAGCGCGGGCAGCAGCGCCTGGGTGAGGTGCAGCACGCCGAGCACGTTGACCTCGTACATGGTGCGCCAGTCCGCCGGGTCGCCGTTCTCGACGCTCTCCGCGCCGAGCGCGCCGCCCGCGTTGTTCACCAGCACGTCGACCCGGCCCACCTCGGCGGCGAAGGCGTCCACCGCGGCCCGGTCGGTGACGTCCAGGGTGTGGAAGCGGCCGCCGATCTCCTTCGCCAGCGCCTCGATCCGCTCGGTGCGGCGGGCGGTCAGCACCACCTCGAAGCCGTCCGCCGCCAGTCGTCGGGCGGTGGCCGCCCCGATGCCGCTGCTGGCGCCGGTGACGACGGCCACCTTCTGTTCGGTCATGTTCACGCACTCCTCGGGTGTTCGGTCGGTGCGCCGATCATCCCAAGGAGCGGCCCGCGGGTGTTGTGAGCAAGGTCCCAGCCGTGGCATCTGTCAGCTCCCGTCCGGGCGCGACTACATTGCGTATCCAGCTGACCCGTTAATCAGCGCTAACCCGCACACCACCCCACCGCGGAGGACACCCATGGCAGCCGAGCCCCGCCGCACCGAATCGGGCCTGCCGATCGAACCGGTGTACGGCCCCGAGACACTGGCCGGCTTCGACGCCGCGAACCGGCTCGGCGCCCCCGGGCAGTACCCGTTCACCCGCGGCGTCTATCCGACCATGTACACCGGCAAGCCGTGGACGATGCGCCAGTACGCGGGCTTCGGCACCGCCGCCGAGTCCAACGCCCGGTACAAGCAGCTGATCGCCAACGGCACCATGGGCCTGTCGGTCGCCTTCGACCTGCCGACCCAGATGGGCTACGACTCGGACGCCGCGATCTCGCACGGCGAGGTCGGCAAGGTCGGCGTGGCGGTCGACAGCGTCGAGGACATGAGCGTGCTGTTCGGCGGCATCCCGCTCGGCGAGGTCTCCACCTCGATGACCATCAACGCGCCCGGCTCGCTGCTGCTGCTGCTCTACCAGCTGGTCGGCGAGGCCCAGGGCGTGCCGTCGAACAAGCTCACCGGCACCATCCAGAACGACGTGCTCAAGGAGTACATCGCCCGCGGCACGTACATCTTCCCGCCCAAGCCCAGCCTGCGGCTGATCGCCGACGTGTTCCAGTACTGCCGGGCCGAGATCCCCAAGTGGAACACCATCTCCATCTCCGGCTACCACATGGCCGAGGCCGGGGCGAACCCCGCGCAGGAGATCGCCTTCACGCTCGCCAACGGCATCGAGTACGTCCGCACCGCGGTCGCCGCCGGCATGGACGTCGACGACTTCGCGCCCCGGCTCTCCTTCTTCTTCGTCTCCCGCACCACGCTGCTGGAGGAGGTCGCCAAGTTCCGTTCCGCGCGCCGGATCTGGGCCCGCGTCATGAAGGAGCAGTTCGGCGCCGAGAACCCCAAGTCGCAGATGCTGCGCTTCCACACCCAGACCGCGGGCGTCCAGCTCACCGCCCAGCAGCCCGAGATCAACCTGGTGCGCGTCTCGGTGCAGGCGCTGGCCGCCGTCCTGGGCGGCACCCAGTCGCTGCACACCAACTCCTTCGACGAGGCGATCGCCCTGCCGACCGAGAAGTCGGCCCGGCTCGCGCTGCGCACCCAGCAGGTGCTCGCCTTCGAGACCGACGTCACCGCCACCGTCGACCCGTTCGCGGGCTCCTACGTGGTCGAGGCGATGACGGACGAACTCGAAGCCGCCGCCCTGGAGTTGATGGCCAAGGTGGAGGACATGGGCGGCGCCGTCGCGGCCATCGAGCAGGGCTACCAGAAGGGCGAGATCGAGCGCACCGCGTACCGCATCCAGCAGGAGCAGGACTCCGGCGAGCGGACGGTGGTCGGCGTCAACCGCTTCCAGCTCGCCGAGGAGGAGCCCTACGAGCCGCTGCGGGTCGACCCGGCGATCGAGGCCCAGCAGGCCGCGCGGCTCGCGCGGCTGCGCGCCGACCGGGACTCGGCGGCGGTCGGCCGGGCGCTGTCGCAGCTGAGCAAGGCGGCCGAGGGCACCGACAACGTGCTGTACCCGATGAAGGAGGCGCTGGCGGCCCGGGCCACCGTCGGCGAGGTCTGCGACGCGCTGCGCGGGGTGTGGGGGACGTACGTGCCGGTCGACCGCTTCTGAGCGGAGCCGCAGCGGGAGGGGGGAAGCGGAGGGGCTGCCGGGGGAGATCCCCGACAGCCCCTCCGCCGCGTTCCGGCGGTTACTTCTTGAGGGTGAAGGACTTGAAGAAGTTCTTGCCCGGGGAGCCCAGACCGGTGGCCGTGTCGTAGCCGCGGTTCGCGGAGAGGCCGTAGTCGGCGCCGATCTTGTAGAGGCGGACGCGGAGCGTGCCGCTCACCACGCCGAGGTCGACGACGTTGCCGCGCTTGCCGTGGTTGGCGTCGTCGTTGACGTCGTGGAAGGCGTTGGTGCCGGCCCGGTCGTACAGGGCGGGGTTGGCGAAGCCGAGGGCGCGGCCGCCGCGGGCCTGGATGGCGTTGGCGAACATCGCGGCGGTCTCCGGGGCGGAGACCGAGGTGCCGCCGTAGCCGCCCTCGCTGTAGGCGCCGCCGTCGGTGTAGCCGACCAGGGTGGCGGCGACCAGGTCACCGCTCATCGCGATGTCGGGGGTGGCGCGCAGCGGGGTCGCGGACTTGGTGCCGTCGGCCGCGGTCTTGGCGACGTCGTCGGAGACGACGCCCTGCTGGTACCAGGGCTGGGCGAAGTCCTTGGAGACACCGCCGCCGCCGCCGAAGTAGAACTTGCCCGGGAACGGGCTCCAGGACTTCTGGTCGGCGGAGAGCACCGAGCGCAGGTCGCCCATCGAGACCTCGTCGCCGTACTTGCCGGACTTGTCGCCGAGCTGGAGGGCGGTGCCGCCGACCGAGGTGACCCACGGGGAGGCGGACGGCCAGTCGGCCTGGGCCTGGTTGGTGTCGGTCTGGCAGTTGGCGCCGGTGGCGGCCGCGCCCGGGGAGCTGTCGCCGCAGTCGCCGGAGGAGAAGGTGAAGCCGATGCCGGTCACCGCGCCGAGCTGGAATATCTGGTTGTCGGCGGCCACCACGGCGGGGTCGATGTCGCCGCCGGTGCCGTGCATGATCTCGCCCCAGGAGTTGGAGACCACGTCGGCCAGGTGCTCGTCGACGACCTTGGCCATCGCGTCGTACAGGTCGTCGTCGTAGCAGGAGTTGCCGCCGACGTAGACCACCTGGGCGTCGGGCGCCAGGCCGTGCACCATCTCGACGTCGAGCGCCTCCTCGCCGGCCCAGCCCTCGGGGCCGCCGCACTCGTCCTGGTGGGTCCACTTGTCCGGGGTGACGTACTCGGTGTACTGGCCCGGCTTGAACGGCTGGTCGCCGTGCAGGGACGAGTAGTGGTTCGCGTCCTGTTCCATGGTGGACAGGCCGTAGGCGTCGATGACCGCGACCCGGGCGCCCTTGCCGGTGACCTTGGCGTCGCTGACGCCGTACGCCTTGCGCAGCTGGGCCGGGACGTACGAGCAGGGGGCGAAGGGCTCGTTCTTCTCGTAGCCGTCCGGGGCGCCCTTGGCGGTCTTGGAGCCGTAGCCGTCCTCGGAGCAGGTCGGCACCTCCGGCAGGGTGGCCGGGGCCTTCTTGTCGGGGGCGGCGAGCCGGGAGGCGGCGTTCGCGCGCTGCTCGGCCTCGCGCACCGAGGTGGCGTCCGAGCTGTTCTTGTGGATCGCGTCGGCCAGGCCGGAGACGGCGAGCACCGAGCCGGCCACCGCGGCGGGGACCTTGGCGTCGGAGGCCGGCGCGCGGTGGGTGCCGTCCGCGGTGCGGTAGTTGCGGAAGCCGGTGCCGAAGGCCCTGGCCATCGCGGCGGTGGAGCCGGAGACCTGCAGGTAGTGGTCGGTGCGGGCCGAGACGTCCAGGCCCGCGCCGGTCACCCAGTCGGTGACCGCCTTGACCTGCTCGGGGGTGGCGCCGAACTGCGCGCGCACCTGGTCGGAGCTCAGGTACCGGCCGTACGAGGCGGAGCCCGGGTCGGAGACCGCCTTGGCGAGCGCGGCCAGGCCGCTGGTGTCGCGGCCGGCCAGGTAGATCCGGGCGGTGGCCGAGGCGGACGCGTCGGCGGCGCCGGCGTCGGCCTGCGGGGTGGCCCACGCGGGGTGGGTGCCGGGCAGGGCCCGGGCGCTGTCGCCGACCGGGGTGGCGGCGGAGGCCGGAGCGGCCGTGCCGAGGGTGGCGAGGATGAGTGCGGCGGCGACGGTGGCCGGCGCGGTGCTTTGGGCGAGCTTGGCGAGCTGGTTGCGCGCGATGGGCACGTCGGTCCCCCCTTCTCGGTTCGATGGAGCGTCAGCTGCCCCTCGTGAGGGCGTGACGAGGCGCGCCGCGAGCGGAAGACCCCCACCGCGGCACCGGAGTTGACTGTGCGAAAGCTGTCTATTCGGACTGATGTGCGCCACTCAAGAGCAGGCCCGAAAGCTTTACCCCGGCATGACTCGATCGGGGGGAAACGTTTGGTCGGGGCGCCCGGGGGACCGCACGGGGCGCCCGCCGTGTCCGATCGCCGGTGCGGGTCGTTGCACACGGCGGGGACCCGGGCCCGGAAGGCGGCCGGAAGGGCGTGCTGAAACGAAATGACATACCCATCTCGGCGGCCGCTATGCACCCATCCGGTGAGGAGTTCTCCGGAAGGCGGGCCAAAAGCCCCCCACCGGCCTACCCTTGTCAAGGTGAACGATCCTCAGCCGGCAGCCGCCGCCACCGTCACCGCCGCCCGTCCCCCCGTCGACTTGCGCGCCCGGGTGGCGTCGTACCAGGACGAGTTGATCGAGCTGCGCCGCGACCTCCACCGGCACCCCGAGCTCGGCCGCCAGGAGTTCCGCACCACCCGGCTGCTGCGCGAGCGGCTGGCCGCCGCCGGGCTGGAGCCGCGGGTGCTGCCCGGCGGCACCGGGCTGCTGGTGGACCTGGTGCCGCCGGGCACCGCGCCCGGCACCCCGCTGCTGGCGTTCCGCGCGGACATCGACGCGCTGCCGATCGACGACGCCAAGAAGGACGTGCCGTACCGCTCCACGCTCCCCGGCCGGGCGCACGCCTGCGGGCACGACGTGCACACCGCGGTGGTGCTGGGCACCGGCCTGGTGCTGGCCGAGGCGCTGGCGGCGGGGGAGCTGACCCGCCCGGTGCGGCTGGTCTTCCAGCCCGCCGAGGAGATGATGCCCGGCGGCGCGCTGGACGTGATCGCGGCGGGCGGGATGGAGGGCGTCGGCCGGATCTTCGCCGTGCACTGCGACCCCAAGGTGCCGGTCGGCCGGATCGCGTTGAAGGCCGGGGCGATCACCTCGGCCTGCGACAAGGTGCGGATCTCGCTGGACGGCCCGGGCGGGCACACCGCCCGGCCGCACCTGACCACCGACCTGGTCGGCGCGGTGGCCAAGCTGGCCGCCGAGCTGCCCGCCGCGCTCTCCCGCCGGATGGACCCGCGCTGGGGCGTCTCGCTGGTGTGGGGGCGGATCGCGTCCGGTTCGGCGCCGAACGTGATCCCGCAGCACGCCGAGCTGGAGGGCACCGTCCGCTGCCTGGAGCTGGCCGGCTGGCGGGAGGCGCCCGAGGTGATGGAGGACCTGGTGGCGCACCTCGCCGAGACCTACCGGGCCAAGTGGTCGCTGGACTACCACCGGGGCGTCCCGCCGGTGGTCAACGAGGCCGTCTCGATCGAGCAGTTGGAGACCGTGATGAACGCGCGGTTCGCCGACGGCCGCGGCCCGGTGGTCGAGCCGACCGAGCAGAGCCTGGGCGGCGAGGACTTCTCCTGGTACCTGGAGCACGCCCCCGGCGCGCTGGCCCGGCTCGGCGTGCGCGGCCCGCACGAGAAGGGCGCCCGGGACTTGCACCAGGGCGACTTCGACGCCGACGAGCGGGCGATCGCGGTCGGCGTGGAGCTGTTCGCGGCGCTGGCCCTGGAGCACGCCCGGATCTGAGCCGAGGGGCGCGGGGCCCTTCCCGGGAGGACCGCTGCGTGGTCGAATCGTCCGCGCGGCACTCGCCCGGGGAGGGCCCCGCCGCGTCCGGCCGCCCGGACCGGCCACCGGGGGCGGGGTCCGGCGCGGCATCTTCTCGGGGCGCGCGGGGAAGGCGTACCGTGGTGGCCCGATACCAGCCGGTAATGAACACCGGGTTGATCATGTGTGCGGCTATGTCCGGATTTGCCTGGGCGTACGACCACATTTTGATAACAACCCGGACGCCCTTGCAGGCCGTAACACAACCGTGTTCTACGCGCGTTACGGTGGCGCTCGACCACGCCAACCGGGTGTGTGAGAAGGAGAAACTCCCTTGCGCCGTTCACTCAAGCTCGCCGCGGCCGTGCTCTCGGGTTCCCTGGGCATCGCCTCGCTCGCCGCCTGCGGCGCAAAGAGCACCGACAACAACTCCACCTCGGCCGGTGCCGGCAGCTCGTCGTTCAAGGTCGGCATGGCCTACGACATCGGCGGCCGTGGCGACCAGTCCTTCAACGACTCCGCCGCGCGCGGCCTGGACCAGGCCAAGACCGAGCTGGGCGCCACCATCAACGAGGCCGAGGCCAAGTCGGGCGAGTCCGAGGGCGACAAGGAGCAGCGGCTCAAGTCCCTGGTGACCAGCGGCTTCAACCCGATCATCGCGGTGGGCTTCGTCTACCAGGACGCGGTGAACAAGGTCGCCAAGGAGAACCCGAACGTCAAGTTCGCGATCATCGACTCCTCCTCCGCCGACCAGCCGGCGAACGTCACCTCGCTGACCTTCTCCGAGGAGCAGGGCTCCTACCTGGCGGGCGTGGCCGCCGCCAACAAGTCGAAGGCCAAGCACGTCGGCTTCATCGGCGGCGTGCAGTCCGAGCTGATCAAGAAGTTCGAGGCCGGCTACACCGCGGGCGCCAAGTCCGTCGACCCGAACATCCAGGTCGAGGTCACCTACCTGACCACCCCGCCGGACTTCACCGGCTTCGCCGACCCGGGCAAGGGCAAGCAGGCCGCCCAGGGCCAGCTCGACAAGGGCGCGGACGTCATCTACTCGGCGGCCGGCTCCTCCGGCACCGGCGCGATCGAGGCCGTCTCGGGCGCCGGCAAGTGGGCCATCGGCGTCGACTCCGACCAGGCCAAGCAGCCCGCCCTGGACAAGTACAAGGACCACATCCTCACCTCGATGGTGAAGAACGTGGACACCGCCGTCTTCACCTACGTCAAGTCGGCCAAGGACGGCAACGCGCTGACCGGCGTGAAGAACTTCGACCTGAAGGAAAGCGGCGTGTCGCTGGCCACCACCGGTGGCTTCATCGACGACATCAAGGCCAAGCTCGACGCCGCCACCCAGCAGATCACCAGCGGCGCCACCAAGGTCCCGACCGCTCCGTAAGGCCGACCAGGCCCGCCGCGCCGTCCGCCCCCCGGGCGGCGCGCGGCGGTTCGACCGGATCGCACCCCACGGGGCCCGGACGGACGCGCCCAGGCGCGCCCGTCCGGGCCCCTGCCGGTTCCGCACCGCGTCCGCGCGGCACGGCCCCTCCCGGGTTTCCCCCTGAGCCCTCAGCGCGACGAAGCGCCCGACGACCAGCAGGAGATCGCCATCACTCCCTCCGACTCCGTCCCCACGGACGGCACCCCGCGCGCGGGAACGGCGACACCCGCCGTCGAGCTGCGCGGCATCACCAAGCGCTTCCCCGGTGTGGTGGCCAACCACGACATCGACATCACCGTGCGGCGGGGCACCGTGCACGCGCTGATGGGCGAGAACGGCGCGGGCAAGTCCACTCTGATGAAGATCCTGTACGGGATGCAGAAGCCGGACGAGGGCACCATCGCCGTCGACGGCGAGCAGGTGGAGTTCTCCACCCCCGCGGACGCCATCGCGCGCGGCATCGGCATGGTCCACCAGCACTTCATGCTGGCCGACAACTTCACCGTCTGGGAGAACATCGTCCTGGGCGGCGAGGGCCTGTACGGCATCGGCGCCAGGGCCAAGGCGCGGATCCGCGAGCTGTCCGACCAGTACGGCCTGGGCGTGAAGCCCGACGCGCTGGTCGAGGACCTCGGCGTCGCCGACCGGCAGCGGGTGGAGATCCTCAAGGTGCTGTACCGCGGCGCCCGGATCCTGATCCTGGACGAGCCGACCGCGGTCCTCGTCCCGCAGGAGGTCGACGCGCTGTTCGACAACCTGCGCGAGCTCAAGGCCGAGGGCGTCACCGTCATCTTCATCTCGCACAAGCTGCACGAGGTCCTCTCGGTGGCCGACGCGATCAGCGTGATCCGCCGCGGCACCACCGTCGGCGACGCCGACCCGCGCCGGGTGACCGCCCGCGAGCTGGCCGAGCTGATGGTCGGCGCCGAACTGCCCTCGCCGCAGAGCCGCGAGTCCACCGTCACCGACACCGAGATGCTCCGGGTCGAGGGCCTGCGGATCGCCAAGCCGGACGCCGAGGGCATCGAGCGCGTCGTCCTGGACGACGTGTCGCTGCGGATCCGCAAGGGCGAGATCCTCGGCATCGCCGGCGTCGAGGGCAACGGCCAGGCCGAACTGGTCGAGGCGATCATGGGCATGCTGCCGCTGGACGCCGGCACCGTCACGCTGGACGGCGCCGACCTGACCCGCACCCTGACCCGGGCCCGCCGCGAGGCCGGCATCGGCTACATCCCCGAGGACCGGCACCGGCACGGCCTGCTGCTGGAAGCCCCGCTGTGGGAGAACCGGATCCTCGGCCACGTCACCGAGCGGCCCAACTCCAAGGGCGTGCTGCTCGACCCGGCCGGCGCCCGGGCCGACACCCAGCGGATCGTCGAGGAGTACGACGTCCGCACCCCCGGCATCGAGGTCACCGCGGCCTCGCTGTCCGGCGGCAACCAGCAGAAGCTGATCATCGGCCGGGAGATGAGCCACTCCCCGAAGCTCCTGATCGCCGCCCACCCCACCCGCGGCGTGGACGTCGGCGCGCAGGCCCAGATCTGGGAGCAGATCCGCTCCGCCCAGCGCGAGGGCCTGGCGGTGCTGCTGATCTCCGCCGACCTGGACGAGCTGATCGGCCTGTCCGACACCATCCGGGTGATCTACCGCGGCCGCCTGGTCGCCGACGCCGACCCGGCCACCGTCACCGCCGAGGACCTCGGCAGTGCGATGACCGGCGCCGCCACCGGCCACATCGAGTCCGACCCGCGAGCCGTGGCCGAGGCGCAGGCCGTCGCCGCCGAGGGCACCGAGGCGTCCACCGGCGCCCCGTCCACCGACACCGCCGACGACGAGCAGGCGGGGGAGTAGCCACATGACCAGTCCCAACCCCCCGGTCGCGCCGGCGGCCAAGCGGTCGCTGCGCGAGCGCGTCGACCTGGAGCGGATCGGGCTCGCCCTGGCCGCCCCCGTGCTGGCGGTGCTGCTGTCGCTGATCATCGCCGGCGGCCTGCTGGCGGTCTCCGGCCGCGACCCGTTCGACGCGTTCTCCATCATGTGGAACTACGGCACCGCGTCCGACGGACAGGTCGCCGTGCTGAACAAGGCCACCGTGTACTACCTGGCCGCGGCCGCCGCCGCGTTCGGGTTCCGGATGAACCTGTTCAACATCGGCATCGAGGGCCAGTACAAGCTGGCCATGATGTTCGCCGCGTTCGTCGGCAGCCAGGTCGACCTGCCGGCCTTCCTGCAGATCCCGCTGCTGCTGGTCGTCGCGATGTGCGTCGGCGGCCTGTGGGCGTCGATCGCCGGCCTGCTGAAGGTCTACCGGGGCGTCAGCGAGGTCATCTCGACCATCATGCTGAACGCCATCGCCACCGCCGTGATCGGCGTGCTGCTGGTGCCCGGCATCTTCGCGCCGAAGACCAGCGGCACCACCAACTCGATCCAGACCGGCAAGATCTCCGAGTCCAGCCACTTCTTCTCGATCGAGACCCAGGGCGGCACCCTGTGGGGCTTCGTCGTGATCGCGGTGCTGGTCGGGGTGGTCTTCCAGTTCACCCTGAACCGCACCCGGTTCGGCTTCGACCTGCGCGCCACCGGCCGCTCGGAGAGCGCCGCCGGCGCCTCCGGCGTCAACGTCAAGCGCATGGTGATCACCTCCATCGTGGTCTCCGGCGCGCTGGCCGGCCTGGTCGGCCTGCCCGAACTCATGCAGAACACCCCGTACTTCGGGCAGAACGTGCAGACCGGCCTCGGCTTCATCGGCATCTCGGTGGCGCTGCTCGGCCGCAACACCCCGATCGGCATCGCGTTCTCCGCGCTGCTGTTCGCCTTCCTGGACGCCTCCGGCGCCCAGTTGCCCACCCGGGGCGACTACCCGTCCGAGATCATCCCGGTGATCCAGGGCACCATCGTCATCTGCGTCGTCGTGGCCTACGAACTGGTGCGCCGCTACGGCCTCAAGCGCCAGCAGCAGAAGGTCGGCGCCGAGCTCGCCGCGCAGGCTGCCGCGGCCGCCCAGAAGGAGGTCGCGGCATGAGCACCGCAGTCGCCGACAAGCCCAAGTCGCCGGTCGCGTCCGCGAAGCGGACCAAACTCACCTGGCCGGTGGTGCTGCTGCTGATCGCGCTCGCCCTGGTGCTGTTCGCCGCGGTCGGCGCCGCCACCGGCAACCACGGCCTGACCTCGTCCGGCCAGATCTCCGCCGCGCTGGCCTCCGCCGTGCCGATCGCGATGGCCGGCCTCGGCGGCCTGTGGTCGGAGCGCGCGGGCGTGGTCAACATCGGCCTCGAAGGCATGATGGTGGCCGGCACCTTCTGCGGCGCCTGGGGCGGCTTCCTGGTCAACCCCTGGGTCGGCCTGCTGGCCGGCATGGCCGGCGGCGCGCTCGGCGGCCTGCTGCACGCGCTGGTCACCGTCACCTTCGGCGTCGACCACATCGTCTCCGGCGTCGGCATCAACCTGCTGATCCCCGGCATCTGCGCGTACGTCAACCGGATCTACTACAAGGACTACGTGGTCGACGGGGCCGGCGCCAACCAGTCGCCGCCCTCGGAATCGCTGCCCACCTTCACCTTCCCCGGCCTGTCCGGCTGGCTGGACGGCATCGAGAAGCACCACTGGTTCCTGGTCTCCGACGTGGCCGGCATCGTCCGCGGCCTGGTCACCGAGCTGTCGGTGGTCACCCTGATCGCCGCCGCGCTCCTGGTCGCCAGCTACTTCCTGCTCTGGCGCACCGTGTTCGGCCTGCGGCTGCGCTCCTGCGGCGAGAACCCGACCGCCGCCGAGTCGCTGGGCGTCAACGTCTACAAGTACAAGTACCTCGCGGTGATCTCCTCCGGCGCCTTCGCGGGCCTCGGCGGCGCGTACCTCTCGCTGGTCGCCGCGCACTTCTACCGGGACGGCCAGACCCAGGGCCGCGGCTTCATCGGCCTGGCCGCGATGATCTTCGGCAACTGGATGCCGGGCGGCCTGGCCGCCGGCGCGGGCCTGTTCGGCTTCACCGACAGCCTCCAGCTGCGCGACGCCGACTCGGTGCACGTGCTGCTGCTGGTGGTCGCCATCGCGATGGCGCTGCTCGCGCTCTGGCAGTCCTACCGCCGCAAGTTCACCGCCGGTGTGACCAGCATCCTGGTCGCGGCCGGCGTCGCCACCTGGTACGCCTGCACCGACGAGGTGCAGCGCCCGCTGATCGTCGCCACCCCGTACGTGATCACCCTGGTGGTGCTCGCGCTGGCCTCGCAGCGGCTGCGGATGCCGAAGG
Organism: Kitasatospora phosalacinea; assembly: GCF_000716545.1. Taxonomy (GTDB): domain Bacteria; phylum Actinomycetota; class Actinomycetes; order Streptomycetales; family Streptomycetaceae; genus Kitasatospora; species Kitasatospora phosalacinea. The sequence goes on from NZ_JNWZ01000009.1 coordinate 85,456, forward strand.
CCGACGGCCAGGTCTACCGCAAGGGGCAGGCCAAGTGACGGCCCCCGGGGAGGTTCCGGCGGCCGAGGTCGACTGGGCGGCGCTGCGGGAGGCCGCCCGCGAGGCGATGCGGCACGCGTACGCGCCCTACAGCAAGTACCCGGTCGGGGCCGCCGCCCTGGTCGAGGACGGCCGCACGGTGGTCGGCTGCAACGTGGAGAACGCCTCGTACGGCCTGGGCCTGTGCGCCGAGTGCGGGCTGGTCTCCGCGCTGCACGCCTCCGGCGGCGGCCGGCTGGTGGCGTTCACCTGCGTGGACGGCGGCGGCGAGCTGCTGATGCCGTGCGGGCGCTGCCGCCAGCTGCTGTACGAGCACGGCGGGCCGGACCTGCTGGTCGAACTGCCCTCCGGGGTGCGGCCGATGAGCGAGGTGCTGCCGGACGCGTTCGGGCCGGAGAAGTTGTAGCCCTTTCTTTTGTTACGCGCGTAGAGTGTCGCGGGAGGACATCCCGCGACACTCTTCGCATTTCACCTCTTCTGGAGCACGTGTATGGACGCCATCTCCGTCATCCGGGCCAAGCGCGACCGGGGCGAACTGACCGACCCCCAGATCGACTGGGTCATCGACGCCTACACCCGCGGCGAGGTCGCCGACGAGCAGATGTCCGCCCTCGCGATGGCCATCCTGCTCAACGGCATGACGGCCCGGGAGATCAGCCGGTGGACCGACGCGATGATCCGGTCCGGCGAGCGGATGGACTTCTCCCCGCTCGGCGTCCCCACCGCCGACAAGCACTCCACCGGTGGCGTCGGCGACAAGATCACCCTCCCGCTCGCCCCGCTGGTCGCCGCCTGCGGCGCCGCCGTCCCGCAGCTCTCCGGCCGCGGCCTCGGCCACACCGGCGGCACCCTCGACAAGCTGGAGTCGATCCCCGGCTGGCGGGCCCTGCTCTCCAACGAGGAGATGCTCGCCGTCCTGCGCTCCGCCGGCGCCGTCATCTGCGCCGCCGGCGACGGGCTCGCCCCCGCCGACAAGAAGCTCTACGCCCTGCGCGACGTCACCGGCACCGTCGAGGCGATCCCGCTGATCGCCTCCTCGATCATGTCCAAGAAGATCGCCGAGGGCACCGGCGCCCTCGTCCTGGACGTCAAGGTCGGCTCCGGCGCGTTCATGAAGAACCTCGACGACGCCCGCGAACTCGCCCGCACCATGGTCGGGCTGGGCCGCTCGGCGGGCGTCGCCACGGTCGCCCTGCTCACCGACATGTCCACCCCGCTCGGCCTCACCGCCGGCAACGCGCTCGAAGTCCGCGAGTCGGTCGAGGTGCTGGCCGGCGGCGGCCCCGCCGACGTCGTCGAGCTCACCCTCGCCCTCGCCCGCGAGATGCTCGCCGCCGCGGGCGTCCACGGCAAGGACCCGGCCGACGCCCTGCGCGACGGCTCCGCCATGGACCACTGGCGCCGCATGATCACCGCCCAGGGCGGCGACCCCGACGCCCCCCTGCCCGTCGCCCGCGAACAGCACGTCGTCCCCGCCCCCGCCACCGGCGTCCTCACCGCCCTCGACGCCTACGCCGTCGGCGTCACCGCCTGGCGCCTCGGCGCCGGCCGCGCCCGCAAGGAGGACCCCGTCCAGGCCGGTGCCGGCGTCGAGCTCCACGCCAAGCCCGGCGACACCGTCACCGCCGGCCAGCCCCTGCTCACCCTGCACACCGACACCCCCGAGCGCCTCCCCTACGCCCTGGAGGCCCTGGAGGGCGCCGTCACCGTCGCCCCGGCCGGCACGGCGTTCACCCCGGCGCCGATCGTCCTGGACCGGATCGGCTAGCGGTGCGCCGGCGTCCTGCCGACCGCCGCGGGCGCGCAGGACGCCGGTGCCGAGCTTCCAGGGGCCGACGGTGATCGCGCCGCCGAAGGCGCAGCTCCCGCGGTCGGCGCGGGCCGGTGCGGAGCGGACGATGCCGGTGCCCAGGCGGGGGTCGACCAGCAGGTGGAGCGGGACGCCCGTGGCGGCGCAGGAGGCCCGGGGACGGGTTCTCCAGGGGTGGGTCCGGGATCCCCCGTCCGGGGGTGGCGAGCCGGGCGGCCAGTTGACGGCGGACCAGGTCGGCCGGCGCCCGCGGCACCGGGTGGTCGTCGGTCATGCCCGGACGGCAGCGGCCTGCTCGCGGCGGGCCGTGACGGCGCGGCGGGTGGCGTAGAGGGTGACGCCGGCCGCGCAGGCCATGGCGGTGAGGGCGACGGCGGCGGTGCCCGGCCAGCCGGTGGAGTGGTAGGCGTCGGCGCCCAGGGTGCCGCCGAGGCTGTTGCCCAGGTAGTAGGCGATCAGGTAGAGGGCGGACGCCTGGGCGCGGCCGGTGGTGGCGGTGCGGCCGACGGCGGAGGAGGCGGTGGCGTGGCCGGCGAAGAAGCCGGCGGTGATCAGGACCAGGCCGAGGACGGCGCAGGCCAGGGAGCCCGCGAGGGAGAGCAGCAGGCCCGCCGTGGTGGTGGCGATCGCCAGGTAGAGGGTGCCGCGGCGGCCGCAGCGGGCGGTCAGCCGGCCCGCCGAGGCGGAGGACGCGGTGCCGACCAGGTAGACCACGAAGATCGACGCGGCCACCGACTGCGGCAGGTGGAAGGGCGCGGCCGTCAGCCGGTAGCCGACCGTGTTGTAGACCGCGCCGAACACGGCCATGAACAGCATCCCCAGCGCGTACAGCCGCAGCAGCAGCGGGTCGCGCAGGTGCCCGGTGACGGTCGCGGCCAGCGCCCGGGCGTCCACCGGCGCGCGGCGGAAGTGCCGGGCGCGCGGCACCAGCGCGCGGAAGGCCAGCGCGGCCAGCAGCGCCAGCGCGGCGGACACCGCGAGGCCCCAGCGCCAGCCCCACGCGGCGCCGGCCCAGCCCGAGACCAGCCGGCCGCCCATCCCGCCGATCGAGTTGCCCGCCACGTACAGCCCCATCGCGGAGGCCAGCGCCGTCGGGTGCACCTCCTCGGCCAGGTAGGCCATCGCGGTGGCGGGCAGTCCCGCGAGCGCCGCGCCCTGGACGGCGCGCAGCACCACCAGCGTGGTGAGGTCCGGGGCGAACGGCAGGGCCGCGGCGAGCAGCGCGGCGGCCAGCGTGGAGGCCGTCATCACCGCGGTGCGCCCGTAGCGGTCGGACAGGGCGCTGGCCGGGAGCAGGGCCAGCGCGAGCCCGAGGGTGGAGGCGGAGGCCGTCCAGCTGGCCTGACCCGGCGTCAGCCCGAGGTCGGCGGAGAGCAGCGGCAGCAGGCCCTGGGTCGAGTACAGCAGGACGAAGGTGGCCACGCCCGCCGCGAACAGGGCGAGGTTGGCGCGGCGGAAGTCCCGGCTGCCCGGGCGCAGGCGCAGGTCGGTGGCGGCGGGGTGGGCGGTGGCGGGCGCGGACGCCTCGGTACTGGCGGGCTGCATGACCTCGACGCTAGGACCGGGCCGCCTGATGCGTCCAATGCATCAATGGTGGATCATTCATGCCGTGGCACATGAGAGCAGCTCCGCCCCCGTCCGCCCCGCCGAACTCGGCCCCGACGCCGATGTGATGCTGCTCGCACCGCAGTTGGCGGAGTTCGCGGCCGTCGCCCGGCTGGAGCACGTCACCCGGGCCGCGCACCTGCTCGGCATGCCGCAGCCCACCCTGTCGCGTGCCGTCGCCCGGCTCGAAGCCGAACTCGGCGTCGACCTGCTCGCCCGCCAGGGCCGCGCCGTCCGGCTCACCCGCGCCGGACGCGTCCTGCTGGACGCCGTCGAACGCGCCCTCGCCGAGGTCGAGCGCGGCGTCGAGGCGGCCCGCGCGGAAGCCGACCCCGCGGCCGGCCGCGTCGCCTTCGGCTTCCTGCACACCATGGGGCCGGACGCCGTCCCCGCCCTGCTGCGCGGCTTCCGCGCCGGGCACCCGCGGGTGCGCTTCCAGCTCGTGCAGGACTACGGCGCCGCGATGCTGGAACGCCTGCGGGCGGGCGAGCTGGACCTCTGCCTGGTCTCCCCGCTCCCGGACGCGCCCGACCTGACCGCCCGCCCGCTGGACGAGCAGCGGCTCTTCCTCACCGTCCCCGCCGACCACCGCCTCGCCGCGCGCCGCCGCGTCCGGCTCGCCGAGGTCGCGGACGAGCCCTGGGTGACGGTCGAGGAGGGGTACGGGCTGCGCCACATCATGGCGGGCTTCTGCGCGGAGGCCGGGTTCACCCCCCGGATCGCCTTCGAGGGCGAGGAGGTCGAGACGCTGCGCGGCCTGGTCGCCGCCGGCCTCGGCGTCTCCCTCCTCCCGCCCGCGCTCGTCCCCCGCCCGGGCGTGGTCGAACTGGAGGTCACCGCCCCGCGCACCCGCCGCGCGATCGGCCTGGCCTGGCCCGCCGCCCGCCCGCTCACGCCGCCGGCGGCGGCCTTCCGCGACTTCGTGCTCTCGCGGCGGGGGAGCATCGTGTCCCACGACCAGTGAGGGCGAGACCGGCGGTCCGGGGCGCACGGCGTGCCCCCGGCGGTGTGCCGTTCGGCGTGGTGGTAGGCAATCTACGCGCGTAGGGTCTATGCTCCGGCAATGGAGAAGCAGATCACCGCATTCGCGGGCACCACGGCCCCGCGCGTTCCCACGTCGGAGCAGATCGTCCGGGCGCCGAAGGTGTTGCTGCACGACCACCTGGACGGTGGGTTGCGGCCGGAGACGATCGTGGAACTGGCCGCCGACTGCGGCTACGAGGGGCTGCCGACCACGGACCCGAAGGAGCTCGGGACGTGGTTCCGGGAGGCGGCGGACTCCGGGTCGCTGGAGCGGTACCTGGAGACCTTCGCGCACACCTGCGCGGTGATGCAGACCCGGGCGGCGCTGGTGCGGGTCGCGGCGGACTGCGCCGAGGACCTGGCCGCCGACGGGGTGGTGTACGCCGAGGTGCGGTACGCGCCGGAGCAGCACCTGGAGGGCGGGCTGAGCCTGGACGAGGTGGTGGAGGCCGTCAACGAGGGCTTCCGGACCGGCGAGGAGAACGCCCGGGCGCGCGGGCACCGGATCCGGGTCGGGACGCTGCTGACCGCGATGCGGCACGCCGCCCGCTCGCAGGAGATCGCCGAGCTGGCCAACCGCCACCGGGACCGGGGCGTGGTCGGGTTCGACATCGCGGGCGCCGAGGCGGGCCACCCGCCGACCCGGCACCAGGCGGCGTTCGACTACCTCAAGGGCGAGAACAACCACTTCACCATCCACGCGGGCGAGGCGTTCGGCCTGCCGTCGATCTGGGAGGCGCTGCAGTGCTGCGGCGCGGACCGGCTCGGCCACGGCGTGCGGATCGTGGACGACATCACGGTCGGCGAGGACGGCCGGGTGGAGCTGGGCCGGCTGGCCGCGTACGTGCGGGACAAGCGGATCCCGCTGGAGATGTGCCCGACCTCCAACCTGCAGACCGGCGCGGCGGCCTCGTACGCGGAGCACCCGATCGGGCTGCTGGCCCGGCTGAAGTTCCGGGTCACCGTCAACACCGACAACCGGCTGATGAGCGGCACCTCGATGAGCCGCGAGTTCGCGCACCTGGTGGACGCCTTCGGGTACACCCTGGCGGACCTGGAGTGGTTCACCGTCAACGCGATGAAGTCGGCGTTCCTGCCGTTCGACGAGCGGCTGGCGATGATCAGCGACGTGATCAAGCCCGGGTACGCCGAGCTGAAGGCGGAGTGGCTGTTCGGTTCGCGGGGCTGAGGGCGGCGGCCGCTCCGGCGTCCATGGAGATGGTCGGACTTATCACTCTCCGGAGTGGTCGGGCTTTGAACTGTGCATGGTCCGCTCACTACGGTGGGCCGGTCACTGCTGACTCGGTGTGACGGCGACGTCCCCAACCCCGGGCGTCCGCCGGTGCACCGGCCCGACCAGGACTGAGGACGCACACATGAAGCAGGCCACTCTCAAGGCCGCCGGCACCGCCGCGCTCGGCGTCGCCTTCGCCGCTGTCGCCGCGGGCTCCGCCTCCGCCGCGCCGGTCGCCCCCGGCGGCCTCGGACTGCCGACCAGCGCGCTCACCAACCCCGGCGTGACCGGTGCGGCCACCGGCGCGGTGAACAAGCTCCCCGGCGGGGAGCAGCTCGGCACGGTGACCGGCACCCTCAACCCGGCCGCCGGCGCCCCGGCCGCCGCCCCCGCCGAGGAGCAGGCCCCGCCGGTCGCCGAGCAGACCGGCCCGGGCGGTGCGGACCGGCAGCAGGCCCCGGCGGCCAACCGGGTCGGCGGCCTGGACTCCGTCCCCGGCGGCCAGGGCCTGGCCAAGACCCCGGTCGGCGGCGTGGTCGGCACCCTGACCAGCCTGTCCCCGACCGGTGGCGGCGCCCCCGGCCTGCCCGGCCTGCCGGGCCTGGGCGGCTGACGCCGCGACAGCACGGGCCGGAGGGGCCGCTCCCGTCGTGGGAGCGGCCCCTCCGGCGTGTCCGGGGCGCGGGCCGCGAGCCCGCGGAGCGGCGGCGTTCGGCGTTCGGCGGCGCGGACGTCCGCGGCTCCGGCGCCCGTGGCGGCGGGCCGCTCACGGCTCCTGGGGGAGCAGCAGCCACAGCGCCAGGTAGATCAGGAACTGCGGGCCGGGCAGCAGGCAGGACACCACGAAGATGGCCCGCACCGTCAACGGGGTGAGCCCGAAGCGCTGGGCGAGACCGGCGCAGACGCCGGCGATGACGCGGTTGTGACGAGGACGGGCGAGACTGCTCATCGTCTCCTCCGGGGAGTGGACCCGGTGCGGTCCCTCCGACCGGGTGATGACTCCATCCTCCCGCCGCGACCTGCGGCTTCGCGTCCGCCGTGAAGCCGATCCGGACCCCGGTCCGGTACCCGGGCGGGAGGAGGCCGGACTCAGGGTCCGCTCCGGGGCCACCCCGAGTTTGTGCCGCGGCCGCCGGGGAGCCGGGTGCGGTGCGGACGGCTCCGGGCGCCGGAGGATGCCGGAGGGCGCCGGAGGAGGCGGTGGCCGTCCCCGGCTTCCAGTATCGTCTGACCGTTCGTCAACGTGCGGGCGCCCGGCGGGGGAACGCGCCGGGCGGCGGGCACGGAGCGGACGGACCCGGTGCGCGAGGCGGGGTCGGGGCGTGGGGAGCGCCCGGCCGGGAGCCCGCGGCCGGTTCACCGTGAGTTCCGTACGGGGGGAACGGGGAATGCGCGCGCATCCCCTCCCGGCCGGGGAAATGCCATGCCCGCGGGGCCCCGGCCGGGAGCTCCCCGCCTCCTGATCGCCACAGTGCCGATCGTCGCAGTGAGAGGGAAATGATTCCGATGCGTGCCAACCGGCTGCTCGCCGTCACCGTGCTGTCCGTCCTGGGAATGACCGGCGCGGTGGCCTGCGACCCGGAGGAGGGCGGCGGCGACGACGTCGCGGCCTCCGCCGGGGCCTCCGCGCCCACCGCCGCGAAGTCGCCCGCGGGGGCGCCCAACGGCCTGGAGAAGCTCACGGTGCCCGAGATCCTGACCAAGTCCCGGGAGGTCGGCAGCAAGCTCACCTCGGTCAAGTTCACCGTCGCCTACGAGAGCGACGGCGCGAAGCTCAGCGGCACCGCGTCCTCGGCCGCGAGCGGCGACTGCGCGGGCGAGTTCACCCAGGACGGCAAGGGCAAGATCGAGGTCCGGCGCGTCGGCGGGAAGCTGTTCCTCAAGCCGGACACCGACTTCCTCAACGCGTTCCTGCCCGCGAAGGCGGCGACGCTGAAGGGCAAGTGGCTGACCGACAGCAGCGCCGACGGCGGCCGCTTCGGCCCGATGTGCGACCTGGGCCTGAGCATGCAGAAGGCGATCGGCGTGAAGCAGGACGGCACCCCGGACGAGCGCGGCACCAAGGGCGGCACCAAGGAGCTCGACGGCGTCAAGGTGGTGACGGTCGACCTGGGCGAGAGCGGCGGCACCCCGGAGGTGGCCTCGTTCTCGCTGGAGGGCAAGCCGTACCTGCTGTCGGTCGACGGCGGCGCGGAGGCGTCCTTGAGCTTCGCCGACTTCGACAAGGCGGTGAAGGTGACCGCGCCGCCGGCCGACCAGACCGTCAGCGGCGACGGCCTGCTGGACGGCTGATCCGCGCGGTCGTTCAGCCGCGCGGCGAGGCCGGGGAGCCGAGCACCGACAGCGCGGGGGCCGGGCCGGGACGCGGGCGCGTCCCGGCCCGGCCCTCCGCGCGTTCCGGGAACGGACCGGTGGCCGGTGCTGAGGGCGCTGAGGGCGCTGAGGGGCCGCCGGCGGCCGGGCGGCGGCGCTCCAGGGCGCGCAGCGGCGGGACCAGCAGCAGGTGGGTGGCGGCCGCGCCCAGGGTGCCGAGCAGGACGTCGTCCACGTCCAGCACGTGGCCGGGCGCCCAGCCCTCCAGAATCTCCAGCGCGGTGCCGAGCAGCGCGGCCGCGGCGGTGGTGCGCAGGAAGGACGCCAGCCGGGAGCGGGCCGGGGAGCCGACCGCGAGCGGCAGCAGCACCCCGATCGGGGCCAGCGGCAGCAGCCCGGAGCCGAGTTGGCGGACGGCCGCGAGGCCGCCGAGGGACAGCGCCTGGTGCACCGAGGCGAACGGGCTGAGGTTGGGCGGGCTGGTCCAGGCGGCCGGCACCGGGCGCAGGCTCAGCCAGCCGAGCAGCAGCAGGTACAGGGCCAGCAGCCACCGGGACGCCGGCCGCAGCCGGTACGGCACCGCCGGCCCGTCCGCCGGGGTCGGGCGGGGGCCGGGCAGGTCGGCGGTCGCGTGGTCGCTCGGTGCGGTGGTGGGCACGCTCCGGAAGACGCAGGTTCCGTCCGGGCCGGTTCCCCGGTGTCCCCGTTCGGCGCGGGGCCCCGGCGGGGCCGGCCCGCCCCCCGGGTCAGGGGCAGTGGCTCGGGGACGGGGACGGCGCGGTGAACGGCGACTGCGAGGGCGCCGGGACGGCCGGGGCGGCGGACGCGCCCGGGCGGGCGGTGGCGGAGGGGGGCGCGCCCGGGGCGGGCGAGGGGGAGGCGGTGTCCGGCGCCCGGGGGGCCAGCACCTCGCTGGGGCAGGCGGTGCGGCTGGCCGGGGCGCCGGCGTCCACCGGCACCTCGGTGGGGCGGATGCCGCAGCCGGCCAGCAGGGCCGGGGCGATCAGCCCGCCGACCAGCAGGGCGAGGGCGCGCGGGCGGAGTCGGCGGGCGGTCACCGGGCCTCCTCCGGTTCGGGGGCGGGCGGTTGGGTGAGCGGCAGGGTCAGGGTGAAGACCGCGCCGACGCCGTCCGGGTTGTTGGCGGCGGTGATGTCGCCGCCGTGGATCCGGGCGTTGGCCTCGGCGATGGACAGGCCCAGGCCGCTGCCCTCGGAGCGGGCCCGGCCCTTGTCGGCCTTGTAGAAGCGGTCGAAGACGTGCGGCAGCACGTCCTCGGGGATGCCGGGGCCGCCGTCGGAGACGGAGACCACCACGGTGTGCGCCTCGTCGTCCTGGCGGACCCGCACCTTCACCGGGGAGCCGCCGTGCTTGAGCGCGTTGCCGATCAGGTTGGCGAACACCACGTCCAGGCGGCGCGGGTCGACCACGGCCAGGATGCCGCGCGGGGCGTCCAGTTCGACCGCGTCGTACCAGGCCCGGCCGTCGATGCAGGACATGATCAGGTCGGCCATGTCGACCTCGTCGGCGACCAGCTTGGCGGTGCCCGCGTCGAACCTGGTCACCTCCATCAGGTTCTCCACCAGGTCGGACAGGCGGCGGGTCTCGGAGACCACGATCCGTACGGCCGGCTCGATCATCGGGTCGAGCGCGTCGGCCTCGTCCTCCAGGATGTCGGTGACGGCGGTCATCGCGGTCAGCGGGGTGCGCAGCTCGTGCGACATGTCGGCGACGAACCGGCGGGACTGCGCCTCACGCGCGCTCAGCTCCGCGACCTGCTCCGAGAGGGATTCCGCGGTGCGGTTGAACGTCCTTGCCAGCTCGGCGAGTTCGTCGTTGCCCTCGACGTCGAGCCGGGTGTCCAGCTCGCCCTCGCCGAGCCGCCGGGCGGCGTCCCCGAGCCGGCGCACCGGCCGCAGCACGGTCGCCGAGGCGGCCTGGGCGAGCAGCGCCGAGCCGACCAGGGCGAGCAGCGTGGCGACCGCCAGCGACCAGCCCAGGGTGTTCAGGTCGGCGCGCTCGTTCTGCAGCGACTTGAACACGTACGCGGTCGGCCCGCCCGGCACCACCCTCGTCCCGCCGACCACGTACGGCCCGGCCAGGTTCACCCGCTGCCAGTACAGGTGGTACTCGTACGGGTTGCCGGGGCCGGTCTCGCGCGGCTTGTTCACCGCGGTGACCAGCGCCTGGGGTATCTGGCGGGCGGTGAACGCGATCGGGTCGGAGGACGCGGTGCAACCGGGCACCGAGTCGTCGACCACCACCACGTCGTACGCCAGTCCGGAGCTGGCCACCTGGGAGGCCAGCACCTTCAGGTCCTGGCAGGTCGGCTGCAGCGGCAGCTGCGAGACGTTGCGGGTCAGCGAGTCCCGGAAGTCGTTCAGCGCGGAGTTCTGGGCGCGCTTGAGCACCGCGTCGCGGTTCAGCCAGTAGGCGATGCCGGACGCGGAGACGGCGGTGACCAGCGCGACCGCGGCGAACACCGCGATCAGCCGGACCCGCAGCGAACTGAGCCGGCGCCAGGACGCCGAGCGGACCCGGTGCGGCGCGGTCTGATGGTCGGTCAAGAAGGGCTCACCAGTCGAAGGGGAACGGGTCACACGGGCGGGTCGAGACGGTAGCCGACGCCGCGGACGGTGCGGATCAGCGTCGGCGCGGACGGCACGTCCTCGACCTTCGCCCGCAGCCGCTGCACGCAGGCGTCCACCAGCCGGGAGTCGCCCAGGTAGTCGTGCTCCCACACCAGCCGCAGCAGCTGCTGGCGGGAGAGCGCCTGCCCGGGGCGGCGGCTGAGCTCCAGCAGCAGCCGCAGCTCGGTCGGGGTCAGCTGCAGGTCCTGGCCGTCCTTGGTGACGGTCATCGCCGAGCGGTCGATCACCAGGCCGCCGTACGCCGCCGAGTCCGAGCTCTCCCGTTCGCCGCGCCGCAGCACCGCCCGGATCCGGGCGTCCAGCACCCGCGGCTGCACCGGCTTGACCACGTAGTCGTCGGCGCCGGACTCCAGGCCCACCACCACGTCGATGTCGTCGGAGCGCGCGGTCAGCAGGATGATCGGCAGCTGGTCGGTGCGCCGGATGCGCCGGCACACCTCGAAGCCGTCGATGCCGGGCAGCATCACGTCCAGCACGATCAGGTCCGGGCGCTGCTCCTTGAACAGGCGCAGGCCGTCCTCGCCGGACGCGGCGGCGGCCACCCGGTGACCCTGGCGGGTGAGGGCGAGTTCGAGGCCGGTGCGAATGGCGTCGTCGTCCTCGATCAGAAGCAGGAAAGACACGGGGGTCATTGTGTCCCACCCGGCCACCGGAAGCACCCACCCGGGTGATCCCCGGGGCGCCGGGAACCGGAGGGTGCTGCTCCGGCGTCCGCAACCGGAGAGCACCCGAACGTCCCGGGGCGGCCGGTCCTGTGACAGCTCTGTGACAGTCGGCGGACATCGCCATGACGCGCGGCAGGCAGGATTTTCCCTGTCGCCGCGAGGGGCCCCGGAACACCGACCGGAGCCGCAGCGGCGAGGAACCGCTCGTACCGACACCATGGGGGTGCCCGATGACCGCAACGCTGACGACCCGAAACGCCGGGCCGCGTTCCGCCGTCCTGGGCACCAACCGGGCTCGGCACGAGGAGGAGAACGCCGGCGCCGTGCTCGTACGGGGGTGCGTGCACAACGCCGGAACCCGCCGCCCGGTCGTGGGGACCAGGAGCGGGGACACCACCCACGGTCGGCTGGCCGGCAACACCACGGCCGGGCCGGCCGCGGGCCGGACGCTGCGGCTCGCGCCGCAGACCTTCCGGGGTGAGCAGGCCGGACAGGGAGGCGCGCGGGGGGAGCACCCGGCCGCCGCGACGGACGAGGCGCGCGACATCGCCGAGTTCACCGCGTACGTGCGCGAGCGCCGCGCCTCCCTGTACGCCACCGCCTACCACCTCACCGGCGACCGCCACGAGGCCGAGGACCTGCTGCAGAGCGCCCTCTTCTCGACCTACCGCGCCTGGGGCCGGATCACCGACAAGGCCGCCGTCGGCGGGTACCTCCGCCGCACCATGACCAACCTGCACATCTCCGCCTGGCGCCGCCGCAAGGTCAACGAGTACCCGACCGAGGAGCTCCCCGAGCACGCCGGCGACACCGACGCGATGGGCGGCACCGAGCTGCGCGCCGTGCTCTGGCAGGCGCTCGCCAAGCTGCCCGAGAACCAGCGCACCATGCTCGTGCTGCGCTACTACGAGGGCCGCACCGACCCGGAGATCGCCGACATCCTCGGCATCAGCGTCGGCACCGTGAAGAGCTCCATCTGGCGCGCGCTGCGCCGGATGCGCGAGGACGAGCAGCTCAACCGCTCCGGCGACACCGTGCACGCCTTCGGCGAGCTGGTCGCCTGACGCGCTACCAGGACTCCCGTCGGGGGACGGGCAGTGGGGGGAAGGGCGCGGGACGCGGCGGCCGACTCGGGGGAGACGGCCGCCAGGGGGAAGTCCCGTACCCGGACGGAGAGGGCGGGGCCCCGGTGCGGGGGAGAGGCACCGGGGCCCCGCCCTCGCGCCGTCGCGGCCGGCTCGGCGCGCGTCGGCTCGGCGCGCGTCGGCCCGGTGCGGGTGGGCCCGGTGTGCGTCGGCCCGGTGCGGGTCGGCGGTGTGCGGCAGGTCCTGGTCGCGGTTCGGACCGCGCGGCACGAACGCCCCTCGCCCGACGCCCCTCAGACCAGTTCGGCGGGCAGTTGCCGGGCCACCGCGGCGATCCGCCGGCCCGCCTCCACCCCGGAGCAGGCGTACGAGCCCAGCTCGACCTGCCGGGCGACGATGCCGCGCTCGGCCCGCATCAGCCGCAGGCCCCGGCGGACCAGGTACGGCACCGACTTGCGACCCTCCCGGACGTCCCGCCGGAAGCGCCGCCAGGCCGTCGTGGCCGGCTTGTTGCGCAGGCACAGCGCGTCGCCGAGCAGCCCCTCGGCGCGGCAGCGGTGCACGAGTTCGGCGGCGAATATCCCCTCCGCGACGAAGCCCGCCGCCCCGTCCAGCAGCAGCACCCGGTCGCCCGAGCGCCCGTTGTCCGGGATCGAGTACACCGGGACCTCGGCCCACCCCTCGAACACCAGCGACCGGATCGCCGCCAGCGCCTGCTCCGCGTGCCAGGACAGCGGCGAGTCCCAGTCCGGGCCGCCCCCGTCGGGCAGCTGCGGCAGCGTCGGGTCGTCGCCGTCCTTGTAGAAGTCGTCCAGCTGCAGCACCGGCAGCCCGCTGCGCTCGGCCAGCGAGGACTTCCCCGACCCCGAAGGGCCCGACAGCAGGATGACGCGGGATATCGGGCGGCGGTTCAGCGCGGTGTCACTCACGGGAAACCAGTCTGGGGCATCGGAGGGGCGGCTCGGAACCCGCCGGTCGTCCCCTTCGTGCGGCGTTCGGGCATGGGGACGGGCCCGCACCAGGGGGGGAGAAGTGCGGGCCCGTCACGGCCGCCCGGGCCCCGGGGGGGGTAGGGCACTGAGGACGGCCGGTCTGCGGGGCCTGGCGGGTGGGCTAGATGCCCATCGGGTGCCAGACCGTCTTCGTCTCCAGGAAGGAGAGGAGCCGCCCGGTGCCGGGCGCGGCCGTCCAGTCCTGGGCGGACGGGTCGGCGGCCGGTCGGACCACTCGCTTCAATGTATCGGCCGCGGCGGCCTCCAGGGCGGCCGCCGCGCCGGGGCCTTCGGGGTCGATCGCCCCGGCCAGGTCGAGCGCGTTGACGTCCTGGTGCGAGGCCAGCGTCGGGGCGATGTCCGCGGTGCGGCCGGAGAGCAGGTTGACCACGCCGCCCGGCACGTCGGAGGTGGCCAGCACCTCGCCCAGCGAGAGGGCGGGCAGCGGGGCCCGCTCGGCCGCCGCGACCACCACGGTGTTGCCGGTGGCGATCGCCGGGGCGATCACCGACACCAGGCCCAGCAGCGAGAAGCCGTACCCGGCCTGCGGCGCCAGGACGCCGACCACGCCGGTCGGCTCCGGCGTGGACAGGTTGAAGAACGGCCCCGCCACCGGGTTGGCGCCGCCCGCGACCTGCGCGACCTTGTCCGTCCAGCCCGCGTACCAGACCCAGCGGTCGATCGCCGCGTCCACCAGCGCCGCGGCCTTCTTCGCGCCCACGCCCTCGGAGACCGCGACCTCGGCGGCGAACTGCTCCCGCCGGCCCTGCAGCATCTCGGCCACCCGGTACAGCACCTGGCCGCGGTTGTACGCGGTGGTGCCCGACCAGCCCTTGACCGCCGCGCGGGCCGCCAGCACGGCGTCCCGGGCGTCCTTGCGGGTGCCCAGCGGGGCGTTGGCCAGCCACTGGCCCTGCGTGTCGACCACCTCGTACACCCGCCCGCTCTCGGAGCGCGGGAACTTCCCGCCGACGTACAGCTTGTAGGTCTTGAGGACGTCCAGTCGGACGGTGGGCTCAGACATCGAGGGCCTCGACATTCAGGTAGGGCTCCAGACCGTGGCGACCGCCCTCGCGGCCGTAACCGGACTCCTTGTACCCGCCGAACGGCGAGGTCGGGTCGAACTTGTTGAAGGTGTTCGCCCACACCACGCCCGCCCGGAGCCGGCTCGCCATCCACAGGATGCGCGAGCCCTTCTCCGTCCAGATGCCGGCGGACAGGCCGTACGGGGTGTTGTTGGCCTTCTCCACCGCCTCGGCGGGGGTGCGGAAGGTCAGCACGGACAGCACCGGGCCGAAGACCTCCTCGCGGGCGATCCGGTGCGCCTGCGAGACGCCGGTGAACAGGGTCGGGCGGAACCAGTAGCCCGCGCCCGGCAGTTCGCACTCCGGGGCCCAGCGCTCGGCGCCCTCCCGCTCGCCCGCCGCGGCCAGCTCGGTGATCCGGGCCAGCTGCTCGGCCGAGTTGATCGCGCCGATGTCGGTGTTCTTGTCCAGCGGGTCGCCGACCCGCAGGGTGCCCATCCGGCGCTTGAGCGCGTCCAGCAGTTCGTCCTGCACCGACTCCTGCACCAGCAGGCGGCTGCCCGCGCAGCAGACGTGGCCCTGGTTGAAGAAGATGCCGTCGACGATGCCCTCGACCGCCTGGTCCAGCGGCGCGTCGTCGAACACGATGTTCGCGGCCTTGCCGCCCAGCTCCAGGCTCAGCTTCTTGCGGGTGCCCGCCAGCTGCTTGGCGATCGCCCGGCCGACCGGGGTGGAGCCGGTGAAGGCGACCTTGTTGACGTCCGGGTGCGAGGTCAGCGCGGCGCCGGTGCGGCCGTCGCCGGTGACGATGTTCACCACGCCCTTCGGCAGGCCCGCCTGGCGGCAGATCTCGGCGAAGCGCAGCGCGGTCAGCGGGGTGGTCTCGGCGGGCTTCAGCACCACCGTGTTGCCGGTGGCCAGCGCCGGGGCGATCTTCCAGGCCAGCATCAGCAGCGGGAAGTTCCACGGGATGACCTGCGCGGCCACGCCCAGCGGACGCGGGTTCGGGCCGAACCCGGCGTAGTCGAGCTTGTCGGCCCAGCCCGCGTAGTAGAAGAAGTGCGCGGCGACCAGCGGCAGGTCGACGTCGCGGGTCTCGCGGATCGGCTTGCCGTTGTCGATCGACTCCAGCACGGCCAGCTCGCGGCTGCGCTCCTGGATGATCCGGGCGATCCGGAACAGGTACTTGGCGCGCTCGCTGCCCGGCAGCGCCGACCAGTCGGCGAACGCCTTCCGGGCGGCCCCCACCGCGCGGTCCACGTCCTCCTCGGTGCCCTGCGCGAACTCGGCGAGCACCTGCTCGGTCGCCGGGTTGACGGTCTTCAGCGCCTCCGAGCCGGAGGAGTCGACGAACTCGCCGCCGATGAAGTGGCCGTAGCCGGTCGCGATCTCGCCCGCGGCGGCGGGGGACTCGGGGGCCGGGGCGTACTCGAACAGGCCGGATCGCTCCACGGGCCCGGTCGGGGTCTCGGTCTTCTTGTTCTTCGCCATCGTCCTCAGTCCACCGTCACGTAGTCGGGACCGGAGTACCGGCCGGTGCTCAGCTTCTGGCGCTGCATCAGCAGGTCGTTCAGCAGGCTGGAGGCGCCGAACCGGAACCAGTGCGGGCTGAGCCAGTCGTCGCCCAGCGTCTCGTTCACCATCACCAGGTACTTCATCGCGTCCTTGGTGGTGCGGATGCCGCCGGCCGGCTTCACGCCGATCTGCGTGCCGGTCGCCGCGCGGAAGTCCCGCACCGCCTCCAGCATCAGCAGCGTCACCGGCGGGGTCGCGTTCACGGCGACCTTGCCGGTGGAGGTCTTGATGAAGTCCGCGCCCGCGATCATCGCCAGCCAGGACGCCCGGCGGACGTTGTCGTACGTCTGCAGCTCGCCGGTCTCGAAGATCACCTTGAGGTGGGCCGAGGTGCCGTCGGGGCGCTCGCAGGCCGCCTTGACGGCCTTGATCGTCTCGAACACCTCCAGGTAGCGGCCGGAGAGGAACGCGCCCCGGTCGATCACCATGTCGATCTCGTCCGCGCCCGCGGCGACCGCCTCCGCGGTGTCCGCCAGCTTGACCGGCAGGCCGGCCCGGCCGGAGGGGAAGGCGGTGGCCACCGAGGCGACCTGGACGCCGCTGCCGCGCAGCGCCTCCTTCGCGGTGGCGACCATGTCCGGGTACACGCAGATCGCCGCGACCCGCGGGGTGGAGCGGTCCGACGGGTCCGGGCTCAGGCCCTTCGCGCACAGCGAGCGGACCTTGCCGACCGTGTCCGCGCCCTCCAGCGTGGTCAGGTCGATCATCGAGATGGCGAGGTCGATGGCGAAGGCCTTGGCGGTGGTCTTGATCGACCGCGTACCGAGGGTCGCGGCCCGCGACTCCAGACCGACCTGATCGACCCCGGGCAGGCCGTGCAGGAAACGGCGCAAGGTGGCCTCGGACGCCGCGACGTCCGAGAGGCCGCCGCCCGCGGCGCCGGGGGCGTTGGCTGCAAGAGTGGACATAGTCACCAGAGCAGCATATCTACGCGCGTAGGAAGCCGGTAGGGCGGGGCGGTTTCGAGTCCTGACCGAAATGTGCCCCGCCCCGCCGGGCGGCAGGAAGCCGTACCGGTTCGGCGAGCGGGCCCGCCCGGTACCGCGAACCGCGGGCGGTTTTCGTCGGGGGCGGGCGCGCAGGGCGGGGCGGGCTCGGCGGCGACAATGGGGGGATGGACGGCGGAACGAAGGCGCGGGGGCGGCGGCCCGGGGGCGAGGACACCCGGGGGGCGGTGCTGGCGGCGGCCCGGGCGGAGTTCGCGGCGCGCGGCTACCAGAAGGCCAGCATGCGGGCGATCGCCCGGGGCGCGGGGGTGGACGCGGCGCTGCTGCACCACTACTTCGGCAGCAAGGACCGGCTGTTCATGGCGGCGCTGGAGTTCCCGCTCGACCCGCGGGCGCTGGTGGAGGACGTCTTCGCGGGCGACCGGGCAACGGTCGGCGAGCGGGTCGCCGGCTTCGTGCTGGAGCTGTGGGAGCGGCCCGAGGTGCGCGACCGGCTGCTGGCGCTGGTGCGGACGGCCGCCACCAGCGAGGAGGTCGCGGCGCTGATGCGCGGCTTCATGGTGACCGAGCTGGTCGCCCGGGTGGCAGACCAACTCGACCTCGAACAGCCGGAGTTGCGGGTCGAGCTGGTGATGTCGCAGATCGTCGGCCTGGCGATGGCCCGGTACGTGATCGCGCTCGAACCGCTCGCCTCGGCACCCCCGGAGGTGCTGGCCCCGTTGCTGGGCCGCACCGTCCAGGGGTACCTGACGGGCTGAGCGGCGGGCCCTACGCCCCGGCCTGCCCGCCGCCGAAGCGCTCGGTCCAGGCGGCCAGGTCCTCGTCGGTGATCTTGGCGAACAGCACCGGCGGGACGGTGAAGCCCGTCCCGGCCGGGACGAGCGACAGCTCGCGGGCCTCCTCGGCCGACACCCAGGTGCGGGTGTCGCCGTCCAGCGCGAAGGACCCCCGGATCGCCTTGGCCGCCGCCGGGATGAACGGCTCGGAGACCACCGCGTACAGGTGGATCAGGTTGATCGCGGTGCGCAGGGTGCGCGCGGCCGCCTCCGGGTCGGTCTTGATCGCGGTCCACGGCGCGGTGACGTCCAGGTACGCGTTGCCCGCCGACCAGAGCGCGCGCAGCGCCTGCGCGGCCTTGCGGAAGTTCAGCGCGTCGAGCTGGGCCTCGTACTCGGCCAGCAGGTCGGCGATCTGGGCGCCGAGGGCGAGTTCGGCCTCGCCGTTGGCCGCGCCCGCCGGGACCTCGTCGCCGAAGCGCTTGCGGCTGAAGGAGAGCACCCGGTTGACGAAGTTGCCCAGGGTGTCGGCGAGGTCCTTGTTGACGGTGGCCGCGAACAGGTCCCAGGTGAAGCTGGAGTCGTCCGACTCGGGGGCGTTCGCCATCAGGTAGTAGCGCCAGTAGTCGGCCGGCAGCAGTTCCAGCGCGACGTCGGTGAAGATGCCGAGCTTCTGGCTGGTGGAGAACTTCCCGCCGTAGTACGTCAGCCAGTTGAACGCCTTGACGTAGTCGACCTTCTTCCACGGCTTGCGCGAGCCGAGGATGGTGGCCGGGAACATCACCGTGTGGAACGGGACGTTGTCCTTGGCCATGAACTCGGTGTACCGGACGGTGTCGTCCGCCTCGTACCACCAGGAGCGCCAGTCGCCGCCGGTGGCGTCCGCCCACTCCTTGGTGGCGCCGATGTACTCGATCGGGGCGTCGAACCAGACGTAGAACACCTTGCCCTCGGCGGCCAGTTCGGGCCACACGTCGGCCGGCACCGGGACGCCCCACTCCAGGTCGCGGGTGATCGCGCGGTCCTGCAGGCCCTCGGTCAGCCACTTGCGGGCGATCGAGGAGGCCAGCACCGGCCAGCTGTCGCCGTTGGCGGCGATCCAGGACTCGACCTCGTCGGTCAGCTTCGACTGGAGGAGGAAGAGGTGCTTGGTCTCCCGCACCTCCAGCTCGGAGCTGCCGCTGATCGCCGAGCGCGGCTCCAGCAGGTCCGTCGGGTCCAGCACGCGGGTGCAGTTCTCGCACTGGTCGCCGCGCGCCTTGTCGTAGCCGCAGTGCGGGCAGGTGCCGACGATGTAGCGGTCCGGCAGGAAGCGGCCGTCCGCGATCGAGTAGACCTGGCGGATCGCCCGCTCCTCGATGAAGCCGTTGGCGTGCAGCTCGCGGGCGATCTCCTGGGTGATCTCGCGGTTCTGCGGCGAGGACGAGCGGCCGAAGTAGTCGAAGGACAGCTGGAAGCCGTCGTAGACCGCCTTCTGCTGGTCGTGCGCCCGGGCGCAGAACTCGGCCACCGGCAGCCCCGCCTCCTGGGCGGCCAGCTCGGCGGGCGTGCCGTGCTCGTCGGTCGCGCAGATGTACAGCACCTCGTGGCCGCGCTGGCGCAGGTACCGGGCGTAGACGTCCGCCGGGAGCATCGACCCGACCATGTTGCCCAGGTGCTTGATCCCGTTGATGTAGGGAAGCGCGCTGGTGATCAACTGCCGAGTCATCCTGGGATGCTCCCTGTTCTCCGGCGGGCACGCCGACGCGCCCGCGGGTGGGTTCGAAGGGTCGGTGCGGGGCGTTGCCGCTGCCGCCCGGCCGCCGCCAATCGTACCGAACCGGGCCGTCCCGGCCGCACTGCTTATCGGCGGGCTGTCAAGGGGGCGGCACGGGGGCGGGCACGGGGAGGGGAACCGGGGCGGGGCGCCGCTCAGATCGCGTACCGCCAGGTCGTCAACAGGTAGGCGCCGTACCAGCAACCGAACAGCGCGGCGGCGCCCAGCACCGCGAACCGGGTGCTCCGCCGGGCCCGGGCCAGCGCGAGCGCGGGCGGCAGCAGCACCACCAGCGCCGGGGCCAGCAGGCGCGGCTTGCAGTGGTAGTAGTTGCTCTGCGCCAGCGTCAGGACGACCATCAGCACCCCGTACACCAGCAGCGGCGGCCAGGTCGACCGGCGCACCGCCGCCCCGAGCGCCAGCAGGTGTGCCGGCAGCAGGACGGCGACGCTGACCTGCACCCAGCCGTCACCGGTGCGCAGCGCCGACACCAGGAACTCCCAGCAGGAGAGCCCCCAGTCCCAGTGCGTGCCCCAGCCGGCCCGCTGCACCGCGAACCACGCGTCCGGCGAACCCAGCCGCTCGGCGACCCAGGCCAGGTACAGCGGCGTCCCGGCGCACGCCGACAGGACGGCCGCCAGCGGCCGCAGCGGACGCCCCGGACGGCGGCGCGACTCGCCCAGCGCGGCGACCGCCAGCGCCGCCACCACCGCGACGCCCGCCGGCCGGGTCAGCCCCGCGAGGAACGCGCACGCGCCCGCCGCCGCCCAGTGCCCGCGGCGCGCGGCCAGCAGGGTGCCGGCCGCCAGCGCCAGGAACGCCGACTCGCTGTACGCCATGAAGAACACCAGCGACATCGGCTGCGCCGCCGCCAGCAGCACCAGCGTCACGGTGGCCGCCCGCCGCGAGTACAGCCCGGCGACCAGCCGGTGCACCAGCACCAGCGCGGCGAAGAACGCCAGTTGGGCGGTGAGCACCGCCGCCCCGGACCACCCCAGACCGGTGACCGCGTGCACGGCGCGCACCAGCAGCGGGAACAGCGGGAAGAACGCCAGGTCGTTGCCGGTGAGTTCGCCGTCGGCGCCGTACGTGAAGCCGGTCGGGTAGCCGTCGGAGGCGATCCCCACGAAGTGCCGCCCGTCCCAGGCGGTCAGCCGCTCCAGCAGCGACGTGCCGGGCCGCGACATCGCCGCGAGCAGCGCCAGGTGCGCCACCAGCGCCCCCGCGTGCACGGCCGCCGCCGGGCCCACCGCCGGCCACCACCGCCTCGCCGGCGAGGGCCCGACCGGGAGCACCGGAAGGGGGCGGTCGAGCAGGGCGGTGCGGGGCATCGGGGCTCCTTGGGAGAGGGGACGTGCATCCAGGGGCTCGGGAGGGCCCCTGGGCGCCGGCCTCCGCGGGGGTCAGGAGCTGGCGGGGCTGTAGCTGGTGGTCGGGGCCGGGCTGGTGGAGGCCGGGGTGGGGGCGGGGGTCTCGGAGGGGGTC
>NZ_JNWZ01000010.1 GCF_000716545.1 Kitasatospora phosalacinea
GCGTCGAAGCTGAGCGCCAGGTTGACCGCGATCAGCGTCGCGGCGTGCGCGGCGGGCAGCGCGCTGAGCACCCGGTCGATGCCCTGCGGCCGGGGCAGCGCGGCGCGGTGCCGGATCGACGCGTACAGGCTGGCGTGCGAGTGCACCACGGCCTTGGGCATCCCGGTGGTGCCGGAGGAGTGGGTGATCGCCACCGGGTCGTCCGCGTGGTGCCGGTAGGGGGCGGGCGCCGCGTCCGGGTCGCCGGAGCCCAGGTCGGCGGCGTCGGCGAGCACCGGGGCCGCCGGGTCGTGCCCGGCCAGCCCGGCCCGGTGCGCGGGGTCGGCGAGGACGCCGACGGCGCCGAGGCGGGCGATGTAGCGGGCCGCGCGCTCGCCGTCCACCCCGGGGTTGAGCAGCGCCGGGATCGCGCCGAGCCGGGACAGCGCCAGGAAGGACAGCACCTGGTCGGCGGCGGCGCTCGCGTACACCACCACCACGTCCCGCCGGCCGACTCCGAGGGCGTGCAGCGCGGCGGCCCGGGCCCGGACGGCGCGGTCGGCCTCGCGCAGGGTGAGCGCCTCCCGGGCGGCGCGGCCGTCCACCGCGGTGTCGAAGGTCAGCAGCGGGGCGTCGATGCCGGCGCCCAGGGCGATCCTGCTGGTCAGCACGTTCCCGGCGCCGACGTCCGGGTCGTTCGCCAGGAGACTGCGGATACTGCGGATGCTCACGGTGTGGATCCCTCCCACGGACCACGGCGCTGGCCGTGCGGGTGCGGTGCGGCGTGCGGAGACGCGTACGGACGGGGGGCGATGGGGGTGCGGGGTCAGGCGGCGGCGACCAGGACGGCGGTGGCCCGGTCGGCGCCCCCGCCCGCCTCGGCCTGCTCGGCGGCGATCACCAGGACGTGGTCGGCGTCGCCGTCGGCGAGCAGCAGTGCGGCCGACTCCAGCGCGTCCGGCGGGACTTCACCGGGCGCGGCGGCCTCCGGGGGGCTGATCGCGACGACCGGGCCGGTCAGGACCCAGCGGGCGGCGACGTGCCCGAGGACGGCGTTCGGGTTGGACTGGAAGAACAGCAGCGGCGGCATCCGGTGCCCCGCGGCGGCGGTGTCGATGGCCAGTGCGGTGGCCCGGTCGCCCCCGGCGCTGGCGAGCAGCAGGCCGGTGCGGCGTGGCTCCCCGGGCTCGCCGTAGTGCGCGGCCAGGCAGCGTTCGGCGACGGCCGCGACCAGCGGGTTGAAGGTCGAGGCCGAGAAGCCGGGCAGCGGGGGAGGCGGCTCGCCGAGGGGCCAGTGCGCGGTGGCGAGGGTGCGCAGGAGGTTCACGCGGCGGCCACCAGGAGTGCGGTGTTGGCGCCGCCGAACGCCGAGTTGAGGCTCAGCGCGCAGCGGGGACGGGCGTCCGCGCGGGGCCCGGCCAGGACGAGGTTCAGTTCGATCTCCGGGTCCGGACCCAGCCAGCCCGCGTTCACCGGAAGCCCTCCGCCGCCCAACACGCCGATGGTGACCGCGAGTTCGAGTAGCGCGGAGGCCTCCAGCGCGTGGCCGTGGACGGACTTGCTGGAGCTCACCGGGAGCGCGTCCAGGGCCTCGCCGAACACCTCGCGCAGCGCCCGCGCCTCCGCCAGGTCGGACATCGGCGAGCCGGTGCCGTTGGCGTTGACGTAGCCCACCTCGGACGGGGCGACCCCCGCCCGGGCCAGCGCGGACCGGACGGCCCGGGCCGCGCCCGCGCCGTCGGGCCGCGGCCGGCACACGTGGTGGGCGTCCCCGGAGCGGCCCCAGCCGGCCAGCCGGGCCAGCGGACGGACACCGCGCCCGGCGGCGGCGCCCGCCGTCTCGACCACCACGGCCGCCGCGGCGTCCCCGAGCAGGGTGCCGCCGCGCCCGGCGCTGAACGGCCGCAACTCCCCGTCGCGGGCCAGTGCCCGCCCCGCGTCGAAGGCCGCGAAGACACCCGGCTCCACCAGGTGCCCGGCCGCGACCACCACCCGGGGGTGCCGGCCGGAGCCGACCAGCGCGGCGGCGTCGGCCACCGCGGTGGCGGCCGCCACACAGGCGCCGGTGTAGACCCGGGCCACCCCGGACAGGCCGAGGGCGACGGCGCCCCGCGACACCTCCGCGGCGACCTCGCGGGTGCGCAGGTCGCTGTGCAGGGCGAGCAACAGCGGTGCGCCCGAGGGGAGTTCGGACTGCTCGCAGGCGTCGCTGACGGCGCCGAGCACCGCGTCGGCGAGCGGCGGCGGGTCGGGCAGCAGGGCCGCCCGCCGGGTGCTGCGCCGGCCGACGTCGAAGCGGGTCACCTCGGTGAAGCCGGTCTCGGCCCGGGCGGCCGCGGCCGCCAGCGGGGCGAGTCCGGTGCCGAAGGCGCTGAGCACCCCGAGGCCGGTGAACACCGGCCGGTCGGCCGGCGGCGTGCTGGAGCTCATGACCGCGCGACCCCGCCGCTGCCGGTGTCGGTGCCGCCGCCGCTGGTGCCGGTGCCGGTGCCGGTGCCGGTGCCGGTGCCGCCGCCGGGGGTGGTGGTGAGCACGGCCGCGCGCAGCACCGCGACGGCGTCGTCCACCGTGCGGACGGCCGCGAACTGCTCGTCGGAGAGCTCCAGCTCGATGCCGTAGCGCTGCTCGAACTCGGCCGTCAGCCAGGTGAGTTCGAGCGATCCGAGGTTCTCGGGCACGCTGCTCGCGGCCCGCTGCCCGAACGCCGCGAGCATCTCCACGACCGCGGCCCGGTCCGGCGGTACGGGCGTGCTCACGCGGCGCTGCCGGCCGCGGCGGCGGCGTTGGCGGCGACCCGGCGGGCCACGTCGGCGGTGAACTGGTCGAGGGTCATCAGCGCGGTGGTCTCCATCTCGTCCATGTCGAACTTGACCCCGAACTCGTCCTCGACCTGCACCGAGAGGTCGGCGAGGGCCAGCGACTCGAGGTCGAGGCCGGCCGGGCCGAGGTCGGTGTCGCCGGTGACCTGGTCGATGTCGTAGTTCATCTCGGCGAGTGCCGCGAGGACGAACTCGTGGATGCGCTCCTGCATGGTGGTGCTCCTCGTACTGGGTCGGGGTTCGGTGCGGTGTGCGGTCGGTCAGGGGGCGGCGGCGCGCAGCGCGGCGGTGTCGCGGACGAGCTTGCCGGTGGCGGTGCGGGGCAGCGCCGGGAGGAAGGCGAGCCGCCGGGGCCGCTTGAAGGCGGCCAGTTCGCGGGTCAGCGCGTCCCGGACGGCGTCGGCCTGGTCGGCGGTCCCGGTGGCCAGGTACGCCTCGATGGCGCCGTCCGCGAAGACCACCACCGCCTCGCGGACCTCGGGCAGCGCCGCCAGGGTGTGCTCGACCTCGTTGAGGTCGACCTTGAGGCCGCCGATGGAGACCTGGGAGTCGCGCCGGCCGAGCACGGTGACCCGGCCGGTCACCGGGTCGATCCGGCCGGCGTCGCGGGTGTGCAGCCGGCCGTCCGACCAGCGGGTCGGGTCGGTGAGGCCGGGGTAGGGCGAGTCGGCCACGGCGACGTGCAGTTCGCCGCCGTCCTCGCGCAGGTCCATGCCGTGGACGGGCGCGGTCTCCGGGTGCAGGGTGCCGTCGAGGTCGGTGGCGATGACGCCGAGCTCGGTCATCCCGTACATGGTGCCCAGCGGCACGCCGTACCGGGCGGTGAAGGCGGCGGGCAGGCCCGGGCGGACCAGCTCGCCGGCGACGATCATCCGGCGCAGCTGCGGCAGCGGCGGGGGAGCGGCCGCGCCGGCCAGCAGCTCGGCGTGGAAGGGGACGCCGATCACGGTGGCCGGCCGGTCGTCCCCGGCGACCGCGGCCAGGATGCCCGCCGTCGTCATCCGCTCGGGGACGGTCAGCGGCACCCGGGCGTGCAGGCTGTTGAGCAGCCCGCCGACCAGGCCCAGGACGTGCACCATCGAGGAGAGCAGGACGACCCGCTCCCCGGCCTTCGGGAACGCCGCCAGCCGTGCGTAGCAGTCGAGTTCGCGCAGCAGGTCGGCGGCGGTGCGGGCGATCACCTTGGCCGGGCCGGTCGATCCGGAGCTGAGCTGCACCAGCGCGTGGCCGGTCGCGGCCGGGCGGCCCTCCGGCCGCGCCACCGGCACCGGGTCGGTCTCGGCGAAGCCGCGCATCGCCGCGGCGGGGCCGTGCGCCGACTCCACCAGGACCTGGGGCGCCAGGCGTTCGACGGCGAGCGCGACCTCGTGGTCGGTGAGCCGGTGGTCCAGCAGGACGGTCTGGGCGCCCAGTTGCCAGCAGGCGAGCAGTGCGGCGGTGTAGCCGAGCGAGGGGGCCAGCCGCAGCGCGACGGTGCCGCCGCGCGACAGGCCCGCCGCGGCGAGCCGCCCGGCCTGTTCGGCGACCAGGGCGCGCAGGGCGGCGCGGTCCACGGGGGCGCCGAAGCGCAGGCACTCCTGGTCGTCGGGCCCGGCGAGCAGGAAGCGGTTCACCCAGTCGTCCGGGGTCTCGGCAGGCGAGGGAGAAGGTGCGAAAGAGCCGGTCAACGCCACTCCACGAAGGGGAGGTCGGATGGACATCGGTCGCAACCGACGGGTCGGTTCGACTTCCTGACGATTGCACAGGCGATCGAACCGAAGCAAGGTCTAGACCATTGGGCGCGCGGCCTCCTACGCTGCCGGGCCGGAGCGGGCCCGAGCGCGGCCTGCCCGGAAAGGCAAACCCCGTGGGACCACTCGAACTGCCCGACTTCGAACGCGCGGCCCGCGCCCGGCTCCCCGCCGGGACCTGGGACTTCGCGCAGGGCGGCAGCGGCGCCGAACGCACCCTCGCCGCCAACCGCGCCCAGTTCGCGCACTGCCGGCTGCGCCCGCGCATCCTCGTCGACGTCTCCGCCACCGACCAGCGCCTCACCCTGCTCGGCAGCCCGCTGAGTACCCCCGTCGGCATCGCGCCGATGGCCTACCACCAGCTGTTCCACCCCGAGGGCGAGACCGCCACCGCCCGCGCGGCCGGCCGCGCCGGGGCGCTGATGGTCGCCGGGATCTTCGCCAGCCGCACCCTGGAGTCCATCGCCGAGGCCGCCACCGGCCCGCTCTGGCTCCAGCTGTACTGGCTGCGCCGCCGCGACGCGCTGGCCGCCGTGGTCGAACGCGCCGAAGCCGCCGGCTACCGGGCCCTGGTGCTGACCGTGGACGCCCCCCGGATCGGCCGGCGGCTGCGCGACGCCCGCAACGGCTTCGCCATCCCCGCGCACGTCCGCGCCGTCAACCTCGACCCGGCCCTGATGGCCGCCAGCCACCGCGCCGACGAAGGGAGCTCCGGCCCCGCCGACCACGCCAGGGAGCAGTTCGACCCCACCCTGACCTGGGCGGACCTCGCCTGGCTGCGCGAGCGCAGCAGCCTGCCGATCGTCCTCAAGGGGATCCTGACCGCCGAGGACACCCGGCTGGCCGCCGAGCACGGCGTCGACGCCGTCGTGGTCTCCAACCACGGCGGCCGCCAGCTCGACGGTGCCCTGGCGACCCTCGCGGCGCTGCCCGAAGTGGCCGCCGCGGCGCCGCCGAACCTGCCCGTCCTCCTGGACGGCGGTGTCCGGACGGGCACGGATGTTGCCCTCGCGATCGCCCTCGGCGCCCGGGCGGTCCTGATCGGCCGCCCGGTCCTGTGGGGCCTGGCCGTCGACGGGGAGGACGGCGTCGCCCGGGTCCTCGACCTGCTGAAGGCCGAACTCGACGACACGATGGCCCTGCTGGGGCGCCCCCGGCTGGCCGACCTCGACCGCACCGCCGTCGCCGCCGCGCCCCACCACTGACGTACGGAGGCTCACGCGCGGCGGTGCGCTGCCGTCGTCGTCAGGCGGCGGGCAGGTCTCCAGGAGCGCCCCGTCCCCGTATCCTCGTGTCCGCCGTGCCCCGCCTCGGCCGGTCCGGGCATCGGACCCGCCCCCGGGAACGCCCCCTGCCGCCGCGCCCCGAGGCTGAGGTGCTCGCCGCCGCCGGAACCCGTAACCCACCGGTGCGGCCGAGGAGTCGACCGACTCCAGCCCGGGCGCCCGACTGCCGCCGCGGGCCCACCGCCCGGCCGCCGAAACGCCGAAGCCCCCTGAAGCCCCGAAGCCCCGAAGCCCCCGAGCACCACCGCCGCTGACCGGCGGTCCGACCCCAGGAACGTCCCTTGCCACTGCACCCCCAGGCCGAGGCCCTGCGCCGGCAGCGCGCCGCCGCCGGCACCCCGCCGCTGTACGCCCGCAGCCTCGCCGAGGCCCGCGCCGCCGACCTCGCCGACATCCGGGCCGCCGCCGGGAACCCGGAACCCGTCGGCGCCGTCGAGGAGTTGACCGTCCCCGGCCCCGGCGGCCCGCTGCCGCTGCGGGTCTACCGCCCGGTCGGCGGCAGTGCCCGGGACGCCCGACCCCCCGTCCTGCTCTACCTGTTCGGCGGCGGCTGGACGCTCGGCTCGCTCGACACCGGCGACGCGATCTGCCGTCGGCTCACCAACGCGGCGGGCTGCGTCACCGTCGCGGTCGGCTACCGGCTCGCCCCCGAGCACCCCTTCCCGGCCGCCGTGCACGACGTGGCCGCCGCCGCCGAGTGGATCGCCGCGCACGCCGCCGAACTGGACGCCGACCCCGGGCGGTTGGCCGTCGCGGGCGACAGCGCGGGCGGCAACCTGGCCGCCGCGCTCACCCTGCTGGCCCGCGAACGCGGCGGCCCGCCGATCCGGCACCAGCTGCTGGTCTACCCCAACACCGACCACGCCGCGGACACCCCGTCCGTCCGCGAGCACGACGACCCGCTGCTGTTCAACCGCCGCTCGGTCGCCTGGTACTGGGGCCACTACCTGGCCGACCCGGCCGACGGCGCGAACCCGCTGGCCTCCCCGCTGCGCGCCCCCTCGCTGGCCGGCCTGCCGCCCGCCACCGTGATCACCGCCGAGTACGACCCGCTGCGCGACGAGGGCGAGCAGTACGCGCGGGCCCTGCGCGCCGCGGGGGTGCCCGTCGAACTGCGCCGCTACGACGGCATGCCGCACGGCTTCTTCGCGATGTCCGGCGTCCTGGACGACGGCCGCGACGCCCAGCAGTACGCCGCCGACCGACTGCGCGAGGCCCTGCGATGACCACCACCACCGTCACCCCGCTCCGGCTGGACGACCTGCACGCCAGCCTCGCCGACCCGCTGCTGGACGCGATGACCTTCCTCAACGAGGTCACCGAGCGCTACCCGGACGCGCTCTCCTTCGCTCCCGGCCGCCCGCACGAGGGCTCCTTCGAACCCGAGGACGTCCACACCTACCTGGACACCTACCTCGCCCACCTCGCCGAACGCGGCCTGAGCGGCGGCGCCGTGCGCACCGCGCTGTTCCAGTACGGACCCACCAAGGGCATCGTCGCGGACCTGGTCGCCCGCACCCTCGCCAACGACGAGGGCCTGGACGTCGCCCCCGAGGCGCTGGTGCTCACCGTCGGCGCCCAGGAGGGCATGCTGCTGGTGCTGCGCGCCCTGTGCGCCACGCCCGAGGACGTGCTGCTGGTCAGCTCGCCCTGCTACGTCGGCGTCACCGGCGCCGCCCGGCTGCTCGACCTGGCGACCGTCCCCGTCCCCGAGGGCCCCGGCGGCGGCCCGGACCCGGACGCGGTGCACGAGGCGGCCCGCGCCGTCCGCGCCTCCGGCCGCCGCCCGCGCGCGCTCTACGTCGTCCCCGACTTCGCCAACCCGTCCGGCACCAGCATGCCGGTCGCGGCGCGCGCCGGGCTGCTGGCGACGGCGGCCGAGGAGGGGCTGCTGGTGATCGAGGACAACCCGTACGGCTTCTTCGCCCGGGAGGAGGGTGCGCGCCCCACCCTGAAGGCCCTGGACGGGAACCGCGGGCGGGTGGTGTACCTCGGCTCCTTCGCCAAGACCTGCTTCCCCGGCGCCCGGCTCGGCTACGTCGTCGCCGACCAGCCGGTGGTCGCCCCCGACGGCCGGACCACGCTGCTCGCCGACGAGCTGGCGAAGCTGAAGAGCATGACGACGGTCAACACCCCGGCGCTCAGCCAGGCCGTGATCGGCGGCATGCTGCTGCGCCACGACTGCCGGCTGCGCGCCGCCAACGCCCCCGCGCGCACCCACTACGCGGCCAACCTGGCAGTCCTGCTGCGGGAGTTGGAGCGGCACTTCCCGGCGGCCGAACGGGAACGGCTCGGGGTGTCCTGGAACGAGCCGGCGGGCGGCTTCTTCGCCGTGCTGGAGGTGCCGTTCACCGCCGACGGGGCGGCGATGGAGCGCTGCGCCCGCGACCACGGCGTGCTCTGGACGCCGATGGCCCCGTTCTACCCGGCGGGCGGCGGCGAGCGCCGGCTGCGGCTGTCGATCAGCGCGCTGAGCGGGCCCCGGATCGAGCAGGGCGTGACCCGGCTGGCCGCCTTCATCCGCTCGGCCCGCGACCGGGCCGCCGCGGGCTGAGAACGGCGGCGGGGGGACTCGGCCACCGTCTGCAGCCACACCGGCGCCAGCGCCAGCGGCAGCAGCACCCCGGAGAGCAGGCCGATCGGCTGCGCGATGGTGTTCACCACCGGCGCCATCGCGGCGTCGTTGGGCAGCGCCAGCGCGATGCCGTACGAGATGGCCGAGGTCATCAGGGCCAGCAGGCCGAGCAGCACGTACGCCAGCAGCAGGCTCGGCAGGTCGACCCGGAGGCCGAACGGCAGCGCGACCAGGGTGATGATGACCGCCTGGACGAGCAGGCCGAGCGTCTCGCGCAGCGCCCGCCCCAGCAGCAGGGCGAGCCGGCTGACCGGGGTCACCCGGGAGCGCTCGATGATGCCGGCCTTCAGCTCGCCGAGCAGGCTGAACCCGGTGTAGAGGCCGCCGAAGATGCAGAGCACCGCCAACAGGCCGGGGACGTAGATCTGGTACGCCTCGGCGTAGCTGGTGGCGCCCATGGGTGCCAGCACCTTCTTCAGCAGCGGGGCGAACAGCAGCAGGTAGAAGACGGGCTGGGTGATGCCGATCACGATCCAGATCGGTGTGCGCCACATCAGCAGCACTTGCCGCTGGAAGACCAGCCAGGTGTCACGGGCGAGCTTCACGGAAGGGACCCCAGGGTTCGTCAGGACTGTTCGATGGAGCGGCCGGTGCGGGCCAGGAACACGTCGTCCAGGCTCGGCCGCTGGAGCTGGACGGTGCCGGGGACGATGCCCGCCCCGTTCAGGACGCTCAGCAGCCGGGGGATCGCCGCCGCGCCGTCGTCCAGGTAGAGCCGCAGGCCGTCCTCGCCCTGCTCCAGCCGGTGCAGGTAGGGCTGCTCGCGCAGTGCGTCGGCGGCGGGCCCGGCCCCGTCGGCGGCGAGGCCGAGCAGGACGACGTCGCCGGAGATCTCGCGCTTGAGCTCCTCGGGGGTGCCCTCGACGACGATCTGCCCGTGGTCGACGATCGCGACCCGGTCGCAGAGCGCGTCCGCCTCGTCCAGGTAGTGGGTGGTCACCACCACCGTCATGCCCTCGGTGCGCAGCCGCTCGATCTCGGCCCACACCTGGCCCCGGCTGGCCGGGTCGAGGCCCACCGTCGGCTCGTCCAGGAACAGCACCTTCGGGGAGTGGATCACCCCGAGCGCGATGTCCACCCGGCGGCGCTGGCCGCCGGAGTAGGTGCTGCAGGGGCGGTCGGCGAACTCGGTGAGGTCGAACGCCTCGAGGGCGTCCTCGGCCTGCCGCTGGGCCTCGGCCTTGCGGCTGCCGTACATCCTGGCCTGCATGACCAGCTCCTCCCGCCCGGTGACCGCGTCGGCGGTGCCGCCGCCCTGGGCGACGTAGCCGATCCGGCGGCGGACCCCGGCCGGGTCGGCCAGCAGGTCGGCGCCGGCGATCAGGGCTTCGCCGCCGTCCGGGCGGATGAGCGTGGCGAGCATGCGCAGGGTGGTGGTCTTCCCGGCGCCGTTGGGGCCGAGGAATCCGAAGATCTCACCTGCCTGGACGTCCAGGTCGATGCCGCGGACGGCGTCGACCACGGTCCGGCCGTGTCTTCCGGACGGATAGGACTTGCGAAGTCCCTTGGTCTCGATCAACCAGAACTCCCGTGCTGGAGTGGAGTGCGGGGGCCTGCGCCCGCCAACCACCGCTCATGGTTCGGCGGTTGGCGGACGCGAGGCGGTATCAGGGGGCGACCAGTGCTTCCATCCGGTCGGCGGCGGTCAACGCCCCTCCGCCGGACAGCAGTTGACGGCCGATCAGCTCGGCGGACGCCCGGTGGGAGGGCTCGTCGAACACCCGCCGCAGCCGCTCGGCGATCACCGGCGGACTGACCCGGGCGAACGGGATCCGGAGGCCGGCCCCGGCCTCCACGACCCGCTGCGCCACGAACGGCTGGTCGTTGCGGATCGGCGCCGCCAGCACGGGGACACCGTGCGACAGCGACTCGACCACGGTGTTCATCCCACCATGGCAGAGCACCGCGTCCAAGCGGCCCTCCGACAGCAGCTCCAGCACGGGTGCCCGATCGACCACCAGCACGGAGTCCGGAAGGGCAGCGGGGAGTGCCCCCCGGGGCGCGGCGACCACCGCCCGCACGCCGTCGCCGAAGTGGGCCAGCGCCCGGACGGTGCGGTCCAGGAAGTCCGCGCCGACCGCGTCCGACATGGTCCCCATGGTGACCAGCACGGTGCGCCGGCCCGGCGCCAGCCGCTCCCACGGGAACGCCGGATCCGCCGGACGCCCGGTCAGCACCGGCCCCACCAGGGCGAGCTGCGCCAGCGGCGGCAGCTCGCCGAGCAGCGCCCGGCCGGAGGTGGCCAGCACCAGGTGCGGCGACAGGCGCGGGTCGGTGAACTCCCCGGCGGGCAGCTGCGCCCGCTGCCACAGCCCCGCCAGCAGGCCCGCCGTCCAGGCCTCGACCCGCGGTAGGTGCCGGTACGGGCGGCCCAGCTCCATCGCCCCCGGCGCCAGCGTCGCCCACGGCAGCCCGTGCCGGTGCGCGACCAGCGCGCCCGCCGGAGTGTGCTGGTCCACCAGCAGCGCGTCCGGCCGGAACTCCCGCACCACCGCGTCCAGCGGCTTCAGGGTGAACTTGGCGTACGGGACGACGAAGCCCTCCCACAGCGAGCGCAGCGAGGCCAGGCCGTGGCCCCCCATCGCCCGGAACACCCGGTTGCCGGTGCCGAAGATCCGGGCGTCCGGGCCGAGCAGCGGCCGCAGCATCGTCTCGGTGCCGGTCCAGGCCACCTGGTGGCCGCGCGCGAGCAGCTCGTCCGCGATCCCGGCCGCCGGATTGACGTGCCCGGCCAGCGGGGGCACCACCATCAGGAAGCGGCTCACCGGCGCACCAGCTCCGCCAGGTCGCCGACGGTCAGCGCGGCCAGGCCGTCCAGGTCGAGGCCGGCCCGCAGCGCGCCCAGGTCGGCGCCGAAGCGCTCCCGCAGCAGCGCGTCCAGCGCGGCGAACTCGCTTTCGTCCAGGGCGAGATCACCGTCGAGCCGGTCCTCGGGGGCGAGCGACTCTGCCCATTCGGGCAGAGCGTCGGCGGCCTCGGCCAGCGCGGCCAGCAACTCCGGGTCCAGCCCGGACGACGGCCCGGGGAGCGGCGCGGAGGGCAGCTCGGAAGCGGTTTCTGGGTACACGGAGGAAGGCTGGGAATCAGTCATCGGAAGGCTCCACCGGCTCGACGGCAACGGGGTGAGGGAGGGGGCTCCGGATCGGTGATCGCTTGTGCGACCCACGGAGCGTGGGAATACTAACCGGGGTGACCGCACTGGAGGCAGTGGCCGTCCACCTCCCCCCGCGACTCGAACCGATCGAGGACGTGGGCGCCCGGATCGGCCTTACCCCACGTCAACTCCGACTCTTCCGCCGCTTCCACGGCCTGGACCAGGTGCGCCTGGACCCGGACGGGACGCTGCTCGACCTGCTGACCGCCGCCGTCCGGGCCCTGCCCGAACTGCGCGGCAACGAACACCGCGTTCGGTACCTGCTGCACGCCCGCAACACGCCGGTCGCCGCGCCCTACCCGATCAACCCCCTGCACCAGCTCAAGGAACGCTTCGGCCTCACCCGGGCCGACGCCTTCACCGTCACCCAACAGGCTTGCGCCGCCTCGCTGTTGGCCATCGACCTGGCCGGACGGCTGCTGGCGGACGACGGCGACCCCTCGGCGCTGGCCCTGGTGGTGGCGGGGGAGAAGACCTTCACCCGGGACGCCCAGCTCCTCCCCGACACCACGATCTTCGCCGAGGCCGCGACGGCCTGCCTGGTCAGCCCCGGCGGCGACCACAACCGGGTGCTCTCCTACGCGGTCCGCCAGCGCCCCGAGTTCTACGGCCGACCGGCCGAGGACCCGGAGCTGATGACCCGCTACCAGCGGGAGTACCAGCCCACCATGATCGAGACCGTCCGGGCCGCGCTCGACCAGGCGGGTCTGGACCTCTCCGACATCGCGCTGCTGCTCCCGCACAACGTCAACCAGGCTTCCTGGCGGGCGACCTGCCGCCAACTCGGCTACCCCGTCGAGCGGGTGGTCCTGGACAACGTGGCCTCGGTCGGACACAGTTTCGCCGCGGACGCCTTCGTCAACCTCCGCACCGCCACCACCGGCGGAGCGCTCCGGCCGGGCGACCACTACCTGATCGCCGCCGCCGGCATCGGCGCCACCTTCGCGGCCATGGTCCTGCGGCACTGACCCGCCGCCGCGTCCCCGCTCCTCCCCTCCACCACCGGACGGTCCACCCATGTCAGAATCCGCCCTGCCCACCGCCGCCCTGCCCGCTGAGGCCCCGCCCACTGGGGCCCCGCCCGCGGCCGAGCCGGTCGACCCCGAGGTGCGCGCCCGCATCCGGCGCGGCATCGAGGACGTGCTGCCGCGCGTCCTGGGCGTCGAGCTCGCCGACGTCCCCGAGAACGCCTGCTTCTTCGACGACTTCGGCCTCACCTCCTCCGGCATCGTCGAACTGGTCCTGGACATCGAGGAGACGCTCGCCATCCAGGTCGACGTCGAGCACCTCGTCATCGACGACGTCCGCTCCGTCGACAGCCTCACCGACTACGTCGTCGGGCACCACGTCGACGAGGACTGACCCGGTGCCCGCCGAAACCCGGGGCCTGCGCGTGACCAGGGCGGTCGCCGCCGGATTCGACGGCCGCTCCGCGGCCTCGCTCCACCCCGACCTGCGCACCTTCACCGACGACCTGGTCCGCCCGTACGGCCTGGCGCTGCGCGAGGACCTGCTGGCGGAGGGCGCCGGGCACGACTACGGCGAGATGGCCGCCGGCCTGTTCGAACAGGCCCTCCCCGGGGGCGAACCCGCGGACCTGCTGATCCTCGCCTTCTCCTCCCCGGACGTCCGGCCCGCCGCGCCCGCCTCGCTCCGGCTCAGCTGGCACTGCCCCGGTCGGCCGACCGCCTTCGCCGTCTGCGACCAGGGCAGCGCCACCGCCTTCGCCGCGCTGCGGATCGCCGCCGCCCACCACCGCACCGGCGGCTGCCGGCGGGCCGTGATCGTGCTCGCCGAGCAGAGCGCCCTGCACCACCGGCCCGCCGAGCCCGTCGAGCTGCCCGCCGAGCACCGCGCCGTCGTCCTGGTCTGCGAGGCGGGCGCGGAGGAGGGGATGCGGGTCCGCCAGCAGGCCCAGCCGGACGGTGCCGGGGCCCTGCGCTCCGTCCGCGACGAGCACCGTCGACTCGGGTCCGGCGCCGGGCTGTTGCTCGCCGCCGGGCTGGCCTCCCACGGCGCCCCCGACGGCGCCGGGGCGGCCCGCCCCGGCCAGCCGTTCACCGGCGTCTGGAGCCTGCTCGCCGAGCGCCTCGCCGCGCCCGGCACCACCGGTCCGCTGCTGGTCGCCGACCACGACCGGCGCCTGGGCCGGCTCAGCACCCTCACCCTGCCGTGAACGCGGCACCGACGACCGACGTCATCGACGTCTGGAGCATCCCGACCGACCAGCCCCCGGCCGTCGTCCGCCGGCTGTACGGCCTGCTCGACGCCGAGGAGCGCGAGCGGGCCGACCGGGCCCGCGACCCCCGGCAGGGCGAGCGGTTCGCCGTGGTCCGCGGCGCCGTCCGGCTGCTGGTCGCCGAACGGCTCGCCGTCGCGCCCGCCGACCTGGCGTGGCGGCGCGGCCCGCACGGCAAGCCCGCCCCCGCCGCCGACACCGGCCTCGACGTCAACTGGTCCGCCTCGGGCGCCCTCGCGCTGCTCGCCGTCGCGACCGGCCGCCGGGTCGGCGCCGACGTCGAGCAGCTCCGCCCGCCCGGCGTCGGCGCCCGGATCGCCCGCCGCCACTTCCCGCCCGCCGACGCGGCCCTCGTCCTGGACGCACCCACCCCGGCCGACGGCGCCGAGCGCTTCACCCGGCTCTGGTGCCGCCGCGAGGCCTGCGTCAAGGTGTACGGCGGCCGGCTCGCCCAGGGCCTCGGCCTCCCGCTGGCCGGCCCCTCCCCGCTGCGCCTGGCCGACCCGGGCCAGCTCGGCCCCGGCCCGCTCCGGCTCGCCGACGTCCCCGTCCCCGGACCGTTCCGCGCGGCGGTCGCCGCCGACGGGGACCGCCCGTTCACCGTCCGCCGGCACCACTGGGCCTGACGTCCCGACAGCACGACGAGGAGCCCGACCGGCAAGCCGGTCGGGCTCCTCCCGTTCGGGGCCCTCAGCCCAGGGGCTTCGACATGTAGACCGCCCGCCGCCCGTACGACGCGGGCAGCTCCACCTCCCGGTGCGCGCGGTAGCCGTAGAAGCGCAGCAGGATGTCGGAGCCGCGCACCGCGACCATCGAGACCTGCACGAAGCCCTCCGCCACCGCCCGCTCCTGCACGTGCTCCATCAGCTTCGCGGCGAGCTCCCGGCCGCGCAGGTCCTCGGCCAGCACCAGGTCGTGCACGTGCAGGTTGTCCGACTCGAACGCCCCGGCCTCCGCCACGGCGAGGTCCGGGCAGCGCAGCGGCGGGTACGGCAGGCTCAGCAGGTAGCCGCGGACGGTGCCGCGCTGCTCCAGCACGAAGCAGGTCCCCGGCGAGCAGGCGACCCGGGACCGCAGCGCCTCCCGGCCCTCGGAGAGGCCGTCGGCCGCGTAGGCCTCGTGCTCCAGCGCGACCACGGCGTCCCAGTCCCGCTCGGCCAGCTGCCGGATCAGGAACTCCTCGCTCACCCGGCGGTCCCGACCGCGCCGAGGCCCCGCTCGCGGGCGGCGGCCACCATCGGGGCCCAGGCCTCGATCAGCACCGCCCAGCGCACCGCGTCCTCGCGGGCCTCGTCCAGGAGCTGCTGCCGCTGCCCGGCCACCACGTCCGCCAGCTCGGCGTACTTGCCGCCCAGCGCGCGGTAGCAGCGGTCCACCTCGTCCAGGCACTGCTCGTTGACGTCCCGGTCCAGGTCGAAGGTGCTGCGCACCAGGCCGAGGATCGGCTCGACCCTCAGCTCGTGCCGCTCGTCCAGCAGTCCGCGACCGAGGTCGATCATCTGGCCGTAGACCGGGTACAGGTACAGCATCGAGAGCAGCATCTTCACGAAGCGCAGCTGGTAGGAGACGAACCCGGCGCCGACCCGGCGTTCGGGCGTGTAGTAGTTGACGATGTGCCGCCTGTGGATGACGGCGGGCAGCTCGGCGTGGACCAGGGCGTGCAGCAGCGCGTAGTCGCTGCCGATGGTGCGCAGCGCGGGCACCAGCGGCAGCACCTCGTAACCCCGGTGGTCGATGGCGACGTTGCACATGTAGACGTCCCAGATGTCCGGCACGCCGAGCACCGAGTCGTCGCGGTCGAAGGTCTCCGGTTCGGCGCCCTTGAAGGAGATCTCCACCATGGCGTCCTGCTGCTCCCGCGTCCACACCCGCGGCGTCCACAGCCGCACCAGGTCCCGGTAGACCTCCGGGTCCAGCTCGTTGATCTCGCCGATGTCCACGTTGAGCTCGCCCATGAAGGAGGCGCTGACCAGCATCACCGGCCGGTCCGCGTCTGCCGGGTCGAGCTCGGAGCGGGCCACCCCGGCCACCGCCTCCCCGGCCGGCTTGCCGATCGACAGCAGCTCGTGGTGGATCGGGAACGTCTTCTCCCCGTCGACGACCCGGTAGTCGAAGTCGTCGTTGCGCAGGTGCGCCGAGGTGCAGCCCAGGGCGGCGGCGCCCAGGAAGATCCGGTTGACGCAGGAGCCGTACGCGACGGCCTGCGGCAGCATCAGGTCGAGCAGCAGCTCGGGGTCGGCGCCGCCGGAGCGCCGCGCCACGTCGAGGAAGAACGCGCGCTGCGCCTCGTTGCCGAGGTGGTGGACGGACACGCCGGGGGAGGGGGCCAGCGCGGCCACGGCGTCCGCGTTCTTCGCGAAGTCGGCGCCCTCGGTGGTGTCGAGGACGAGGAGGTGGACCTCGACCCCGAAGGTCTCGACGGCGTAGGCCGCCTCCTCGGCGAGGTCCACGATGGTGCCGGGGCAGGACCGCATGGTGGGCAGGGCGAGGCAGACTCGTTGCATGGTGTGGGAATCTCCGTCTGGTCGTCAGATTCGTCGCGGCGCCTGGCGGTCGAGCGGGGAGGAGCTGCCCTGACCGGCCGGCCCGGCCGTCCCGGACGGGCTCGCCGACGAGTGGCGGAGGGCTGCGGCGGCACCGTGGACGACCTGGTCGCACCACAGTGGACTAGACCAAACTGGGGTGTCAACGCACCGCCGCCGGCCCGGCCCCGCCGCCCGCCGACCCTGCCCGATGGGGCAGCGGACCCTGCCCCGGCGCGAAGTGCCCCGACTCCGTTCCGGGCCCCCGGGACGAACGGGGAACGGGCGTGCGGAATCCGCCCGGGAATCGCCGGCGCCCCGGCGGACCGACTTCCGCCCGGCCGCCGGACCGGACTTCCGGTCCCGAAGTCCGGTGAACCGGCGACCGGCCCGGACGAAAGGCGTCCCGGACGCCCATTCACCACTCGGCCGTTCCCGCCGAAATTGATCCGTGATGATCGTTGCGCAGCCTGCGCGCAGTATCTCGGCGAGATAACGGAGTTGCGGGGGGAATGTTCCGGGAGGCGGCGGAGGCCCCCGCCGGGGCCGTCCGGAAAGGCCGGCTACGCCAGGCAGGCCCGACCGCGGCCGGACTCCCCGAGGTCGGACAGCGCCTGGTCGATCGCGCTCAGCGCACCCGCCCTGCGGTGCTCCAGGCCGACCCGATCGGCGATCGCCAGCGCCTGCTCGGCCGCCTCCAGCGCCCGGGCCGGCCGCCCGGCCGCCCGGTAGGAGTCGGCCAGCGACACCAGCACGCCCGGCATCCGGTCCCAGGAGCCGAGCGCGCGCAGGGCGCCCAGGCACTCCTCGTAGTCCCGGGCCGCTGCCTCGAACCGGCCCAGCCCGTACAGCGCCCCCGCCCGGGCGTAGAGCATGTGGACCTGGCCGACGAAGTCACCCAGGCCCCGGAAGGCCGACAGGCTGCGCTCGGCCCGGCGCAGCGCCGACTCCGGCCGGCCGACGGCGACGTCCGCCAGCGCCGCCATCCCCTCCACGAAGGCGTGCGAGGACCGGTTGCCCAGCTCGACGCCCAGGCGCACCGCCTCGTCGCACCAGGCGGTGACCTCCTCGTCCGTGCAGTGCGGGAGGCTGGTCAGCGCCAGCGCCACCAGCGCGCCCGGCAGCAGGGCCGGCTGCCCGGTCCGCCGCGCCAGCGCGACCACCCGGGCCGCCTCGGAGCGGGCCTGCGCGGTGCGCTGGAACTCCCGCTGCGCCCACATCAGCGTGTACCGGGCCCGCGCCTCGCTCTCCGGCAGGCCCGCCGCCCGGGCGGCCTCGGCCACCCGCCCGGCCAGGTCGCACAGCTCCGGCACGGCCGTGCCCAGGTCGATCAGCTGGATCAGCACCAGCGTCAGGTCCGCGACCAGCACCAGCGGGCCGTCCGGATCGCGGGCGGCCTGCCCGGCGACGGCCAGCACCGCGGGCACCTCCTGCCGGGCCCAGCGCAGCCCCTCGGCCGGCCCGGTGAACTCCCGTCCGGCGGCCTCCCGCCCGGCCCCCGCCGCCACCAGGTCCGGGAAGGGGTAGCCGGGCCGGACCACCCGGTACAGGCCGGCCACCGTCGCCAGGTAGTGCCGCAGCAGCCGCTCGACGGCGGCCCGCCCGGCGGCCTCCCCGTCCACCTCCCGGACCAGCTCGCGGGCGAACAGCCGCAGCAGGTCGTGGTACTGGTAGCGGCCCGGGTACGGGCAGGACAGCAGCCCCAGATCGGTCAACGACTCGGCCAGCCGCTCGGCCTCCGGCTCCGGCAGCGCCAGCAGCACCGCGGCCGCCGCCGAGGACACCCCCGGGCCGTCCGCCAGCGACAGCAGCCGGAACGCCCGGGCGGTCTCCGCGTCGAGCTGGTCGTAGCTGAGCCGGAACGACGCGGCGACCGCCAGTTCCCCGGTCTCCAACTCGGCCAGCCGCCGCCGCTCGGAGGCCAGCCGGTCCGCCATGTGCGACAGCTCCCAGGCCGGCCGGGCCGCCAGCCGGGACGCCGCCGTCCGCACCGCCAGCGGCAGGAACCCGCAGGCCGCCGCCAGCCGCCGGGCCGCCGCCGGCTCGGCCGCCACCCGCGGCTCCCCGGCGATCGCCGAGAGCAGCCGCACCGACTCCTCCGGAGTCAGCGGCTCCAGGCCCACCTGCCGGGTCATCGGCAGCCCCGACAGCCACGCCCGGCTGGTCACCAGCACCGCGCACGAGCGGCTGCCGGGCAGCAGCGGCCCGATCTGCCGGGTGTCGCGGGCGTCGTCCAGCACGATCAGCACCCGCAGCCCCGCCACCCGGGACCGGAACAGCGCGGCCCGCTCCGCCGTCCCCTGCGGGAGCGCCGCGTCGGCCACGCCCAGCGCGCCGAGGAAACCGGCCAGCACCTCGCCCGGGTCGGCGGGCAGCGCCCCGGCCCCCCGCAGGTTCACGTACAGCTGCCCGTCCGGGTACCGCCCGCCCACCGCGTGCGCGACGTGCACCGCGAGCGCCGACTTGCCCACCCCGCCCAGGCCCGACACCCCCACCACCGGCATCGCCGGGCCGCCGGGCGCCAGGTCCGCGCAGAGCGCCGCGCACAGCTCGTCCCGGCCGGTGTAGTCGGAGACGTCGGCGGGCAGTTGGGCCGGCGGGGCCGGCGGGGCCGGCGGGGCCGGGGCGGGGCCGCCCGCCCCGGAGACCGGAGCGGGCGGAGCGGGCGGCGCGGCCGGTGCGGCCAGCTTCGGGTCGCCGGACAGGATGCCCAGGTGGAGCTCGCGCAGCCGCGGCCCCGGGTCGACCCCCAACTGCTCCAGCAGCGCGCGGCGGGCGTCCGCGTACACGCCCAGCGCCTCGGCCTGCCGCCCGCCCCGGTACAGCGCCAGCATCAGCAGCTCGCGCATCGGCTCCAGCAGCGGGTACTGGCTGACCCACACGGTCAGCTCACCGACCACCTCCGCGTGCCGACCCGTC
Source organism: Kitasatospora phosalacinea (assembly GCF_000716545.1). Lineage (GTDB taxonomy): Bacteria > Actinomycetota > Actinomycetes > Streptomycetales > Streptomycetaceae > Kitasatospora > Kitasatospora phosalacinea. The sequence continues at coordinate 19,284 of NZ_JNWZ01000010.1, forward strand.
TCCAACTCGGCCTCCAGCCAAGCCTGGACGGCGTTCAGCCGGCGCTCGACCAGCCGGGCCCGGTGCGCCTGGGCGAGCGGCCCCGGCAGCCCGGCCAGCGGCTCGCCGTGCCACAGCCCGCACGCCTCCCGCAGCAGCCCGAGCGCCCCGGCCGCGTCCCCCCGCGCGCGGGCCCGGCCCGCCGCCGCGACCCGGTCCTCGAACACCTCGGCGTCCACGCAGTCGGCCGGGAGCCGCAGCACGTAGCCGCTGCCCGAGGACACCAGCACCGCCGGGTGCACCCGGTCCGGCTCCAGCACCCGCCGCAGCCGCGACACGTACGTGCGCACGATGGCGGCGGCCCGGGCCGGCGGCTCCTCCCACAGCGCGTCGAGCAGCTCGTCGACGGACACGATCCGGCGGGCCCGCAGCGCCAACGCGGTCAGCAGCGCCCGCTGCTGCGGCGGGCCGAGCTCCAACTCGCGCTCCCCGCACCAGGCCTGCACCGGCCCGAGCAGACACAGCCGCAACCGCTCCCCGCCGTCCGGCTCCGGGGCCGACGTACCGAGGGGCGCTCCGATTTCCGTCATCGTCAGAAGGTAGCGGTTCGACCCGCCGGAGTGCGGCGCCGGGGCGGGTGCAATTCCACCCCCGAGGGCGGCCCTTGTCGGTCCCCTCTCCCCGCGCATTCGATTCCGCCGTGCCGCCCACCGTCCTCCCCGCGGACCGGAAAAGGAAAAAACCCCCGTGGAACGGGAACCACCGACGCAGATGCGCATCCGTCAATCTTTTATTGACCGGCGGCGGATAGCTTGGTCCGTGTCCGCCGAACCTCCGGCGGACACGGGGGAACTCCCGCGGTGCCAGCCGCGCCGGGGGAGGAGGAGGGACGGCGTCGCGTGCGGACGACGCCGGCCGACCGGTTCTGACGGTGCGCCGCCGCCTGTGGGGGGCGGTGGGCGCACCGCCGAGCGCAACGAAAGGAACTCAGCGCCGTGCTCCAGTACGCCGACGACGTCCGTACGACGACCCGACCGATCCCGACGCAGACCACCCGGACGATCCCGGTGGCCGTCCACGCCCTGGACCCGCTCTCCCGGGCCGGGGTGGTGAGCTTCCTCCGGCAGTGTCCGGAGGTGTCGCTGGTGGACGGCGACCACCAGGGCGGAACCGGCGTGGCCCTGCTGGTCGCCGACGCCTTCGACGGGACGGCCCTGACCAGCCTCTCCCGACTGGTCCGGGCCGAGCGCACCCGGGTGGTGCTGGTCCTGGACCGGATCCAGGAGCCGGAACTGCTCAACGTCGTCTCGCTCGGGGTGACCACCATCCTGTGGCGCCGCGAGGTGACCAGGGACCGCCTGCGCCAAGCCGTCCTCACCGCCGACCGGGGCCACGGCGACCTCCCGCCCGACCTGCTCGGCAAACTGCTCGGCTGCATGGGCCGCCGGCGCGGCGGCGAGGGCCAGGCGCACGAGAACGGCCCCACCGACTTCGGCATGCTGCCGCGCGAGGTGGACGTGCTGCGCCTGGTCGCCGACGGCATGGACACCGGGGAGATCGCGGTCAAACTGCTCTACTCGGAGCGGACGATCAAGAACATCATCCACACCGTGACGACGCGCTTCCACCTGCGCAACCGCGCCCACGCGGTGGCCTACGCCCTGCGCGAGGGCTACATCTAGACCCGCGCGGGAGCCTCACCGCCCGGCCAGCACCTCCAACAGCCTGGTCAGCGACGTCCCCAGCCCCCAGCGCACGGCCAGCCGCTCCAGCGCCCGCGGATCGCGCGCCGCCCGGGGCAGCTCCGGCTCGAACGCGGGCAGCGGGACGTCCAGGGCGACCCGCACCACCTTCGGCGCCACGTCCAGGTACGGCGCCGCCTCCAGCAGGTTGCGGCGCCGGGCCGGCGTGAGCTTCGAGGCCGGATCGGCCGCCGCCGCCCGGACGCCCGCCAAGTCCCCGTACTCCCGCACCAGTTGCGTCGCGGTCTTCTCCCCGATGCCCTTCACCCCCGGCAGCCCGTCGCTGGCGTCCCCCCGCAGGGCCGCCAGGTCGGCGTACGAGGAGCCCGGCACGCCGTACTTCTCGCGCAGCGCCGCGTCGTCCATCACCAGCGCCGAGCCGATGCCCTTCGCCGGGTACAGCACCGTCACCGCGCGGGCGTCGTCCACCAGTTGGAACAAGTCCCGGTCGCCGGTGACGATCTGCACCGGGCCGGTGGCGCGGGTGGCCAGGGTGCCGATCACGTCGTCGGCCTCGTAGCCGGGCACGCCGACGCGGGCGATGCCCAGCGCGTCCAGCACCTCCTCGATCACCGGGACCTGCGGGGCCAGGGTGTCCGGCACCTCCTCCTCGCCGTCCCGCGCGGCCTCGGCCACCCGGTGCGTCTTGTAGGTGGGGATCAGGTCGACCCGCCACTGCGGGCGCCAGTCGGCGTCCATGCAGGCGACCAGTTGGTCCGGGCCGTGGTCGTGGACCAGGCGGGAGATGAAGTCCAGCAGGCCGCGCACGGCGTTCACCGGCTCGCCCTGCGGGGAGCGGAGCGAATCCGGGACGCCGAAGTAGGCGCGGAAGTAGAGGCTGGCGGTGTCCAGCAGCATCAGGCGGGGCGCGGACGAGGCGGTCGGTGCGGTCACCCCCCGATCATGCCGCATCCCGCCGACAGACCGGGGCTGACGCCGGTTCAGCGCGAGGGCTCGGCGCGAGGGCTCGGCACGGGGGTTCGGCGCGAGGGCGGCGCGCGGCCCGGCGCGGGGTTCAGTGCGGGTGCGGCCCCGAGCGGTGCACCGGCCCGTGCGTGTCCCCGCAGTGCTCGCGGGCCTCCTCCTCGGCGGCCGCGGCCGCGCTGCTCGGCGCGATCTGCAGCAGCCCGTCCGGCCCGTCCTCGCCGACGTGGTCGACCTGCAGGGTGGCGTGGGTGATCCGGTACTCCTCGCGCAGCCGGCGCTGGAGTTCGCGCCGCACCGCGTGGCAGTCGCCGCCCGGGGCGACCAGGATGTGCGCCGAGAGGGCCGGCTCGTTGGAGGTGATCTCCCAGATGTGCAGGTCGTGGACCTCCTCCACCTGCGCCGCCGCCACCAGCCGGTCCGCCACCGCGTCCGGGTCGACCCCGGCCGGCGCGGCCTCCAGGAAGATCCGCGCCGAGTCCCGCACCAGCCCCGTCCCGGCCCGCAGCATCAGCGCCACCACCACCAGCGAGGCGATCGCGTCCGCCCGGACGAACCCGGTCAGCAGCACCACCGCGCCCGCCACCGCCGTCGCGACGAACGCGTACAGGTCGGTCAGCACGTGCTGGAACGCGCCCTCCACGTTCAGCGAGGACCGGTTCGCCTTCGACAGGCACCAGGTCGCCGCGACGTTCACCACCACGCCCACCAGCGCCGTCACCAGCACCAGCGAGCCCTCCACCTCCGGCGGCCGGATCAGCCTGGTCACCGCCTCGTAGCCGAGCCAGGCCGACAGCACCAGCAGCGTCACCCCGTTCGCCTGCGCGGAGAGGATCTCGGCCCGCTTCAGCCCGTAGGTGTAGCCGCCGCGCGCCGGCCGCGCCGCCAGCCGCATCGCCACCAGGGCCAGCGCGATCGAGGCGGCGTCGGTCAGCATGTGCGCCGCGTCCGAGATCAGCGCCAGCGAGCGGGCGGCGAAACCGGCCACCACCTCGCCCGCCATGAACACCACCAGCAGGACCAGCGCGCTCCACAGCCACTTGCGGTCCGCGTCCGCCGAGACCGCGTGGCTGTGTCCGGCGTGCGAACCGTGCCGGTCGCCGTCGTGGTCGTGCTCGTGCCCGTGCCCGGCCATCGGGATCCCTCCGCTCTGGTGTCCGCACCCGAAGTGAACCCCAGAACGGAGGAAGATCCAAAGGCTGCACTGGTGACCGTTGTCGTTCCCCGCACCGCGCCCCGCCGGGCCCCGCCGCGCGCCACCACCGCACGGGCGCCGCCCGAACCAGCCCAACGGGGGACGCCGCACTGGGCCGAGCGGTCCCGGTGGTCCCGGCGGTCGTCCGGCGGTCGTCCGGCGGTCCCTCAGCGCGAGGGGAGGGCGGCGTCCTCCGCAGTGGCCGGCGCGGTGAGCGGCGCGGTGAGCGGCGCCAGCCGGGTCGCGTTGACCAGGGCGCGGGCCACCCGCAGGTCCTCGCCCTGCTCCGGGTGCCACTGGACGCCGACCGTGAAGCCCGCCCCCTCGACCGCTTCGACGGTGCCGTCCTCGGCGTACGCGCTGACGGTCAGGCCCTCGCCGAGGCGGGCGACCGCCTGGTGGTGGTAGGTCGGGACGACCACCGACTCCTCCGGCAGCAGGTCCGCGAGCAGGGTGCCGGCCACCGGGCGGACCGCGTGCCGGCCGTACTCGCCGGGCTCGCCGATGTGGCTCAGCCTCTCGCCGACCACGTCCGGCAGGTGCTGGACCAGCGAGCCGCCGCACACCACGTTCAGCAGCTGCATGCCCCGGCAGATCCCCAGCAGCGGGGTGCCGGCGGCGAGGGCGGCGCGGATCAGCGCGGCCTCCCACAGGTCGCGCGCGGCCGCGGTGGCCACCGTCCTCGGGTGCGGGAGCTCGCCGTACAGGGCCGGGTCGACGTCCTCGCCGCCCGCGATCACCAGCCCGTCCAGCCGGGCCACCACGGCCGCCGCGTGCTCCGGCGCGTCCGGCGGCAGCATCACGGCGATCCCGCCGGCCTCGCGCACCAGCTCCGGGTAGCGCACGGGGAGCAGCACCGAGCGCATGAGGTCCCACCGCCCCCAGGCGGCGTCGTTGAGGTAGGTGCTGATGCCGATCACGGGGCGAGAGGTCATGGCGCGCATTCTGCCGGGCGCTCGCGCGCCCCGCCGCGCGACCCACCCCCCTCACGCGCCCCTTCAGGCGCGTGGAGCACAGTGCGCGCCCCTCGGCGGGTCCGGAGGGCGCCGCAGCGGGGGAGGCCGCGCGATTCTCACCGGAATCTCATCGCCGGACCCCCGTTCGCACCCCCTCGCTGATTTCCCGCTTATCCGCCGCCCCCTAGGGTCTCTGTCGTGAGCGAGCAGCAGATTCCGGCCGGGTGGTACCCGGATCCGGTCGACACCGACAGCGACCCCCGCCCCCAGCGCTGGTGGGACGGCAAGGGTTGGACCGCCGAGACCCGCCCGGCCCCGGAGACCCCGGCGGCGCCCGCGGCTGCCCCCGCCTCCGGCCCCACCGCCGGGACGGACGACACCGCCGTCCTCGAGGGCACCGTGCTGGACGCCTCCGGGCAGACCGTGAACTACCCCCCGCTGCCCCCGTACGCCGGGCAGTTCGGGGCGAAGCCGGCCCGCGCCCGGCCGCCGAAGCCGGTGCTGGTCGCCGCCTCGGTCGCCGCCGTGCTGGGCCTCGCGATCGGCTCCGGCGTCACCTACCTGGTGATGGACGGCCACCACGACAAGAAGGGCACCGCCGCCGCGCAGAGCAGCGACGGGCGCCGGGGCGGCAACGGCTTCAACGGCTTCGGCGGCGGCGGCGGGGAGGGCGGCAGCGGCAAGACCATCCCCGACAACCCGTTCGGCGGCGGCAGCGGCAGCAGCGGGGGCAACGGCAACGGCGGCAGCGGGAAGAACGGCCAGGGCAACGGCAACGGCAACGGCGACGGCACCGGACGGAACGCCAAGGCCGCCATCGACATGGTCAACGGCATCTCGCTGCCGATCCCGAGCGGCTGGGAGGGCGGCACCGTCGAGGGCGGTTACGCCGGCATGTACACCGGCAGCTACACCTGCGCCGACGGGTCGGACAACTGCTCGCTGGGCGGCGTGTCCACCGCCCGCCTCAAGGGCACCGACGCCAAGCAGGCCGCCCAGGACGACATCGCGGACGCCGCGAAGCAGTCGTACGGCGACCTGAACGGCCACCAGGAGCTGAAGAGCGAGGCCGTCAAGGTGGCCGGGCGCGACGGCTACCTGGTGCGCTGGAAGGTCGACGTGGCGAAGGGCAACCCGGGCTACGTGGAGACGGTGGTCTTCCCGACCGCCGACGGCAAGGCGCTGACCGCCGTCCACTTCGGCTTCGACATCGCCGACAAGGCGCCCGGCCTGGACCAGATGGACACCATCCTGAAGGGCATCACCAAGGTCGACGCCGGCTCCCTCGGCGGCGGCCCCGGCACCACCACCTGACGGCCGACCGGCGCGCCCGGCTCAACCCCCTTCCCGCAACAGCGTGTTGAGCCGGGCCGCCTGCCGGATCAGGTGCTCCCGCTCGGCCGCCGTCCCGGCCTCGCGGGCGGCCCGCGCGTACAGCCCGGCGGCCGCCGGCAGCTCGCCGGCCCGCTCGTGCAGGTACGCCCGGGCGGCGGTGTGGCGGGGCAGCGTCCCGTCGAGCGCGGCGAGGGCGGCCAGGCCCGCGCGGGGCCCGTCCGCCTCGCCGACGGCGACGGCCCGGTTGAGGCGCACCACCGGGTTGTCGGTGAGCGCCGCCAGCTCGTCGTACCACTCGACGATCTGCACCCAGTCCGTCTCGGCGGCGGTCGGCGCGTCCGCGTGCAGGGCGGCGATCGCGGCCTGGGCCTGGTACTCGCCGAGCCGGTCGCGGGCCAGCGCCGCCTGCAGGACGGCGACGCCCTCGGCGATGGCGGCGGTGTCCCAGCGGGTGCGGTCCTGCTCGGCCAGCGGCACCAGGCTGCCGTCCGGCGCGGTCCGCCCGGCCCGGCGGGCGTGGTGCAGCAGCATCAGCGCCAGCAGGCCGGAGACCTCCGGGTGGTCGGTCCGGGCCGCCAGCTGCCGGGTCAGCCGGATCGCCTCGGCCGCCAGGTCGACGTCCCCCGAGTAGCCCTCGTTGAAGACCAGGTACAGCACCCGCAGCACCGTCGCCACGTCCCCCGGCCGGTCCAGCCGCACGCCCGCGACGGTCCGCTTGGCCCGCGAGATGCGCTGCGCCATGGTCGCCTCCGGCACCAGGTACGCGGCGGCGATCTGCCGAGTGGTGAGCCCGCCGACCGCGCGCAGCGTCAGCGCCACCGCCGAGGAGGGCGTCAGCGACGGGTGCGCGCACAGGAAGTACAGCCGCAGCGAGTCGTCGGTGTCCGGCACCGGTCCGGGCCCCGGCTCCTCCTCCACCGCGTCCTCGCGGCGGCGGCGCGCGCTGTCGGCCCGCGCCGCGTCCAGGAACCGCCGCCACGCGACGGTCACCAGCCAGCCCTTCGGGTCCCGCGGGGGCTCGTCCGGCCAGCGCCGGACGGCCTCCAACAGGGCCTCCTGGACGGCGTCCTCGGCCGCCGCGAAGTCCGCCCCGCGACGGACCAGGACGGCCAGCACCTCGGGGGTCAGGACGCGCAGCAGCGACTCGTCCACGGCCGAGGACGCCATCCCGCTCACTCCGTGACGGTCGGCGGTTCGGACATCACCGGGCGCAGCTCCAGCCACTCGCGGATCGGCACCCCGCCCGCGCCCGGCGCCGCCGACAGCTCGGCGGCCAGCTCCAGCGCCCGCTCCCGGCTGTCCACGTCGATGATCATCCAGCCGGCGATCAGGTCCTTGGTCTCCGCGAACGGCCCGTCGGTCACCGGCGGCTTCCCCTCCCCGCCGTACTGCACCCACGTCCCCTCGGGCGCGAGCCCCTGCGCGTCCACGAACTCGCCGGTCCGCTCCAGCTTGGCGGCGAAGTCCCGCATGTACCGGATGTGCGCGTCGACCTCCGCGGGCGTCCACCGCTCCATCGGCACGAAGCCCTCCGGCACCGGCGCGCCGCGGTAGTGCTTGAGCATCAGGTACTTGGCCATGGGTCCCACTCCTCGGTCCTGGTGCGGCCCATTGTGGCCGCCTTCACCCCTGGGACGGAGCAGCTCACGGGTTCTCGACACGGACGCGGAGAAAATCTTCCGGAGTTTCTCCGCGCCCGCCGACCGGCACCGGGGCGGCTCGGCGGCGGCGCGGCCCCGGTCGGCGTCACAGGAAGGTGCGGCCCTCGCCCCGGTAGGTCGGCACGGTGGCGGTGACGGTGTCGCCCTCGATCAGGTGCAGCCGCTCGAAGCGCTCGCACAGTTCGCCCGCCTTCGCGTGCCGGAACCACACCCGGTCGCCGATCAGCAGGTCGTCCGCCGCCGAGCCGAGCAGCGGCGTCTGCACCTCGCCCGCGCCCTCCTGCGGGTCGTAGCGCAGGCCGGCCGGCAGGTACGGGACGGGGGAGCGGTCCGCGCCCGCCGGGCCGGACGCCGGGTACCCGCCGCCCAGCACCGTCACCACGCCCACCCCGGGGCGCCGCACCACCGGCTGCGCGAACAGCGCGGCCGGGCGGCCGCGGAACGCCCGGTAGTTGTCGAACAGCCGGGGCACGAACAGGCCCGAACCGGCCGCCACCTCGGTCACCGCGCGCTCCGCGACGGTCGACTCCACGCTGCCGGTGCCGCCGCCGTTCACGAACTCCAACTCGGCGACCTCGCGCACCCGCCGCACCACCTCGGCGCGCCGCGCCGCCAGTTCGGAGCGCGCCTTCGCCTGCATCAGCCGCACCGCCGCCGACCGCAGCGGCCGCCCGGGCACCGCGTCCCCGACACCGGCCACGTGGCCCTCGTACGCCATCAGCCCGACCACCTCGAACCCCGGGCGGCGGCCCACCAGTTCGGCGAACCGGCCCAGCTGCTCGGGCGTCCGCAGCGGCGAGCGCCGCGCGCCCACCCGCACCCGGCCGCCCAGCAGGTGCAGCGAGGTGTCCAGCTCCAGGCAGACCCGGACCGTCGCCGGGCCCTTCCGGGCGGCGTCGATCAGGTCCAGCTGGGCCACGTCGTCCACCACCACGCTGACCTGCCGCGCCAGCTCCGGATCGGCGGTCAGCCGCCCGTACGCGGCCCGGTCCGCCGACGGGTACGCCAGCAGCACGTCGGTGAACCCGGACTCCACCAGCCAGAGCGTCTCCGCCAGGGTGAAGCTCATCACCCCCGCGAACCCGTCCAGCTCCAGCACCCGCTCCAGCAGCGCCCGGCACCGCACCGACTTCGACGCCACCCGGATCGGCTTCCCGCCCGCGCGGCGCACCAAGTCCGCCGCGTTCGCGTCGAACGCCGCCAGGTCGACGACGGCCAGCGGCGCGTCCAGGTGCGCCGTCGCCCGGTCGTACCGGGCCCGGTCGGAGACGGTTCCGCCGGCCGCAGCGGTCTCAACGAGTGCCATGGCCGCAGACTGCCACATCCCCCTACCGGGCGGTAGATCCACCGGACCCCCAATCCGCGACGCCCGCTACCGGGCGGTGGGCGCCGTGTGCAGCGTGCGCAGGCGCCCCGGCTCCGCCGGGTCCCGGTCGACCACCCGGACGGGCGGCCAGGCCCACTGCCACACCCCGCTGCCCGGCACCCGGGAGAAGCGGACCGTCCCCCGGGTGCCCGCCACCTCGACGTCCGACCAGCGCACCCCGCCGCCGGGGCGCAGGGCCCGCGCCAGCACGGCCACCGCGTCCCAGCCCTCGAACGCGACGAACGACGGCGCGCCGCCCAGCGGTTCGCGCAGCTCCGCGTCGACCCGGGCGCCGACCGGGGTGAGCTCCTCGGGCAGGTAGCTCAGGAACGGCACCCCGGCGCCGTCCGCGCCCAGCAGCTCCAGCCACTCCGCGAACTCCGGCTGCCCGGCCGGCGCCCCCAGCAGCAGCCCGCGCAGCCGCCGGTCGCGCCGCACCGCCCGGACGATCGGCACCGCCGGATCCGGGTGCCCGGCGAGCAGCAGCAGCGCGCTCGCCCCGCTGCCCGCCACCGCGTCGCACAGCGTCCGGGGCGTCCGTCCGCGCAGGTCGAACGCCACCACCTCCCCGTCGTGCGCCGCGAAGCGTCCGCGCAGCACCTCCGTCCCCGCCGCCCAGTACCCGCCCGGGCCGGCGGCCACCGCGACCCGGCGGTGGCCCGCGCCGAGCAGGAAGTCCGCGTAGGCCCGCCAGCCGTACGACTGCGCCGGGGCGAGCCGCGCCACCCACCGGGCGGGCGCGTCGACCAGGCCGTCCAGCACCGCCGAGGAGCACAGGTACGGCAGGCCCAGCGCCTCGGCCCGCTCCGCCACCGCCCGGGCCACCACGCTGTGGTACTCGCCCACCAGCGCCGCCGCCCCCAGCCCGGCCAGCTCGCCGACCGCCTCCGCCGCCCGCGCCGGGTCCGCCGCCGTGTCCCGCACCAGCAGCTCGACCGGCCGCCCGTCGATCCCGCCCGCCGCGTTGACGTCCCGGACGCCCAGCTCCAGCCCGGCCAGCAGCTGCCGCCCCGCCGCCACCCACCCGGGCGGGCTCAACGGCACCAGCGCCCCGACCCGCACCGCCGACATCCCGTCAACTCCCTCCGTCCGCAGACCGTGCCGCCCTCACCGTACCCACCGCCCAGCGCGCCGCCGACTCCACCGCCACCACGCCCCGCGCCAGCTCCGGCCAGCCGTCGGAGACCACCGCCACCAGCGTCCCGTCCGCCAGCGCGCCGAAGCTGCCGACCACCCACAGCCCGGTCGCGCTCCGCGGCAGCCACCCGTTCTTCAACCCGGTCGCCCCCGCCGCCGACACCCCCCACGCCTGCTCCGGCACCACCCGCCCCATCAGCCCGGCCAGCCACCGCCGCCCGGGCAGCGCCCCGTCCGCCGCGAAGACCTGCCGCAGCAGCCGGACCCGGTCGCCGGCGCTGGTGGTGGTCAGCCCCCAGTACCCGTCCCGCCCGGCGGCGGTCTCCACCAGCCCGAGCGCCCGGTAGGCCGCGTCCAGCCCGGGGGCGCCGCCGACCAGCAGGTACAGCTCGCTCGCCGCCGCGTTGTCGCTGCGGACGATCGACAGCTCGGCCAACTCCCGCTCGCCGTCCGTCAGTCCGCCGTCGCCGCCGTGGCGCAGCAGCAGCGCCGCGACCAGGTCCACCTTCACCGTGCTGGCCGTCACGAACAGTCCGCCGCCGCGCACCGCGGCCGCGCCCGTCCCGGGCACCGCGGCCGCCACCGCCAACCGTCCGCACCGTTCCACCGGCACACCTCCTCCAGCGTCCGTCCCCCGGATAAACGTGGCATACGCTCACGGGGTGGAGCGCAAGAACATCCCCGATCCCGGTTTCGCCGAGGACGACGGCACCGCCGACCCCGCCCTCGCCGCGGCCCTCACCGCCTGGCAGCAGGACCCGGCCACCGAGCCGGACCTGCTGGCGGCCCTCACCCCGAGCCGGCTGATGGTGCCGATCGTGGCGCTGCTCGGCGAGGTCGAGGTGGGCGCCGACGGGCACCGGCACGAGAAGACCAGCGACATGGCCGTCCCGGTGGTGGAGGCTCCGGACGGCCGCCGGGCCCTGCCCGCGTTCACCTCGCTGGCGACCATGGCCGCCTGGCGCGCGGACGCCCGCCCGGCCCCGGTGGCGGCCCCGCAGGCCGCGATGGTGGCGTTCTCCGAGCGCGCCGACACCCTGCTCGTCGACCCGGCCGGGCCGGTCACCTACCGGCTGTCCGGCGCCCGGCTGCGCGCCGTCGCGGAGAACCGCCGCTACCTCCCGCCGCTCCGCGACCCGGAGGTGCGGCAGGCCCTGCGCACCCTCCTCGCCGCCGAACCCGCCGTCGCCGCCGCCCACCTCACCCCGGCCCCGGACGCCGACGCCACCCTGGCCCTCGTCCTGGCCGACCCGGCGGCGGACCCCGCCGCCGTCCAGTCCCTCGCCGCCCGCCTCGGCCGGTCCCTCGCCGCCGACCCCACCCTGCGGGTCCGCCTCGACCGGGGCCTGCAACTCGCCTTCCTGGCCCGCCACCCCGAACAGGCGCCCTTCTACGCCGCGAGCGCTGCGAACGCGCACGAGTGAAGTCGCGCGACACCTGGTCCCACCTGGACGGTGCCCGGGGCGTCGACCGCCGCGCCGACGCCGGCCGCGCCGACTTCGGCGGCCGGTGGATCGACCGCATCTCCACCGGCAACGACGACCTCGTCCACTACGACGTCGACGGCGGCCCGGTGGAGATCGAGCGCCGGCACGACACCGCCTTCCCCGACCAGCCGCCCCGGGCGAAGTCCGTCCAGGTCCTCTGACCGGTCACCCGCCGGACGCCGGGGCACCGGCCGCCGGGGCCTCGGGCCCGGCGGCCGGGAGCGCCGCCAGCCGCCGCAGCTTCCCCTCGCTGTCGCTGCCCCGGTCGGGGTAGTAGACGACCAGGATGACGTCCTCGACGGGCAGCTTGTCGCGGTGCAGGCGCAGCTCGCCGACGACCGGGTGGTGGAGCGTGGTGGTCCCGCCGCCGAGGCCGCGCACGTCGTGGCGGGCCCACAGGGTGCGGAACCGCTGGCTGGAGAGCGCGAGCTCCCCGACGAGTTCGACGAACCTGGGGTTGTCGGTGTCGTCCCCGATCGAGGTGCGCAGGGCGGCGACGAAGTCGGCGGTGGCCTTCGTCCAGTCCTGGTGGAAGGACCGCTCCTCGGGATCGAGGAGCAGGGAGCGGAGCCGGTTCTCGCCGGGCCGCAGGCGCGGGGAGAGCGCCAGGGCCGTCGGGTTGGCGGCCAGCACGTCGAACGCCCGCCCCTCGACGAACGCGGGCACCGGCAGCTGGGCGAGCAGCTCGTGCAGGCGCGCCGGCACGTGTTCGGGCCGCCTGCGGCGCGGCGCCCGCGGGCGGCCCGCGGCGAGGCCGAGCAGGTACGTCCGTTCGACGTCGTCGAGCCGCAGGACGCGGGCCAGCGCGGCGAGCACCTGGGGCGAGGGGTTCTTGTCGCGGCCCCGCTCCAGGCGCAGGTAGTAGTCGGGGCTGATCCCGGCGAGCAGCGCGACCTCCTCCCGGCGCAGGCCGGGCACGCGGCGGTTCCCGCCCGGCGGGAGCCCCGCCTGCTCGGGGGAGACCAGTTCGCGCCGGGCGCGCAGGTAGCCGCCGAGCCGGTTGCCGGATTCCTCGTCCTTCATGCCGCCACCGTAGTGCGGTGCGCCCGCTCCAGCGGGGGCCCTGCCAGGACCAGGGAACGCCGGGACCGGGGAACGCCAGGGCCGGGGAGTGCGGGGGCCTCCCCGCGGCCGGACGGTTCCGCGCAGGCTGGAGCGGTGCCGCTCCGAGCCGGAGCGGTGGAACCGGGGACGGTGCGCGCCGCCGTCCGCGCCGCGGCCGCGCGCCGCCGGCGCACCTGATCGAAGGGAAGACCCCGTGGACCTCTCCACCCGCACCGTCCTCGTCGTCGGCGGAACCTCGGGCATCGGACGGGAGCTGGCCCGCCGCTTCGCCGCCGCGGGCAGCACCGTGGCCGTCGCGGGCCGCAGCCCGCGCGCGCTCGCCGAACTCGCCGCGGAAGGCTTCGGCACGTTCGAGGTCGACGTCACCGACGGCTCCTCCGTCACGGCCGCCCGGGACGCCGTGCTCGCCCGTCACCCGGCGCTGGACACCGTGGTGACCACGGCGGGCGTCATGCTGACGGAGGACCTGCGCGACCCCGCGCACTTCGCGGCGGCGGCGATGACGATCGACACCAACCTGCTCGGCACCATCAGGGTCGTCGACGCCTTCACCCCCCACCTGGTGGGCCGGGGCGCGGGCGCCTTCGTCACCGTCACCTCCGGCATCGCCTTCCTGCCGTTCCCGCCGATGCCCAGCTACGCCGCCTCGAAGGCCGGGGTGCACGCCTACTCCGAGGCGCTGCGCGCGCAGCTCGACGGCACCGGGGTCGAGGTCGTCGAGCTGGTCCCGCCGGCCGTGGCCACCGCCGGACAGGAGGAGGTGAACCCGCACGCGCTGCCGCTGGACGCCTTCGCCACCGAGGTCGTGCAGCTGCTCGGGCAGGACCCGACCCCGCGCGAGGTCCTGGTGGAGGGCGTCCTGATGCACCGCTGGGCCGAGCGCGACGGCACCTACGCCGACCTGGTCGCCCAGCGCTCCCGGGCCCTGTCCGCGCTCCCGGGCCGCCGGAGCTGACCGCCCCGCCCCCCCCACCGCGCGGGCGGCGGGACGGGCGGCGGGGCGGGAGCGGCGCGTCAGCCGGTGATCGGCCGGACGTCCAGGCGGACGTGGTCGACCGCCCAGTACCAGTTGTTGCCGGCGTCGTACATCCGGAACTCCAGGGTGACCGCCCGGGCCCCGGCGGGGACGGCGAACCGCCGGGTGACGAAGGCGTTCTGGACGTCCTTGCCCGCGTTGTCGTTGCCGGTGGCGTCGCTGCTGTAGAAGACCAGCCGGGTCTCCTCGCCGGTGTCGAACACCGCCGTCACGGACGCCTTCTGCGGGGCCTCCTGCCGGTAGTGCGAGTCGAAGGCGAGGTACAGCGAGCCGGTGCCGGCCGGGACGGGGACGGCGGGGGAGACCAGGGTGGAGTCGAACCTCCCCTTGGCGGAGGGCGAGCCGGTGTCGTCCCAGTCGTCGGGGTCGGCGACGGCGAGGACGCCGAGGCCGCGGGTGAAGTCGCCGCGGTCCTGCCCGGCGGGGGCGGACCACTCGCGCTTGGTGTGGAACGTCCAGCCCTGGAGCCGGGCGGTGCCCTGCGGCATGCCGGGCGCGTTGACCACCGACCAGCCGGCGGGGGCCTGGGCGGTCCAGCCGAGGACGCCGGAGACCGGGGCGAGCACGGGGGCGAGCGACTCGAAGTCCTCGCCGAGCAGGTGGCCCGCCATCGACGGCGCGGTGCGCCCCGCGGCCTCGCCGTCCGCGACGGCGTACCGGTCGCCGGCCGCGCCCCGGGCGGTGACCAGCAGGCGGGCGGTGCCGGAGAGCGTCGCGGGCACCCGCACCTCCCACTCGGCGTCGGCGCTCGCGCCCGCGGCCAGCGCGGCGGGCGGCGCGCTGACCACGCTCGGGGCGGGCCACCCGGCGGGCAGCAGCGGCACGACCTCCAGGCCGGTCAGGTCGGCGGTCGCGGTGAGCCGGGCCTTCAGCCGGGCGGTCCCCCCGGGCAGCAGGACCGGCTCGTCGACGGTCGTGGACGCGGAGCCCAGCGAGACGTCCAGCACCAGCGGGTCGGCCAGGCCCATCGCCGGGTCGGTGGAGCCGACGGCCTGGTTCGGCAGCCGTCCGGCGCGCCGGAAGCGGTAGCGGGCGTCGTCCCGGGCGGTGACCACGACGTCGTACCAGCCCTCCTCGCCCACCGGCAGGTCGACCACCGCGGACTCGCCCGCGCCGAGCCGCACCTCGCGCCGCCCGCCGCCGTACGCCAGGTCGCCGACGGTCATCACCCGGCTGACGTCCGTCCGGTTGGCGACCTCCACGGCCAGCTGCCACCCGCCGCCGCCGTCCTCGGAGACCGAGGTCTCGTACGAGCCGGCCGCGTCGCCGCGAAGGTGCCACAGCGCGCCGTTCGGGCCGTGCAGGCGCAGGTCGTGCCCGTCGGGGCCGAGCTGCCAGGTGTCGGAGAGCTTGCCCTTGACGCCGAGCGTGTAGTGCCGGGGCGCGCTGCCGGGCTCGGGGTAGGCGGCGATCACGGCGCCCTGCCGCCCCGGGTTGGCCAGGTCGAGGCTGAGCACGCCCCTGCGGACCCGCGCCTTGGCCTGCAGGTGGTACGGGACGGGCCGGGCGGTGCGGGTGCCGCGCTGCTGCTGCGGGGCGCGCTGCGGCTTCGGGACGGTCGGGGCGGGCAGCCTGCCGGTGTCGGTGACCTTCTGCCGGTTGCCCGAGGTGTCGGGCAGCTCGGGCCAGACCGGCTCCTTCCCGGAGAAGTCGAAGACCTCGGTGAGGTCGCCGGTGACCGCCCGCCGCCAGGGCGAGATGTTCGGCTCGGCGACGCCGAAGCGCCGCTCCAGCAGCCGGATCACCGAGGTGTGGTCGTACACCGTGGAGTCGACCGCGCCGCCGCGCGTCCACGGCGAGACCACGACCATCGGCACCCGCACGCCCAGCCCCATCGGGTACGGCCCGGACACCAGCGACTCCCCGGCGGGCAGCGCCGCCGACCAGCCCAGCGAGCCGTCCGCGTTCCGCACCCGGTAGCGGCCGTCCTGCCCGACCACCCGGTGGTACGTCGAGCCGCCCTTCGACACCCGCACCACCACCTCGCCGTCCACCGGCACGGTGGAGGCGCCGCGCCCGGCGGCCAGCGGCGGCACGGGCGGCAGCTGGTGGTCGAAGAAGCCGCCGTGCTCGTCGTAGTTGAGGATGAACACGGTCTTCGCCCACACCTCCGGGTTGGCGGCCAGCGCCGCCAGCAGCCGGGCGGTCAGGTGCTCGCCGTTCGGCGGCGCGTAGTTGGCGTGCTCGGACAGCGCGGCGGGCGCGACCAGCCAGGACACCTGCGGCAGCCGGTCCTCGCGCACGTCGGTGGCGAACGCCTCCACCAGCGCGTCGCCCATCGCGAACGGGTCGCCCTTCTTCGCCGGGTCGCCGACCGCCCGCAGCCCGCGCTCGTACAGCGCCGAACCCGGCTTCGCCCGGATGAAGCCGGTGAACCAGGCCAGCGCGTTGTCGTCGAAGTTGTCCAGCGCCTGGTAGGTGCGCCAGCTGATCCCGGCCCGCTCCAGCCGCTCCGCGTAGGTGGTCCACTCGAAGCCCGCCGCGGGCTCGGAGTTGTCGGTCACCGGGGTGTCGCGGACGGTGCCGCCGCTGGTGCCCGTCATCAGGTGCTCGCGGTTGGTGTTGGTGTTGCACTGCACCGAGGCGTAGTACGCGTCGCAGGTGGTGAACGCCGAGGCCAGCGCGTGGTAGAAGGGCATGTCGGCGCTCTCGTAGTACCCCTGGCCGAGCCAGCCGGAGGAGCGCCGGGTCACCGAGCCGTCCGCCAGGCCGTCGTTCCAGGCGTTCATCGAGTCGACGAACCCGAACGCGGGCGCCCCCTGCTGGTACGCGCTGGTGTGGGCGGCGTTCATCGGGTACGGCAGCAGGTAGCCCTCGGGCCGGGACGGATCGGGCTGGTGGAACACCGAGCGGCCGTTGACGCCGCGCACCGCCGCGCGGTCGCCGAAGCCGCGCACGCCGGGCAGGGTGCCGAAGTAGTGGTCGAACGCCCGGTTCTCCTGCATGAGGACGACGACGTGCTGGATGTCCTCCAGCCTGCCGGGCCTGGCGGGGGCGGCCAGCGCCTGACGGACGCTCAGTGGCAGCGCGGACAGCACGGCCGCGGCGGCGGCGCCGCCCAGCAGGGTGCGGCGGGACAGTTCGGGACTCATCGGTGGCTCCTCGTGCGCGGTGCCGGGCTCCGTTGCTCCCGGCCGCGACCATTGGTAGGCGGCGCAGGTGGACCGCAACGGTGCGGCGGATGACGCGCGGATGACACCCGAGGCAAAACCTGTACAGACATCTTGGGGCCCGGAGCGGCCCCCGGAGCCGCTCCCGATCCTGACCGGACGTCAACCTCGCTACGGTGGGCGGATGATGACCGTACTGGTGAACGGCCTGCCCGGCTCGGGCAAGAGCACCCTCGGCCGGGCCCTGGCCGTCGAACTCGGCCTCCCGCTGTTCGGCAAGGACACCGTCAAGGAGGTGCTCGCCGACCGCCTCGCCCCGCTGCGCACCCCCGCCCACGACCGATGGGAGTGGAGCCGGCTGCTTGGCGCCGCCGCCGGCGAGACGCTCTGGGCGCTGCTGCGCGACGCCCGCGGCGCGGCCGTGCTGGAGGCGCCCTGGCTCGGCGAGCCGGCGCGCCGGATCGTCCGGGCCGGGCTGGACGCCGCCGGGGTCGCCGCCGCGCAGGAGGTCTGGTGCGAGCTCCCGGCGGCCATGGCCCGCCGCCGCTTCGAGGCGCGGGTGCCGCACCGGCACCCCGTCCACCCCGAGCGCCCCGGCGAGCCCGACGACCGCTGGGCGGCGTGGTCCCGCGCGGCCGCCCCGCTCGCCCTCGGCCCCGTCCACCGCGTCGACACCGCCGGCCCGGTCGACGTCCCCGCCCTGGCCGCGGCGCTGCGCCGGATGGGCCCCGCGAATTCCGGTGACGAGCCCGCCCCGCTGGAGGTAAGCTTCAAAAGTCAGTAGAGACCATTACATCCCTGGAGCGTGCCCGTGCCCGACGACGCCACCGTCCCCGAACTCGTCCGGGCCTGGACCAACGGCTGGGCGGTCTCCCGCGGCGCTGCCGACCCCGTCCCCGAACCCTGGGGCTGGAGCATCGACGTCGGCCAGGCCCGCCAGGTGCGGCGCCACGTGCTGCCCGCCCCTGCGGAGGAGGAGGTCCGCAAGCTCGCCGGCGGCACCACCGCCCCCTGGACGTGGCTCAAGCTGTTCGCCGAGGACGAGCGCGTCCTGCCCTGGATCGGACGCGGCTGGCACCAGGACATCCCCGGGTACCTGATGACCCTCCCGCTCCGCCCCGTGACCGGGCGCCCCGCCGTCCCGGCCGGCTACCGGATCACCACCTGGAGCCGGGGCGGCACCGTCCGCGCCCTGATCCGCACCGCCGACGGCGCCTTCGCCGCCCGCGGCCAGATCGCCCTCGCCCCCGCCACCCCGCTCGGCGGCCGGGTGGACGCCCCGCTGCTCGCCGTCGCCGACCAGATCGAGACCGCCCCCGAGCACCGCCGCCGCGGCCTCGGCTCGGCCCTGATGCGCACCCTGCAGGGCGAGGCGCACGCGGCCGGCGCGCGCACCGCCCTGCTGGTCGGCACCACCGAGGGCCGCGCCCTCTACACCAGCCTCGGGTGGACGTCGCGCTCCCCGATGGTCAGCCTCTGGTACGACCCGGCGACGCCCACCGCCCGCCCGTCCGGCGGCTCCTGACGTCGGCGCACCCGTCCCCGGACGCGCCGGTGCCCGCCGGGAGGGCGCACTCCGGGCGGGCACCGAGCGGGGGACGGGCGGGGGAGCGGGAGCGGGAGGCTTCAGGCGGCGATCAGCAGGCTCCGGCGGGGGGCGATCACCCGGCCGTCCGGCAGCAGCTCACCGGTGTCGTCGAACAGCAGCACCCCGTTGCACAGCAGGCTCCAGCCCTGCTCGGGGTGGCGCGCGACCGGCACGGCCGCCTCGCGGTCAGCCGAATCGGCGGACGGACACTCGGTTCGGTGCTGGCACATCCTTGTACCTCGCTTCGCTGAAAACTTGCACCGGATCAGGTGTGAACCGGCGTCAGCCGGGTAGGACGATTGGTCCTCCACCCGACCGACACCAGTGTCCGACTCCGCGGGCGCTCGCGCAGCCATTTGGTGACATGCGCCACAGAAGAGGACGCGAGATCACCCGACCGGGCGGGAGGCGAACGGATCCGCGCACGAACGGGCCATGCCGGACCGATCCGATCGGATCAGTGCGGCATGGCCCGTCCGGGTGGTGCGGGGCCCTCCCGCCGGCCGGCCCGGCGCGTCAGCCGATCAGCGCGGTCGCCCGCGCGGCGGGCGAGCGCTCCAATCGGGCCAGCAGCTCGGCGGCGGGCAGCGCCTGGTGCGCCGCCACCCCGAGCGGCGCCGGGGCCAGCGGGATCAGCAGGTCCTCCCCGGGGCGGCCGCCGTGCAGCCACAGCGCCGAGGCGTAGTGCTCGGGCAGCGGCAGCAGCCGGGGCTCGTAGCGCGCGGGCGCGCCGTGGGCGAGCTGCCAGGCCTGGCGCAGCGCCCGCACGGTGGAGTCCAGGAACGGGCCGGCGCTCAGGTGGGAGAAGGCCGGGCCGTCCGGGCCGTCGACCACCTCGGCGGCGGCCACCACCCCGTCCAGTCCGTCCTCGCTGAACTCGCCGACGGTCAGTGGCGGATGCTCCGCCCCGCCGGGGCCGGCGCCCGCGCAGCCGCCGTGCCCGCAGGGGGCGGTCGCGGCCTCCCCGGGGGAGGTCTCGCACAGCAGGAAGCGCCAGCCGGTGCACTCGGCCCCGGCCAGCCGGGACGCGGGGCCGCTCTCGGCGGGCCCGGCCAGGGCGTGGACGGGCAGCGCGAGCAGCGGCCGGGGGCGACCGGCGCTATGGCGCAGGACGGCGGCCGAGGAGGGCGGGAGCTCCGCCTCCGGGGCGAGGGCGCGGCGCACGGCGCGCAGCGCGCCGTCCGGGGGCTGGATCAGGTGCAGGGTCATGGCTGGTCGCCTCTCCGTGCGTGATCGGCGCGCCGTCGCGGCATACCGGCATGGCGTCGACTGAGGGAGGCGTCTGGGCCGTGTCCGGTTGTGCATGGGCGCCGAGTGGGGTGGGCGGGTCGTCGACGAGAGCCCCTCGGCATCGTGGGTGTCTCGGACGGCCCTGACCGGGCCTGAGCGGCGTGCGAATTCCATTCGAACAGGTGCGCAGGGTGACCTTCATATCACGTTCAGTTGTGCCGCACAAGTCGAGCCATGGCTGACTCTCCGTCAGGAACCGCTCCTCGTGCGGGTGTTCGGATCGCGGGCTATCGATCTTCGACCGGGGCATGATGCTGGGGCACTGTCGACCGAGGGGAGGGAAGGCACCCGTGGGCGAGAAGGTCGTGGCGACCAGGGCGGAGCTGGCCGACCGGCAGCTGTACCGCCGCAAGCTCCAGTCCTGTCTGGACGTGCTGGAGCGGATGCTCGGGGAGGAACGGTTCGACCGCCCCAAAGCGATGATGGGCCTGGAGATCGAGCTGAACCTGGCCGACGAGCAGGGCCTGCCGGTGCTCGGCAACGAGCAGGTGCTGGACGCGATCTCCTCCGCGGACTTCCAGACCGAGCTGGGCCGGTTCAACATCGAGGTCAACGTCGCCCCCCGCCGCCTGAGCGGCCACGTCTTCGAGGACCTGCGCGAGGAGCTGGACACCGCCCTGCGCTACGCCGACCGGCGGGCCGCCGAGGCGGGCGCCCGGATCGTGATGGTCGGCATCCTGCCCACCCTCGACCTGGAGCACGCCGGGCTGGACGCGATGAGCCGCAACGACCGCTACAGCCTGCTCAGCGACCAGATCCTGGCCGCCCGCGGCGAGGACATCGCACTCGACATCGACGGCGTGGAGCGCCTGGCCGTCGACTCGGTCTCGATGGTCGCCGAGGCCGCCGCCACCTCGCTGCAACTGCACCTGCAGGTCACCCCCGCCCGGTTCGCCTCGGTGTGGAACGCGGCCCAGGCGATCTGCGGCGCGCAGCTCGCGCTCGGCGCCAACTCCCCGTTCCTGTTCGGCCGCGAGCTGTGGCGCGAGACCCGCCCGGTGCTGTTCCAGCAGGCCTGCGACACCCGTTCGGCCGAGCTCAAGGCCCAGGGCGTGCGCCCCATCACCTGGTTCGGGGAGCGCTGGGTGGACTCCGCGCTCGACCTGTTCGCCGAGAACCTGCGCTACTTCCCGGCGCTGCTGCCGATCTGCGACGACGAGGACCCGGTCAAGGTGCTCTCCTCCGGCGGCGTCCCCCGGCTCGGCGAGATGCGGCTGCACAACGGCACCATCTACCGCTGGAACCGCCCCGTGTACGACGTCGCCGACGGCGTCGCCCACCTGCGGGTGGAGAACCGCTGCCTGCCCGCCGGCCCGACCGTGGTCGACACGCTGGCCAACGCCGCCTTCTACTACGGCCTGGTCCGCGCCCTGGCCGAGCAGCCCCGCCCGATCTGGACCAGGCTCCCCTTCGAACTGGCCGACCAGAACTTCCGCAGCGGCGCCCGGCACGGCATCGACGCCGTCCAGTGGTGGCCCCGCACCGGCCGCGGCGCCCGCGGCCAGGTCGAACTGCCGGCCACCGACCTGGTGCTGAACGAACTGCTGCCGCTGGCCCAGCAGGGCCTGGACGACTGGGGCATCGAGGCCCGCGACCGGGACCGCTACCTCGGCATCATCGAGCAGCGCTGCCTGCGCCGCACCAACGGCGCCGCCTGGCAGGCCGCCACCGTGCACCGGTTGCGCGAGCACCACAACCTCGGCCCGAACGAGGCGATCGCGACCATGACCCGCCGCTACGTCGAGTGCATGCGCACCGGCGAACCGGTGCACACCTGGCCGGTCGGCTGAGCCGCGGGTGGGCTTTCACGGGCGGCTCATCTGCCTGTGAAAGGATGATCGGCCCGGGGCGGCAGCACCGCCCCGGACCGACCGTCCGCCCCCGGGAGACCCGTGACCACCGCCTCGGCCGAGCCCGCCACCACCCCCCAGACCCCCTCGCGCCGGCTGCTCGCCGTCGAGGTGCTGATCGTCCTCGGCCTCTCCCTCGGCGCCAGCGGCGTCAGTTCGCTGATCAGCTTCGTCGGCTCGCTCACCGAGCCCGACCACCTCGGCAACCAGGTCGCCACCCTCAACGCCTCCCGCGCCCCCGGCCGGCCCTGGCTCGACCTCGCCTGGCAGCTCTACTACGTCGCCCGCGGCCTGATGCCGGTCGTCCTGGTCGGTTACCTGCTGCTGCGCGAGGGCAGCTCGCTGCGGGCGCTCGGCCTCGACCTGCGCCACAAGCTCTCCGACCTCGGCCGCGGCGCCCTGGTCGCCGCCTGCATCGGCGGCTCCGGCCTCGCCCTCTACCTGGCCGCCCAGGCCGCCGACTTCAACCTCACCGTCGCCCCCTCCGGCCTGCCGGACGTCTGGTGGCGGATCCCCGTCCTGATTGCCTCCGCCTGGCAGAACGCCATCCTGGAGGAGGTCGTCGTGGTCGGCTACCTGCTGCGCCGGCTGGACCAGCTGGGCTGGGGCCGGCCCGCGGCGGTCGCCGCCAGCGCGGTGCTGCGCGGCTCCTACCACCTCTACCAGGGCGTCGGCGGACTGGTCGGCAACATGGTGATGGGCGTGGTCTTCTGCCTGCTCTACCGCCGCTGGCAGCGGGTCGGCCCGCTGGTCGCCGCGCACGCCCTGATCGACACCACCGCCTTCGTCGGCTACGCCCTGCTGGCCGGCCACGTCAGCTGGCTGCCCTGACCCCGCCGGGCGCCGCCGCGCGGCCTGACGGCCTGTCACCGCGCGGCGGTAGGCTGACCCCCCGACGACCGCGGTAGCGGGGTACGCACGACAGGGGAACGTGACATGGACGGACTGCCCGGGCCGGCCGACGAACGGGTGCGCTGGATCGGGGACGCGCTGCACAAGCTCACCGGCACCAAGCCGACCGTCGACCGGCCCCGCACCGGCTGCACCCGGCTCTCGGTGCGCGTCACCGAGCAGCCCGACCGCACCCAGACGCTCGCCGTGCTGCGCGTCCTGCGGCTCGGCGACCGCTTCGGCCACACCGAGACCGCCCGCTGGGAGCGGATCTGGGTCGAGGTCTGCGACCACCCGGCCGAGCCGACCCCGCAGGCCCCGCAGGCCCCGCAGGCCCCGCGGTCCTGAGACCCGCGGACTCGGGCCCGCGGGGCGGCCGGAGCCTCAGCAGGCCCACGGGTTCGGCCAGGCCCGCGACGGCGGCCGCCGCAGCAGCCGGTCCACGTGCTCGCGCTGCAGCCCCTGCGCCGGGTCGACCGGCAGCAGCAGCCGGTCCGCCCGCAGCACGCTGCGCCGCACCAGGCGCGGCGGGATGCAGTCGTCCACCCAGGCGAACGGGCGGCCCTGCGCGTGCCGCAGGATCGGCGCCCACTTGGCGGCCGAGAACAGCTCCATCAGCGGCACCCGCGGGTCGCCCGGCTGCGGCACGTACCCGCTGAACACCACCACCGGGAGCTCGGGCAGCCCGAGCAGCGGGGCGATGTGCTCGTTGGCCCGCTCCTCCCAGGTGGTGGCCCAGACCAGTTCGTAGTGCCCGGCCAGTTCGCGCAGCCAGTCGCCGTGGCGCGCCGACAGCAGCACCGAGTAGCCCAGCAGGGTGTGCGTGTCGAAGTCGTCGTCCGGGTGCGGGAACACCGGGTTCAGCACCCCGTCGACGTCGAGGTACAGCAGCGGCTTGTCCATTCGGTCGTCCCTCCCGGGTCGCGGCCAGTCACCTGGTCGGACGTGCCGGGGCCCCGGGAGGTTGCAAACCGTCAGCGGCTGTCACCCGGAAGTGACGGGTTCCGGTTCCACCGCTCCCGGGCGCGCCTGCGGGACGGCGCGCTCCAACCGCCGCACCTCGGGCACCAGCAGCACCAGCCCAGCCAGCGCCGCGCAGACCAGCGCGCACCCCCACAGCGCCCCGGACAGGCCGAACGCCTCCGCCGCCGGACCGGCCAGGCCGGTGCCCAGCGGCAGCAGCGCGAACGAGCCGAACGAGTCGTAGGCGGACATCCGCGACAGCAACTCCTCCGGGACCTCCTGCTGCAGCGTCACCATCCAGCCCACCAGGAACACCGTGGTGCCCGCGCCCGCCAGGAACATCGCCACCGCCACCAGCGGCAGCGACCAGCCGAGCGCCAGCGCCAGCGGCGGCAGCCCGAACAGGAACACCCCGCCGTTGCCGACCAGCAGCAGCCGGCGCGGCTGCCGGCGCGCCATCAGCGGGCCCGCCACCACCATGCCGACGCTCAGCGCGGCCATCGCCACGCCCCACGCCCCGGCGCCGCCCATCCGGTCCTCGGCGACCACCGGCCCGTACACCACCTCCACGGCGAGCACGCAGGCGTTGATCAGGCCGAACTGCACCACGATCGCCCACAGCCACCGCCGGGCGGTGAACTCCCGCCAGCCGACCAGCAGTTCGCGGGCCAGGCTGGGCCGGGCCGAGCCCCGGCCGGTGGCCGGTTCCGGTCGCAGGCCGACCCGCAGCGCCGCCGCGAGGGCGAAGCAGGCCGCGTCGCCGGCCAGCACCCAGCCGGGCCCGGCGGTCGCGACCAGCAGGCCGCCGAGCGCCGCGCCCGCGATCGAGGCGCCGTTCACCGCCATCCGGAACACCGAGAACGCCTTCGCCGCGTGCTCGGCCGGCACCGCCCGCAGGATCACCCCCTCCGCGGCCGGCGCGTAGAACGCCTGGCCCGCGCCGCCCGCCGCCGAGAGCGCCAGCAGCGCCCACAGGCCCGGGTGCCCGAGCAGCACCAGCGCGGCCAGCGCCGCCTGCGAGCCGGCGTTGAACAGGTTGGCCCCGACCATCACCAGGTGCCGGGGCAGCCGGTCCGCGATCGCGCCGCCGACCAGCAGCAGCACCACCAGCGGCACCGTCCGGGCGGCGCTCACGTAGCCGACCTCGGTGCTGCCCCAGTGCTCGCCGGAGTGCAGGACCGCGAAAGCGGTGGCGATCGGAGCCGCGGCGTTGCCGAGCCCGCTCACCACCGTCGCGGCGGTCTGGACGCGGTAGTTGCGGCCGGCCCAGGCCGGATCGAGGAAGTTCACCGCCCGACCATGGACCTGCCGCACCCCCACCGTCCAGCGGTTTTACCCCCGGAGGACCGGCCGGCCGGGACCGCTCGCCCCGGCCGGCCGGTGCGCTCAGCCCATCTCCTCCAGTGCCTTGCCCTTGGTCTCCTTGATGCAGAAGGCCACGAACGGGATCGACAGCAGCGCGAAGCAGGCGTAGATGACGTACGTCGCCGACAGGTTCCAGTCGGAGAGGTTGGGGAAGGTGACGGTGATCGCCCAGTTGGCGATCCACTGCGCGGAGGCGGCCACCGACAGGGCCAGTGCCCGGATCCGGTTGGGGAACATCTCGCCGAGCAGCACCCAGACCACCACGCCCCAGGAGAAGGCGAAGCAGAACACGAAGACGTGCGCGGCGATCAGCGCCGTGGTGGCGTACGCGTTGGCCAGGGTCGCGCTGTCACCGGTGCCCTGCCGGAAGGAGAACGCCCAGGCGGCCAGGGCGAGCGAGACCGCCATGCCCGCGGAACCGGCCAGCGCCAGCGGCTTGCGGCCGATCCGGTCGACCAGCAGCATCGCGACCACCGTGCCGACCACGTTGACGATCGAGGTGGAGAGCGAGATCAGCAGCGAGTTGGACTCGTCGATGCCGACCGACTGCCACAGGAACGACGAGTAGTAGAAGATCACGTTGATGCCGACGAACTGCTGGAACACCGAGGCGCCGATGCCGATCCAGACGATCGGCAGCAGCCCGAACCGCCCGCCCAGCAGGTCCTTCAGCCGGGGCTTGTGCTCGGTGTTGAGCACGCGGCGGATCTCGGCGACCCGGGCGTCCAGGTCGACGCCGGACCCCTCGACCTCGGCCAGCACCTTGCGGGCCTGCGCCTCCCGGTTGTCGGCGATCAGGTAGCGCGGCGACTCGGGGATGGACAGCGCCATCAGCCCGTAGACCAGCGCGGGCACGGTCTCCACGCCGAGCATCCACTGCCAGGCCTGGACGCCCGCCAGGTGGTTGGTGGACTGTCCGTCGGCGGCCTGGTTGAGCGCCCAGTTGGCGAGCTGCGAGACGGTGATGCCGAGCACGATGGCCATCTGCTGGAAGGAGGCCAGCCGGCCCCGGTACGCGGTCGGCGCCACCTCGGCGATGTAGGTCGGGGCGATCACCGAGGCGATGCCGATGGCGATGCCGCCGAGCACGCGCCACATCCCCAGCACCTCGATGCTGGGCGGGAACATCGACCCGACGCCGCTGATCGCGAACAGCACCGCGGCCAGCAGCATGGTGCGTACCCGGCCGTAGTGGTCGGCCAGCCAGCCGGCCACCACCGCGCCGGCCGCCGAACCGAGCAGGGCGATGGCGACCACGAACGCCGTCTCGCCGTTGCCCACGCCGAAGTGCTTCTGGATGCCGGTGACCGCACCATTGATCACCGCACTGTCGTAGCCGAACAGGAACCCGCCCATCGCGGCGGCGGCGGAGATGAACACCACATGGCCGAGGTGCTCGTCCCTGGCGGCGGAGTGGGTAGCCAGTGCTCTCTCCCTACGTCGTGTTCCGTCCCGTTACGGGCGGAAATATCCGGAGGTAATTCGACCAGCGGCTACCCCGTCGTCCGGGTCCGACACGCCCGGAGGGGATGAACTGTCAGTCCGACGAACGGTCAGCGGCGGCCTTCCGCAGGGCCATCCGCCGCAACAGCTGCACCCGCGCCCGGGCGTCCTGCGGGTTCCCGGTGGCCGCGTACCGCTCGGCCAGCCGCTCGGCGACCTCCCCCTGGAGCTCGACGGGCTTCTTGTCGTCGTACTTGAACTTCGCCCGCACCCGGTGCACCGTCAGCCGCAGCCCCCGGACGGCGGTCAGCTGCGCCCAGTAGGCGTTCCCGGCCTCCACCCGGTCCGCGGGCCGCTCGGGCTGGAAGTGCGCCAGCTGCCGGTTGAGCAGCGCGGCCTTCTCCGCCGGGTCCTCCACCGGCTCGGCGGTGCAGGAGAACTGCACGGACGCGTAGTAACTGGTCGGCGTGTACGGGGCGCCGCGCCAGCGGCCGGGGGCGAAGGCGTAGTCGTCGGTGACGGCCAGCGTCACGTGCGGGTCGGCGCGCACCGCGGCCAGCAGCGGGTTGGCGGCGGACAGGTGCAGCAGCACCTCGCCGGCCTCCGCGTCCAGCAGGAAGTGCGTGGGCACCAGCACCGGGCCGTCCGGGCCGTTGGCCGCCAGCGTGCCGAAGTCCCGGCCCGCGGCCAGCCACCGGCGCCACTCGTCCTCCGCGCCGCGGTCCCAGCCGCGGATCAGCACTCCGCCTCCCCGAGGTACGCCGGGAGCCCGACGGCGGTGTGCGGGGAGGCGACCGGCGCGCCGTACGCCGGGGCGACGGGGACGACGCCCGCCCAGTACGGCAGCGCGAGGTCCTCCTCCTCGTCGTTGACGCCGCCGGTGCGGGTCTTCGCCGAGACCCGGTCCAGCTCCAGCCGGATCACCGCGGTGGCGGCGATCTCCTTGGCGTTGCCCGGCCGGCAGTCCGCCGAGCGGCCCGGCACCACCTGGTCGACGATCGCGTCCAGCGCCAGGCGCAGCTCCTCCGGGTCGGTGACCTGGTGCGCGGTGCCGTGCGCCACCACCGAGCGGTAGTTGACGGAGTGGTGGAAGGCCGACTTGGCCAGCACCAGCCCGTCCAGGTGCGTCACCGTCACGCACACCGGCAGGCCCTGCTCGTCCCCCGCCCCGCGCAGCGGCCGGCTGCCGGTGGAGCCGTGCACGTACAGCACGCGGCCGACCCGGGCGTACAGCGTGGGCAGCACCACCGGGGCGCCGTCCCGGACGAAGCCGAGGTGGCACAGGTATCCGGCGTCGAGGATCGCGTGCACGGCCTCCTCGTCCCAGGCGGCGCGCTCCTTGGAGCGGGTGGGGGTGGTGAGGTCGTCGCGGGTGTACGACGCGCCGGGGCTGTCCGACATGACAACTCCTCTGTACTAGTGCATAATCTGCTTTGTGCTAGGAGAGTATCGGATCACCGGGCGGCGGGCCAGCGAGATTGCCGCCGACGTCGAACGCGCGGTCGCGGCGGGGGAGTTGGCTCCCGGCGCCGCCCTGCCCCCGCTGCGCGACCTGGCCGGCGAGCTCGGCGTGAACCCCAACACGGTGGCCGCCGCCTACCGCCTGCTGCGCGAACGCGGCGTCATCGAGACCGCCGGGCGGCGCGGCAGCCGGGTCCGCCCCCGCCCCGTCACCACCCCGCGCGACCAGGCGGCGCTGCCCGTCCCCGCCGGCGCGCGCGACGTCTCGGCCGGCAATCCCGACCCGGCCCTGCTGCCCCCGCTCGGCCCGGCCCTGGCCGCCGCCGCCACCGGCCCCGCCGTCCTGTACGGGCACCCCGTCGCCGAGCCCGGGCTGCTCGCCGACTACCGCGCCGAGTTCCGCGCCGACGGCGTCCCCGAGGGCGAACTCGCGGTCTGCTCCGGCGCGCTGGACACCATCGCGCGCGTGCTCTCCGCGCACCTGCGCCCCGGCGACACCGTCGCCGTCGAGGACCCGGGCTGGGGCAGCCTGCTCGACCTGCTGCCCGCCCTCGGGCTGCGCCCCGCCCCCGTCCCGGTCGACGACCGGGGCCCGCTGCCCGGCCCGGTCGCCGCCGCGCTCGACCACGGCGCCCGCGCCCTGATCGTCACCAGCCGCGCCCAGAACCCCACCGGTGCCGCGCTCACCCCCGCCCGCGCCGCCGAACTGCGGGCCGTGCTGGCCGACCGCCCCGGCACCGTCCTGATCGAGGACGACCACGGCCACGGCATGGTCGACCAGCCCTTCCAGTCCCTCGCCGCCGGCACCGTCGCGCACTGGGCGCTGGTACGCTCCGCCGCCAAGGCGTTCGGCCCCGACCTGCGGGTGGCCGTCTGCGCCGGTGACGCCGACACCGTCGCCCGCGTCCTGGGCCGCCAGCGCCTCGACGCCGGCTGGGTCAGCCACCTGCTCCAGCGCGCCCTGCTCGAACTGCGCCGCCGCCCGCCCGTTCCGGCCCCCGTCTACCGCGCCCGCCGCGACGCGCTGCTGGCCGCCCTCGCCGCGCACGGCGTCCGCGCCCACGGCGCCAGCGGCCTCAACGTCTGGGTGCCCGTCGCGGACGAGACGGCCACCGCCGCCGCGATGCTGCACCGCGGCTGGGTCACCGCGCCCGGCGCCCGCTTCCGCCTCGCCTCCCCGCCCGGCATCCGGATCACCGTCTCCACCCTCGACCCGGCCGAGGCCGCCGACCTCGCCGCCGACCTCGCCGCCGTGCTGTCCGCCCCCGCCCCTGGCTCCCGGCTCACCTGAGGAGGCCGCCCGTGCTGGTCCAGCTGGAGCGCCTGCGCTCCACCGGCGCGGGCCCGCCGCTCGCCGAGGTCCGCACCCCGTACGGCCCGGCCGTCGCCGTCTGGCGCGGCGACCCGGCCGACCCGCCCGGCGCGTACCACGTCGAGTGGACGATCGACGAGGGCCGCGCCACCGTCCGCCCCGCCCCCGGGGCCGGGCCCGCCGTCCGCACCGAGGGCGGACTCCTGCTGCTGACCGGCGAGTTCGACGGCGCGGGGGCGCTGCGCACCGGCGACGGCCTGGTCCTGCTCGACCTGGCCGCCCCGCCGGGCCGGATCGAGGTCGCCGTCCCGTGCGAGCACGCCGAGCTGTACCCGTACCGCCTCTGACGGCTGTCATGTCCGCGAGGAATAGCGGGCGGCCCGCCCCGGTTGTGGCACGCGGGGGACCAGACCAGCAAGGAAGGACCGGCATGCGCATCCGGAACTCGCTCCGCTCCCTGAAGGCCAAGCCCGGCGCGCAGGTGGTCCGCCGCCGCGGACGCACCTTCGTGATCAACCGGAAGGACCCGCGCTTCAAGGCCCGCCAGGGCTGAGCGCCGCGAGGGCCCCGACCGCTCCGGTCGGGGCCCTCGCCGTGCGGCGGGCGCGCTGCTCAGCCCTTGGCCAGCAGCGCCTGCGCGTGCTCGCGGACCTGGTCGCGGGAGAGGTACGCGTCGGTGTACTCGAAGTCGCGCAGCCGGGCGGGCTGGCGGGCCAGGAAGCCGGTGCGGACGAAGTCGTCGCCCGCGGTGGCGTTCAGCAGCCAGTTCGCCGCCGTCCGGTACTTCGCGGCGTTGGTGCGCATCGCCATCACGTGGTAGCCGCGGGCCACCGCCTGGGCGGGCGCGCCGTGCAGCTCGATGCCCAGCGGCTTGGAGACCGCGTCCTTGCCGCCGAGGTCGACGACCAGGCCCAGGTCCTTGTGGAAGTACGGCTGCAGCGGCTGGTTGCGCACCGCCGCCACCAGGTTGTCGGCGACCTTCTTGCCCTGCCGGGCCGAGTGCTGCGCGGTCGGCGGGCACACCGCCCCGTCGCCCTTGGCCAGGTCCGGCACCGCCGCCGCGTCGCCGAGCGCGAACACGCCCTCGAACTGCGGCACCCGCATCTCCGCCGTCACCGCCAGGCGCCCGCGCACCGTCTCCGCGTCCAGCGTGCCCACCAGCGGCGAGGCGGCCACGCCGGCCGTCCAGATCAGGGTGCGGCACGGCAGGCTGCGCCCGTCGGTGAACTTGACCGTCTCCGGGCCGACCTCGGCGATCGACACGCCCAGCGACACGTCCACGCCGCGCCCCCGCAGGATCTCCATCGCGGTGGTGCCCAGCTTGTCGCCCAGCTCGGGCATCAGCTTCGGCGCGATGTCGATCAGGTGCCACTTGATCAGCTGCGGGTCCAGCCGCGGGTAGCGCTTGACCGCCGCCGTGGTCAGCCGCTGCAGGCAGGCCGCCGTCTCGGTGCCCGCGTACCCGCCGCCGACCACCACGAACTGCAGCCGGGAGGCGCGCTCGTTCTCGTCCATCGACGCGGACGCCAGGTCGAGCTGGGCGATCACGTGGTCCCGGATGTAGGTGGCCTCGGCGAGCGTCTTCATGCCGCGCGCGTAGTCCGGCAGGCCGGGGATGTCGAAGGTCCGGGTGACACTGCCCGGCGCGAGCACCAGGTAGTCGTACTTCTCCGCCACCACCTCGTCGGTGATCTTGCGGACCACGGCGACCTTCGACCGCGGATCGATGCCGATCGCCCCGCCCGGCACGATGTGGGTGCGCCGCAGCGTGCGGCGCAGCGAGATCGCCACCGACTGCGGGGTCAGCACCCCGGCCGCGACGTGCGGCAGCAGCGGCAGGTACAGCTGGTACGAGAACGGCGTGACCAGGGAGATCTCCGCCTCGGAGGGGGCGAGCTTGCGCTCCAGGCGGCGCGCGCACTCCAGTCCGGCGAATCCGCCGCCGACGATCAGGATCCGAGGTCGTTCCATCTTCATCCCCTACTGTGTGCAGGTCCGTGAGTGGCAAGGACGACTGTTGGCCACACTCGCACGGGGTAACGGCGGGTGCATCTCCAACGGGCTGCCGGACGCCTGCCCGCCCCGCGCGCGGCCATGCCCCGCTGCCGGGCCGCTAGGCTGTCCGGATGCTCTCCGAGGTGACGGCCGTCCGCTACGCGGCGCCGCTGCGCGAAGGCGGTTCGATGCCCGGCCTGGTCGAGGCCGACGACCGCCGCCTGTACGTCCTGAAGTGGGTCGGCGCGGCCCAGGGCCGCAAGGCGCTGGTGGCCGAGGTGCTGGCCGGCGAACTCGGCCGCCGGCTCGGCCTGCCGGTGCCCGAACTCGCCCTGGTCGACCTGGACCCGGTGCTCGCCCGCAGCGAGCCCGAGGTCCAGATCCAGGACCAGATGCGGGCCAGCGGCGGCACCAACCTCGGCATGGCGTACGTCTCCGGGGCGCTGAACTTCGACCCGCTCTGCTTCGAGGTGGAGGACGCCTCCGCCGCCCGGGTGCTCTGGTTCGACGCCCTGATCGGCAACGTCGACCGCTCCTGGCGCAACCCCAACCTGCTGGTCGCGGCCGGCGGGCTGCGACTGATCGACCACGGCGCCAGCCTGATCTTCCACCACAGCTGGCCGGGCGCCGAGAAGTGGCGCCGCAAGCCCTACGACGCCTCCGACCACGCGCTGCGGCACGCCGCCGCCCACCTGCCGGACGTCGACGCCGAACTCGCCGAACTCGCCGAGCAGGCGCTGCCCGCCGCCGTCGCCGCCGTCCCGGACGTCTGGCTGGCCGACGAGCCCGGCTTCGACACCCCCGGGGACGTCCGCGCCGCGTACACCGCACAGCTCACCGCCCGCCTCGCCGGGCCCCGCGACTGGCTCCCGGAGGTGGCGTCCTGATGGAGGACCGGCCCGCCCGCGAACAACCCCGCCACGACTACGAGTACGCGCTGATCCGGGCCATCCCCCGGGTCGAGCGCGGCGAGTGCGTCAACATCGGCGTCCTGCTGTACTGCCGGGGCGCCGACTACCTGGGCGCCCGCACCCACCTCGACCAGGGCCGGCTGCTGGCGCTGGACGCGCTGGCCGACGTGGCGGGCGTGCGGCGCGCGCTGCGCGGCATCGAGGCGGTCTGCGCGGGCGGCGAGGCCGCCGGGCCGGCCGCCCGGGACAGCGCCGGGCAGCGCTTCCGCTGGCTCACCGCCCCGCGCAGCGCCGTCGTCCAGCCCGGCCCGGTGCACACCGGGCTGACCGCCGACCCGGGCGCGGAACTGCACCACCTGTTCGACCGCCTGGTCCTCTGAACGCCGCCACCGGACGGGCGGGCACGAGCCGTCCACCGGATCCGCAAACTACTTGCCGGATTCAATACTGGAGCTGCTGAAACGAATGGGCGTACCCTGACCGCCATGGCCAGCAACACAGGCACCGGCACCACCGGCACCGCACCCTCCACCACCGACCTGATGGAGCAGATCGCGGCCGTCGGCGCCGCCTACTTCCAGGACTTCGCCGTCGCCGCGGCCCGCCACGGCCTCAGCTCCTCGCAGGCCAAGGCGCTCAAGGCGGTCCTCGAACCCGTCCCGATGCGCGCCCTGGCCGGCCGGCTCGGCTGCGACGCCTCCAACGTCACCGGCATCGTCGACCGCCTCGAAGCGCTCGGCTACGCCCACCGCGAAGCCGCCGCCGCCGACCGCCGGGTCAAGATCGTCACCATCACCGACCAGGGCCGCGACGTCCTCGACCGGATCCGCGCCGACATGACCCGCGCCCACGCCGCCTTCGACAGCCTCGACCCCGACCAGCGCGCCGCCCTCTCCGGCCTCTGCGACCAGGTCCTCCCGCTGCTGCGCCCGTGACCGTCGGTGGCGTGCCGTACGCTCACCGGATGCACCAGGCGAACGGATGGACCGCCACCGGGCTGCGCTGGCACGACGGCGCGCCCCGACTCACCGCCACCGACGGCAGCCGCCGCCACGACCGGCCGCTCGGCGACGGCACCCCCGTCGCCTGGCGGATCACCGGCCCGCGCTGCTGCACCGGCGCCCACACCGAGCGCGGCCACCGCCCCTGCCCGCACCGCGCCACCGTCCCGCCCGAGGGCACCGTCAGCCAGTGCCCGGGCTGCCAGAACGCCGACCGCGGCCTGCAACTCGCCCGCGACCGGATCCTCGACGACGGCCGCGAGTACCGCCTCTACCTCGCCTGGTTCGCCCCCGGCCTGCTCAAGGTCGGCCTCACCGCCACCGAGCGCGGCACCGCCCGCCTGCTCGAACAGGCCGCCCTCACCTGGACGTTCGTCGCCCACGGCCCGCTGCCCGCCGTCCGCCGCGCCGAACTCGCCCTCGCCCACGCCAAACTGGCCCGCGAACGGATCCCCGCCGCCGCCAAGTACCCCGCCTGGTGGGGCCTGCCCGCCCCCGCCGAACGGCACGACGCGCTCACCGCCGCCCGCACCCGCGCCCACCGCCTGCTCGCCGAGCACGAGCAGCTCACCCTGCTGCCCGACCACCCGGTCACCGACCAGGTCGAGCTGTACGGCCTCACCGACGGCGCCCCCGACCACTACCAGCAGGTCAAGGCGCTCGCCGACGGCGCCCGCCTGGCCGGCCGGCTGCGCCGCCCCATCGGCGGCCACCTCTTCCTCGACCGGCCCGACGGCCCCCCGCTGCTGCTCGACACCCGCCTGCTCACCGGCTGGACGCTGCACGCCGACCCCGCCGTCACCGCCTGCGACGGCCTGACCCTGCTCCCCAGGGCCCGCCCCGCCGCCGAACAGGACGCCCTGTTCTGAGCCGCCCCCGCCCCGCCCCCGGTCAGCCCTTCTTCCGGGCCTCCTGCTTCTGCCGCGCCCCCAGCGCCGCCAACGCCATGTCCTGCGCCTGCGACTTCAGGTTCTTGTAGCCGTACCCGCGCTCCGTCAACCACAGCTCCGCCGCCGTCTCGGCCCGCACCGACGCCGCCACCACGTCCTCCTCCGCCTCCCCGTGCTCCAGGAACCGGAAGGTGAAGAACGGCCGCGCCGACAGGTCGTACGTCAGGTGCCCCTCCTCGCTGAACTCCGCCCGCAGCACGTCGTGCTCGGCGGCCTCGGCCTGCAACTCGGCCCGCTGCTCGTCGGTCAGGCCGTCGAAGGAGCCACGGACCGTGATCCGGAAGGTGCGCTTGGTCATGCCCGGACCCTAACCCGCCGGCCCGCCGCCGCTCACCCGGATTTCCGCCCCGGCCGCCCGGTCGAGCGCGGCGCGGGCCCCGGTGCGGACCCCGGCGCGGGTGGTGTCCTGGCGGGCGTGGAGGGCGGACGCGCTTCGTCCCGGCCCGAGCCGGACTGTTAGGCTTGCGAAACGTGAGCGCGAAGCCCAAGATCCCCAATGTCCTGGCCTCCCGGTACGCCTCGGCGACCCTGGCCCAGCTGTGGTCCCCCGAGCACAAGGTGGTCCTGGAGCGCCACCTGTGGCTGGCCGTCCTCAAGGCGCAGCAGGACCTCGGCATCGAGGTGCCGCCCACCGCGATCGCCGACTACGAGCGGGTGGTGGACCAGGTCGACCTGGCGTCCATCGCCGAGCGCGAGAAGGTCACCCGGCACGACGTGAAGGCCCGGATCGAGGAGTTCTCCGAGCTCGCCGGGCACGAGCAGATCCACAAGGGCATGACCTCGCGCGACCTCACCGAGAACGTCGAGCAGCTGCAGATCCGCCAGTCGCTGGAGCACGTCCGCGACCGCACGGTGGCCGTCCTGGTCCGCCTCGGCCGCCTCGCCGCCCAGTACGGCGAGCTGGTCATGGCCGGCCGCTCGCACAACGTCGCCGCCCAGGCCACCACCCTCGGCAAGCGCTTCGCCACCGCCGCCGACGAGGTCCTGGTCGCCTTCGTCCGGCTGGAGGAGCTGATCGCCCGCTACCCGCTGCGCGGCATCAAGGGCCCGGTCGGCACCGCCCAGGACATGCTCGACCTGCTGGGCGGGGACGCCGACAAGCTCGCCGAGCTGGAGCGCCGGGTGGCCGGCCACCTCGGCTTCGAGAACGTGTTCACCTCGGTCGGCCAGGTCTACCCGCGTTCGCTCGACTACGACGTGGTCTCCGCGCTCGTCCAGCTCGCCGCCGGCCCCTCCAGCCTGGCCAAGACCATCCGCCTGATGGCCGGCCACGAGCTGGTCACCGAGGGCTTCAAGGCCGGCCAGGTCGGCTCCTCGGCGATGCCGCACAAGATGAACACCCGCTCCTGCGAGCGCGTCAACGGCCTGGCCGTCATCCTGCGCGGCTACGCCTCGATGACCGCCGAGCTCGGCGGCGACCAGTGGAACGAGGGCGACGTCTCCTGCTCCGTGGTCCGCCGGGTCGCCCTGCCGGACGCGTTCTTCGCCTTCGACGGCCTGCTGGAGACCTTCCTGACCGTCCTGGACGAGTTCGGCGCCTTCCCCGCCGTCATCGAGGCCGAGCTGGACCGCTACCTGCCGTTCCTGGCCACCACCAAGGTCCTGATGGGCGCGGTCCGGGCCGGCGTCGGCCGCGAGACCGCCCACGAGGTCATCAAGGAGCACGCGGTGAACGCCGCGCTCGCCATGCGCGAGGGCGCCCGCGAGAACACCCTGGTGCCCGGCCTGGCCGCCGACCCGCGCATCCCGCTCGACCACGCCGCCCTCGACGCCCTGCTGGCCGACCGCCTCTCCTTCACCGGTGCCGCCGCCGCCCAGGTCGGCGAACTCGTCCGCCGCGTCGAGGAGGTCGCCGCCGCCCACCCGGAGGCCGCCAAGTACGCGCCCGGCGACATCCTCTGACGCCCTGCGGGCCCTCCCCGCGGCCCGCCCCGGAACAGCTCCGGGGCGGGCCGCGGGCCGTCGTGGCGCGGCGGTTAGGGTCGGTGCCATGCCTGCTGCCACCGAACCCCGCCCCGCCCACGTCCTGCGCACCGCGACCCGGGCCGACCTGCCCGCGGTGCTGGCCCTACTCGCCGACGAGGAGCGGGTGGTGGACCCGTCGGCGGTGGTGGTGACGCAGGCGTACGAGCGCGCCTTCGCGGCGATCGACGCGGACCCGCGCAACGAACTGCTGGTCCTGGTGGACGGCGGCGGCACGGCGCTGGGCTGCCTGCAGGCGACGTACATCCCGGGGCTCGGCAACGGCGGCGAGGAGCGGGCCCTGGTCGAGGCGGTGCGCGTCCGCGCGGACCGGCGCGGGGAGGGCCTCGGCCGGAGCATGATGGAGCAGGTGATCGCCAGGGCCCGCGCCCGCGGCTGCGCGCTGGTGCAACTGACCAGCCACAAGCGGCGCGGGGACGCGCACCGCTTCTACGCCGCGCTGGGCTTCGCCCGCAGCCACGAAGGGTTCAAACTCGCGCTCCAGGACCGTTCCTAGGGCCGGGTCAGGCGCCGTCCTCGCCCGGGTGGATCGGGGGCGTGGTCGGGGCGCAGTACCAGTCGCAGTCGGGTTCGGCGACCGGGTGCGGCGGGGTGAGGGCGTCGGAGCGGACGGTGGCGAAGGCCAGGGCGGCGCCGGTGGCGAGCAGGGCGGCGCAGATCAGCATGGCGGTGCCGAAGGCGGCGTCGACCTCGGCCGGGACGCGGTAGGCGTCGCCGCTCAGGCCCGACAGCGGGGGGATCGCGGCGACCGCGAACAGGCCCGCCGCCCGGGCGGCCGCGTTGTTGACGCCCGAGGCGATGCCGGCCCGGCGGACGTCCACGGCGGCCAGCACGGTCGCGGTCAGCGGCGCGACCAGCAGCGTCATCCCGGCGCCCTGCACGGTGACGGCCGGCAGCACGTCCAGCCAGTAGCTCGCGCCGGGCCCGATCCGCAGCATCAGCAGCACCCCGGCGGCCACCAGCAGCGGCCCCACCGTCAGCGGCAGCCGGGGCCCCACCGCCCGGCTCAGCCGTCCGGCCCGGCCGGAGAACAGCAGCATCAGCACCGTGATCGGCACCAGCGCGACCCCCGACAGCAGCGGCGTGAACCCGGCCACGACCTGCAACTGCACCGTCAGCAGCAGGAACACCCCGCTGAACGCCCCGTACACGCAGAGCGTGACCAGGTTGACCGAGGTGAACAGCCGCGAACGGAACAGCGACAGCGGCAGCATCGGGTTCGCCGACCGGTGCTCGACCAGCACGAACGCCCCCGCCAGCGCCAGGCCCGCCACGGCGGCCAGCAGCGCGCCCGGGGTCAGCCCCGAGCCGGCCTCGGTCAGCGCGTAGGTGATCCCGGCCAGCGCCAGCGCCGCCAGCAGCGCGCCCAGCACGTCGAAGCGGCCGCTCGCGTCCGGGTCCCGGCTCTCCGGGACGTGCCGGGCGGTCACCGCGAGTACCACCGCCGCCAGCGGCAGGTTCAGCAGGAAGATCCACCGCCAGCCCGGGCCGTCCACCAGCCAGCCGCCCAGGAACGGCCCGACCGCCGCCGCGACCCCGCCCAGCCCCGACCAGGCGCCGACCGCGCCCGCCCGGTCCTCCTCGGCGAACACCGCCTGCAGCATCGCCAGCGAACCGGGCGTCAGCAGCGCCCCGCCCACTCCCTGCAACGCCCGTGCCAGCACCAGCAGTTCGACGTTCGGCGCGGCCGCGCACCCGGCCGAGGCGAGGGCGAACCAGCACACCCCCAGCAGGAACACCCGCCTGCGCCCGTAGCGGTCGCCGAGCGAACCGCCCAGCAGGATCAGCGCCGCCAGCGTCAGCATGTACGCGTTGACCGTCCACTGCAGCGCCGACAGGTCCGCGCCCAGGTCCGCGCCGATCCGCGGCAGCGCCACGTTCACCACCGTGCCGTCCAGCATCGCCATGCCGGAGCCCAGCGCCGTCGCCGCCACCACCCACCGGCCGCGGCCCGTGCCGAGGCGGATCCCGTTGTCGCTCACGCTCCGAGTGTCCGGCAGGAGGGCGCGCGGCCGGGCGACCGGCGCGCAGGCGGCCGACGGCCGGTCAGGGCAGCAGCGAGGCGCGCCGCCAGGCGCGGGCGGTGGCCGGGGTGAGGACGCCCAGGTCGGCGAAGAACTCCAGCGCCTTGCGGGCCCAGTCGATCCGGGCCTGCCGCCAGTACGGGTTGGCCTCGGCCGCCCGGCGGGCCTCGGCCGGGTCGAGACCGGCCAGCGCGTACACCCGGGGGTGCACGATCTCGGCCACCGCCTGCCGGGCCAGCAGCGCCAGCGCCCGCCGGAAGACCGCCCGCCGGGCCTGCGTCATCGCCGCCCAGCGCCGTTCCAGCTCCGGCTTGGCGTAGCCGATGTGCCGGGCCTCCTCGACCACGTGGATCCGGGCCACCGAGCGGGCCAGCGGCTGCAGCGACTCGTCGCGGATCATCTCGCGCTGCATCGCGTCGGTGAACTCCTCGACGAAGATCGCCCCGGCGAAGGTCATGGTGGTGTCGTTGAGCAGGAAGTGCAGCTTCCCCAGCCGGTCCGCGCGCCGGGTGGGCCGGGCTGACGGGTAGCCGGTCGCGGTGATGTAGCGGGCGAACATGGTGGAGTGCCGGCACTCGTCCGCCACCTCGGTCAGCGCGTACTGGGCGTGCCCGGTGGTCAGGTCGCCCGCGTAGACGTGCCGGATCAGGCCCTCCATCAGCACCAGCTCGAACCAGATCCCGGCGGCCGTGGTGGACGCGAACTGGTGCACGCTCAGCCGGGCCCGCCCCCGCTCGTCCAGCCGCTCCCACAGCGGGGTGCCGTACAGCGCGACGCGGTGCGCGGGCAGCGCGTAGTGGTCCGGGTCGACGGGGGCGGACCAGTCGATCTCGGTGAGCGGGTCGTACGAGTGCTTGGCGGAGGCCCGCAGCAGGCGGGCGGCGTTGAGCTCGCGGTCGGCGTTGCGCTGCCGGGCGGGGGTCTGCGGCGGGAGGGGGGTCTGCGACGGGGCGGCGGTGTCGGACACGGGCGGGCTCCGGAGGGTGGGGGGCGACGGGGGCTCCGGGACGAGTAAACCAATGAGACAGACTGTCAACAAGGGGTCCGGGCAGATCGGCGGCCGTGCGTCCGCCCGCACCGAGCCCGCGTGCGGCTCCGCCCCGCCCCGCGCAGACTGGCCGCATGGACCCGGTCACCACCCTGGAACGCATCGCCTTCCTGCTGGAGCGCGAACTCGCCTCCCCCCACCGGGCCAAGGCGTTCCGCACCGCGGCCGAAGCCGCCGCCGCCCTGCCCCCCGAACCGATCGACGCCGCCCAGGCCGAACGGCTCCCCGGCGTCGGCCCCGTCACCGCCCGGGTGATCGCCGACGCCTCGGTCGGCCGCACCCCCCAGTACCTGCTGGAGGCCGAGGCCCGCGCCGCCGCCGGACCCGCCCCCTCCGCCGCCGCGCTCCGGCTGCGCGAGAAGCTCCAGGGCGACTGCCACCTGCACTCCGACTGGTCCGACGGCGCCGCGCCCGTCGAACTGATGGCCCGCACCGCCCACGCCCTCGGCCACCACTGGGCCGTCCTCACCGACCACTCGCCCCGCCTCACCGTCGCCCACGGCCTCAGCGCGGACCGCCTGCGCGAACAGCTCGACCTGGTCGAGGACCTCAACACCAGGTCCGCCCCGTTCCGGCTGCTGACCGGCATCGAGTGCGACGTCCTCGCGGACGGCTCGCTCGACCAGGACGAGGAACTGCTCGACCGCCTCGACGTGGTGATCGCCTCCGTCCACTCCGACCTGCGGATGGGAGCCGACGCGATGACGCACCGCCTGCTCGCCGCCGTCCGCAACCCGCTGGTCGACGTCCTCGGCCATTGCACCGGGCGGCGCCTGGGGGAGAAGCCCCGCCCGCGCTCCGAGTTCGACGCCGAGGCCGTCTTCACCGCCTGCCGCGAACACGACACCGCCGTCGAGATCAACTGCCGCCCCGACCGGCAGGACCCGCCCGACGACCTCCTGGCCCTCGCCGCCGACCTCGGCTGCCTGTTCGCGATCGACACGGACGCGCACGCGCCGGGGGAGCTCGACCGGCAGATCGACGGCTGCGAGCGGGCGGTGGGGGCGGGGCTGGACGCGGAGCGGGTGATCACGGCGTGGTCGGTGGACCACCTGCTGGCGTGGGCGGGGGCGCGGTGACCCGCGGGCGGTTGTCGGGGCGGGGCGCTAGCCTGCCCGGATGACTGACGTTCAGAGTGTGGCGAGGATCAGGCCGTCGGCGTTCCACGCGGCGGGTGGTACGGAGGACTGGCGGGTGCTGGGGGAGGGGGCGTGCGCGTTCTTCCGGACGGGGTCGTTCGGGGCGGGGGCGCGGCTGGTCGGGGCGATCGGGGAGGCGCTGGCGGGTCTCGGCGAGGCGGACGTGGACCTGCGGCCGGAGGGCGTGACGGTCCGGCTGATCGAGGCGGGCGAGGAGTACTACGGGCTGACCGAGCGCCACGTCGAGCTGGCCCGGCTGGTGTCCGCCGCCGCGCGGGAGTGCGGCGCGGTCGCCGAGCCGGCGGCCGTGCAGACCGTCCAGGTCACGGTCGACGCGCTGGAGCTGCCCGCGGTGGTCGCGTTCTGGCGGGCGCTGCTCGGCTACCGGGACCGCTCCGGCAGCCCGGAGGACCTGCTCGACCCGGCCCGCCGCGGCGCGCCGTTCTACTTCCAGCAGATGGACGAGCCCCGCCCGCAGCGCAACCGGGTGCACGTGGACGTCTGGGTGCCGCACGACCTCGCCGAGCAGCGGATCGCCGCCGCGATCGCGGCCGGCGGCCGCCTGGTGACGGACGAGCACGCGCCGAACCACTGGGTGCTGGCCGACCCGGAGGGCAACGAGGCCTGTGTCGGGGCGGCGGGGGCCGCGGGCTGACGGGGCGTCGGGCGGCCCCGTTCAGGCGGTCTCGACCAGGCGTCCGCGCAGGCTGTCCAGGGTCTCGTCCTTGAGGCCGAGCCCGGCCCGGGCGTAGCTCTCGGCGTCGCCCCAGTGCTCGGCGAGGACCTCCAGCGCGGCGTCCAGGTACTCGGCGCGGACGGAGAACACCGCGTCCGCGACCTCCGGGTCGCCGCCCGCGTCGACGAAGCGTTCCACCAGCGGCGCGTGGTGCGTCCGGACCACCGAGTCCACGGACAGGTACTCGGCGCGGACGGTCTCCTCGTCCGCGCCGAGCAGCAGCAGGAGCAGGGTCGCGCCCCAGCCGGTGCGGTCCTTGCCGGCCGTGCAGTGGAACAGCACCGGGCCGCCGCCCTGGTGGGCGAGCGCGGTGAGCAGCTGCTTGTACGCCTGCCGGGCGGAGGGCGCGGTCACGAACGCCCGGTAGTCCTCGCGCAGGGCGCTCGCGGCCCGGCCGCCGCCGAGGGCCCGGTTCGCGCCGGACGGGTCGGCGAGGGCCGCCGCCAGCGCCGCCGCCGCGCCGCTGCCGGCCTCGTCCGCGAGCACGTCCGCGACCAGCAGGTGCGCCCCGCCCGGGACGCGGTCGGGGAAGGCGCCGCGCTCGGCGGCGGTGCGCAGGTCGACGACGGTGCGCACGCCGAGCGCGTCGAACATCGGGTCGCCGCCGGGTTCCAGCCGGTCCAGCTGGCCGGAGCGCAGCGCCAGCCCGGGCCGGACCCGGGCCCCGCCGGGCAGGTCGATGCCACCGAGGTCGCGCAAGTTGGCGACGGTGGCGGAGTCCACGAGGTGCGAGTGCTGCATGACGGCCTCCCTGCCGACGGACCCGGGAAACGGGCGGACCTTGCCAGCACGCTAGGCGCGTCCCGGGCGGGTCGCCCCCGGAGTACCCCCGGCCGGGCGGACGGCGGAGCGCGCGGGGGCGGCCGGGGGAGCGCGCGCTCCCCGCGGCGCGCCGTGCCGAGCGCGCCCCTTGATTGACGCGGCGTCAGCGGGCAGGGTGGGCACCGCCCGGCCCGGTCGGGGCGGGCGGTGCCTGGTGCGACGAAGGGACGGAATCCCCGGATGGCAGCGAAGATCCTGATCATCACCGGTGACGCGGCGGAGTCGCTGGAGGTGTTCTACCCGTACCAGCGGCTGCTGGAGGAGGGCTACCAGGTCGACATCGCCGCGCCGACCAAGAA
Source organism: Kitasatospora phosalacinea (assembly GCF_000716545.1). Lineage (GTDB taxonomy): Bacteria > Actinomycetota > Actinomycetes > Streptomycetales > Streptomycetaceae > Kitasatospora > Kitasatospora phosalacinea. The sequence goes on from NZ_JNWZ01000010.1 coordinate 61,348, forward strand.
GACCCTCCAGTTCGTGGTGCACGACTTCGTCCCCGGCTACGACACGTACACCGAGAAGGCCGGTTACACCTGGCCCGCCGACCTGGCGTTCGCGGACGTCGACCCTGCGCAGTACGTGGCGCTGGTGCTGCCCGGCGGCCGGGCGCCCGAGTACCTGCGCAACGACCCGGAGGTGCAGCGGATCGTCGCCGCGTTCGTCGAGGACGACAAGCCGCTGGCGCAGATCTGCCACGGCCCGCTGATCACCCTGCGGACGGGCTCGCTGGCCGGGCGCCGCACCGCCGCGTACCCGGCGCTGGAGCCGGACGTGGCGGCGGGCGGGGCGGACTTCGTGGACGGCGACGCGGTGGTGGACGGCGTGGTGGTCTCCGCCCGGGCCTGGCCGGACCACCCGTCCTGGATGCGGGCGTTCGTCAAGCTGCTGCGCGAGAAGGCCCCGGTCGAGTAACCGGCCGCCCGGGGTGTCGGCTTGCCCGTCCGGGGCCGGGCGGGCAAGCGTGTACCCCATGGCAGCACACCTCGGAGGACCGGCCCTGCTCGCGCTGCACGCCCGGGCGCTGGAGCACTTCGGCGAGCTCGTCCGCGCCGTCCCCGCCGACGGCTGGCGGGCGCCCACCCCGTGCACGGACTGGACGGTGCGGCAGCTGGTCGGCCACCTGACGTCCGAGCAGCTCTGGGTGCCCGAGCTGCTCGCCGGGGCCACCGTCGCCGAGATCGGCGACCGCTTCGACGGCGACGTCCTCGGCGCGGACCCGGTGGCGGCCTGGACGGCCGCCGCCGACGCGGCCCGGGCCGCCTTCGCCGCGCCGGGCGCGCTGGAGCGCACCGTGCACCTGTCGTACGGCGCGCGGCGGGCCGACGGGTACGCCCGGGAGATGACCGTGGACGCGATCGTGCACGGCTGGGACCTGGCCCAGGGGATCGGCGCCGACGCCGCGATCGACCCGGCCGCCGCCGAGTTCGCGCTCTCCGAACTCGCCCCGCAGGCCGACTCGTTGGCCTCCTCCGGGCTGTTCGCCGACCCGGTGCCCGTCCCGGCCGACGCGGACGCCGCGACCCGGCTGCTGGGCCTGGTCGGCCGCGACCCGGCGCACCCGCTGAAGCGCTAGACGACGCCTCAGCGGCGCGCGCGCACCCCGTCCAGGGCGATGGCCAGGACGTGGTCGCGCCGGCCCTCCTCGGGGAAGGTCACCGAGGTGATGCCGGAGACCATCCGCAGCAGGTCCTCGATGCTCATGTCGGTGCGGACCTCCCCGGCCCGCTGGGCGCGCTCCAGCAGCGGGGTGCCCCCGGCGTACATGGACATCAGGCAGGCCTGGAAGATGTCCGACTCCTCGCCGGCCAGCGCCTCGCGGATCGCCCGCTTGGTCGTCGCGTAGTCGACGAACCGGTGCAGCCAGGTGGTCAGCGCCTCCCACGGCGGCAGGTCGGCGACCTGCTCGGCGACCCGGCCGAGGTCGTCGACCTCGGCGGCGTACGCCGCCTCGAACAGGTGCCGGCGGGTGGGGAAGTTGCGGTAGAGGGTGCCGATGCCGACACCCGCCCGCCGGGCGATGTCCTCGAGGGAGGCTTCGGCACCGTGCTCGGCGAAGGCCGCGCGGGCGGCGGCGAGCAGCGCGTCGAAGTTGCGGGCGGCGTCCGCGCGGCGCGGGCGCTGGGCGGCGAGGAACTCGCTCACCACGATCTGATCCGGCACGGGGACCTCGTTCTCGACGCGTCCGGGCGGGCGGGGGCGGGGTGCGGCGGCCGGACGACCGGGGGTGTTGTTCGGGCTGCTTGTTCGGGTGCTGCGGAGGCGCGGTTCGGGGGAATCGGGAAACCGGATTGAACCGGAGGTCGGCCTCCGCTAATCTGGAGGCATGCCTCGACTTTAGCACCGGGGCCCGAACTTCGGCCCGCCGCGTACCGGCGGACCGGCCCCTTCGCCGTACCCGGCACCCGCCCGAAGACACCGGGTGACCGCACGGCCACCGCCCGCACCACGCCGCACCGCACCCACGTACCGCACCGCACCGCACCCGTCAGACCCGTGCCCGGCCGCCGCGACCCGGTGGCGCCGACGCGCGCCGTTCGAGCCGGGTTCGACCGGCGCCCGTTTCCCGCCGCGGCGCGCACCCCGTTCCCCGCGCGCCCGCCCCGAGTCCCGAGAGGGTTCGATGAACCGCCACTCCCCCCGCCTGACCTTCGGCGTGCTCGCCGTCGGCGCCGGCGTGTACGCGCTGCTCCAGTCGCTGATCACGCCCGCCCTCCCGATCGTCCAGGAGGAGATGCACACCTCGCAGTCCACCGTCACCTGGGTGATGACCGCCTACCTGCTCTCCGCCTCGGTCTTCACCCCGATCCTCGGCCGGATCGGCGACCTGGTCGGCAAGAAGCGCACCCTGGTCGCCGCCCTGGTCGCGCTGCTGGTCGGCTGCCTGGTCGCCGCCCTCGCGCCCAACATCACGGTGCTGATCCTCGCCCGGGTGATCCAGGGCATCGCCGGCGCGCTGTTCCCGCTCTCCTTCGGCATCATCCGCGACGAGTTCCCGCCCGCCCGGGTCTCCGGCGGCATCAGCAACATGTCCGCGGTGATCGCCGTCGGCAGCGGCCTCGGCATGGTCCTGGCCGGACCGATCGTCGGCGCCTTCAACTACCGCTGGCTGTTCTGGCTGCCCGTCATCGTGGTCGCCGGCACCGTCCTGCTCGCCCACCGCTACGTCCCCGAGTCGCCCAGCCGCAGCGAGGGCAGCGTCGACTGGCTCTCCTCCGCGCTGCTCTCCGGCTGGCTGGTCGCCCTGCTGCTGCCGGTCAGCCAGGCCTCCCAGTGGGGCTGGGGCTCGGCCCGGGTGCTCGGCCTGCTCGCCGTCGCCGCCGTGCTGTTCGCCGCCTGGGCGTTCAACGAGTCCCGCTCCCGCAACCCGCTGATCGACCTGCGGGTGATGCGGCTGCCCGCCGTGTGGACCACCAACACCGCGGCCCTGCTGTTCGGCGGCGGCATGTACGCGGTCTGGGCCTTCCTGCCGGGCTTCGTGCAGATGCCCTCCAGCGCCGGCTACGGCTTCGGCTCCAGCGTCACCGGCGCCGGGCTGCTGATGCTGCCGATGGTCGCCGCCATGTTCGTGGCCGGCGTGCTCGGCGGACGGCTGGCCGGGCGCTTCCCCGCCAAGGCCCAGCTGGTCGCCGGCGCCCTCCTCGGCGCGGTCGCCTGCGCGCTGCTCGCCTTCCGGCACGGCACCCCCACCGACGTGGCGATCGCCGCCGGCGTGTTCGGCCTCGGCATCGGACTCGCCTTCGCCTCGATGAGCAACCTCATCGTGCAGGCCGTCCCCGCCGCCCAGACCGGCGCCGCCACCGGCATGAACGCCAACATCCGCACCATCGGCGGCTCGATGGGCGCCGCCCTGATGACCGGCCTGGTCACCGGCCACCTGCAGGCCGGCGGGCGCCCCGCCGAGACCGGCTACACCCAGGGCTTCGCGCTGCTGGCCGCGTTCTGCCTGGCCGCCGCCCTGGCCGCGCTGCTCGTCCCGACCCGGCGCCCGGCCCTCGCGGCCGCGCCGGTGGAGGCCCCGGCGGCGCAGCGCTCGGCGCTCGCGGAGCGCGAGGCGGTCGGCGGCTGACCGCCGCCCGGCGGGGGCCGGTCCGACCGGCGCCCCGGAGCGGCCCCGGTGCCGCGCCCGGCCGACGGAGGAGCTCCGTCGGCCGGGCGGCGTTCCACCGGTGGCTCAGCGCCGGCTCACCGGCGCCTCACCGGTGCTTCAGCCAGCTCATGGCGCTGGTCGGCCGGTCGTTGTAGTCGAACAGCGCCTGGTTCTCCCAGGCGTCCCCGGACGCGGGGTCGGCCGGGTCCCAGCCGTTGCCCGCCACGGCCGTCCAGGTGGGCTCCCAGTAGAAGGCGCCCAGGCCCCGGCCGTTCGGCACGGCCTCCACCACGTTCATCACGTCGCGCAGGTTGGCCGCCTGCCCGGCCTGGGTGGCGGGGTAGCCGGCCACCAGCTGGGAGGAGGTCGCGACGTTGTTCTCCAGCGCGTCGTCGTTGGCCAGCGTGAAGGCGTACGCGGTCTCGGCGACGAACACCTGCTTCCCGTACCGGGCCGCCATGTCGTCCAGGGTGGTCTGCAGGTCGCTCAGCGGGCCGTGCCAGTAGCCGTAGTACGAGAGCCCGATCAGGTCGAACGGCACCCCGTACGAGACCGCCTTGTCGAAGAACGCCCGGGCCCCGGCGTCGTCGCCGCCCTTCGCCAGGTGCAGCGCGACCCTGGTCGAACCGCTGACCGCCTTCGCCGCGTTCGCGCCCTGGGTGAGCAGCGCCGCCAGGTTGGACCAGTTGGCGGTGGAGCCCTCGTTCCACAGGATCCCGGCGTTGATCTCGTTGCCGATCTGCACCATGTCGGCGATGGTGCCCTGGGCCTTCAGCGCGTTCAGCACGTCGTAGGTGTGGTTGTAGACCGCCGACTTCAGCTGGGCCAGCGAGTAGCCGGACCAGGCGGCGGGCTTGGTCTGCTTGCCGGGGTCGGCCCAGCTGTCGGAGTAGTGGAAGTCGATCAGGATGCCCATGCCGAGCGCCTTGGCGCGCTTGGCCATGGCCAGGACCTTGTCCTTGTTGTCGTAGCCGTCGGCGGGGTTGACCCAGACCTTGAGGCGGACGTAGTTCGCGCCGCTGGAGTGCAGGACGGCAAGCGCGTCGCCGGCGGTGCCGTCCGCCCACCGGTAGACGCCGCCCTTGTCCTCGCTCTTCTTCAGCGTGGAGACGTCCACGCCGCGCGCGGCCAGGCCGGTGCTGCCGGGGGTGAAGGACAGGTCGTCGACGTTGATCCAGTTCCCGGCGTTGGCATCGGAGTCGATGCTGACGGTGCACTGGCCGCCGGTCACGGCGATCGAGGTGACCAGCCGGATCCAGGCGCCGTTGGGGGTGGGCGGCAGGTCGGTGCGCTGCTCGGCGGAGCCGCAGTTGCGCAGGGCCAGGTACGCCGAGTTCTGCCCGCCGCTGGAGCGGACCCAGGCGGTCAGCGTGTAGCTGCCGTTGGCCAGTCCGGACAGGTACTGGTAGGTCTCGACCTTGTAGGCGGCGGCCGAGTAGTGGGTGAGCCGGTACGAGCCGCTGTGGCCGCCGGCCTCGGTGTAGGAGGCGCCGTTCTGCCCGGCGGCCGAGTAGACCGACCAGCCGGTGGGGGCGGCCGTTCCGGTGCCGTCGGCCTCGAAACCGGTGTTCGTGAGCGTGCCGGCGGCGCCGGCCTGGCCGGGGAGGCCGGTGACGGCGGTGGCGGCGAGCGGGAGTGCCGCCGCCGTGGTGATGAGCGCGCGCTTGATGCCCTGGTGCATCGTCGTCCTTGACGGGGGAGTGGGGGTGGGGTGGGGGGAGCTGTGAACGTGCACAGATACTCTCTGCGGCGTTCCGCCATAGATAACCCCATGGTTCCGCGAAGCTGCAAGCAGTCGGCGCCTTTTTCTTGTGAACGTGCACATCGCGGGACCGGTGGTCGCGGGCGGGCCCGCGACCACCGGCCGACGGGGTCAGCAGTCGCGCAGCTCGGGCGACTGGTTCAGCAGTTGGGCCCGGGGCGAGGTGAACTCCCGGTAGGTGGCGGTGTGTTCGGCGTACGGGTGGAACGCCGCCAGGCGGTGGCAGTTCTGGAAGGCCAGCTTCACCGAGAAGTGCCGCTCCAGGGCGCCGCGGATCGAGTCGCTGGCCAGTGCCCGCAGCAACTGGGCCCGTTCGGTCTCGGTCGGGGCCACCGTGTTGTCGGCGAACTCGGCGTCGGTGGCCGCCAGTTCGGCCGTCAGGTCGTTGACCAGGCGGTAGGCGTAGGGCAGCGAGGTGCGGACGGTGGCGAGGAAGTCGGCGTCGGCGACCTCGTCGCGCTCGGCCAGGAGGAGCAGGGAGGGGGAGACGTCCAGCGACATGGCGGATCGGACCTTCCGGGCTAGTGATAGTGGAAGTCGTTTTCAACAAGCGATCCTGACGCTCCCCTGACGTGCTGTCAATTGCGCTCCCCCGTTCGGTGCGGCACCCGCGCGCCGCCCGGCTCGCGGCCGCCACCCGCCCTTCCTAGAGTGGGTGGCAGACGACCGCGAGGAGACCCAGATGAGCGAGCAGAGCGGCACCGGCGGCACCGACCGCCGCATCCTGGAGCGGATCAGCGAGATGGTCGAGGCCGAGCGCGGCCTGCGGGCCGCTCTCGTCGAGGGCCGCATCGACCAGTCCACCGAGCACCGCGAGCTCAAGGAGATCGAGGAGCAGCTCGACCAGTGCTGGGACCTGCTGCGCCAGCGCCGGGCCCGGGCCGACGCGGGCGAGGACCCGGGCGGGGCGAGCGTGCGCAGCGTCGACGAGGTCGAGCGGTACGAGTCGTAGCGGGGCGCCGGCGGGGCGGCGGGGCCTGGGTCGTCAGGCTCCGGCGGCGGCGTCCAGGTTGGCCGTGACGCGGGTGAGCAGTTCGCGCAGGGCGCGCAGGTCGTCCAGCGGCAGGCCGGCGGCGGCCAGGATGCGGCGCGGGACGGCCAGCGCGCCCTCGCGCAGCTCGCGTCCGGCCGGGGTGGGAGTGACGATCACCGAGCGCTCGTCCTCCGGGCTGCGCTCGCGGACCACCAACCCGGCCGCCTCCAGCCGCTTGAGCAGCGGGGAGAGGGTGCCGGAGTCCAGTCGCAGGCGCTCGCCGAGCTGTTTGACCGGCAGCGCCCCCTCCTCCCACAGCACCAGCATCACCAGGTACTGCGGGTAGGTCAGGCCGAGGTCCTTGAGCGCGGTGCGGTAGACGCCGCCGAAGGCGCGGGAGGCGGCGTTCAGCGAGAAGCAGATCTGCTGGTCGAGCAGCAGCAGGTCCGCGTCCTCGCCGCGGGGGGAGCGGGGGTTCTCGCCGTGCCTGGTCATGGGCCCAGGGTAGCAAGCGGCCGATTTAGTTGTGCGCAATTGAATTGTGTGCTGTAGTTGTGGGCATGGCAGGGCGGCCCCGGAGCCCGGAACCGTACGGAGGCGCACCGCCGACGGGAAGCCGGGCCCGGAGCCGCCGGGCAGGCCGGAGCGGCGGCTCGAAGAAGCCGCAGCACGAAGAAGAAGCCGTAGGACGAAGGAGAACCCCCGATGAACCCGCTCTACACCGCGGTCGCCACCGCCAACGGCCGTGAGGGCCGCGCCGTCAGCTCGGACGGTCGGCTCGACCTCAAGCTCTCCCCGCCGCCCGCGCTCGGCGGCGACGGCGAGGGCACCAACCCCGAGCAGCTGTTCGCGGCCGGGTACGCGGCCTGCTTCGCCGGCGCGCTCGGCGTGGTCGCCCGGCAGCAGAAGGCGGACGTCTCGGAGGTCTCGGTGACCGCCGAGGTCACCATCGGCAAGGACGAGAGCGGCTTCGGCCTCTCCGTCGTCCTGCGGGTCGAGCTGCCCGAGTCGCTGGCCGGCGAGACCGGTGAGCTGCTGGTCAAGCAGGCCCACCAGGTCTGCCCGTACTCCAGGGCCACGGCCGGGAACATTCCGGTGCAGCTGATCGTCGAATAGGGCGAGGCAGGGGTCTCACCTGGGGTCTGCGGGCCGCGTCCACATGGGGGTGGAGCGGCCCGCAGTGGTGTGCGCGGGGGTTGTGGAGCGCCGGGGTTTCAGGGCGCCGGGTTTCAGAGCGGGAGCAGCTCCGGTCGCTTGGCCTCCACGTGGTCGCCGGAGGACTCGCCGCGCAGCCGGCGGCCCACCCAGGGCAGCAGGAAGGTGCGGGCCCACTGCAGGTTCTCCCGGCGCTGGTCGGCGGCCGTCAGGAGGGGCGCGGGCGGCCAGGCGGCCTCCGGGTCCGCGTCCACCGGCAGGCCGAGCGAGCGCGCCGCCAGCAGCGCCACCCGCTGGTGGCCCTCGGGCGACAGGTGCAGCCGGTCCTCGGACCAGGCCCGCCGGTCGTGCACCGCCCGCAGCGACCACAGGTCGGCGACCGCGAGGTCGTTGCGGTCGGCGATCGCCCGCAGGTGCGCGTTGTACGTGGCGATCTTGCCGCGCAGGTGGCGCAGCACCGGGACGTTGCGGGTGTCGAAGCCGGTGCAGATCAGGACCCGCCCGGCGTTCGCGCGCAACTCCAGGACGGCCGCCTCGAAGTGCTCGGCGATCAGGTCCGGGTCGCTGCCCGGGCGCAGGATGTCGTTGCCTCCCGCGCACAGGGTCACCAGGTCGGGCTGGAGGCGGCGGACCTTCGGGACCTGCTCGGCGACGATCTGGTCCAGCAGTCGGCCGCGGACGGCCAGGTTGGCGTACCGGAAGTCGTGCTCCGGCCTGCGCGCGGCCAGCATCCCGGCCAGGCGGTCGGCCCAGCCGGCGAACTGGCCGTCTGGGCCGGGGTCGTTGAGGCCCTCGGTGAAACTGTCACCGAGGGCCGCGTAGGAACTGGGGTCAAGGGTCTCCTGGTAGTCGGCCATGCAGGAGATGGTTCACCTTGTGAAGTGACTTACGCCACCGTAGGTGCCCCGTGGCACAGCGTGATCTCCGCCACGGGAGGCGCGGCCGGTACCCTGCAAGGGGTCCGGCGCGGAGCGGGACGGGACGGACGAGGAGGACGGCGATGGCCGGCGAGGCGGTGGCGCCCGGCGACGGGGTGCGCGAGGAGAACTCGCGCCGCAAGCAGATGCTGGTCCGGGCGCTGATCTACATCGCCGGGACGCACCTGTTCGCCGGGTTCGTGATCCTGCTGTTCGCGGTCGGCGGCCGCCACTGAACCGGCCGTCCGGGGCCTACCGCTGCTGAGACAGGACGCGGTCGGCGACCTGGGCCGGGTGCGCGTCGAACGCGGCGGGCGGGTCCGGGTGGACGCGGACCAGGGCGACCAGCGCGGTGATCACCACGCCGAACCGCCGATCCTCGCGCCGTCCCCGTCCGGGCCCCGCCCGGCCCGGCCGCGACGGTACCGGGCGGCCGGGCCGGGCGGGATGGCTTTCCGCGACCGTCCGGCGCGTGCGATGCGGTGCGGCGCGCGGGCGCGGGGTCAGCGCAGGCGCTGCTGCCAGTCGACCGGGACGCGCCCGGCCGGGCCCGGCGAGGGCTGGGTGACGGGGTGGGCGGTCGGGCCGGCCAGCGCCGGGCCCTCGTAGAACTGCTCGGTCTCGGTGTTCCAGAACCAGTCCTCGCCCGGCTCGAAGCTGGTGAGGAACGGGTGGCCGGCCGTGCGGGCGTGCGCGCTGGCGTGCTGGGACGGAGAGGAGTCGCAGCAGCCGATGTGCCCGCAGGCGGCGCACCGGCGCAGGTGGAACCACCAGCCCTCGCCCTCGCCCGCCAGGCACTCCGCGCAGCCGTCCCCGCTGGGCGGGACGTCGGGGTCGATACCGGGGATCGTCGTGTCGTCGCTCATCGTGGCACCTCCTCGGCCAGGGTATGCCCGGCGCGGCGGACGCGCGGCGGAAGCGGATCCGGCGTGGCGGCGCACCGTCGCGGGCGGTGCGCCGGGGCGGCGCGGAGAGGTGGCGGGACGCGCTCCGGGGGAAGGGGGACGGGGGTGCGGAGGTGGATTCCGTAGCGATCTACAGTGCTGTAGATTCAGCTTGGGCCCGGGCCCGACCGAGGGGGCCGGGCGACGGCCGCCGCGCGCCGAACCGGCCGAACTGCCGGGCCCGGTACGGGGAAACCACAGGAGGGCACACATGGGAGTCTCGCTCGCCAAGGGCGGAAACGTCTCGCTGACGAAGGAGGCCCCCGGGCTCACCAACGTCATCGTCGGCCTCGGCTGGGACGTCCGGGCCACCACGGGCGCCGACTTCGACCTGGACGCCAGCGCGCTGCTGTGCGGCGAGTCCGGCCGGGTGCTCAGCGACCAGCACTTCGTCTTCTACAACAACCTGCGCAGCCCCGAGGGTTCGGTCGAGCACAGCGGCGACAACCTGACCGGTGGCGGCGACGGCGACGACGAGCAGATCAAGGTCGACCTGACGGCCGTCCCGCCGCAGGTCGCCAAGGTGGTCTTCCCGGTCTCCATCTACGACGCGGAGAACCGGCACCAGAGCTTCGGCCAGGTCCGCAACGCGTTCATCCGGGTCGTCAACGAGGCCGACGGCAGCGAGGTCGCCCGCTACGACCTCTCCGAGGACGCGTCCACCGAGACCGCGATGGTCTTCGGCGAGCTGTACCGCTACGGCGCCGAGTGGAAGTTCCGCGCCATCGGCCAGGGTTACGCCTCCGGCCTGCGCGGCATCGCGCTCGACTACGGCGTCAACGTCTGACGTCCGTCGGCCGGCCCCGCGCGCCCGCGCGCGGGGCCGGCCGGGAGTGTCGGCGTTCGAACGGCGCGCGGGGCTGTGGGAGGCTCGGCGCATGGAACAGCGTGTACTTGGCAGGACCGGACGCCCGGTCTCGGTGATCGGTCTCGGAACGTGGCAGCTCGGCGCCGACTGGGGCGTGGTGCTGGAGGACGAAGCGCTCGCGGTGCTGAACGCGGCGGCGGACGCCGGGGTGACCTTCTTCGACACCGCGGACGTCTACGGCGACGGCCGCAGCGAGCAGTTGATCGGCCGCTTCCTGAAGGAGCGCCGCGGCGGCGGCTACGGCGGCGAGTTGACGGTCGCCACCAAGCTCGGCCGTCGGCTGCCGCAGCTGCCGGAGAACTACACACTCGCCAACTTCCGCGAGTGGACCGACCGTTCGCGCCGCAACCTGGGCGTCGAACGGCTCGACCTGGTGCAGCTGCACTGCCCGCCCTCCGCCGTCTACTCCGATGACGAGGTGTTCGACGCGCTCGACACCCTGGTCGCCGAGGACAGCATCGCCGCGTACGGCGTCAGCGTGGAGACCTGCGAGGAGGCGCTGACCGCGATCGCCCGGCCCGGCGTCGCCAGCGTGCAGATCATCCTCAACCCGTTCCGGCTCAAGCCGCTCGACCGGGTGCTGCCCGCCGCCGATCGGGCGGGCGTCGGCATCATCGCCCGGGTGCCGCTGGCCTCCGGCCTGCTGTCCGGCAAGTACACCCGGGAGACCGTGTTCGGGGCGGACGACCACCGCACCTACAACCGGGACGGCTCCGCGTTCGACCAGGGCGAGACCTTCTCCGGCATCGACTTCGAGACCGGCCTGGAGGCCGCCGACGAGTTCGCCCGGCTCGCCCCGCCCGGCGCCACCTCCGCGCAGACCGCGCTGCGCTGGATCGTCCAGCAGCCCGGCGTCAGCACCGTCATCCCCGGCGCCCGCACGCCCGCGCAGGCCCGGGCGAACGCGGAGACGATGGCACTGGCGCCGCTGCCCGAGCAGACCCTGCGGGCCGTCCGCGACCTGTACGACCGGCGGCTGCGGGCCCAGGTGCACCCGCGCTGGTAGGGCGGGCGCCGTGCGCACGGCGCCCGCCGCCTGCGTGCGGCGGGTGCCGCGGGGTGCCGCCCGCCGCCGGGCGGCACCCGCGGCCGGTGCTCAGGAGGTGTCGGGCAGGGGTTCGGCCCGCAGCGGCGTGCGCGGGGCCTGGTGGCCGCCGCTGGCCAGCATCCGGACTTCGCCCCGGTCGCTGATCTCGGCCTGCACGATGCCGGACGGGTCCGCGTACACCGGGTGCCCGCCCGGACCCCGGGTGCCGGTCGCCTCGACCACCACCACGTCCTGCTCGGCGTGGCCGCCGGTGTCCCCGGGGAACGCGAGTGCGAATCGTCGGGTCATGACCTGGCCTTCCTTCCCGTCGGCGTCATTCCATCGTAGGCGGGCCCGGGGCGGGCGGTCGCGACGTGGCAGGTCGGCAGGCGGGTCGGCCGGGCGCGCCGGAGCGGATGCTCCTACGGCTGTCAGACGAGCAGGTGCAGGCGCTGCGCGGCCGGGCCGATCCGGACGCTCTGGCCCCAGGTGAGCTGGAGGGCGTCGGACTCCACGCCGTCGCCGAACGCGACCAGGAGTTCCGACTCGACGGTCAGGACGAGCTGCTGCCCGGCGTCCAGCAGCCCCTCGACGCGGGAGGTGCCGGTCACCGGGGACGGCCAGGCCTCGCGGACGAACCAGGACAGTCGCGGCGCGGTCGGCGCGGGCAGCTCCAGCCGGCTGGAGCGCTCCAGCCACGCCGAGCGGCACCAGCCGGTCGCGCCGGTGCCGGTGCCGACCAGCACCCCCGAGGAGGCCTGCGCCTCGGTCGCGCCGCCCGGGGCCGCCAGCCGGTAGCGGGCGGTCTGGTGGCCCGGCTGGCCCAGGTAGACCTCGTTCAGCGCGAGCAGCCGCTGGGTGTCGTCCGCGACCGCCTCCACCATCGTGCGCGGCTCCAGGCGCCGCTCCACGCCCGGCAGGACGGCCGCCCGCAGCAGCGCCCCGGCCTGCTCGGCCCGGTGCCGGACCAGGACGCCCGGGTTGCGGCCCGGCTCGGCGTCGATGCCGATCACCGGCTGGCCCGCCAGGTACTTCGCGGCGTTCGCCACCAGGCCGTCCTGGCCGACCACCGCCACCACGTCCTCCGGGCCGAACAGGAACCGGTCCAGGTCGGAGCGCTCCACCCGGGCCTGCCGCCAGTCCAGCGGCACCGCCGCCGACACCTCGGCGAGCGCGCCGCGGGCCAGGTGGTGGCGCCGCTCGGCCTCGGCCAGCGAGCGGCCGCGCCGGGAGAGGAAGAACTCGGCCTGGCCGCGGGTGCCGTGCCGGGCGATCAACTCCTCGTACTCGGTGCGCCGGTGGACCAGCACCACGCGCGGGGCGAGGCTCACCGACCGTTCTCCGCGGCGGCGTCGGGGGCGCCGGGGGCGGCGAGGCGGGCGAGCAGGCCGGTCAGCACGTCCGGGGTGAGCGTGACGCTGTCGATCCGCGGCAGGTGCTCGGCCAGCCGGATCAGCGCCAGCGCCCGCAGCACCTCGGGGCCCGCCTGCTGGTGCGCGGTCAGCCAGGCGGCCTCGGCGGCGGCCTTCGCCTCGCCCAACGTCCTTACGCCCTCGGCCTGTTGCACGGCCAGCGTGCCCGCCGCCTCGGCCTCGGCGACGGCCATCCTGGTCCGGCGGGCCGCGTCCGCCCCGGTGCGGACCGCGTCCGCGGCGGCCTTGTGCTCCGCCTCGCGCCGCGCGTTGGTGCCCCGCTGGGTCACCAACTCCTCCTCGCGGCGGGCCAGTTCGATCTGGCTGGCGAGTTCGTTCTCGGCGATGGTGCGTTCCCGCTCGACCGCGACGGCGCGGCGCTCGTACGTCGCCCGATCGGCCTCCTGCTGGACCTGCTCGCGGGCCGGGGTGCGCAGCGCCCGCTCCATCTCGGCCTCCGGCCGGACGGCGGTGACGCGCACCGCGAGCACCGCCACCCCGATCTCGGCCAGCCGGGGTTCGGCGGCCAGACCCGCGGCGATCCGCTCGCGGACGGCCGTCACGCCGTCCACCAGGGTGTCGGCGAGCGGGGTCCGGGCGATCAGCTGGAGCGCGTGCTGCTGGGCGGTCTCGGTCAGCAGGGTGCCGAGCTGGGCGAGCGGTTCGGCGCGCCAGCTGCCGGTGTCCGGGTCGATGCCGAAGTCCAGGCGGGTGGCGGCGGTGGTCGGGTCGCTGATCCGGTAGGTGACGGTGGCCTGCACCGCGAGGTCCTGGAAGTCCGCCGTCCGGGCGTGGAACATCATCGCCAACTCGCGGTCGTCCGCCGGTACTTCGGAGATCGCGGCGGTGAGCGGTCGGAACCAGAAGGCCAGCCCGGTGCCCTCGTGGGCGAGCCGGCCGCCGCGCAGGTGGCGGATGTGGCTGGTGGGGGTGGAGCGGAGGTGGCGGAAGCCGAAGCGGCGCGTGATGTCGGCCATGGGAGTCGCGGTGTCCTCTCTTTTCGTCTAGTTGACGATAACCGGGGGCGGGGGTTGTCGTCAATACGACGAAAATGGGGTGCGGGGCGGGGGCGCGGGGCGCGGATCGTGCGGGGTGAGGGCCGCGCGGGTGTTCCCCCTTCGCCCGTCCGAGCGGCCTCGCGGGCCCCGGTGGCCGGGGTCGCCGACCGGACGCGGGCGGCGGCCTAGGGTGCTGATCGGGCAGGCCGGGCCCACCGCTCCGGCCTCCGGCCCCGTGGCGCTGCGGGCCTGCGGCGCTGCGCGCCGGTGGGCCCGTGGCTCGACCCTCTCCCGAAAGGGCTGATCGTGAAACCCTCCTGTGCCTCCACGCGTCCCGGCCGGTCCGTCGCCCCGCCGTGCGGGCGTGACCGGGCTCCGTGGCGGGCCCGGATGCGGGCCGCCGCATCGGCGGCCGGGCTCCTGGCGGCTTCCGCCCTGGCCGCGGCCGCCCCCGCCGCTTCGGGCGACACCGCTCTGTCCGTCGCCGCTTCGGGCGACACCGCTCCGTCCGTCGCCGCTCCGTCCGTCGCCGCTCCGTCCGTCGCCGCTCCGGGCGCCATCGCTCCGGCCGCCGTCGGGTGGCCCGGAGTGCCGGGTGCCGGCGGGGTGTACATCGCGGACACCTACAACGACCAGGTCGTCAGGGCGCAGGGGGCGGGCGGCGCCGGGCAGCAGGTCGTGGCCCGGAACCTGGACCTGCCGAACGGCGTGGCGGTCGGCGCCACGGGCGACGTGTACATCGCCGACAGCCGTCACGACCGCGTCCTGAAGGTGTCCGCCGACACCGGGCGGCCCACCGTCGTGCGCCCCGACGTGGAGCTGGACTCCCCCTACGGCGTCGCGGTCGACGGCACCGGAACCGTCTACGTCGCCGACACGGACAACCACCGGGTGCTGAGGATCCCCGCCGACGGCGGTTCGCCGACGGCCGTCGGCAGCGGGTTGGGCAGTCCGACGGGGGTGGCGTTGGACGCGTCGGGCAACGTGTACATCGCCGACCCCTACAACAACCGGGTGGTCAAGGTGCCGGCCGACGGCGGCCCGCAGAGCGACGTGCCGGTGCGGGTCGCGGACCCCACGAACATGGCGTTCGACGGCGCCGGCGACATGTTCATCGCGGACCCCTACAACAACCGGGTGGTGGAACTGCCGCACGACGGCGGCCCGCAGACGACGATCGGCGAGGGGCTGGACTTCCCCACCGGCGTGGCCGCGGACGCGCGGGGCAACGTGTACATCGCCGACTTCAACAACAGCCGCGTGGTCAGGATCCCGGCCGGCGGCGGGCCGCAGACCACGATCGGCGACCACCTCGACCACCCCTACTCGGTGGCCGTGCCGCCGGTCCTCGCGCGGGCGTACGCCGTACGGGCCGGCCGCGCCGCCGACTCCCGGCGCCCGTCGTAGCCCGATTCCGGTAGAGCGCGCCCCCGGCAGGGCCCGTTCTCCGTCGTAACCCGTCCCGTCATAACCCGTTCCGTCGTAGCCCGCCCGTCCCGGCAGACCCCAGGAGTCCGTACACCATGGCAACCCGCCGCCGCACCGACCCGCCGCGCCCCACGAGACTCGCCGGGGCGCTCGTGGCCGCCCTCGCGCTCGGCCTGGCCCCCGTCCAGGCGGCCTCCGCCGCACCCGTCGGCCACCCCGCGTACTGCTCCTCCGCGACCCACCCCGAGTTGGCCGACCGCCTGTCCCGCGACCTCGCCGACGCGATCCGGGGGCGGCGGTCCACGCTCGCCCTCGCCGTGCGCGATCCCGGCACCGGCCTGTCGTGCTCCCTCGACCCTTCGCGGCACTTCGACTCGGCGAGCATCGTCAAGGTCACCATCATGGGCGCGGTGCTGAGGATCGCCCAGGACGAGGACCGGCCGCTGACGCCGTTCGAGGAGGAGAACCTCCGGCCGATGATCACCCGGTCCGACAACGACGCCGCGGTCCGGCTGTGGAAGTACGTCGGCCCGGCCCGGATGCGGGCCTTCCTCGACCTGGCGGACATGCGCGACACGGTGCTGTCGGCCGACGGCTTCGGGCTCACCCAGGTCACCGCCGGCGACGAGATGAAACAGCTGGACGCCTTCACCGGCGACCTCGACGTCCTCACCCCCGAACACCGGGAGTACGGACTGCGGCTCATGGCCGAGGTCGAGGCGGACCAGCGCTGGGGCACGCCCTTCGGGGCCCCGCCCGACGTCACGACGCACGTCAAGAACGGCTGGCTGCAACGTGCCACGCACGGCTGGCGCGTGCACAGCCTCGGCATCTTCACCGGCCCCACCCGGGTCTACCGGATCGCCGTCCTCACCGACGACGACCCCACCGAGTCCTACGGCATCGGCACCATCCAGCGGATCTCCCGGCGGGTCCACCAGGATCTCGCCGACTCCGCCGACGGGGGCCGCGCCAGGATCTTCCCGGGCGCCCCCGACGTCACCGCGCCGGAGAGCGGCGACGGTTCCGCCTCCGAGGCCGGGGAGCGGTAGGCGGTCCGGAGGAGGGCTCCCTCCCGGTCCGGTCCGTCCGGTCCGGCCCGTCCGGTCCGGGAAGGGCTTGGGGAGGGCTCCCGGCATCCTCGAAGCTGACGTTCCGTCAGATTCCGGCGCGGGTGCGAGAGGTGGTGGAGATCGCCGCGAGGTCGTGCTCGCCGTGGCCGTGGGCGACGGCCTGGAGCAGCGAGTCGCGCAGCAACGAGGCCAGTGGGAGCGGGACTTCGGCGTCCGCCCCGGCCTCCAGGGCGAGGTTGACGTCCTTCAGGCCCAGCGCCAGGCGGAACCCGGCCGGCTCGAAGGACCGTTCGGTGATCATCGACCCGTAGCCGGCGTACACCGGGCCCGGGAACAGGGAGTTGGTGAGCACGTCGAGCAGCGCCGCCGGGTCGAGCCCACTGGCCTCGGCGAGCGCGGCCGCCTCCGAGAACGCCTCGATCGCCGACACCAGCAGGAAGTTGGCGCTGATCTTCGCGACGTTCGCGGCCGCCGGATCCTCCCCGAGCGGCCAGGTGCGGCGGCCCATCGCCTCGAACAGCGGTGCCAGCCGGTCGAGTTCGGCGGACGGCCCGGCGGCCAGGATGTTCAGGTTTCCGGCCGCCGCGACGTCCGTCCGGCCCAGCACCGGCGCCGCGACGTACCCGATGCCGTGCCGGGCGTGCAGTTCGGTCGCCCGGCGGGCCAGCGCGGGCGAGACGGTGGCCATGTTGACGTGCGTGGCGGCCCGCGCGCCGGACAGCAACTCCTCGTCCAGCAGCAGGCTCTCGACCACCCGGTCGTCCGCGAGCATCGAGACCACCACCTGCGCCCCGAACGCCTCGGCGAGCGGCCCGGCCGCCGAAGCCCCGTCGGCGACCAGCTCGGCCACCGGCTCCGGCGAGCGGTTCCACACCCGCACCGCGTGCCCGGCCGCCAGCAGCCGGCGGGCCATCGCCCGGCCCATGCCGCCCAGCCCGATGAAGCCGACGTCCATGCGTAGTTCCTCCCGTGCTCCCGACGGGTCGCGCCCGGCGGATCGAGACCGCCGGACCGCGCCCGGCGGATCCTGTTCCGGTGCTCCGAGGCGATGCTACGGCGCGGGCGGGCCGGTGGCGCGGGTTGTCCGGGTGGCGGCGCGGGCGGGCCGGTGGCGCGGGTTGTCCGGGTGGCGGCGCGGGCGGGGTGGCGGCGCGGGCGGTGCCGGGTGGTGTGCGGTGCTGCCGTTCGGGCCGGTGGTCTGGGACGATGCCGGGCATGGTGACGGTGCGGGCGGTGCACACGGCGGACCTCGACCCGGCGGGCCGGCGGACGGCCAGGGCGCTGCTGTTCGAGGTGTTCGGCGCGGAGATGACCGAGCAGGACTGGTCGCACTGCCTCGGCGGAATGCACGTGCTCGCCTGGGAGGGCGGCGAGTTGATCGGGCACGCGGCAGTGGTGCAGCGCCGACTGGTGAACGGCGGGCGCGTCCTGCGGGTCGGCTACCTGGAAGGCGTGGCCGTCCGGCGCGACCGCCAACGGCGCGGCACCGGCGGCCTGTTGATGGACGAAGCGGAGCGCATCGCGATGTCCGGCCACCAGCTCGGTGCGCTCGCCGCCAGCGAGGCCGGCGTCCCGTTCTACCTCGCCCGGGGCTGGCGCCGCTGGCCCGGCCCCACCTGGGCCCTCGGCCCGCACGGGCGGCAGCGCACCTCCGAGGACGACGGCGGGATCTACCTGCTGGGCGGTGAAGGGGAGTTGGACCCCGCCGCCGACCTGGTGTGCGACTGGCGCGAGGGCGACCTGTGGTGACCTGTGGTGACCTGACGGCCGGGTGGCGGGGCCGGGCGGACGGCCGCGTACCGGGGAGTGCGGTGCGGTCGGCGGCCGGGGTTCAGGCCGGGGGAGTGCCGCCGCTTCCCGCCAGGCGGGTGAGCCATTCGGCCAGGAGGTGCTGTTCGGCGTCGCTCAGCGCGCCGCTGTCGTCGGGGAGGGCGGCCCGCAGCGCGCGGGCGGCCGGGGCGGGGCCGGACTCCGCGGCGGGGACGGCCGGTTCGGCGCGGGTGACGGCCGCGACCATGGATTCGCGCAGGACGGTCAGCAGTGCCGGATCGCGGCGCTCGGCGGGGGTGGCGTGCCAGGTGGCCACCACGCCCAGGCCGGTGGCCTGGATGATCTGGGCGGCCAGCTCCTCGTCGACCCGCAGCCACCCCGCGGCCGCCAGCCGGCGCACCCGGCCGTGGAGGATCTCCAGGCCCGCGCGGTGCGCCGCGCCCGCCTCCGAACCGGTGGCCCGGCTCATCACGGCGAACAGCTCCGGGCGGGAGACCCCGAACTCCACCACCGTGTCCCAGCCGCGGCGCAGCTCCTCCACCGGGTCCTCCGGGGCGGGGTTGAGCCGGGCGCGCTTGCTCTCCAGGAACTGCGCGTAGCCGTGCTCGGCGACCGCCTCCAGCAGCCCGTCCTTGTCGCCGAAGAGGCGGTAGATGGCGGGCGGCTGCATCCCGGCCGCGGCGGCGACCGCGCGGGTGCTCATCGCGTCGGGGCCGCCGCTCTCCAGCAGTTCGACGGCCGCCTCGACGATGCGCCGCCGCGGGCTGTCGGTGGTGTCACGAGTAGGCATGTACCGATGATATCGGCATGTTGCTTCCACCGTTAGTTCCAGTGTTATCGTTCTAGTGATTCCACTGGAAACACCGATGGGAGAACCCCGTGATCATCGTGACCGGAGCCACCGGCGAACTCGGCCGCCGCATCGTCGAGCGCCTGCTGGAACGGCTCCCCGCCGACCGTGTCGGCGTCAGTGTCCGCGACCCCCGCAAGGCCCGGGGCCTCGCCGACCGGGGCGTGCGCGTCCGGCCGGGCAGCTTCGACGACCCCGACTCGCTCGTCCACGCCTTCGAGGGCGCCGAGCAGGTGCTGCTGGTCTCCCTCGACCGCACCGGCGAGGAGTGCGTCACCGGCCACCGCACCGCGATCGACGCCGCCGTGCGGGCCGGAGCCGCCCGCATCCTGTACACCAGCCAGATGGGCGCCGACCACGACTCGCACTTCCAGGCGTGCCGTGACCACGCCCGCACCGAAGACCTGCTGCGCGCCACCGGCCTGCCCTGGACGGCGCTGCGCAACGGCTTCTACACCTCCAGCGCCCTGCGGTTCCTGGAGCCCGCCCGCCACGGCGGAGACATCGCCCTGCCCGCCGACGGCCCCGTCGCCTGGACCGGCCACGACGACCTCGCCGAGGCCACCGCGGTGATCCTGGCCGACGAAGGCCGCTTCGAGGGCCCCACCCCGCCGCTCACCGCCCCGGTCGCACTCGACTTCGACGCGATCGCCCGGGAGGCGGCCCGGGCCACCGGGCGGCCCTTCACCCGCACCGTCGTCTCCGACGAGGCCTTCCGCGAGCAGGCCGTGGGGCACGGCGCCCCCGCCCCGATCGCCGACCTGATGGTGAGCATCTTCGCGGCGGCGCGCGACGGCGAGTTCGCCGCCGTCGACCCGACCCTGGCCGAACTGATCGGCCGGGAGCCCGTCGGCTTCCGCGCCCTGCTGGAGCGGGCCTGGGCTGAGTAACCCCGGCGGGCCGCCGGCCGGGCCGCGAGCAGGGGCCGCTCCACCTGCTCGAAGGTGAACGTCCGGCTCCCGCCGCGCACCTCGTCCGCCATCACGTAGTACTCGCCGGGCGCCGACCGCTCCTTCCGCTCCGTGACCCCGGGGCCGCCGGCGGGCCACGGTGCGGCCTGCCGGTGGCGCCGGGGCCGGGGCTGGGCGGGGCGCCGGCCGCTGAAGTGGGTTGCGGCTACTGGTCGTTGGCGGCCGGCTCCAGGGGGCGGGACGGCTGGGTCGTCGGTTGGGGCGTCGGCTGGGCGCGGGTGGGGACCAGCCTGGCGATGACCGCGGCGGTGGCGTCGGCCTCGGCCCGGTCGAGGTGGCGGGCCGAGCCGCGCAGCAGGTGCCGGGACTCCAGGGCGGCCAGGGCGAGCAGCCCGGGCAGCAGGTCGGTCGAGCGGGCCGCCACCCAGCGGGTGCCCTGGGTGGCCATCCACCACAGGTCCGCCCCGCGGCCGGGCGCGGGCACCGCGAACGGGACGGGCGCCGGACCGACGGGGTGCCCGGCCCCGGCGAGCAGGGCGTGGAACTCGCGGGCGATCAACTGGTGGCCCAGGGCGCTCGGGTGCAGCCGGTCCACGCTCAGCAACTCCCGCCGCCGCGTCCAGGGCAGCTCCGCCAGGTGCAGGTGCACCGCCCCGTAGTGCGCCGACAGCGCGTGCACCACCGCGTTGACGCCCCGCATCCGCCGGGCCAGCGGCCGGGCCAACGGGGCCGGCAGCCCCAGCAGTTGACCCGGGTCCGGCAGGCAGGCGGTCAGCGGGACGGCCCCGGCGGAGGTCAGCGAGGAGAGGGCGGCGGCGAATCGGCGGCCGGTCGACTCCAGGTCGAAGGACGCCCGCAGGGTGTCGTTGCCGCCGACCAGCACCGCCGCGTACCCGGGGCGCAGCGCGAGCGCGGTCGGCAGTTGGGAGACCAGCAGGTCGCGGCTGAGCGCGCCGCTGCCGGCGAGGTTGCGGAACTCGACGGGATCCGGCGAGAGGGCGGGGGCGAGCAGCGCCGCCCAACCCCGCCACCCCCCGGGCACCGGATCGCCGACACCCTCGGTGAGGGAATCGCCGAGCGCGGCGAATCGAACTGTCATCACGTCCCTCCGGCGGGGCTGGGGAAGGTGGTGGAACCGGTCGAACTCCGGTGCGGTCGGCGGTGGTCGCGGCTCCGTTCGACTGTCGGCCCGGCCGGTTTCCGGATCAGTCGGCGGCGTTCGGGGCGGCGGGCAGGAGCGGGTCGGCGGCGGGGGAAGAGCCGTCGGTGGGGGAGGGGGCGGCGGTGGCGGCCCGGTGGGCGGTGAGGAAGGCGGTGGTGGCGGCGCTCCAGCTGAACTGCTCCGCCCTGGCGCGGGCGGCGGCCCGTCGCTCCGCCTCCGGCCGTTCCAGCAACTCCCGCACCGCCAGGGCGAATCCGGCTCCGGTGTCGGCCGCCGCGAGACCGGCGGCCCCGACCACCTGGGGCAGGGCGGAGGACCGGCTGACCGCGACGGGTGTGCCGCAGGCCAGCGTCTCCAGGGCGGCCAGGCCGAAGGTCTCCACCGGCCCCGGGGCGATCACCGCGTCCGCCGTGGCCAGCAGGGATGCCAGCTGGGAGCGTTCCGCCAGATGGCCGAGGAACCTGACCGGGAGCCGGAGTTGAGCGGCCCGGCGTTCCAGTCGGCCGCGCAGCGGGCCCGCTCCCGCGACCGCCAGCACGGCCGGCACCCGGTGCCGACGGCGCAGCTCGGCCAGCGCCTCCAGCGCCCGTTCGGGCCGCTTCTCCCCGGACAGCCGGGAGCACATCACCAGCAGCACCTGCCGCGGATCGGCCAACTCCGCCCGCAGCGACGGGTCGTGGCACTCCGGACGCATCGTCTCCAGGTCCACCCCCAGCGGCGCCCGCTCGACGTTGCGGGCGCCGATCCGCCCGAACTCCTCGGCCGCCCACGCCGTCGTGCACAGCACCGTGTCGTAGTCCCGCGCGGTACGGGAGTTGAGGCGGTCGGCAAATCGCCGCGCGGTGCCGGACGGCACGCCCCGGGCGCCGAGCACGCCGGTGGCGCTCTCGTGCGAGACCATCATCGACCGCACCCCGTGCGCCCGCGCCCACCCGCCCGTCCAGCGCAGCGTGGTGCGGTCCGACACCTCCAGCCGGTCCGGCGCCAACTCCTCCAGCAGCGCGGCGAGTCGGCGCCGGTCGCGGAGCACCCGGTAGCCGCCGGTGCCGGGAACGTGCGGGCCGGGCAGCGTGATCACCCGGCCCTGCTCGGTCCACTCGTCGCTGCGAGCCGGCCCCGGCACCACCAGCACCGGCCGGTGGCCCGCCGACAGGTACCCGGCGCCGAGGTGCCGCAGCGCCGTCCGCAGGCCGCCCGAGACCGGGGTGACGAAGTTCGCCACCCGTACGATGCACAACCCGCCGTCCGTGCGGGCCGGTTCGCGGTTCACGCGGGCTGCTCCTCGACCGAGAGCGAAGCGGTGGCGGGTGTGGCGGCTTCGGCGGGCGCGGGCGCGGGCACGGGGGTCTCGGCGGGTGCGGCGGGCTCGGCCTGGCGGGGTGCCGGGACGCTGCCGAGGAGCGACGGCGCGGCGAGGGCCGGGGCGGTGGCCGGGGCGGGGGTCGGAGCGGTGGCCACGGCGCGCTGCCGGTGCTCGGCGAGCACCTCCTCGTAGTGCCGGATCAGCTGGTCGCCGACCGCCTCCCAGGTGCGGTCGGTGACGTCGGCCCGGCCCGCGGTCCCGTACCGGGCGCGCAGTTCGGGGGCGCCGGCGAGTTCGGCGACGGCCCGGGCGACGGCGTCGGGGTCGCGCGGGGCGACCAGCAGCCCGGTGCGCCGGTGGCCGACCAGGTCGAGCGGCCCGCCGACCGCCGGGGCGACCACCGGGACGCCGCTGGCCATCGCCTCCTGGATGGTCTGGCAGAAGGTCTCCAGCGGGCCGGTGTGCACGAACAGGTCCAACGAGGCGAAGTAGCGGGCGAGTTCGACACCGGTACGGCGACCGAGGAACACCGCGCCGGGCATCGCCGCCTTCAACGCGGAAGAGCTCGGACCGTCCCCGATCACCACCACCCGCACCCCCGGCAGCCGGGACGCCTCGGCCAGCAGGTCCACCCGCTTCTCCGGGGCGAGCCGTCCGACGTACCCCACCAGCACCTCGCCGCCCGGGGCCAGCGAGCGGTGCAGCGCCTCGTCGCGGTGGTCGGGGTGGAAGCGCGCCGAGTCCACGCCGCGCGCCCAGATCCGCACCCGGCGCACCCCGTGCGCCGTCAGGTCCTGCGCGGCCGGGGTGGACGGCGCGAGCGTGCGGCCGGCGGCGCGGTGCACCGAACGGATCCGGGCCCAGGCGACCGCGGAACCGACCCCCCGGCCCATCCGGTACGCCTGCGCGTACCCCGCCAGGTCGGTCTGGTAGACCGCCACGGTCGGCAGGTCCAGGCGCTCGGCGAGCCGTGCGCCGCGCGCGCCGAGGACGAACGGGCTGGCCAGGTGCACCACGTCCGGTCGGTGGGCGGTCAGCGCGGCGGCCAGTCGGCGGCCGGGCAGCGCGATGCGCACCTGCGGGTAGCGGGGCAGCGGGACGGAGGGGACGCGCACCACCGGCAGCGGTTCCCGGTCCGGGCCGAAGGACTGCGGCGGGCAGTGCGCGCCCCGGGCCGGGGCGGGGGCGATCACCAGGGGCTGGTGGCCCCGCCGGACGAGGTGCTCGGCAACCCTCAGCACGCTGTGGGCCACGCCGTTGACCTCGGGCGGGAAGGACTCGGTGACGATGGCGACTCGCATGCCAACGTTGTTGCCAACCCGGGCGTGCGGTCAGCCAAAGGGATCTTTCGCGCAGACGAACGTCTGCCGCCATTTCCGCACTGGTGTCTGAATCCCGGCTCCGGGCGGGGCGGGAGGCGCGGAGCGCGGCCGCGCCGGGCGGGAGAGTCGGCAGCAGGCAGGAAGCCCCCCGCCATCCACCCGGCCGGGCTCCACGGCAACGCCCCCACGGCCTCACCCCCGGCCGGTCGATACCCGGGACGGCGTTCGGCGAATTCCGCCCGGGTTGGGACGAACCGCCACCCCGCCCTGTGGCCGGTCCGCCGGGGCGGGAGCGGGTGGCGCCGCGCCGTGTCCGGTCATCGCGCCAGGCGGGCGCCCCGGCGCCAGACGGCGCGGGTGTTGAGGGTGTCGCCGATGTCGGTGGTCGGGTCGCCGTCGACGAGGAGGAGGTCGGCACGGAGTCCTTCGGCGATGCGGCCGCGGTCGCCGAGGCGGAAGCGGCGGGCCGTGGTCGCCGTGGCTGCTCGCAGGGCGCGGGCGGGGGTGAGGCCCGCGGCCACGAGGTACTGCAGTTC
Source organism: Kitasatospora phosalacinea (assembly GCF_000716545.1). Lineage (GTDB taxonomy): Bacteria > Actinomycetota > Actinomycetes > Streptomycetales > Streptomycetaceae > Kitasatospora > Kitasatospora phosalacinea. The sequence continues at coordinate 85,382 of NZ_JNWZ01000010.1, forward strand.
GTGGTGGAGGCTGGCCCCGTGGGCCAGTCCTCCGAAGAAGGTCTCCGGCATGGAGGCGTCGGTACCGGCCAGGATGTCCACTCCGGCGGCGTCCAGGGCGCGCACGGTGTCGTACACGTCGTCGAGCCTGCCTTGCGGGTAGCGGTCGTAGCTGGAGCGCAGGGTCCGGTCCCACCGGTCGTCGAGGCGGGCGGCGACCCGGGGGTCGTCGGCCAGTTCGCTGCCGGTGATGCCCATCATCGAGGCGTTGAGGCTGATGCAGGGGACGACGAACATGTCCCCGTCCTTGATGAGGTCGATGATCTCGGCGGTGTGCGGCCGGTCCATGAAGACGTGGACGAGGCCGTCGATGCCGGCCTCGGCGGCCGTCCTGGTGGCTTCCACGGTCAGGGCGTGCGCCACGGTGAGGGCGCCGTACTTCTTGGCCTCCGCCACACCGGCGTTCACGGTGGCCTGGTCGAGGACGGGCAGCCCCGGGTGTCCCTCCACGCTGCCGTCGTCGATCATGAACTTGATGAAGTCGGAACCCCGGGCGAGGAGTTGGGGGACGAAGGCGGCCGCCTCCTCGGGAGTCGTGGAGAAGGGCATCAGCGGCATCACCGGCGGGAGGTCCCGCTTCGGCCGGAACCCCTCGGGCATCAGCTCGCTGGGGTGGCCTCCGGGAGGCGTGATGGCGAAGCCGGCCGAGCGCACGTCGGCCACGGTGTCGTCCTCGGTGACGGCGGCCCGGTTCTCCCGGGTGTTCATCCCCTGCATCTCCAGTTCGGTCGTCACCCCGAACCGCAGGGCGAGGGCCAGGGAGCCGGGGGCGGAGTGGACGTGGGCGTCGATGAGCCCCGGCAGCAGGGTGCCGCCGCGGCCGTCGACGACCTCGCTGCCGCGCGGGACGTCCCCTCCGACCTGGGCGATCCTCCTGCCGTCGATGACCACGGTCTGCACGCCGAGGGTCTTCTCCCCGTCGAAGACCCGGGCGTTGGTGATCGCGGTGAGTGTCATGGCGGTTCGCCTCGTTCCTTTGTTCTCCACATTTACATACCTGATGCTATGTATTTGATCGAAGGTATGCAAATGTGCGGGCGCGGGCCTAGACTCGGGCGCATGAGCAGTGCGTCCTCCCCCGAGCGGTCCCCCGACGACCAGGCACTGGACCAGATCGGCCCGGCGCTGTCCCGGCTGCGGCGACGCGCACCGGCTTCGGGCCGGGACCTCTCCCGCAACCTCGTGCTCAACGTCATCGCCGACGCGCCGGGCGAGACGACCGTCGGGGGCCTCGCCGCCGAGATGGGCGTCGCCCAGCCGGTGGCCAGCCGGACCGTCGCCGCCTGCATCGAGGAGGGGCTGCTGCGCCGGGCGGCGTCGCAGTCCGACGGGCGCCGGACCGTGCTCGAACTCACCGAGCACGGCGAGGCCGAGCGCAACCGCTTCGCCACCGAGCAGCGCGCGGCGTTCGAGGAGATCACCGCCGCCTGGTCGCCGGAGGAGCAGGTCCAGTTCGCGCGCCTCCTGGCCCGCTACGGCGTCGACGCCGCCGCGTGGTCCAGGAGGCGGGCCGCCGCGGGCGGCGACTGAGCGGACCGGCCCCGCATCCGGCTCCGGGGCGGCGGTGGCGCCGCGCGCTCAGACCCAGGTCGGCACGTGCCCCTCGGGGTAGCGGGCGCCGAAGCCGCCGCGGGGCAGGATCTCGTCGACGGCCTCGAGGTCGGCACCGGTGAGGGCGAGGTCGGCGCTGCCGACGTTCTCCTCGATGCGCTGCGGACTGCGGCTGCCGGGGATCGGCACGATGTGCCCGCCCCGGGCCAGGAGCCAGGCCGGGCCAGTTGGGCGACGGTGGCGCCCTTGGCCGCCGCGAGTCGGGCGAGCCGGTCGACGGCTCCGGCGTTGCGCTCGAAGTTGCCCGGCTGCCAGCGCGGGTCGGTGTTGCGCACGTCGGCGGCTCCGTACCGGCCGGCGGGCTCGGCGGTGCCGGTGATGAACCCGCGGCCGAGCGGGGAGTAGGCGACGAAGCCGATGCCGAGCTCGTCCAGGACGGGGAGGACCTGCTCGACCTCCCGTTCGAACAGGGAGTACTCGGTCCGCAGGACGGAGACCGGCTGCACGGCGTGCGCCCTGCGGATCGTCTCGGGTCCGGCCTCGCTGAGGCCGAAGTACTTCACCTTGCCCGCTTCGATCAGCTCCTTGACGGTGCCCGCGACCTCCTCGACGGGCACGTCGGGATCGACGCGGTGCTGGTAGAGGACGTCGACGTGGTCCACGCCGAGGTGGCGCAGGCTGGTGTCGGCGGCCCTGCGGATGCTGTCGGGCCTGCTGTCAAGGGCCTTGCCGAGCCGCTCCGCGGGCACCGACACGTCGACGCCGAACCTGGTCGCCAGGACCACGTCGTCGCGAAAGCCCTTGACCGCCCTGCCGACCAGGGCCTCGTTGGATCCGGTGCCCAGGCCGTACATCTCGGCGGTGTCGAAGAGGGTGACGCCCAGTTCGTACGCGCGACGCAGGGCGGCGATGCCGGTCCCCTCGTCGGCGGACCCGTAGGCCATCGTCAGGCCCATCGCGCCGTAGCCGATCGCCGAGACCTCCAGGCTTTGGCTTCCCAGTGTCCGGTGTTGCACGGAGTACTCCTCGGGGAGGACCGGTGCCGCCCCGTCGGCGGCCGCCCGTCGAAGGGCGGCCCGGGTGCCGGCGGGGGGCACCGGAGGTGTGGTGCGGGTGGTTGCGGACGGGCCGCGGCGTCAGCGCGCCGAGGCCGCCAGGCCGGCGCGGTGGATCCGGGTGTGCTCGGCGACGCGCCGGCCGAGGTGGCGGGCGGTGCTCAGGTCCGCGTCATGGACGGCGGGCGTGTCGTTGAAGCTCTGCGCCCCGGCGCCGAGGTAGAAGCCGAGGCGGTTGTCGCCCTGGGGGTCGGAGGTGGTGGTGTTCCAGCCCGGCAGGAGGTTCAGGCTCACCCAGAGCATGCCGTGCTGGGCGGCCAGGAGCGAGAGGTACTGCAGGGTGTGCAGCTTGTCGCCGCTCATGGAGCCGGAGTTGGTGAATCCCGCCGCGAGCTTGTCGCTCCAGGCGCGGGTGCTCCAGCGCTTGCTGGTGGCCTCGGCGAAGGCGTGGAAGGCCCCCGAGGCGGTGCCCATGTAGGTGGGGGCGCCGAAGACCATGGCGTCCGCGGCGTCCATCAGCTCCCAGTCGGCGTCGCCGAGGGAGGCGACGTCCACCCGGTGGACCTGTGTCCCGGCGAGGGAGCGCGCGCCGTCGGCCACGGCCGCGGCGAGCTGTGCGGTGTGGCCGTAGCCGGAGTGCGACGCGATGACGATCGAGATGTCGGACATGGGTGTGCCTCTCCTGCCGCGACGGCGGCCTGTTCGATGGAAGTGCCGGTGGACGGCGCGCCGCCCGGACAGGGCGCGGCGCACGCCGGACCGTGCGGGCCGGTATCGGTCGCCGCCGGTTGGATCGCTGTTCCGGCCAAAACAGTAGCACCGTTAATCCAGTGATCCGCAAGATGCGATATCGTCGTTCCATGAGTGAGGGACGACGCGACGCGCGACGCCAGGTACTGCAGGTGGCCGCCGAACTCCTGGAGGAGGGCGGCAGCGGGGCGGTCTCCACCCGCGCCGTCGCCGCGGCCGCGGGCATCACGGCCCCGGCGCTGTACCGGATGTTCGAGGACAAGGACAGGCTCCTGGCCGAGCTGGCCGCCTACGGGTTCGAGACCTACCTGGCCGAGAAGCGGGAGGCGTTGGCGCTGACCCCCGACGACCCGGTCGCCGACCTCCACCGCGGCTGGGACCTGCACGTCGACTTCGGGCTGCGGCACCCCGCGTTCTACGTGCTCATGTACGGCACCGTGCAGCCCGGGCGCCGGCCCCCCGCCGCGGACGAGGCGCACGCCCTGCTGGTGGCCCTGCTGAGCCGGACGGCCGACGCGGGACGCCTGCGGATCCCGGTGGCCCGGGCGGCCCGCGTCATCCACGCGGCGACCACCGGGGCCACGCTGGCGCTGATCGGCGAAGAGCCCTCGCGACGGGACCTGGCCGTCTCCACCCGGCTGCGGGACACCGTCATCGCCTCCGTCACCACCGACGCCCCCGCTCCGTCCGGCCCGGACCTGGCCTCGCGCGCGCTCGCCCTCGACGCCGCGCTCCACGCGGCGCTGGCCGCCGGACCCTCGGCCGCGAACCCCGGAGTGCCCCTGCGGGAGGCGGAGGCGGCCCTGCTGCGCGAATGGCTCCAGCAACTGGCCGGTTAGCCGGTGCCGCGTCCGTCCGGATCGGCGGGCGGACCGGGGGGAGGCGCCCGCGAGGTGGAGTCCGGCCGACTGGGCGGGTCCGGGGCCGGGTGCTGGCGCGGGTGCGGGTGCGGGGCCGGGTCTGGACCAGGGCGTGGTTCGGGAGCGGTCGGTCGGACAGGGAGAATGAGAACCGACCGGCACCCCAGCGCAGGAGACCCCGTACCGTGACCGACCAGCAGCACCCCGTTCCCACCGGCCGTCGACTCGACCTGCTCGCCGACTGCTCCGCCTGCTTCGGGCTGTGCTGCGTCGCCCTGGCCTTCGCCAAGTCCGCCGACTTCGCGGCGGACAAGAACGCCGGCACGCCCTGCCGCAACCTCCAGGCCGACCACCGCTGCGGGATCCACACCGAACTGCGCCAACGCGGCTACCAGGGCTGCACCGTCTTCGACTGCTTCGGGGCCGGGCAGAAGGTCTCCCGGCACACCTTCGGCGGCCGCGGCTGGCGGGAGGACCGGGACACCGCCCGGCAGATGTTCGAGACGTTCCCGGTGATGCGCCAACTCCACGAGCTGCTCTGGTACTTGGCCGAGGCGATGGAGCTGCCGAAGGCCCGGCCGGTGCACGCCGAGCTGCGCCGGACGTACGACGACGTCGAGGAGCTGACCGGCCGGGACGCCGCCGCGCTGATCGCCGCCGACGTGCCCGGCATCCGGGCCGGGGCGAACGAGCTCCTGCTCCGGGCCAGCGAACTGACCCGCAAGGGGCTGCCGGGCAAGCGGCGCAACCACCGGGGCGCCGACCTGATCGGGGCCCGGCTGCGCGGCGCCGACCTGCGCGGGGCCAACCTGCGCGGCGCCTACCTGATCGCCGCCGACCTCTCCGGCGCCGACCTGCGCGAGGCCGACCTGATCGGCGCGGACCTGCGGGACGCCGACCTGCGGGGTGCCGACCTGACCGGTGCGCTGTTCCTCACCCAGCCCCAACTCGACGCCGCCAAGGGCGATTCGGCCACCCGTCTCGGCCCCGGGATGGTCCGCCCCGCGCACTGGTGAGACCGGCCGCCCGGCGCGCGAGGGGGGCGCGCGGGGGCGCGCGCAGACCCGGGAATCGGGATTAATTGCCTGCGGTCAGGGCGGAACCGGGCGTATGGTCATGAACTCCCCGACGCGAGAGGAGGATCATCCGCGATGGGCATGTTCAAGGACGCACCACCCAGCGAACACCCCGACTTCACCCAACTGCGATTCATGGCCGCCGGTACGCCCTCATGGTGGAAGCGCAACCGCCACAAGGCACTTGGCGTGGCGGGCCTGCTGGCCGGCTTCTGGCTGGCCAGCCACTACGGCGCCGCCCCCGCCGCTTCCTGCGATCCGGCCACCACCACCGGCACGTCCGCCCCCGGCCCCCAGGGCGCCGCCGTCGGCCGCTGAACACCCGTTCGGCGGCGGCGCGTTGCCCGCCGGCCCGGGGGTGGACGTGCCGGTGGCGGGCGCACGAAGGCCCCCGGTGCCCACCCGGCCGGGGTGGAGGGCGCCGGGGGCTAACCGCCCGTCGTGCGAAGGTGGTTGACGGGAAGTCAGGTACCGCGCGTCACTTGCCGCCGTCGCGCAGCGCGGTGAGCGTCGCGTCGAGCGCGGCGCCCGAGTCGCGCGGGCGGTTGTACGGGAGCTTGCCCAGCAGCGTCCCCATCGCGCAGGTGTTGCTGACGGCCGAGAACAGCAGGCCGCCGCCCACCGCGGCCGACACCCAGCGCACACCGGGGACGGCGACGTCCACGACGACGCCCGCCAGCACCAGCGAGCCGGCCACCAGCCGGACCTGCCGGTCCATCGCCCAGCGGAGCTTCTGGCCCGGCACCCGGTTCAGCGTTCCGCCGTTGGCCGTCCAGGCGGAGGTGCCGCCGTCGACGAGCAGCGCCTGCACGCCGGCCGAGGCCAGCTGCTCGCAGGCGTTCAGGGCGCGGGCGCCGGAGGCGCAGACGACGGCCAGTTCGCCGCGCTCGGCGGCGGCCCGCAGTGCGGGCAGCGCCTGCGGCAGCCGGTCGAGCGGCACGTTGTGGGCGCCGGGGATGTGGCCGCCGACGAACTCGCCGGGGGAGCGGACGTCGATGACGGTCAGCTGGTGCAGGCGGGGCTGGAGCTGGTCGACGGTCAGGGGCGTGGTCATCGGAACGGGTGAGCCCTTCGGGAGGAGACCGCCCCGGCGCGTACGGACGGGCCGGGCGGGGGGAGCGGGAAATCGGGGGAGTGCCCAAGGGCGCCTGAGCGGCACCGAGGGCCGGAAAGACCGGGCGGGCGGCATCGCCGCAGGTGAGCGGCGATGGAGTCGTGCCGGCCGGGGCGTATCAGCCGGAGTGTGTCGGCCGGGGCGTGCCGACCGGGGCGTGTCGGCCGGGGTGTCAGAGCACGGCGTCCACCAGCATCAGGGCGGCCACCGCCAGCAGCGCACTGGCGAACAGCCGTCGCAGCGTGCGGCCGGACAGCTTCGCCGCGAGCCGCTTGCCGTCCCAGGCGCCCAGGACCGCGGCGGCGGCGAACGGGCCCACCGCCGACCAGGGGATCTCGGCGGCCGCGCCCAGCCGGGGCAGCAGCGCGGCCAGCGAGTTGAGCGTGATCACCAGCAGGCTGGTGCCGATCGCCTCGGCCATCGGGAAGGCCAGGAAGGAGACCAGTGCGGGCACCGCGAGGAACCCGCCGCCGACGCCCAGCACCCCGGTCGCCGCGCCCAGCCCGGCCCCCGCCAGCGCGGCCCGCCGCACCGGGACGGACGCCCCGGCGGAAGGCTCGGCGGAGGTGGCGGCGGAGGTGGCGGCGGCCGCCGGGAGCGGGCACGGTTCGGGGTTCGTCCGTGCGGAGATCGTCTCGGTGGCGACGACCACCACCGCCCCCGCGCCGCCGAAAGCGCCGCCGGGCGCGGGGTCGGACGCGGAGCCGGGCGCCGGACCGGTGGCGGGCCCGGGCAGCAGCCGGGCGACCGCCGCCGGTCCGAGGGCGGAGGGCAGCGCCCGCGCGGGCCCCGGAGGCGGTGCGAGGACGGCGGCGTCGCCGATGCCGTCGGCGTGGCCGGCGTCACCGCCCGCCCGTCCGCCGCGCCGGTCGCCCGCCAGCATCCGCCAGGCGGCCAGCCCGGCCAGCAGCGCGAACGCGGCGGTCAGGGCGGCCCCCGGCAGGTGGCGGGAGAGCGCGCCGCCGAGCGCGGCGAACGGCAGCCCGGCCGCGCCGAACAGCAGCCCTTCGCGCCAGCGGACGCGCCCGGCCCCGGCGTGGGCGACCAGGCCGGTGAGCGAGGTCACGGCGACGATCAGCAGGCTGGCGGTGGTCGCGGTGCCGGGCGTCAGCCCGATCAGGTAGATCAGCGCGGGGACGGCCAGCATGCTGCCGCCGCCGCCGAGGCCGCCCAGCGCCAGACCGACCACCGCGCCGGCCATCAGGGCCAGCAGGACGGTGCTCATATCGCGCCGCCGCAGCGACACTCGCCGCGGTGCACGGGCAGCCCGGCCCGCAGCCAGTCGCGCATGCCGCCCGCCACGTTCACGGCCGGCACCCCGTGCGCGTTCAGCAGGTCGGTGGCCGTCTGCGAACGGCTCCCGGAGCGGCACACCGCCAGCACCGGCCGCCCGCCGCCCGCCGCGCGCACCGCGTCGAGGCCCGAGGTGCCGCCGAGGCCGCCGAGCGGTACGAGGACCGCGCCGGGCGCGTGCAGTTCGGCGTGCTCCGCGGGCTCGCGCACGTCGAGCAGCACCGCCTCGCCGGCGACGGTCAGGCGGTGCGCCTCGGCGGGGTCGATCTGCGCGGGCGCGGGTGGCTGGGGGGTCCGGGCCACGGTGTCCTCCTGGGCTGGGCGGGGGCGGTACGGGGGTGTTCCGGCGGTTCCCGGACGGCTGACCGTCCTCGGGAAGATACCGGTGGGGGTATATCGTTGGTATCGAGCATATACCCCCACCCGTATCAACGAGGCGGGCCTTTTCGTCGAGAACTGCCTGTAAGAATACCTACGGGGGTATCCGGGGCCCGCAGGCCGGTACCCGCGTCCGAGCAGGACGCTCCGGCCGGGGGCCACGCCCGCCACCCCCTCCGGCGCGCCCCGCCGCGCGCCCACCCGACGCAGAGAAGAGGACTTCCGTGTTCTTCGCCCAGTACTACCTCGACTGCCTCTCCCAGGCCTCGTACCTGATCGCGGACGAGACCACCGGCCGCGCCGTGGTGGTCGACCCGCGCCGGGACGTGGACGAGTACCTCGCCGAGGCCGAGGTCCGCGGCTTCACGGTCGAAGGCGTCATCAACACCCACTTCCACGCCGACTTCCTCTCCGGCCACCTCGAACTCGCCGACCGCACCGGCGCCTGGATCGGCTACGGCCGCCGCGCCGAGACCGAGTACCCGATCCGCGAGCTGGCCGACGGCGAGCGGATCAGCCTCGGCGACGTCGTCCTGGAGATCATGGAGACGCCCGGCCACACCCCCGAGTCGATCAGCGTCCTGGTCCGCGAGAAGGCCGACGACGCCGTCCCGTACGGGGTGCTCACCGGCGACGCGCTGTTCATCGGCGACGTCGGCCGCCCCGACCTGCTCGCCTCCGCCGGCGCCACCGCCGACCAGCTCGGCCGGATGCTGTACGACAGCGTCCAGCGCAAGCTGATGGCGCTGCCCGACGAGGTCCGGGTCTTCCCCGCGCACGGCGCCGGCTCGGCCTGCGGCAAGAACCTCTCCACCGAGCGGCAGTCCACCATCGGGCGGCAGCGCGCCACCAACTACGCCTGCGCGCCGATGACCGAGGACGAGTTCGTGGCCATCGTCACCGCCGGGCAGCCCACCGCCCCCGGCTACTTCGGCTACGACGCCGACCTCAACCGCCGCGACCGCGACCTGTTCGACGCCGCCGCCCTCGCCGTCCCGCTGGACGCCGGCGCCTTCCTCACCCGCCGCGCCGAGGCCGGCACGGTGGTGGTCGACGCCCGCGACCCGCTGGACTTCGCCGCCGGACACCTGGCCGGCGCCGTCAACGTCCCCGCCGACGGGCGCTTCGCCGAACAGGCCGGCACCGTCCTCGACCCGGCCTGGCCGCTGCTGGTGATCGCCCCCGGGGGCCGCGAGCGGGAGACCGTCACCCGGCTCGCCCGGATCGGCTTCGACCGCGTCGCCGGCTACCTCGCCGACCCCGAGACCGCCTTCCGCGCCGTCCCCGGGCAGATGCGCCAGGCCCCCCGCCGCACCGTCGCCGACCTGCGCGCCGAACTCGCCGGGGCCGAACCCCCGCTGGTCCTCGACGTGCGCGGCGAGGGCGAGCGCGCGGGCGGCCGCATCCCCGGCTCCGTCCACCTCCCGCTCGCCGAACTTCCGCACCGCCTCGCCGAGATACCGCAGGACCGCCCCGTCGTCGTGCACTGCGCCGGCGGCCACCGCTCCTCCATCGCGGCCAGCCTGCTGCGCCACCACGGCCACCCGCTGACCTCCGACCTGCTCGGCGGCTACGGCGCCTGGGAGGCCGCGGCCTGAGCCGCCCGGGAGAGCGCCGGGCCGTCCGGCGGACGGGGGAATGTGCCGTCCGCCGGGCGGGTTGATACGGGGCGGGGTATGAGTGGCGCGGCGTACGACGCGACACGAACACCGCGAACACGGGGGCGGGCAGCGACCAGCACCCGCCGAGGACGAGGAGGAGACCCGATGCAGGTGGGCGACGAGGCCGTCGGCGCGGTGCTGAACCGGTTGCGCCGGGCGCAGGGCCAACTGGCCGGCGTGATCGCGATGATCGAGGCCGGGCGCGACTGCAAGGACGTGGTGACCCAGCTCGCCGCCGTCTCCAGGGCCCTGGACCGGGCCGGGTTCAAGATCGTGGCCAGCGGCATGCGCCAGTGCCTGGCCGAGTCGGAGGAGGGCGCGCCCCCCATGAGCGAGGCCGAGCTGGAGAAGCTCTTCCTGGCCCTCGCCTGAGCCGCACCACGCCGTCCGTGCGCACCGCACTCCGGCGCGGTGCGCACCGCGGGGCCGACGGTCAGGCCAGGGTCAGGAACATCTTCTCGAGTTCCGCCTCGGTCATCGGCGCGGCGCCCTCCTCGGCCTCCGCCAGGCACTGGCGCATGCCGCTCGCCAGGATCTTGAAGCCCGCCCGGTCCAACGCGCGCGAGACGGCGGCGAGTTGGGTGACCACGTCCTTGCAGTCGCGCCCGGCCTCGATCATCGCGATCACCCCGGACAACTGGCCCTGTGCCCGGCGCAGCCGGTTCAGCACCGCGCCGACTGCCTCCTCGTCCACCTGCATCGAGCACCTCCTCGCCCTTTTCTGAACTCGCCCGATCATACGGGAGGCGCCCGACCCGCCCGCCTACCCTCCGACCTCCACCGATCCCGCGGGTTCCGGGACGCGGGCCGGGCGTTCGACGGGGTGCGCGCAGGCCGCACGGCCGGGGGCGTCGGGCCGGGTCGCGCCCGGGTCGCGCGACCGGTCGACCACCCGCTGGGCCGCCGCCGCGAGCTGCCGGCGGCCCGGGAACAGCGCGGGCGGCAACTGCGGCAGGAACTCGACCTCCGCCGTCAGACCCCGCGCCGAGACCACCCGCCACAGCGAGGCCGCCAGCCCGTCCTCCCCGACGAACGCCGGTGCGGTGCTGGGCCGCCCGTCCGCGGTGCGGTAGCGCAGCGTCACCGGCTGCACGGGCACGTCCGCCCGCACCGCCGCCTCGAACAGCGCCGGACGGAACCGCCCGCCGCCGCCCCGCCCGCACCAGGTGCTGCCCTCCGGGAAGACCACCACCCGCTCGCCCCGGCGCAGCGCCGCGGCGATCTCCTCGACCGTCCCGGGCAGCGCCCGCAGCCGGTCCCGGTCGATGAAGATCGTCCCGCCCCAGGCGGTCAGCGGACCGAGCACCGGCCAGCGGCCCACCTCGGTCTTGGCCAGCATCCGGCCCGGGCGGACGGCGGCGACCAGCAGGACGTCCAGCCAGGAGATGTGGTTCGACACCAGCAGCGAACCCCCCGCCGGCCGGCCCGGTGCCGCGCCGGCCCGCACCCGCACGCCCAGCGAGGCCAGCAGCAGCCGCGACCACCAGCGCACCAGCCGCTCCGCCGGCAGCCACGCCAGCGCGCGCACCAGCGGCGTCGCCAGCACCCCGGCGGCCAGCACCAGCAGGCAGCAGGCCAGCCGCAGCGCACGCCGCGCCGCGCCCGCCCGGGGCCCGGCGACGCTCACGCAGTCACCGGGCGTGCACGGCGCGGTCGGCAGCCAGGCACTCATGCCGCCGTCGCCGTTCCGCGCCCGGCCGCCCGCGCGGGGACCGGGGGAGCCGGAGCGCCGCCGGGAGCGTCCGAAGTGCCCCCGATGATCGCGGAGATCGGCAGGTCCGCCGCGGCCGCCAGGAAGTGCCGCAGGTAGCGCGGATCGGTGCGCTCCAGCGACAGCAGCACGTACAGGTCGGCCACGTTGAAGTCCGGGTCGTACGCGGGCTCGCCGCACACCCACGCCCCCAGCCGCAGGTAGCCGCGCAGCAGCGCCGGCACCGGCGTGCGGCCTGCCCGCGCCACGCCCTCGGCCGACCACGGGCGCAGCGGGGCGACCCGGTACCGCGGCGGGGCCAGGTGCTTGGCCGAGACGGCGTCCCACACCCCGGCGGCGGTCGTGCCGCCGTCGGACAGCGGCACCGAGCAGCAGCCCGCCAGCCAGGCGTTGCCGGTGGCGGTCATGTAGCGGGCGATGCCGCCCCACATCAGGTTGATCACCGCGCCGTTGCCGCGGTGCGCCTCGGCGATGCAGGACCGCCCGACCTCCACCAGCCCGTCCCGCAGCCCGCCCAGCCGGGCCAGGTCGAACTCGGTGTCCGAATACAGCCGGCCCGCGCGGCGCGCCTGCTCGGGGCGCAGCAGCCGGTACGTGCCGACCACCTCGCCGGAGGGCAGTTCGCGCACCAGCAGGTGGTCGCAGAACTCGTCGAACGGGTCGGCGTCCAGGCCGGGCAGCGGCGAGTCCAGCACCGCGCCCATCTCGTCCGCGAACACCCGGTGGCGCAGCCGCTGGGCGGCCTTCACGTCCTCCGCGGTCCGGGCGAACGCCAGCTGGTACGAGGGCTGTCGGGGCTCCGGCTGCCGGTCCGACGGCAGCCGGGAGGGCTGGGCGGGGACGTGTCCGGAACGGGCGGGGGCGGTGGTCATGGCGGGACTCTCCGGGATCTCGGGGCGCGGTAGGGTGGCGACGGACAGCACGGGACGACACGCGACGACACGAGCGCTCGCACCCGGTCCGCCGGTCGGGCGGCGCCGGCCACGGGCGGTCCCCGTATGTCTCCCCGACCCGACTGGCCCGGAGGTGACCGGCCGAGGGAGGGCAGATGTGCACCTGCTGAATGCCCGGTTCGGCCCCTGCGGGCGCCCCGGGCGCGGCACCCGCCGCGGCCTGCGCACAGCGGGATCCGGACGCCCCCCGGACACCCGTCGGACGCCGACTCTTCCCCCGGGGGCCACGGCACTCTGCCAGCGTTCCCGACATGCCGAACACGGGCGCGAACGCCTACCCGAGCCGGTACCGGTGGCTCGGACTCCTGGGCTCGCTCGCCCTCGCCGCCGGCGGGCTCACCGCCGGCGCCCTGCCCGCCGCCGCCACCGGCCCCGGGCTGCGCGCCTCCGGCGGCGCCGGCACCATCCTGGTCTTCGCCGGCCTGACCGTCCTCACCGCCGCCTGGCTGCTCCTGGGCACCCCAGGCCCCCGCACCGGAGGCCGACACCCCGCCGCCACCCGCTGGCTGACCACCACCCTGGCCTGGTGGGCCGCCCCGCTGCTGCTCCTGCCCCCGCTGTTCAGCCGGGACGTCTACAGCTACCTCGCCCAAGGCGCCATGCTGGCAGGCGGATTCGACGTCTACGCGGACGGGCCCGCCGCGCTCGGCGGCCCCGTCGCCCAGCAGGTCCCCCAGGTCTGGCAGCACACCCCCGCCCCGTACGGCCCCGGTTTCCTGCTGCTGGCCCGGGCCACCGCGCCACTCGCCGCCCACCCGTACGCCGGCACCCTGCTGCTGCGCCTCGGCGCCGTCCTGGCCGTCGCCGCCCTCGCCGCCCTGCTGCCGGCCCTCGCCCGCCGCTGCGGCACCGACCCGGCCGCCGCGCTGCGCCTGGGCGCGCTCAACCCGCTGGTCCTGCTGCACCTGGTCGCCGGGGCGCACAACGACGCCGTCCCGCTCGCCCTCCTCCTCGCCGCGCTCCTCGCCGCCACCCGCCACCGCCCCCTCCTCGCCGCCGCCCTGATCGCACTCGCCACCCTGATCAAGGCCCCCGCCGCCCTGGCCCTCCCCGTCGCCTGGTGGACCGCCTCCCACGGGGAGGGCGAACCCGCCCGCAGGGACGGCCGGTTCGCCACCCGGCGCCGGGCGTCCGGCGTGGCGGGCGGGCCCGGCGGGTGGCGGCGCGGGCTCCGGAACGCGGGGGCGATGGCGGCGGCCGCCGCCGTGACCACGGTCGCCGTCACGGCGGTGGCGGGCACCGGCTACGGCTGGGTCGCCGCGCTCACCACCCCGGTCACCGGGAGCAGTTGGTCGCCGACCAGCGGCCTCGGCCGGCTGTTCGCGCGGCTGGCCGGCGTCGAGCCGGCGGGGGCGGTGGCCGGGGCCCGGCTGCTGGGGATGGCGGTCGCGGCCGGGGTGCTCTGCCTGCTGGCGGCCCGGGTCGTCCGCCGGGGGAGCGAGCCGGTGGCCGCCCTGGCGCTCGGTTTCGGCGCGCTGGTCGTCCTCGGACCGGCCTTCCGCCCCTGGTACGCGCTGTGGTGCGTCGTCCCGGCGGCCTTCGCGGTGCGCGCCGCGAGCACCCTCCGGGCAGTCGAACTCGCCTGCGCCGCACTCGCGTTCACCGTCATGCCGGACGGCTTCGAGCCGGACGCCGCCGAACTGGTGCTCGCCGCGGGCGGGCTCGCCGCCGGGGCGGCCGCAATCCTCCTGACGGGCCGTCAGTTCACCCTCCGGGAAAGGCAGCCCGCGTGCTGACCCGCGGCACCACCACCGCCAGGGCCGCCGTCCTCGCCGGGTGCGTCCTCGCCACCGCCCTGGTCCTGGCCGTCATTCCGGGCCATCGCGGCTGGTTCGACATCGGCGTGTACTACGGCACCGTGCGCCACTGGGCGGCCACCGGACAGCTCTACGACTACGTCCGGCCCGGCACCGCCTACGGGTTCACCTACCCGCCGTTCGCCGCCGTCTGCCTGCTGCCGATGCGGCTGTTCGGGTGGCACCCGGCCGTCGCGGTCGGTGTCCTCCTGTCCGCCGCGGCCACCGCACTGCTGCTGTACTGGACCGTCGACCCGATCGCCCGCCGCCGGGGCTGGTGCCGCTGGTACGCGTTCGGCCTGGCGGCCTGCCTGTGCGGCCTCAGCAACCCCGTCCGGGACACCTTCAGCTTCGGCCAGGTCAACCTGCTGCTGGTCGCGCTGGTGTTCGCCGACCGGGAGCTGACGGGCAGCCGGTTCGCGCACAGCAGGTGGCGGCTGCTCGCCGGGGTGGGGACGGGGCTGGCGGCCGCGATCAAACTGACTCCGGCGCTGTTCATCGTCCACCTGCTGCTCACCCGCCGGTGGCGGGCCGCGGCGACCGCCACCGCCACCGCGCTGGGCGCCACCGGCGCGGGGTTCCTGGTCGGCCCCGGGGTCTCCCGCCAGTTCTGGACCGTCACCCTGTGGGACACCGACCGGGTCGGCGGCTTCGCCAACATGTCCAACCAGTCCCTGCAGGGGCTGATCGCCCGGCTCGGCCCCCAACTCCCCGGCCGGGCCCTGTGGGTGGCCGCCTCGCTGGCCGTGCTGGCGGTCTGGGCGTACCGGCTGCGCCGGGCCGCCGCCGCGGGCGACGGCCTCGCCGCGTACAGCCTCACCGGGATCGCCTGCTGCCTGGTCAGCCCGATCACCTGGGTGCACCACCTGGTCTGGATGCTGCCCGCCCTGGTCGTCCTCGCCGACACGGCCCTGGACCGCACCCGTCGCCGCCGGGCCCGGATCGCCCTGTGCTGGCTGCTGCAACTCGTCGTCTCCAGCGGCATGGTGTGGCTCTGGCGCCCCGACGGCCGCGACCTCGGCACCTTCCTCGGCGGCAGCGCGTACGCCCTGCTCACCCTCGGCCTGCTGCTCGCCATGCCGATCCGGCCGCGCCCCGACGAGCCGGAGCCGGACCCGCCCGGCCGGCCGGAGCGACCCGCCGCCGCCCGCCTCCCGCGCCCCACCGGCCGACGCCCGGCCCCCGTCGGCTGAGGCGCTCCCGCCGCGCCGGGCGACAAGCGGTGGACCCGCCGGGCACCGCTTTGCCACAGTGGGCCGCATGATCACACCCGGCCCCTCCGAGCCGCCGTCCGGCCGGCCGCCCGAGCCGCCGTTCCTCCCGGGGCTGGACCTCTCCCGGGCGCTGTACGAGGAGGCCGTCCGGCCGCTGCTGGCGAGCGCCCACCCGGGGCTGCGGTACGCGGCCGCGCGGATCGGCGCCGGGTCGGAGGTGCTCGGTTTCGACACCGCCCGCTCCACCGACCACGACTGGGGTCCGCGCCTGCAGCTCTTCCTCGCCCCCGCCGACGCGCGGCGGCACGGCCGGGCGGTCCACGACCTGCTCGCCGCCCGCCTGCCCGGCGAGATCCGCGGCTGGTCCACCCACTACCGCGGCACCGGGAACCCGGACGACCCGGTCAGCCACCTGGAGCCGGCGCCCGCCGACGGCCCGGTCGACCACCGGGTCACCGTCGGCGACCTGCCCGGCTGGCTTGCCGAACGCCTCGGCCCGCCCGCCGCCGCCTGGGCCGACGCCGCGCCCGGCCCCCTCGACTGGCTGGCCCTGCCGCAGCAGCGGCTCGCCGAGTTCACCGGCGGCGCGGTCTTCCACGACGGCCTCGGCACCTTCACCGCCGCCCGCGAACGCCTGCGCTGGTACCCCGACCAGGTGTGGCGCCACCTGCTGGCCTGCCAGTGGCAGCGGATCGCCCAGGAGGAGGCCTTCGCCGGCCGCTGCGCCGAAGCCGGTGACGACCTCGGCGGTGCTCTGGTCACCGCCCACCTGGTGCGCGACCTGATGCGGCTGGCCTTCCTGATGGGCCGCCGCTACGCCCCGTACGACAAGTGGTTCGGCAGCGCCTTCGCCCGTCTGGAGACCGCCCCCGCCCTGGCGCCCGCCCTGCGCGCCGCCCTGGCCGCCCCCGACCCGCGGGCCCGCGAACGGCACCTGTGCGAGGCGTACGAGGCCGCGGCCCGCGCCCACAACGCGCTCGGCCTGACCGAGCCGCTCGACCCGGCCCGCCGCCGCTACTACGGCCGCCCGTACCTGGTGCTGCACGCCGACCGCTTCGCCCGGGCCCTGCAACGGACGGTCACCGAACCGCGGTTGCGCGACCGCCCGCTGACCGGGGCCGTCGACCAGTGGGCCGACAGCACCGACCTGCTGGCCCACCCGCGCGCCGTCCGCGCCGCCGTCGACGCCGTCGGGACGGACCGCTGACCGGTCGGACCGGTCGGGGGGCGTGCGGCGACCACCCGGCGGGGCGCTCGCACGCCGACGCGTCGAGCCGCCGGTCACCGCCCGCCCTGGCCGAGGTACTGCTCCAGCTGCCGCTGGTTGGCGACCACGCGCAGGCACAGGTGCCGGAAGGCGGCCAGCTCCTCGGGGGCGAAGCCGCGGAAGACCGCCGCCATCGCCCGCTGGGTGGGGGTGCGGAAGGCCTCCAGCCAGGCGCGGCCCTCGGGGGTGATGGTGGCGCGCACCGAGCGCCGGTCGGCGGGGTCGGGGACGCGGCGGACCAGCCGCTCACCCTCCAGGGTGTCGACCAGGCCGGTCACGTTGCGTGAACTGACACCGCCGGCCCGGGCGAGTTCGCCGATGCTCAGGCCGTTCTCGCCGGCGCCGCGGAGCCGGGCGAGCACGTCCAGCGCCCCCGCGCTGAGGCCGCGCCCGCCGGCGCCGTGCGAGCGGAGCCGGTCGATCGACTGGGCGGCGGAGCGGACCGCGGCGGCGGCCTCCAGGGCGAGCGTGTCGCCGTCCTGGGCGAAGGCGCCCATGGCGGCGCGCACGCCGGGGTCGTAGAGGTGGCCGTCGGTGTCCTCGGCCGGATCGGAATTGTGTACGTCCTTCAACATGAAGACATACCCTAACTGCTGACGCGCCATCAGGCCAGCCCCCGCGCCGCCACGGGACGCGCCGCCCGCCCACCCGTTCGGCCCAGCGACGCGCCGCCGCAGGCGCAGCGGGCGGGCGCCGGACGGGGACGGTGGCTAGCGTCCGGCTGAGAGGACGTCGGATCGAGTGGCTCGTCGAGCGCTAGGAGAGTGCGCGTGGCCGGGACAGCGCCGCCCCCGCAGGGCAGACCGACCGGAGGCGGCCCGACCGGGGACGGTGCGGCGGGGGTGGTGGCCTCGGCGACCAGGTCGACGGCGGCCCGCGCCTCGCTGATCGCCGCCGCGGCCGGCGTGCTGCTGGTGGTCGCGATCGTGCTCGGCAGCCGGCTGCTGCGCGACTTCGACTCGGCGCTGGTGCCGTACGCGGTGGCCACGGTCTTCCTCACCTTCGGCGTGGTCCACCGCTACGTGGTGTGGGTCTCCGCGCCCGCCGCCCGCCGGCTGTTCACGCAGGGCTGGAAGGCCGCGCTGTCCTGGGAGAACCTCAAGCGCTCGCCCGCCGCGCTGCCGAAGATGATCGCCACCTACCTGGGCTTCCAGAAGTTCCTCGGCGCCCGCTCGCACGCCCGCTGGGCCGCGCACCAACTCATCTTCTGGGGCTGCCTGCTGGCGGCGGCGATCACCTTCCCGCTGACCTGGGGCTGGTTCACCTTCACCTCCGCCGGCGCGGCCGGCCCGGGCTACGAGATGCGCCTGTGGGGCTTCAAGCTGTTCGGCTTCGACTCCGGCAGCTTCCTCGGCTGGGCGCTCTACCACGGCCTGGACCTGGCCGCCGTGATGGTGATCGGCGGCGCCGGCTACTTCCTGTGGCGGCGGATGCGCGACCGCGCCGCCACCACCGGCCAGCGCTTCGGCTACGACTTCCTGCCGCTGCTGGCGCTGATCACCATCTCGGTCACCGGCCTGCTGCTGACCTTCTCGGAGATGTTCCTGCACGGCGGCGGCTACGAGTTCCTGGCCGTCCTGCACATGGCCTCGGTCGTCCTCACCCTGGTCTACCTGCCGTTCGGCAAGTTCTTCCACATCGTGCAGCGCCCGGCCGCGGTCGGCATGCAGCTGTTCAAGTACACGGCGCGGCGCCAGGGTCCGGACGCCGAGGAGCTGCGGTCCTGCAGGCGCTGCGGCCAGCCGATCGACACCGTCGCGGCGGTGGACAACCTGCGCGCCACCATGCGCGACCTGCGCCTGGGCTTCGACGAGTGGGCCGAGTACTGCCCCCGTTGCAAGCGGGTGCTGCGCGGCACCGCCTACCTGTCGAACGTCAAGCGGGGGTTCAAGTGAGCCACGAGTACGTCCCGTTGGACCCGAGCGTCGCCCCGCTCGGGACGCGCGACTTCCGCGACGCGGGCGGCCTGCCCGCCGCCGCCTGGCGGGCCGACCAGACCGAGCAGACCCTCGTCCCCACGCACTGCTGCTTCTGCGGCGTGCAGTGCGGCATGTACCTGCGGGTCGACGGCCACGGCAAGGTGTTCGGGGTCGAGCCGCGCAACCACGACATCAACCGGATGCGGCTGTGCCCCAAGGGGATCAACGCCTACCAGCAGGTCAACCACCCGGACCGGCTGACCGCGCCGCTGATGCGCCGCAGCCGCGACGAGGAGTTCCGGGAGGTGAGCTGGGAGGAGGCGCTGGACTTCACCGTCGCCGAGATCCACCGGATCCAGGCCGAGCACGGCCGGGACGCGTTCGGCATGCTCGGCGGGGCCAGCCTGTTCTCCGAGAAGACCTACCTGGTGGGCAAGTTCGCCCGGGTCGCGCTGAAGACCCGGCACGTGGACTACAACGGCCGGCTGTGCATGGTGAGCGCGGCGGGCGCCAACAAGCTGGCCTTCGGCATCGACCGGGCGGGCAACCCGTTCTCCGACATGCTGCAGACCGACTGCCTGCTGATCGCCGGGGCGAACGTCGGCGAGTGCTTCCCGGTGCTGACCCAGTACGTGTGGGGAGCCCGCGACCGGGGCGCCACCCTGATCGTGGTCGACCCGCGCGAGACCGCGGTCGCCCGCACCGCCGACATCCACGTCGCGCTCAAGTCCGGTACCGACTCGGCGTTCTTCAACGCCGTGCTGCACGTCATCGTCGAGGAGGGCCTCACCGACGAGGCGTTCCTGGCCGAGCACGCCACCGGCTGGGCCGAGGTCAAGGCCACCGTCAAGGAGTACCCGCCCGCCCGGGCCGCCGAGATCTGCGGCGTCCCCGAGGAGCAGATCGTCCAGGTGGCCCGGATGTTCGGGCGCGCGGAGCGGGCGATGGCCTGCCACGCGCGCGGCATCGAGCACCACACCCAGGGCGTGGAGAACTGCCTGACCGTCATCAACCTGTGCGCCGCCACCGGAAACCTGGGCCGCCCCGGCGCCGGTTACGGCACCCTCACCGGCCAGGGCAACGGCCAGGGCGGCCGCGAGCACGGCCAGAAGTCCGACCTGCTGCCCGGCGGCCGCTCCATCAACGACCCGGTGCACCGTCGCCAGATCTCCGCGATCTGGGGCATCGAGGAGTCCGAACTCCCGCAGGCCGGCACCTCCATGATGGAGATGGTCTGGCAGATGCAGCGCCACGAGATCCGCGGCCTGATCGGCGTCTGCAACAACCCCTTCGTCTCGCTGCCCAACTACGCGGTGGTGAAGGACGGTTACGACAAGCTGGAGTTCCACGCCCAGCTCGACTTCTTCCTCTCCGAGACCGCCGCCAACGCGCACGTGGTCTTCCCCGTCACCACCTGGGCCGAGGACGAGGGCGTGATGGCCAACGCCGAAGCCCGGGTGATCAAGCACAACAAGGCCCAGGAGCCGCCCGCGGGCGTGCGCACCGACACCTGGGTGATGTGCGAGCTCGCCCGACGCCTCGGCGAGGGAGGCAAGTTCGCCTTCGAGGGCTCGAAGGACGTCTTCGACGAGCTGCGCCGCGCCTCGGCCGGCACCGTGATCGACTACTACGGCATCACCTACGACCGGCTGGAGGCCACCGGCGGCATCGTCTGGCCCTGCCCCAGCCTCGAACACCCGGGCACGCCGAGGCTGTTCGAGGACGGGAGGACCTACCACCCGGACGGCAAGGTGCACCTGCAGGTGGTGGAGTGGCGCCCGCCCGCCGACCCGTACAGCGACGAGTTCCCGATGCGGCTGACCACCGGGCGCACCGTCGCGCACTTCCTGTCCGGCAACCAGACCCGGCGCCTCGGCGGCCTGGTCGAGCAGACGCCCCGGCCCTGGGTGGAGATCCACCCCTCGCACGGCTTCCGCAACGGCGAGCCGGTGCGGGTGGTGACGCGGCGCGGCAGCGAGGTGCTGCCCGCGCTGGTCACCGAGGCGATCCGCCCCGACCACGTGTTCGTGCCGTACCACTGGCCCTACCCGACGGCGGCCAACGCGCTGACCATCGACGCGCTGGACCCGCGCTCGAAGATCCCCGAGTACAAGGTGTGCGCGGTGCGGATCGAACGGGCCGAGGCGATCGACCCGGTGCCCGCGCCGCCGGTGCCGCCGGGCCGCGAGCCCTACCCGGAGGCCCAGGTCTCCCGCACCGACCCGCTGCCGCCGACCTCGCCGCAGGGCCGCGGCACCGCCGAGAGGGGCTGACCGCCGTGCTGGGACGCACCATCTTCATCGACCCGGGCCGCTGCATCGGCTGCCAGGCGTGCGTGTCGGCCTGCCGCGAGTGCGACTCGCACCGCGGCAAGTCGATGATCCACCTGGACTACCCGGACGAGGGGCGCACCGTCGCCTCGCTGCCCACCGTCTGCATGCACTGCGAGGACCCAGTCGCCCCGTGCGCCGAGGTCTGCCCGGCCGAGGCGATCCTGATCACCGCGGACGGCGTGGTGCAGGAGGCCGATCCGACCCGCTGCATCGGCTGCGCGAACTGCGTCAACGCCTGCCCGTTCGGCGTGCCCAAGATCGACCTGGAGGCCAAGCTCCAGATGAAGTGCAACCTCTGCTACGACCGCACCTCCTACGGCCTGGCCCCGATGTGCGCCACGGTCTGCCCCACCGGCGCCCTGTTCTACGGCACCGTCGAGGAGTTGCAGGCGGAGCGGCCCGGGGTGGACGTCTCCACGATGTTCGCCTTCGGCGACACCGTGGTCTCCACCGGCGTCGCCATGGTGGTGTCCGGCGAGCGGCGGGCACCCGTCCCCGGCGGAACGCTGAACCTGATCGAGGTCAACGGGCGCCCCACGCCCGGGAATGGAGCGAGGGCGTGACCAGCCCCGTCAACTCCCCCCAGCCGTACGGCCCAGAGGGCGGACCCGACGATCACCGGGCCGAGCAGGCCGCCCTGAAGGAGCGGATCAGCGCCGACTCGCTGACCACCCGGCGCGACTACCTGCGGATCGTCGCCACCGTCTCCGGCGGCCTGGTGGTCGGCTCCGCGGTGGTCTCGGCCGGCGTGCTGCACCGCCACGGGGACGGCGGCGCCGCCCCGTTGAAGGTCGCCGACCGGCTGGAGCGCGGCGAGGCGGTCAGCTTCGACTACCCGGGCGAGGACGACCGGGCGATGGCGATCCGGCTGCCCGACGGCACCCTGGTCGGCTACTCCGCGGTCTGCACCCACCTCGCCTGCGGAGTGCTCTGGCGACGCGACCACGGAGCCGACGGCGACCTCTACTGCCCGTGCCACGAAGGGCAGTTCGACTCCCGCACCGGCGAGGTCACCGGCGGCCCGCCGCCCCGCCCGCTGCCCAAGGTGGTGGTGGTCGAGGACGCCCAGGGCGCGGTGTGGGCGCTCGGCACCGCCCGCTCCGGCGAGAGCGAGGAGGCCGGCCTCTGCCGGGGCCTGCGCGAACGCGACCCGGCCCTCGCCGAGGCGGCGGGCTGCGCGACCCGCAAGAGCGGCAAATGACCCGCCCGGGAAGCGAACCGGCGATTCGTCGACCCACCCGTGGAGGTGCGTGATGAGCGTTCCCGAAGGCCACTACCCGGAGGGCTACCGCCCCGGCAGCGACGAGCCCCGGCTCAACCGGCCCGTCCACGAGCGGTACCCGCAGATCCGCGCCACCTCCGGCTACGCCGACCCGCGGGTCTCGGCGACCGGCCCCGGCCCCGGCGCGGGCACCGACCAGCAGCCCGAGCGGTCGGCGATCCTGTCCGCCCGGGTCGCCCTGGCCGTCACCATCGTGATCGGCCAGCTGTGGGCCCTGAACACCGCCACCAACGCCTGGATGAGCGGCCGGGTGGCCACCGCCTGGTGGTGCACCGGCTTCAGCGCCGCGTCCTTCCTGGTCGTCCTGCTCGCCTGGCGGATCTCCCCCAACGACCGCTGACCGCAAGGAGGTTGCGGACGGTCACGATTCGCCGCCGCCCGCGCCGACAGCGTTCCCCGAACCGGCCGCGCCCCGTACGCTGTGCCCCTGGCCGCGCGGGCGGCCGACGGAACAGACCGCGGGGCGGCCGGCCGCACGCGCCGACCCCCGCAGGGGGCGCGCGCCGCGCGGGCGCGGGAAGGGCACGACGCATGACGGAGCAGCTCGCCACCGAAGCGGTCCAGCCCAGGCCGTTCCCCGACCGGCAGGCCGTGCTCCGCGCCGCCGTCCTGGTCCCCGTCACGGTGGCCCACATGTACGACACCCACCCGCACGGGCCGCTCACCCTCGCCGCCACCGAACCCGTCGGCGCGCACACCGGCGGCCTCGACTGGGACCAGGCCCGGCAGCGGCTGGTCGCCCGGCCCGCGCCCGCCCGGGTGGTCGGCGCCCGGATCGAGATCCTCACCGTCGGCGACCACCCGCTCGGCCACGCCGTCAAGCACCCCGGCGGAGAAGTGAGCTGGCCCCAGTGGGCGCAGCTCGGCGACACCCCCGTGGCCTGGCACGGACAGCCCGAACTGCTCACCGAAGGCACCGCCCACCCCTGCCGGCTGCACCTCGGCGGCGAACAGCGCGCCCTGCTGGTCCAGGCCGAGGGCGAACACGGACTGGACTTCAACGAGGCACTGCTGCGCGTCACCCGGCCGCTCGCCGAAGCACTCGACCTGCTCCCGCCCGGCCTCGACCGCACCGGGGCGCTCGGCCG
Source organism: Kitasatospora phosalacinea (assembly GCF_000716545.1). Classification (GTDB taxonomy): domain Bacteria; phylum Actinomycetota; class Actinomycetes; order Streptomycetales; family Streptomycetaceae; genus Kitasatospora; species Kitasatospora phosalacinea. The sequence continues at coordinate 108,722 of NZ_JNWZ01000010.1, forward strand.
CCTGACCGCCCTGCTGATCGACCGGGGCGCCCGCTACCTCGTCCCCGCCGACCCGCACGACCTGCCCGGCTGGGAGGCGCACCTGCACCTCGCCTACCGGGCCCTGGAGGCCCAGGCCCGCGCCCACCGCGACGAGCGCCCCACCCCCGCCACCGCCGCCCACCGGCCGGTCCGCTACGACGCACTGGTGCGGACCGGGGACGACGGCGGGCCGGAGATCGTGCTGACGCCGGTGCTGCGCCGGGGCGGCCAGTGGCTGGCCGCGATGGACCCGGCCGCGCTCGACCTGCCGCACTACCGCGGCGCCGGCTGGTAGCGCTCCCGCCGGTCGTCCGGGCCCGGGCGGCCAGCGCGCCGAAACCCGCCGCGACCTGCGCCACCGTCCACCCGGTCTCCGAGGCTCCCGTGCCGCCGAACCTGACCCCCGTTCACCTCCTCGCCCGGCGTGCGGTGGCGCGCGCGGGGCGCGTGTGGGGCGTGCGGAGGGGCGGCCGCCGAGGTGCGATGTCCGGAATGTGGTGATACCACTCGAAGGACCTGTGGAAGGGAGCCAGTCGATGGACGACTACCCGGCGCTCAACCTGTTCTGGACCATGCTGTGGCTGTTCCTGTGGATCCTGTGGTTCTTCCTGATGTTCAAGGTGCTGACGGACATCTTCCGCAGCCACGACATGGGCGGGTGGGGCAAGGCGGGCTGGACGATCTTCGTGATCGTGCTGCCCTACCTCGGCGTCCTGGTGTACCTGATCGCCCGCGGCAAGGGGATGGGCCAACGCGACCGGGCCATCGCCGCCCAGACCGAGAGCGACTTCCAGAACTACATCAGGAAGGCGGCCGGAACCGAGGACCAGAACGCCGGGCCCCGGCACGTCGACGAACTCGCCCGCCTCGCCGACCTGAAGGACACCGGCGCGATCTCCCCGGAGGAGTTCGAGCGGGCCAAGCAGAAACTGCTCGCCTGACACCGGACGGATGGACGGGCGAGCCGACGGACGGACCACGGACATCGGACGGCGCACGCACGCAGCCCGGGCCGGAGCGGGAACCCCACCCGTACCGGCCCGGGCCGACGCGCGCACCCGCCGGGCGGCCCCCGCGGACCCGCCCGGCGAGCGGACGGGGCGGGCGGGGCGGACGAGCGGACAAGAGGAGGCCACCGGGGTGCCGGAACCACGACTGACACCCGAGGTGTTCGACCACGCCGTCGTCGCGATCGCGCTGACCGCCGGGCCCGAACACCGGATGGTCTACTACAACGAGGCCTTCCGCGAGCTCTTCGGCGACCGCCCGCTCGGCGCACCCGCCCGCGAGGCCTTCACCGAACCGGGCACCGAACGCCTGCTCGCCACCCTCGACGCCGTCCTCGCCGACGGCACCGCCCGGCAGGTCACCGCCCACCGCACCCTCGCCTGCCCCGCCGGGACGCCCGCCCACCGGCACTTCGTCTACTCCTGCTCGCCCGCCGCCACCCGGCACGGCCCCGGCATCCTCGCCGCCGCCATCGACACCACCGCCGAACTGCACTCCGCACTCGAAGCCGAACGCCAGTCCGCCGAACGGCTCGAAGCGCTCCAGCGCTACGAGGCACTGATGGCCGCCGCCGCCCAGATGGTCTGGGTCGCCCGCGCCGACGGCACCGTCAGCGAACTCGTGCCCGGCTGGGAGGAGCTCACCGGCCAGCCCCTCCCCGACGACGCGGCCGACCGCGACCGCTGGCTCGACGTCGTCCACCCCCAGGACCGCGCCGAGGCCGCCGCCCGCTGGGCCGCCGCCGCCCGCGACCTGCCACCCGTCTTCGATCACACCATGCGCGTGCGCAGCGTCGCCGGCGGCTACCGGCACATCCGCTCCCGCGCCGTCCCCATCCTGCGCGAGGGCCGCGGCCCCGAATGGATCGGCACCACCGCCGACATCGAGGACCAGTGGCGCGGCCGCCTGCGCGAACGCCTGCTCGCCCGGGCCGGGGCCGTCACCGAGGCCGAACGCGCCGAGGACGCCTTCGCCGCCCTCGCCGCCACCCTCGTCCCCGACCTCACCGACGTGTGCGCCGTCTACCTGCTGCCCGGGCCCGACGCCGCCGACGGAGGAGTCGTCGCCACCCGGATCGCCTCCGTCGCCCGCCCCGGACTGCCCCCGCTGCCCCCGCTCAACCGGCAGACCTTCACGCTCGGCGAACGCGCCCGGCAGGCCGTCACCGACCGCACCCCCACCGTGCTCGACATCACCGACGGCGCCGTGCCCGGCGGCGCCGTCCCCGAGATCTCCGCCCGCTGGCTGTACGAGACCCGCGCCACCAGCCTCACCCTGCTGCCCATCGTCGTCGACGGCGCCGTCGTCGCCCTCGCCGCCACCGCCGGGTGCGAAGGCGCGCCACCGCCCGCCCCCGCCGACATCGACCTCCAGCACGAAGTCCTGCAACGCGCCCAGGCACCGCTGCGCCAAGCACTCGCCCTGCAGCGCGCCCGGCACGCCGCCGTCGTCCTGCAACGCGCCATGCTCACCACCCCGCCCGCCCTCGGCGGCGCCGCCTTCGCCGCCCGCTACCAGCCCGGCAGCCGCAACGCCGAAGTCGGCGGCGACTGGTACGACGCCTTCACCCTGCCCGACGGCTCGCTCGCCATGACCATCGGCGACGTCGCCGGACACGACCTCGCCGCCGCCACCACCATGGGCCAGCTGCGCGCCATGCTGCGCTCCATCGCCTACACCCGCGGTCAGGCCCACACACCCGCCGACACGCTGCGCGAACTCGACACCGCCGCCGAGGGACTGGGCGTCGGCAGCTTCGCCACCGCCGTGCACGCCCGGCTGGTGCGGCACGGCGCCGACGGCGGCTGGGAGATGGAGTGGGCCAACGCCGGACACCCGCCGCCCGTCCTGCTCCCCGCCGACGGACCGCCCAGGCTGCTGTCCGCCGAGGACGCCGACGTCCCGCTGTGCGTGGACCCGGGCCGGCCCCGGGTCACCCACCGGCACCCGATCGGGCCCGGCGACACGCTGCTGCTCTACACCGACGGCCTGGTCGAAGTGCCCGGCGAACACCTCGGCGACGGCATCGCCCGGCTCTGCGAGACCGCCGCCCGGGCCCGCCACCTGCCGCTCCCCGCCCTCTGCGAACACCTGGTCGCGGCCGTCGCCGACATCCGCGACGACATCGCGGTGATCGCCTTCCGGCCCGACCCGCCGAGGTCCGGGCCGCCGAGGTCCGAGCCGCCGAGGTCCGGGCCGCTGCGGGCCGGTGCCGCGCGCCGGGCGAACCGAGGGGGACGGCCGTGAACAGACCCCGGGACGAGGACCAGGCCCAGCAGGAAGCGGGAACGGAAGCGGACGGGGGCGGGATGCGGAGGAACGGCGTGGACGGCTACCGGCACGGCGGCAACGGCGACAACGGCGGCGGTGGCAGCGGCGACGGCGACGGCGCGGACGGGGAGGCGGGCGGCGTGGTGGAGGAGAACGGCGGACCGGCGGGCGGTGCGCCCACGGGAAGCGGCCCCGCGGGCAGCGCTCCCACCGGCAGCGGCGAGGGCGACCACGTCGACGCCGCGCTGCTCGACGCGCTGTTCGCCCAGGCCCCGCTCGGCCTGTACCTGCTCGACCACGACCTGCGGGTGATCCGCTACAACACCGCCGCCCGGGGCGTGCGCGGCATGCCCAGCACCGACATCGTCGGCCACCGAGCCGCCGACTTCGCCCCCGGCTTCGACCGGGTCGAGCTGGAGGAACTCGCCCGCCAGGCCCTCCAGGACGGCGGCTACGTCCGCGAACACCTGGTGCGCGGCCGGATGCCCACCGACCCGGGACAGGAGATGGTCGGCGCGATCTCCTTCTTCCGGGTCGTCTCCGACAGCGGCCGCCCCTACCTGGTCGCCGCCGTCGAGGACGTCACCGAACGGCAGGCCGCCCTCGACCGGCTCGACATCCTGCACAGCGCGCACCGCCGCCTCGGCGCCTCCCTCGACGCCGTCGGCTCCGCCCAGGAACTCGCCGACGTCGCCGTCCCGCGCTTCGCCGACTCCGCCACCATCGACCTGCTCGACGAACCGCTGCGCGGACTGCCGCTGCGCACCGGCCCGATCGACCCCGGCGCGCCGCTGCGCCGCGTCGCCTACCGCTCCGTGCGCGGCACCGGCCCCGCCAAGCCCTCACCCGGGCCGATCCCGCACGGCGCGCTCTCCACGTACGGGGCGCCCACGCCGTACAGCCAGGTGCTGATGGACGGGCGGGCCCGGCTGATCCGCGGCCTGACCGGGCACGAGGAGTGGCTGAGCACCGACCCGGAGCGCGGGCGGCGGCTGACCGGGCTCGGCGTGCACTCGATGATCGTCGCGCCGCTGGTGGTGAACGACGTCGTCCTGGGCGTGCTGGCGCTGTACCGGCACCGGCGCACGGAACCGTTCGACCAGGACGACCTGGAACTGGCCGTCGAACTGACCGCGCGCGGCGCGATGTCCATCGACAAGGCGCGCAGCTACGCGCGCGAGCGCTCGATCGCCACCACGTTGCAGCGCCAACTGCTGCCCCGGGAACCGACGGTGCTGAGCGCCGTGCAGAGCGCGCACGTGTACCTGCCGGGCACGGTCGGGCCGGGTGGCGACTGGTACGACGTGGTGCCGCTGTCCGCCGCCCGGGTCGGCCTGGCGATCGGCTCGGTCACCGGCACCGGGATCGAGGCCGCCGCCGTGATGGGCCAGGTCCGCACCGCGCTGCGGACGCTGGCCGTCCAGGACCTGCCGCCCGACGAACTGCTGGTGCGGCTGGACGACGCGGCCCGGGTGCTGACCGACGAGCAGCAGGACAGCCTGCCGGCCGGTGCGGAGGGACTGCCGGACGGACTGGCGTCCTGCCTGTACCTGGTCTACGACCCGATCGGGCGGACCTGCACGGCGGCCTCGGCCGGGCACCCCGGGCCGGTGGTGGTGGGCCCCGACGGCGTGCCGCTGCCGTTCCCGGTGGAGCCCGGGCTGCCGCTGGGCTGCGGCGACGGCTGCTACGAGGTGCAGGTGGCCGAACTGCCGGTCGGCAGCGTCCTGGCGCTCTACACCAACGGGCTGATGTCCGGCCCGTCGCGTCCCGCCGGGCCTGCCGGAGGGTCTGCTGTCGGGTCTTCCGGCGGTCCTTCCGGCGGCTCTTCCGGGGGGCGTCCTCCGGAGCGTCCTCCGGGGCGGGCGGAGGGCGGTGCCGAGCGCGGCGGCCTGGACGAGGTGCTGCCGACCGGGCCGGGGGAGGGACGGCGGACCGTCCTGCAGCGGGTGCTGGCCCGGGCCGGGGAGGAGGAGCTGCCGCAGCTGTGCGACCAGGCGGTGTACGCGCTGCTGCCCGAACGGCAGCGCGAGGACGCGGTGCTGCTGCTGGTGCGCACCAGGGGGCTGCCGGACGACAAGGTCGCGGTGTGGACCCTGCCGGAGGACCCGGCGGTGGTGCGCACCGCCCGTCGACTGGCCGAACACCAGCTCGCCGCCTGGGGGTTGGAGGAGCTGGAGTTCGCGACCGACCTGATCGTCAGCGAGCTGGTGACCAACGCCATCCGGTACGGGAAGTCGCCGATCCGGCTGCGGCTGATCAACGACCGGGGGCTGATCTGCGAGGTGTCGGACAGCTCGGACAGCACCCCGCACCTGCGGCGGGCCAAGTACACCGACGAGGGCGGCCGCGGGCTGTTCATCATCGGGCAGTTGGCGCAGCGCTGGGGGACCAGGTTCGCCCGGCACGGCAAGACCATCTGGGCGCAGCAGGAGGTGCCGGCGGTGGACCCGGCGGACGGGACGCCGGAGGTGGGGTCCGGGGCCGGGGGCGAACTGCCCGGGTGAGGCGGTGGGGCGGCGGGACGGGGCGGCGGGGG
>NZ_JNWZ01000011.1 GCF_000716545.1 Kitasatospora phosalacinea
GCCCTGACCACCGCGATCTGGCACAACGACCACACCGGCCAACCCGTCATGCGCTCGCTGACCGCCTACGACCACTAACCCTTCGCATCAATCATCTAGTAGGTGCGGCGGGTGACCAGTTCGGCGAGGGCCAGGAGGTCGTCGGCGCGGGAGGGCTCGGGGACGGCGGCGGCGAGGTGGGCGATGGCGGCGGCCATCCGGTCGCAGCTCTCGGTCTGGGCCCAACCGCGGCCGCCGGCCCGGTCGACCGCGTCGGCGGCGGCGGCGAGTTCGGCCGGGCTGAGCGGGCGGCCGTTGGCGTAGAGGGCGGCGAGCTCCGCGCCGGCCGGGGTGCCGGAGGAGAGGGCGTGGACCACCGGGAGGGACTTCTTGCGGGCGGCGAGGTCGGCGCCCACCGGCTTGCCGGTGACCGCGGGGTCGCCCCAGATGCCGATCAGGTCGTCGATCAGCTGGAAGGCGAGGCCGATCTCGCGGCCGAAGGCGTCCATCGCGTCGGCGGTCTCCGCGTCGGCCCCCGCGTACAGCGCGCCGAGCGCGCACGCGCAGCCGAGCAGGGCGCCGGTCTTGCCCTCGGCCATGGTGAGGCACTCGGCGAGCGTGACGTCGGTGCGCTGCTCGAAGGAGCAGTCGGCCTGCTGACCGGCGCAGAGCTCGACCACGCAGTCGGCGAGGCGGCGGACGGACGCCGCGGCCGCCGGGTGCGGGTCCTCGGCGAGGACCCGCAGGGCGAGGGAGTGCAGGGCGTCGCCGGCCAGGATCGCGCCGGTGGTGCCGAACACCCGCCAGGCGGTGGGGCGGTGGCGGCGGGTGTGGTCGCGGTCGAGGACGTCGTCGTGCAGCAGGGTGAAGTTGTGCACCAGTTCGACGGCGGCCGCGGCGCGGACCGCGTCCTGCGGGCGGCCGCCGACCGCGGTGGTGGCGGCGAGCACCAGCGCCGGGCGGATCGCCTTGCCGGCGCCGACCGCGCTGGGGGCGCCGTCGGCCTCCAGCCAGCCCAGGTGGTAGCCGGAGACCAGCCGCATCGAGTCGGGGAGGGTGTCGACGGCGGCGCGCAGCGCGGGGTCGACGACCGTGCGGGCCCGGGCGAGCAGGGCCATCGCCTCGGCGGTGTCGCGCCCCCCGTCGGCGGCCGGGACGGCCGACCGCTCGCCGTGCTGGTCGCGTTCGGGCACGGTGATGGCCATGGTGAAGGTCCTCCCCCTCGGCCGGCCCGGCTGCGGGGCGGCGGGAATGCGCGCTGACGGTCCGCCAGGCGGTGGAACGGGCGGGCCCAGGACGGTGGGCCCGCCCGGTGGTCAGTGCTGCCAGTGGGAGACGTTCACGTTCTCCAGGACGCCGATGGCGTCGGGGACGAGGATCGCCGCCGAGTAGTAGGCGCTGACCAGGTAGGAGATGACCGCCTTCTCGTCGATGCCCATGAAGCGGACGTTCAGGCCGGGCTCGACCTCGTCCGGCAGCGCGCCGGGGCGCAGGCCGATCACGCCCTGGTTGTCCTCGCCGACGCGCATCGCCAGGATCGAGGTGGTGCCGTCGACCACCGGGATCTTGTTGCAGGTGAGGATCGGGACGCCGCGCCAGCTGGGCACCGTCCTGCCCTCGAACCGGATGGCCTCGGGGTACAGGCCGCGGCTGTTGCACTCCCGGCCGAAGGCGGCGACCGCCTTCGGGTGGGCCAGGTAGAACTTGGTGCTGCGGCGGCGGCAGAGCAGCTCGTCCATGTCGTCCGGGGTGGGCGGGCCGGAGTGGGTCTGGATCCGCTGGCCGTACTCGGCGTTGGCCAGCAGGCCGAACTCCGGGTTGTTGACCAGCTCGTGCTCCTGGCGCTCGCGCAGCGCCTCGACGGTCAGCCTGAGCTGGTGCTCGGTCTGGTCCATCGGCTTGTTGTAGAGGTCGGCGACCCGGCTGTGCACCCGCAGCACCGTCTGGGCGACGCTCAACTCGTACTCGCGGGGCTTGAGTTCGTAGTCGACGAAGGCGGTGGGCAGCTCGTGCTCGCCCTCGTGGCCGGCCGACATGCCGATCGCGGCCTCGCCCTTGTGGGTCTGCGGGAGCCGGGAGTCCGCGATGAAGGCGAGGATCTGGTCGCGCAGCGCCTCGGAGCGGTCGGCGATCTCCTGGAAGGCGGGCCAGGCGAGCACCATCACGGTGCCGGCGGTGGCGGCCTTGACGCTGTAGGGCCAGCGGCGGTCGGCGACGGTCAGCGCCTCGTCGCCGATGTGGTCGCCGTCGGCGAAGGTGCCCAGGACCGCCGGGTCGCCGTACTTGCCGGTGCCGATCTTGTCGACCTTGCCGTGCGCGATCAGGTAGACCTCGTCGATCTCGCGGCCCTGCTCGATCAGCACCTCGCCGGCCGCGAAGTCCCGCTGGACGAAGCGGCCGGCCAGCTCGGCCAGCAGCGCGTCGTCCTCGAAGCCGCGCAGCACCGGGACCTCGCGCAGCGTCGGCGGGACGACCGCGACCTCGCGGCCGGTCTGGGTGAAGCTCACCCGGCCGCGGCCGACCGCGTACGACAGCCGTCGGTTGACGCGGTAGGTGCCGCCGGAGACCTCGACCCAGGGCAGGACGCGGAGCAGCCAGCGGTTGCTGATCTCCTGCATCTGCGGGGCCGACTTGGTGGTCGACGCGAGGTTCTTGGCGGCCGCCACCGAGAGGCTGCTGCGCGGCCTCGACTGGGGAATTCCGGCGGTGGTTTCGGTCGTCATTTCCGAGGGGCCCCTGATCGCGTCGACGGCACGTTGCGGCAACCATGCTGACGGCCGTTCAGGTGAGGCGGCAATCACTCGTGGGGGTGATTCAGGCGCATGGCCGCAATAGTGCGACCAGCGCACTGGGCCGATCATCGTTCGATCCGCGGGCCCCTCCGGAAGGCTCGGCGGGGGCTTGTCGAGGGCTTGCCGGGGACTCGGTGCGGGCTTGCCGGGGACTCGGTGCAGGCTCGGCGGGGGCTCGGCGGAGGCTTGTCGGGGGCTGCTCAAAACCCCCTTTTCCGACCCCGGTTCCGGGCGCCCGCGCTGCTCACCGGCCCGCTGTTCGAATCGTCACGGAACAGCGCTAAGGTGGCCCCCTCACCGCGTGGTGACCGCCGCCACAGCGCAGGCGAACCGGTCGGTGACCTCCCATCGGCACGCCCTTCTCCAGGGAGACCCTCGTGACCGCGCCCGTCCGCGTCTGGTTGAACCGCACCTACGCCGAGAACGTCTTCTTCATCGACCTGCTGCGGGCCGCGCCGCGCCCGGTGCACGTCCTGGCCACCCACGTCGACCCCGACTCCCCCGTCATCGCCGCCGCCGACCTGGGCGCCCTCGAACCGGACGGGCTGACCGCCGAGGCGTACGTGGAATTCGCGCTGGAATTCTGTGCCCGCCACGACGTGGACGTGTTCCTGCCCCGCCTGCACCAGTTGGCGATATCGCTGCGCCGCCGCGACTTCGAGGCGCTGGGCACCGTACTGGTCTGCCCGCCCGCCCCCGCGATATCGCTGTTCGCCAGCAAGGTCGACGGCTACCGGGCGCTGGACTCGGTCGGGCTGCCCACCCCGCTGTGGCGGCAGGCCGGCACCGCGTCCGAACTGCTCGCCGCCGTCGAGGAGATCGAGGCGACCGGCGCGGCCGCCTGCCTCAAGCCGGCCTCCGGCGCGGGCGGCGAGGGCTTCCGCGTCCTCACCCGCGAGCCGTTCAGCCTCCGCCGGCTCGCCGGGTACGTCGACGCCCGGGTCCAACTCGACCAGGTGCTGGGCGCGTTGGAGCAGTCCGCCGAACCCGCCGAACTGCTGGTGATGCCCTACCTGGACGGCCCCGAGGTCTCGGTGGACTGCCTGGCCGAGCAGGACGGCCGGGTGCTGGCCGCGGTCGGCCGCACCAAGCAGGGCCGCCGCCGCGGCTTCACCGTCGACCCGGCCTACCTGGAGCCGGCCCGCCGCCTGGTCGAGGAGTTCGGCGTCGGCCACCTGTCCAACGTGCAGTTCCGGCACGAGCGGGGCACCGGGCGCCCGGTCGTCCTCGACATCAACACCCGCCCCTCCGGCGGGCTGCACCAGCTGCGGATGTGCGGGCTCAACCTGCCCGCCGCGGCCGTCGAACTCGCCCTGGGCGCCCGGCCCTCGCTGCTCGCCGCCGACGAGCTCACGCTCGGCGACTACACCCTCGTCCCCACCATCCAGGCGGTGCTGCCCCGGCAGCCCGCGGCGCCCGCGCTGGAACGCCTCGACGGGGCGGAGCGGCGGTCCGCCGCGACCGTCCCGGTGTAGCCGGACGCGCTCAGGCCGCCGGCCCGGACCAGTCCAGGGTCGGCGGCAGCACGCCCTCCAGGGTGAGCAGCCAGCGCTTCGTCTCCACCCCGTGCCACGCCCCGCCGAAGCCGCCCAGCCCGTCCGCGGCCACCACCCGGTGGCAGGGCACCAGCAGCGGCAGCGGGTTCGCGCCCATCATCTGCCCCACCGTCCTGGCCGGCACCCCCGGCTCGGACGGCCCGGTGAACACCCCGCTGCGGGCGGCGAGTTCGCCGTAGGTGATGGTCCGGCCCCAGCCGACGGTCGCCGTCAGGCAGCGCAGCACCGCCAGGTGGGGCCCAGCGGCCAGGCTCCAGTCGATCGGCAGTTCCAACTCCCGCCGCGAACCGGCGAAGTACTCACCGACCCGGGCCCGCACCGCGTCGGCCCGGCGCTCGTCGACGCACTCCGGGACGGGGGTGTCGCAGAGGTAGCTCGCCGCGGCCACCCCCCGGCCCGTCACCCCGAACCGCATCGGCCCGCTCGGCAACGGGGTCGGGACGGTCACCCAGGAGAGCTGCATGCCTCCAACTGTAGGAGGGCCGGAGCGCGCCGTCAGGGGCTCGGGGGCGAGCCCCTGACGGCGCTGCTCTCAGAGGTGGTCGCGGAGGTAGGTCGCGAGGGTGCGGGACCAGGTGGCCAGTCCGGCGCGGTCGGGGGGCTCGCCGGTGCCGAGGGCGGCGAGCTGTTCGGTGGAGAGGCGTCCGCTCGCGGCCATCGCGGAGAGGCCGGCGAGCAGGGCGGAGAGGCGTTCGGCGTCGTCGTGGCTGAGCATCACCAGGGTGTCGATGTGGCCGAGGGTCATGGAACCGGGCATCGCGTCCTCCTCGATCGGTCCTCCGTCCACCGTACGACCGCCGGGGCGCGGCTCGCCCGTTCGGCCCACCCCGCTGGCCCGGGCGCGGATCGGCGACGGACGGTCGGGGCAGGTGTGTCCGCCGGGTGACAGGGAGCGCAGATGCCAGCAGAGGCCGCCGGTGCGTCCCAGCCGCCCGGCCTGCGCGAGCTGCTCCGCAGCCCCGGGTACGGACGGTTGCTGCTGGTGTCGGCGCTGATCGGGGTGCCGGTCTCGCTGGCGGCGTTCGGGTTCGTCAGCCTGGAGCACGAACTGCAGCACTGGGTGTGGGAGTCGCTGCCGAAGGAGTGGGGCTACTCGCGCGCGCCGTGGTGGTGGCCGCTGCCCGCGCTGGCGCTGGCCGGTCTGCTGCTGGCGCCGATCGTGACCCGGATGCCGGGGCGGGGCGGGCACATTCCGGTGCACGGGCTGGGCGGGCCGCCGACGCTGCCGGTGGAGGTGCCGTCGGTGGTGCTGGCGGCGCTGGCGGGGCTGCCGCTGGGTGCGGTGCTCGGCCCGGAGGCGCCGCTGATGGCGCTGGGCAGCGGGCTGGCGCTGCTGACGGTGAGCGCGGCGAAGCGGGCGTCCAGCCCGAGGCTCGCGCCGCTGCTGGGGACGGCCGGGTCGACGGCGGCGATCGCCACGATCTTCGGGAGTCCGCTGGTGGCGGCGGTGCTGGTGATCGAGGCGGCGGGCCTGGGCGGGGCGCAGCTGACCGTGCTGCTGCTGCCGTGCCTGCTGTCCTCGGGGGTCGGGGCACTGGTGTTCACCGGCTTCGGGCACTGGACGGGGCTGTCGATCGGCGCGCTGAGCCTGCCGTCGGTGCCCCGGGCGCACCTGCCGGACGCCGGGGACTTCCTGTGGGGGATCCCGCTCGCGGTGGTGGTCGCGGTGGTGATGGTGGCCGGGCAGACGCTGGGCCACCGCTTCGCCGCGTTCACGGCGCACCGGACGGCCGTCCGCACGGTGCTGTGCGCGGTGCTGGTGGGCGCGTGCGTCGCCGGGTACGCGCTGGCGACCGGGCGCTCGCCGGAGGAGGCGGCGCTGTCCGGGCAGGCCACGCTGGGGCAGTTGGCGGCGGACCCGTCCGATTGGCCGGTGGCGGCGCTGCTGGCGCTGGTGCTGTTCAAGGGGCTGGGCTGGGGGGTGGCGCTGGGGTCGCTGCGCGGTGGTCCGATCTTCCCGGCGGTGCTGCTGGGCGCGGCGCTCGGGGTGGCGGCGGGCGGCCTGCCCGGGCTGGGCGTGGAGGCGGGGCTGGCGGCCGGGATCTCGGCGGCGGGTGCGGCGGTCACCCGGCTGCCGGTGACCAGTACGGTGCTGACGACGGTGCTGCTGGGCAGCCAGGCGGCGGACTCGATGCCGCTGCTGATCGTCGCGTCGGTGGTGGCGTCCGTGACCGCGGCGCTCGTGCACCGGGTGGCCGGGCCGGACCGACCGGCGGTGGCCGGGCCGGACCGACCGGCGCGGTAGGCGGGCGGCGGGCGCAGGCGCGGCAGGGCGGCGGGCGCAGGCGCGGCAGCCGGGCTCGGCGGCCGGGGCTCGGCGGCGGCGGTTCAGCGGCGGCGGTTCAGCGGCAGCGGTTCAGCGGCAGCGGTTCAGCGGCCGCAGGCGCGGCAGGGCGGTCGGGTGGCGCGGGCGTACCCGAGGGCGGCGGCGCCGAGGCCCAGGCCCCACAGCCAGTAGGCGGGCATCGCGATCCACAGGAAGGACAGCGGCAGGGTGCCGTCGCGGTCGGCCGGGTGGAGCGTCTCGCCGACGAGCTGGCCGATGCCGACGCCGAAGTACACCAGCAGTCCGGTGGAGATCGCGGCGGCCGGAACGAGCAGCAGTCGGCGGGGCACCCGGCGCCCGCCCAGCAGCGGGACCCGGCGCGGGACGTCCCGTCCCCAGCGGTGGACCAGGGACAGCGGCAGCGCGGTGCCGGCCAGCACGAAACCGGTCTCGAACAGGGCGAGCGAGAGCGTCCCGGCCGCTCCCGTCGTCCCCGGGCTCCCGGATCCGGACTCGAGCCCGTACTGGGCGAGGATCCGCAGCCAGCAGGCGGCGACCGCCCCGTAGCCGGCCAGGCGGGCCCAGCGCGGGGTGCGGGTGCGGGCGCCGGGGTCGTGCGGACCGCCGGTGCGGCCGCAGCGGGGGCAGTCGCCGCGCAGCCGCCGTCGGTGGCCGAGGGCGGCGGCGGCCAGCAGGGCGGCGGTCGCGGCGCAGCCGACCCGGCTGAGGAAGCCGGCGAGCGAGAGCGGGATGCGCAGTCCGGACAGCAGGCCGCCGACCACGTCCAGCAGCAGGAAGGGGCAGCTCAGCAGCAGGGTGGCGGCGACCGCGACGGCGGCCGCGAACCGGGTGGGGGCGTACCGGCGGGCGCGGTGCAGGCCGTGCCCGAGGACGGCGGCCACCGCGCACAGGGCCACGGTCCCCCAGCGGGGGACGACCAGCAGGTCGGTGCCGAGGCGGCCGAAGGACGGGGCGTGGCCGAGCGCCCACCAGGTCTGCAGCGCGCCGTAGCCGAGGGCGGCGGCGAGGGCGGCGAGGGCCGCGCGGGGTGGGGGTGGCATGGCGACCACGCTAGGCGGGGGCGGACGGGCGGGCGTCGGCCGCGGGGAGGGGTCGGGCCGGGCCTCGGGGAGGAGGAACGGCTCCGCTGCACGGATGTTGACGTCCCGTCAGGTCGTCCGCCGGGAGGAGCCTCCGGAGGCGGACGGGGTGTCGGGCGAGGGCGCTACGGGCCGGCGGCAGCGCCCACGGCGGCACCCGCGTCCGGCGGGCCCGGTCGGCCCAACTGCCTGCCCCCGCCGCCCGCTTCGTCGGCCGCGAGGAACAGCTGGACGCCCTGCGGTGCTCCCCGCTCGACGGCACGGGGCGGCCCGCGGTCGCGGTGGTCAGTCAGCGGCATGGCGGGCGTCGGCAAGCCCGCGCTGGCACCTGCTCACGAATGGCTTGATGGTCGGACGCCTCCCGCGATCTATACCCGACACGCCAGGAATCCGCCGAGGCATGTGATCTTGAAAGACCCCTCGATGGCGATCGTGGCGGCAGCGAACTCGGCTGCTCGGCTGACGGTGTCGTGGAATGGGACACCGCATTGGTCGGCCCACGCCTCGTAGGAGGCAAGGTGGGCGACGATCGGCGCGGGATCGGTGAGCTCGATGGTGCCGGGCAGTTTCCGGATCCGGATGTCCTTGAACGCCGTTGCGAGGTAGCCGGGAGCCTTCTCCAGGGAGAAGCGGGAGCTTAGGGAGACGCGGGCCGGCCCCTCGGGAATCCCGAGGACGTCGCCTGCGGCCCGGGCCCAGAGCTGGTCCAACTCTTGCTTGTCGGTGTCGCTGTTGGTTGACGCGATGAGGACGCCACCGGGCCGGAGGATTCGGGCCAGTTCCTTGATCGTGGCCGCGATGTCGCCGACGTGGTACAGCATGTGCAGGGCCAGCACGGCGTCGACGCTATTGTCGGCGAAGGGCAGGGCCTGGGCGTCGGCCACCAGGACCGGCTTTTCGATGTCGGCGAGGATGCCGGCTGAGAGGTCCATCCCGACGACCTGAAGGTCCGGACGGTCCTTGCGCAGGCGGCTGACGAACTTGCCGTTGCCGCAGCCGACGTCGAGGACGGTCCCGCTGGTGTCGGCCAGCTCTTCGACGACAATCCCGGGCAGGTCGTACTGCGGCTGCTGCCACCGATAGATGGACTGGCGGGCGGCCAGGTGGCGCCCGTCGGCGTAGGCGCTGTTCGCGAGGATCGCCTTGTCGGCGACTGCGGCGTCCTGCTGTGCGGTGTTGCTCATCACTGGGGCAGCTCCGGAGGGTTCGTGAGTGCGGGTCGAGAGCAGGCTTCTCTGAGATTCTCGCGGAGGCTCAGGACGATCGGGGAGCCTGCGTAGGCGGGCTCGGCGAGACGAATACTCAGCGCCCGAAGGCGGGTGCAGATGCTCGCTGTTCGCCGGTCCGGTGCGGCGTCCAGCACCACCGAGAGCTTCTCCTGCGCGCCGTCGAGGTCGCCGTGGGCGAGGTGGGCGTTGGCGAGGTCGAGGCGGGCGGCCAGCAGGTCGCCGGAGGACTGTTCCTGCTGCGGTGCGGACTCGTACAGGGCGATGGCCCTGGAGGACGCCTCGATAGCACGGTTCACGTGACGCTGGCTGCCCAGGGCAAGGAGGGCAGTGCCGGCGTAGGTCCACTGCTTGGCCTCAGGAAACGTGAATACGCCGGGAAGATCCACGGCGGCTACGGCGCTCCGCGCCGCCTCGGCCGCCTCCACGGCCCGTAGCGCGCTCGCGCTGTCGCCGAGCGCGGCAGTGGCCCGCGCTTCGAGACTGAGCAGGCGGGCTGCGATCGTCCCGCTGCCCGCGTACGGCAGTCCAGCTCTGGCCAACTCGGCGGCCTGGCGGTGGTCCTGCTGCCAGTAGGCGATCAGGGACTGGACGGATCGGGTCCAGGCCCGGAGACCGTTGTGGCCGGCTGACTCCGCGCAGCGCCAGGCCGTTCGCGAATGCGTAGCCGCAGCTGTGTACTGGCCGAGGTCGAGAGCGACGTGGGTGGCCAGGCCGCAGAGGCGCCCGGCCTGCAGGTATAGATGGCCTGTCTGGTAAGGATGTTGGCGGCCACGGAGTAAGTCGAACACTCCTCGCCGGAGGGTTCCGATGTCGTGGAAGAGCTCGGACACCGGCTTGCTCACGTAGTCCGCTGCCAGCCTCGCGATGTCCGCGTCGATCTGTTCCAGCAGCGTGTCGTCCACGTTGGACGCGCTCGCGAAGCGAAGGAAGAGCGCGGACTCTGCCGAGTCGGTCGCCACGGCTACTACGAGATCGTTGCCGTGGTCCGTACGCCGGGCAGGCACAGGAGGCGAGGCGTCGCCGACGCTGCTGGGCGGTGGGACTGCTTCGGCGGCTGCAGAGGGCACTGCCAGCAGGTCGGCCAACTGGTCGACCGAGAGTTCCAGGGCGCGGGCGAGCTTCGGCCGCATCCACGGCTGCGGGGCTCCCCTGCCGCTCTCCCACCGCCCCACGGTCGTGCGGTCCACGTCGAGGACTTCAGCCAGGGATTCCTGGGTGTGGCCAACCGCCTCCCTGCGCTGGATCAGCCGGGACCTCCTGGATGCCATTCCGCGTCCTCCAGAGGTACGTCAGTTCGTCTGCAGTCGTAACAGGCCAGGTCATGCCCGGGTTTGCAGCACGGATGCCTCGTTGCCGCCTCAATTCTGCTCTGGTTCACCCGCGTTGGAGGCGGTTCTGTAGATACCTGCCGGGTGAATCCCGGCGCGAATCGGCCCGCTGCCGACCTCGTCCCGGTGAAAGGTCCGCGCTCATGTCCGTCGCCACTCGCCAAGCCATCACCCCCGCCCCGTTCGGATTTCGCGTGCTGCCCAGTGCCGAGGCCGTGCCGGATGCCCGGCGGCGGGTGATACAGGTCGTGCGCGGTTGGGGCCTGCCGCTCGCGGAGGACGCTCTCCGCGATGTCGAGTTGCTGTCCAGCGAGCTGATCACCAACGCCGTGTCCCACACCGACGCCCCGTGCGTCGTCTGCGTGTCCTGGGACGGTGACCGGCTGCGCGTCGAGGTGACGGACGTCGGCCACGAACTGCCGGCTGCCGGCTGCCGGCGGGATCGATCTCTACGCCACTGACGGGCGAGGGTTGTTCCTGGTGGCAGCGCTCGCGACGAACTGGGGCGCCGAGCCGGACCCCGCCGGCAAGCGGATCTGGTTCGAGGTCGGCACCACCTCTGCCGTCTCGGGCGACGAGCGACTCACCGCTCTGGTGAGGGCCGCGGCCCCGAAGGCACGGGATGCCGTGCCGACCAGTGCCTGACAAGACTTCCTCCCGCCCGACGCGGGCTCGGGGGATACAGGTGGCCGCGCTGGCCAACAGCCGCGCGGCGTAAGCACCTGACGTTCCTTGCCGGCGACTTGCCGTGGCAACGGATCCACCGCTGTACCCACGACGGGGTCGGGCGGTCGGCCCACCCCATGAAACCGAAGGAGTGCTTCATGCCCGAGAACCTGACGACCGGCACCGAGTTGGAGGGCGACGGCCTGTTGGTCGCCCGCGCGAAGGTCGCCGCGGCCCGCTCGCGCGGCGAGGTGCCGTCCGACGGCGGCTCCACCGGCCGCTCCGACGGCAACGACTGACGGCTGCATCACGATGACCGCCGAGCAGTTCTCGGTGGTTGAGCGTCTGGGCGGGGATGGTTTCCTTGCCCGGACGCTCGGCCGCAGCTTCAAGGTCGTACGCGGTGAGGCCGCGACACTCGCAGGCATCCTGGGCTGGGACGACCTCAACGCCATCCTGGCCCGCCACCGGCTCGAACCTCCGCGCTTGCGCCTCGCCGTCAACGGGGAGCAGGTGCCCGCGCACCTCTACTCCCACCCGGTCACCACCAGGCGGAGCACCGTCTGGCAGCAGCTCCAGCCCTCCGAGCTGCACAAGCAGCTCTCCGAGGGGGCCACGCTCGTCCTGGATGCCGTGGACGATCTCCATCCTGGAGTCGGAGCGCTGGCCGCCCAGTTGGAGCGGTGGCTGCGAACGGGAGTGCAGGTGAACCTGTACGCCTCGTGGACCAGCACCGAGGGCTTCGGCGTCCACTGGGACGATCACGACGTGGTGGTCGTCCAGCTCGACGGCGCGAAGCGCTGGCGGATCTACGGACCGACCCGCGTGCTCCCCATGCACCGCGACGTAGAGAGGCCCGAGCCGCCGCCGGACGAACCCGTCGCCGACCTGGTGCTCAACGCTGGTGACGTGCTCTACCTGCCCCGGGGCTGGTGGCACGCCGTCGCCGCGTCCGAAGGCCGGCACTCGTTGCACGTCACGTGCGGGCTGCAGAGCACAACGGGTGCTGACCTGTTCACCTGGCTGTCGGAGGTTCTGCGCGTCCATGAGAGCGTCCGGGCGGACGTTCCGCGCTTCGGGACGGCCGAGGAGCAGCGCGTCTTCCTCGACACGATCGGCAAGCTCATCGCGGCCGAGTTGGAGAGCGCCGACCTGATCGATCGCTTCTCCGCCGCCCGCGACGCCACCGAGCGTGCCAGGCTGGTCCCGTCATTGCCGTACGTCACGGCGGTGCCGCCGGACCCGGAGTTGCGGGTGCGTCTCGTCACCACACGGGCCGCACTCACGGCTGACCGGGAGAAAACCGTGCGGCTGACCACGGGCGGCGAGGAGTGGACATTCGCGGTCAAGGCTCGGCCGATGCTCACCCTCCTCGCCGACGGGGAACGTCACCGGCTGGCCGAGCTCGCGCAGGCCGCCGGCATCACGCTCGCACAGGCGGCCCGCGTCGTGACGGAACTGGTCGACGGCCAAGTCGCCGCGGTCGGGGGAGAACGATGAGCGCGCAGCTGGGTTTGGGCACCTACCGCTGCCTCGATGTGGGCGAGGCCGCCCTAATGACCGCCTCGCGTGGTGCCGACTGGGTGGACACCGCGCCCAACTACGGGAACGGCCGGGCGGAGGCGTTGCTGGCACCGGTCCTTGCCGCCTACCCCGGCCTGCGGGTTTCCACGAAGGTGGGCTTCCTCTCGGCGAGTGCCAAGCGGATCGGCGTGCGCGCGGGTGTGCTATCCGCCGAGGATGCCGAGCACGAGCACTGCCTCGCACCCGCCTACGTGGTTTGGCAGGTGGCCCGCAGCCGGCGCACGCTCGGCAGAGTCCCGGACCTGGTGTTCCTGCACAACCCCGAACACGGCTGCCGGGAAGGCGAGATCGCCGACCGGCTGTACGCGGCGTTCCTCGCCCTGGAGGAGGCGTGCAGCCGACAAGCGATCGGCGCCTACGGGGTGGCGACCTGGTCCGGCTTCAGCAGCGGACTCTTCGACGTCTCCAGCCTCCTCGAACTCGCGGCCATGGCCGGTGGTCCGAACCACCGCCTCCGGGCCATCCAGCTCCCCGTCTCCCTCGTCCAGCTCGTGCCCGTCGCCCAAGCCCTCGACGGAGAGGGCCCGTTGGTCGATGCCCGGAGGGCGGGACTGGACGTGTTCGCCTCCGCGCCGCTCCACGGCGGAGGGGTCCCCGGTCTGATGACGCACGAGTTGACCGAGCTGATCAGCCCCGGCAGCACACGGCGGAGGCCGCCCTCTCCGTCGTCGCCTCAGCCGTGGGGGTGAAGCGCGTACTCCTGTCGACCGGGAAC
This sequence comes from Kitasatospora phosalacinea, assembly GCF_000716545.1. GTDB lineage: Bacteria > Actinomycetota > Actinomycetes > Streptomycetales > Streptomycetaceae > Kitasatospora > Kitasatospora phosalacinea. The sequence continues at coordinate 13,216 of NZ_JNWZ01000011.1, forward strand.
CCGGAACACTGGAGGAAGGCCACTGCCGTGGTCGGCCGGCCGCCGTTGTCTCCGGACCTGCTGCGAAGGGTCGTTGATGTACTCGGAACCTGAGCCGGACGTCGCCGAGCGGATGCGCGCGATGCACGCCGTGGCAGCAGGAACGCTCCACGCGCAGCCGGCCGGTTCACGCGAGGTCTGGGGCTGGCGCGGGCGTACGCTCAGCCGCCCGGTCGTGACAGCGGACGGAGAGGGCTGGCTCCGCCTGGTGTCCGCTCCGGCCGGTAAAGCCGGCGGCAAGCTCTGGGAGGGACCGCAGGAGGCGGAGCGCCTCATGCCGCCTGCGGTTCCTCGGCCTCGACTACGTGCACGACGCACCTGGACCGGGGCCGCACACGGCTACCTGGCAGAGCTGTACGACAGAGTCACGTCCTCCACCATCACCACCCACGGGCCGGTGCTACGGACAGCACCGGACCTGGACGAAACCTGGTGGGAGAGGCTCAGTGTCGCGCTCGATGCCATGGCCACCGTACCGAGTGACCGGGTGGCCGTCCGCCAGGAGTATCTGGACCGGGCCATGCCGGAGTTCCTGGGCATCCCTGTCGACACCACCGTTCCCGCCTGGGCCACGGCCCACGGCGACCTGCACTGGGCCAACCTCACCAGCCCGACGCTCACCGTGCTCGACTGGGAGGGCTGGGGCATCGCACCCGCGGGCTACGACGCAGCGCTCCTGCACACGTACAGCCTCCTCGTCCCCGAAACAGCCGCCCAGGTGCGCCGACGGCTGGACCATCTCCTCGACACTCCGGCCGGACGATTCGCCGAACTCGTCGTCATCACCGAACTGCTGCAGACCACCGCACGGGGCGACAACCTCGACCTGGAAGACGCTCTACGGGATCGCCTCTCAAAGATCGCCGGGGCACGCCCGGCACCCGAACCACGTTGATCTACCAGCACATGAACAGTGACCGCGACCGGGAGGTCATCGGCCGCATGGGCGAGGCGGTGCGCCGGGAACTCGGCGAGGGAGGTCCTCCGGAGGCATCTGGCACGCCGGTGGCACGGCCGGACTGACCGCCCGAGCCTCTCGAACAACGGCCAAGGGCCGGGCCCCGGGGTTTCCTCGGGGCCCGGCCCCTGTCGCACGTTTTGCGGCCCTGCTCGTTGAGCCCCCTGTCGGGTTCGAACCGACGACCCCCGCTTTACAAGAGCGGTGCTCTGGCCAACTGAGCTAAGGAGGCGCGGTGGCCGTCCGCGGGATCCACGGCGGCACCAGTGGGCAGTGTACCGGGCAGGGGCGCGGGGATGCGGGTGGTTGTGGGGGTGCGGGAGGGGGTCGGGGGAGGAGGAGTGTGACCGGATCGATGCGAACTCGGGGGCGGCGGAGGGCTGACAAAACGATGAACTGCCAGGTAGCGTCACGGGGAACCGCGTTCGGCTGCTGTGGTCAAGACCAGTCGGGGGCGGTGGAAAACATCCACCTTTACTCGGATCGTCCGGCACGTTCCTGCCGGTGAAGGAGCGAAGCACCATGGCTTCCGTGACGTACGACAAGGCCACCCGTGTGTACCCGGGTGCCGACAAGCCCTCCGTCGACCAGCTCGACCTGGAGATCGCGGACGGCGAGTTCCTCGTCCTGGTCGGCCCCTCCGGCTGTGGCAAGTCGACCTCGCTGCGCATGCTGGCCGGCCTGGAGGACGTGAACGAGGGCGCCATCCGCATCGGCGACCGCGACGTCACCCACCTGCCGCCGAAGGACCGGGACATCGCGATGGTGTTCCAGAACTACGCGCTGTACCCGCACATGACCGTCGCCGAGAACATGGGCTTCGCCCTGAAGATCGCCGGCGTGAACAAGGCCGAGATCCGCACCAAGGTCGAAGAGGCCGCCAAGATCCTCGACCTGACCCAGTACCTGGACCGCAAGCCGAAGGCGCTCTCCGGCGGTCAGCGCCAGCGCGTCGCGATGGGCCGCGCGATCGTCCGCCAGCCGCAGGTCTTCCTGATGGACGAGCCGCTGTCGAACCTGGACGCCAAGCTCCGCGTGTCCACCCGCACCCAGATCGCCTCGCTCCAGCGCCGCCTGGGCATCACCACGGTCTACGTCACCCACGACCAGACCGAGGCCATGACCATGGGTGACCGCGTCGCGGTCCTCAAGGACGGCATCCTGCAGCAGGTCGACGCCCCGCGCGCCATGTACGACCGCCCGGGCAACCTGTTCGTGGCCGGCTTCATCGGCTCCCCGGCGATGAACCTGATCGAGGTCCCGCTGGTCGACGGCGGCGTGAAGTTCGGCGGCTCGGTCATCAACATCGCCCGCGAGGACCTGGCCAAGGCCGGCACCGCGAAGACCGTCGTGGTCGGCATCCGCCCCGAGCACTTCCAGGTCGTCCCGGCGGGCGGCCTCGAGGGCGTCGCGGTCACCGTCAACGTGGTCGAGGAGCTCGGCGCCGACGGCTACGTGTACGGCACCACCCAGATCTCCGGCAAGGACAAGGAGATCGTGGTCCGCGTGCACAGCCGCGAGATCCCGCAGCGCGGCGAGACCATCCACGTCGTGCCGGTCGGCAACGAGCCGCACGTCTTCACCACCGAGGACGAGGGCGGCAAGCGCCTGAGCCGCTGACGACGGCACCGGAGGGGCGCCGCACCTGACGGCGGCGCCCGTCCTCCCACCGCTCTTCCACGGAACCCCCTGCCCACGGCGGTCGGCAGGGGGTTCCGGCGTTCTCCGGGGACGCCGCGTCAACCCGATGGCGGCACAAAACGGGACACCCGTCACTCGATGGGGTAACGCGGCGCTCCCGCGCCGCCACGCAGCGCTACTCTCCTGTGCGTGAAACAGCTCGTGCGCCGCATCGCCCAGACCGTTGCCCTCACCCTGCCGGTGATCCTGGTGACCACCGGCACGCTCGCCGTCACCCGCGTCCCGTGGGCCCCGCCGACGGGGCTGGACCAGCAGGTGGTCGCGGCCTCCAGCGGCGACGGCACCATCGGCCGCAGCTCCGCCGTCCCCGACACCCAGGGCATGGCCCCGCAGGACGCCCTCCGGGTGGACCTGCTGGAGGAGTTGAAGAACCACAACCCGGGCACGGCGCTCGACCTGCTGGAGCGCACCATGCGCGAGAAGCCCTCGCTGACCCCGTACTGCACCCAGCTGGCCGGCGACCTCGGCCGCGCCGCGGTGAAGAAGTACCAGGGCGACGTGCAGCGCGCCCGCTCCTTCGCCCGCCCGGTCTGCGACGGCTCGTTCGCCGCCGGCGTGGTCAACTGACGCACCCGGCGGGGCCGGTGGCCGACCCCGCCGACCCGCCGGGTCTCCGCGCCGCCCCGCCGACACGCCGTGCGGGCCCGTTCCCGTCCGGGGCGGGCCCGTTATCGTGGCGCGCATGACAGCAGACACCGGCACCGCCCCGGGCGCCGCCCCCGCCGCCGCCCCCGCCGTCACCCAGGCGGTGATCCTGGCGGGCGGGCAGGGCTCCCGGCTGCGCCCCTACACCGACGACCGGCCCAAGCCGCTGGTGGAGATCCCCGGCACCGGAAAACCGATCATCGGGCACCAGTTGGAGTGGCTGGCCGCCGAGGGCGTCACCGACGTGGTGGTCTCCTGCGGCCACCTGGCCGAGGTGCTGCGGGAGTGGCTGGAGCGGGCCGAGCTGCCGCTCCGGACCAGCACCGTGGTGGAGGCCGAACCGCTGGGCCGCGGCGGCGGGTTGAGGTACGCGGCGGCGGCCCTGCCGCGCCCCGCCGAACCCTGGTACGCCACCAACGGCGACATCTGGACCAGGTTCAGCCTGCGCGAGATGGCCGCCTTCCACCACGAGCGGGCCGCCGTGGCCACCCTGGCGCTGGCCCGGCCGCGGATCCCGTGGGGCGCGGTGGAGACCGACCGCTTCGGCAACGTGCTGGACTTCATCGAGGCCCCGCCGTCCCCGTTCCTGATCAACGCGGGCCTGTACGTCTTCGGGCCCGGCTTCCGCGAGCTGCTGCCCGAGGTCGGCGACCACGAGCGCACCACCTTCCCGCAGCTCGCCCGCGACCGCCGCCTGGCCGGGTACCAGCTGCCGCAGGGCTGCTACTGGCGGGCCATCGACACCGCCAAGGACCTCACCGAGGCCGCCAAGGAGCTCGCCGCGCACCGGGGCTAGCCGGACGGGCCGGGCCCCGCCCGGGGCGCAGACACGGGCGCAGCGCAGGCACGGGCCGGGAACGCCGCGAGGGCCCCGCCCGGGACGTGGAGTCCGGGGCGGGGCCCTCGCGCGGCCTCGCGGTCGGCGTCGCGGCTGTCAGGCGGTGCCGGCCGCCCGCTGCGGGCTCATGCCGAGCTCCAGCAGCGGCGGGCCGCTGCCCAGCAGGCCGCCGATCACGCCGTGCGTGGGCTGCGTGGTGCGCGGGGTGCCCGCGGGGGCGCCGCCGCTGCCGGTGCCGCCCGCCGAGCCGCCGTTGCCGCTGCCGGAGCCGCTGCTCGAACCGGAGGTGCCGGAGCCGGCACCGGAGCCGCCGCCGGAACGCGGGGTCGACGCGGGGCCGCTGGTCGAAGCCCCGCCGGACTGCTTGGCCTTGGAGCCGCTGCGGCTGGGCGAGGGGGAGGGCGAGGCCGGGGCCTTGCTCGGGGTGGGGCTCGGCGAGTGCGAGGGGGTGGGGGTCGGCGACGGCGAGGGGCTGTTGCTCGGCCAGACCGGGGAGCCGTAGTCGGTGGGCGGCTTGGCCGGCGCCCTGGTGTCGCCGGTGCGGACCGCCGCACCGAGCAGCGAGCCGGACAGCATGGTCAGGCCGATCACGACCGCGGTGACCACGCCGCGCCGGCGCAGCATCCGCCGCCGGACGGCGCCGGGCTCGGTGGGCCCGTACCGGCGGAACGCCTCCAGGGCGATCCGGCCGTCCAGCGAGGCGAACGGGGCGCCGGCGATCAGCAGCGGGCTCCAGGCCGCGAGGAAGATCAGGTCGGGGGTGTCGTAGACCGGCACCGCCTTCCAGCTCACGGTGAACAGCAGCGCGGCGGACAGCGCCATCGCAGTGGCGGCCGCCAGCCGCTGCCACAGGCCCAGGACGGACAGCACGCCCACCACGATCTCCAGGAAGGAGACCGCGAGCCCGGCGCCCACCGGGTGGGCCATCGCGAGGTCCAGCAGCGGCTGGGCGACCTTCCACGGGTGCAGCGAGGACAGCCAGCGCATCATCGAGCCGCGCTCGCCGCCGTCGAAGTACACCGGGTCGCACAGCTTGCTGAACCCGGCGTACACCGACAGCGAGCCGAGCAGGACGCGCAGCGGCAGCAGCACCAGGCCGAGGTCGACCCGGCGGCCGGGGTACCAGGCGTGCTTGGAGCCCTCGCTGAGCGACGGCACCTCGGGCAGTTCACCCTCCGGCCGCCAGTCGCGGCCGGCCCCGATCCGGACGGTGTCGTCCAGCAGCCCGGGGACGCCGGCGTGCGGGACCTCCCCGGAGCCGGTCGAGCCGCCGGCGGGCCCGTACTGCCGCGGGACGCCCTGCAGCTGCTGGGTGTCGTCGCCCGCGAAGCCCTTGGCGGGTGCGGGCACGGTGGTCAGCCGGACGGCTTCCAGCAGCTGGGTCGCGGCGGTGTCGCCGGGCCCGGCCTGGCCGCTCCAGGCGGTGACCACCCGGGCCTTGCGGCGGGGCGCCGCGCCGGTGACCGAGGCGGCGGTGATCCCGGCCAGCGCGGGCACCGACGACGCGGGCACCACGACCTGCGGGGTGACGGTGGGGCGGACGCCGCTGCGCAGGCCGTACGGGTCACCGAAGGCGGCACCGCCCGGGGCGTCGATCATCGGGGCCACCGGGGCGGAGAGCCTGACCCGGAAACTGGCCTGGGTGCTGCTGAGCCTCGACGGGTCGGACGGCACCCGGACCGTGTTGAGGACCGGTCCGTCGTCTATCCCCGCGGGGCGCTGCCCGAGGCGCAGAGGTGTTCTGGTGTCCACACCCCTCTAACCGGGTGACGGGCCCCGAGGACACTCTCCCGGGTGGATTCCGGGAGAGGATTTGAAGTGATCATGGGAAAACCGACCGGGCCCGACCGGACCCGACCGGTTCCCCCACGAAAACGACGCGGTGGCTCGCGGTCAGCGCTTGGCGCGCAGCCGGGCGGCCTCGTACAGCACGACGCCGGCGGCCACGCCGGCGTTCAGCGACTCGGTCTGTCCGGGCATCGGGATCCGCACCAGCAGGTCGCAGGTCTCCGACACCAGCCGGGACAGGCCCTTGCCCTCGGAGCCGGCCACGATCACCACGGGGCCGGTCAGCGCGTCCAGGTCGCCGATCTCGGCCTCGCCGTCGGCGGCCAGGCCGACCACCATCAGGCCGGCCTTCTGGTACGCCTCCAGCGCGCGGGTCAGGTTGGTGGCGCGCGCCACGGGCAGGCGCGCCGCCGCGCCGGAGGAGGTCTTCCAGGCGCCCGCGGTCATGCCGGCCGCCCGGCGCTCCGGGATCACCACGCCGTGCGCGCCGAACGCGGCGGCCGAGCGGACCACGGCGCCGAGGTTGCGGGAGTCGGTGACGCCGTCCAGCGCGACGATCAGCGCGTCCTGCCCGGAGTCTGCGGCGCCCTCCAGCAGGTCCTCGGGGTGCGCGTACTCGTACGGCGGGACCTGCAGCACCAGGCCCTGGTGGTTGAGGCCGCCGGTCATCTGGTCCAGCTGCGGGCGCGGGGCCTCCATCAGCGGGATGCCGCGCTCGTTGGCGGCCTGGAAGGCGTCCCGGACGCGGTCGTCGGTGTCGATGAACTGCTGCACGTACAGCGCGGTCGCCGGGACGCCGCCCTGCAGCGCCTCGACCACCGAGTTGCGGCCCACCACCAGCTCGGCCGCGCCCGCGCCGCCGCGGCCGCTGCGGTTGGCCGCGCCGGAGCGGCGCATGCCCGCGCGGGACTTCGCGTCGCGCTCGCGCTTGAGCGCGGCGTTGGCGGCGCGCTGCTTGGGGTGCCCCTTGCGGGCCTCGCCGGGCGGGGTCGGGCCCTTGCCCTGGAGCGCCTTCCGGCTGTGGCCGCCGGTACCGACACTCGCGCCCTTCTTCGATCCGGCGTTGCGTCGGTTCCTGCGCTGGCTGTTGCCGGCCATGGCTGTACTTCCTGTCTCTGCGTCTGCTTCGTGCGTCGGGGCCGCACCCATACAAAGGTACGGCCCCTGCGCGCCCCGGAGGGCTACTGGCTGTTACTGGTTGATCGTCCAGCGGGGGCCGGACGGGGTGTCCTCGATCGCCAGCCCGGCGTCGCCGAGCCGGTCGCGGATCGCGTCGGCGGTGGCGAAGTCCTTGCGGGCGCGGGCGGCCTGGCGCTGGTCGAGGACCAGCCTGACCAGCGCGTCGACCACGCCGGTCAGCTCCTCGCCCTGGCCGCCGCCCTCGGCCCACTGCTCGTCCAGCGGGTCGAGGCCGAGCACGCCGAGCATCGCCCGGACCTCGGCCAGCCGGGCCGCGGTCGACTCCTTGTCGTCCGCGCCGAGCGCGCTGTTGCCCTGCCGGACGGCGGTATGCACCACGGCGAGCGCCTGCGGGACGCCCAGGTCGTCGTCCATCGCCTCGGCGAAGGCCGGCGGCACCTCGGGCGCCGCGTCGACCGGGCCGCAGCGCTCCACGGCCCGCTCGATGAAGCCCTCGATCCGGCTGAACCCGGTCTCGGCCTCGCGCAGCGACTCCTCGCTGTACTCGATCATCGAGCGGTAGTGCGGGCCGGCCAGGTAGTAGCGCAGCACGATCGGGCGCCAGCGCTTGACCATCTCGGAGACCAGCACCGAGTTGCCCAGCGACTTGGACATCTTCTCGCCGGCCAGCGTCACCCAGGCGTTGTGCACCCAGAAGTTGGCGAACTCGTCGCCGAACGCCCGGGACTGGGCGATCTCGTTCTCGTGGTGCGGGAAGATCAGGTCGAGCCCGCCGCCGTGGATGTCGAAGGCCGCGCCGAGGTACTTGTGCGCCATCGCCGAGCACTCCAGGTGCCAGCCCGGGCGGCCGCGGCCCCAGGGCGTCTCCCAGCTCGGCTCGCCGGGCTTGGCGGCCTTCCACATCGCGAAGTCGCGCGGGTCGCGCTTGCCGGTCTCGTTGTCGCCGGAGGGCTGCCGCAGGTTCTCCAGCTCCTGGTTGGAGAGCGCCAGGTACTCCGGGAAGGTGGTGACCGCGAAGTACACGTTCCCGTCGGCGGCGTACGCGTGGCCGCGCTCGATCAGGCCGCGCATCATCTCGATCATCTCCGGCACGTGCCCGGTGGCGCGCGGCTCGACGCTCGGCGGCAGGCACCCGAGGACGGTGTAACCCTCGTTGAAGGCGCGCTCGTTGGCGTACGCGATCTTCCACCAGTCGGTGGACTGCTCGCGCCCCTTGGCGATCACCTTGTCGTCGATGTCGGTGACGTTGCGGACGAACGTGACGTCGTAGCCGCGGTGGCGGAACCAGCGCTGCATCACGTCGAAGTTGAGGCCGGAGCGGATGTGCCCGATGTGCGGCGGTGCCTGGACCGTGGCACCGCACAGGTAGATCGAGACACAGCCCGGCACCAGCGGGACGAAGTCGCGTACCTGGCGGGTCATGGTGTCGTACAGGCGAAGGCTCACAGCGTCCAGGGTAGTGGGCGGCGGGGGGTGCCCCGCCACCTTCCGGCGCTTTGGCGTGCCCTCGTCCGAACCCTTTTCCGGGGCCCGCGCTCAGAGGTTGTTGCCGACCACCTTGCGCGGGCTCAGCCGGACCACCACCCGGACGTCGTCCGGGCCGTCGAAGCCGTAGTCCTCGCCCCGGTACTTGTGCGACAGCTCGTCGATCAGCTCCCGGCCGCCCTCGGTGGTCATGGCGACCTCGCCGCGGGCCTCGAAGTAGGTGTAGGGGTTGTCCGCCGGGTTGACCAGCAGGCTGATCCGCGGGTCGCGCACCAGGTTGAGGTGCTTGCGGCGGCCCTGCACGGTGGAGAACAGGATGTCCTCCCCGTCCCGCTTCACCCAGACCACGGACGACTGCGGGCTGCCGTCGGGCTGCACCGTGGACACCACGGCGTAGCTCTTCGCGTCCAGCAGTTCCTTGACCTTGTCGCTGAGCTCGACGCCCATCTCTCCTCCTGTGACCGGTTCTTGACGTTTTGTCAGAACTCAGGCTAGGCGGTGGGCCGTTCGTAGACCAGCGCCGTGGCGATCGCGGCGAGTCCCTCCGCCCGGCCGGTCAGGCCGAGGCCGTCGGTGGTGGTGCCGGAGACCGAGACCGGGGCGCCGACCGCTTCCGACAGCGCGGCCTGGGCCTCGGCCCGGCGCTTGCCGACCTTCGGGCGGACGCCGATCACCTGGACGGAGACGTTGCCGATCTCGAACCCGGCCGCGCGCACCAGCCGGGCGGCCTCGGCGAGCAGCGCCACCCCGGCCGCGGCCGCCCACTCGGGGCGGGAGGTGCCGAAGTGCGCGCCCAGGTCGCCGATGCCGGCCGCGGAGAACAGCGCGTCGCAGGCGGCGTGCGCGGCCACGTCGGCGTCCGAGTGGCCGGCCAGGCCGGTCTCGCCGGGCCAGTCCAGGCCGGCCACCCGCAGCGGGCGGCCCTCCTCGAAGGCGTGCACGTCGGTGCCGATGCCGACGCGGGGGACGATCGGGCGGTCAGTAGCCATCGGTGGCCCTCCGGCGGGCGAGCACGGCCTCGGCGAGCACGAGGTCCAGCGGGCGGGTGACCTTGAACGCCTCCTCGTGGCCGGGCACCACGACCACCCGGCCGCCGAAGCGCTCGATCAGCCCGGCGTCGTCGGTCACCTCGGCGCCCTCGGCGAGCGCCCGCTCGTGCGCGGCGGCCAGCACGGGCAGGTCGAAGCCCTGCGGGGTCTGCACCGCGCGCAGGGTGGAGCGGTCGGGCGTGTCCAGCACCGGCTCCGGGCCGGACGGCTGCGGCTCGACGCGCTTGACGGTGTCGGCCAGCGGCACCGCGGGCACCACCGCCTCCGCTCCGGCGCGGACGGCGGCGGCCACCGCGTCCACCACCTCGACCGGCACCAGCGGGCGGGCCGCGTCGTGCACCAGCACCACCCGGGTGCCGTCGGGGACGGCGGCCAGGCCGAGGCGCACCGACTCCTGCCGGCTCGCGCCGCCCGGCACCACCCGGACGTCCTTGCCGTCCAGGCCGTGGCTGTCCAGCAGCGAGACCACCTCGGCCACGCCGTCCGGCGGGGCGCACACCACCACCAGGCCGACCGCCCGGCTGCGGGCCAGCGCCCGCACGGCGTGCACCAGCAGCGGCACGCCGCCGAGTTCGCGCAGCGCCTTGGGGGCGCCGGGGCCGAGTCGCTCGCCGCGCCCGGCGGCCGGGACGACCGCTGCCGCGAGCTGTGCTGAGGCGTTCAGGTTTGGCTCCTCGGTAGTGATGGGTATGGCCCGTGCCGAGCGCGGATGACGCGAGCGGGCAGGCCCCCTTCCTGACTGCACGTTAGTGGAACCGCGCCCGCCGCTGCGCCATGCCACCGACCCCTTCCGGGCATGGCGAAGCGCCCGAGGTGCCGTTGGGCACCACCGGGCGCTGCGTCAAACCTGACTCGGCGTCAGACCCGACTCGGCCCGCTGCGGGGCCGGGAGATCGGGGGGCGCCGGGAGATCAGGAGGCGAGGACCTCGTCGAGCAGCGTCTCGGCCTTGTCCTCGTTGGTGTTCTCGGCGAGCGCCAGCTCGCTCACCAGGATCTGCCGGGCCTTCGCCAGCATCCGCTTCTCGCCGGCGGACAGGCCGCGCTCGCGCTCGCGGCGCCACAGGTCGCGGACGACCTCCGCGACCTTGATCACGTCACCGGATGCGAGCTTCTCGAGGTTCGCCTTGTAGCGGCGAGACCAGTTGGTGGGCTCTTCGGTGTACGGCGCCCGCAGCACCTCGAAGACGCGGTCCAGACCTTCCTGGCCCACCACGTCGCGGACGCCGACGAACTCGGCGTTCTCCGCGGGAACGCGAAGCGTCAGATCTCCCTGCTGCACCTTCAGCACCAGGTAGGTCTTGTCCACACCTTTGATCTGGCGAGTTTCGATGGCCTCGATCAGCGCAGCCCCGTGATGGGGGTAGACCACCGTGTCGCCAACCTTGAACGTCATGTGACAGGACCCCTTCCGTGGCTTTCCAGAATAACACGCTTTTCGGCTGACTCGAAGGGCGTTTTCGCAGGTCAGGGCGGGTTCCAGGGCTTGACAACCACCCCCGTCGCATGCTGCGACCGGTGTTCGAAGCGGGCTTCCCGCAGGTCGGAGGCGGTCTGACCGCGCGACGAAACCTCTGGTCACCGCTCGGAAACCATGATTGGATCTTGAGTTTTTGCCCCCGGCGCGCCGCGCGCCCCGGATCGTGATCCGACCGCGACACGGGGCCACCCCGTGAGAGCCGGATATGTGTGGTCGGTAGTCTGACCCTCGACCACCGACCCTGATCCGTTTTCCGCTGGATCATCCCCCCATCAAGGAGAAGTCGCCGCCGTGAGCCGGAGCCTTCGACGCGGCGCTGTCGCCGCCATCGTCCTCGCCGCGATCGTCCCGCTGGCCGCCTGCGCCGCGGGCAACGACGCGAGCACGCTGCAGATCAAGCCGGACAACGCGGCGACGGCGATCGGTACCGACGTCAAGCTCAACAACATCGTCGTGGTCACCCCGAAGGGCACCGCCGGCTCGTACTCGGGGGCGGCGAACCTCACGGTCAACGTCGCCAACACCGGCACCGAGGACGAGGTCCTGACCTCGGTGAAGATCGGCGACGCCGCCGCGAAGCTGACCGACGAGAGCGGCGCCACCGTCCCGGGCATCACGCTCGAGCCCGGCCAGTCCGTGCTGCTCGGCGCCGAGGGCGGCCCGACCGCCTCGATCGCGACCTCGACCCTGTCGGTCGGCGGCTACGCCAAGACCACCTTCACCTTCAAGAACGCCGGCGAGGTCTCCGCCCAGGCCAACGTGCAGCCCGCCGACGGCCTGTACGAGGGCTTCGGCCCGCAGAAGGCCTCCCCGTCCGCCGCGGCCTCGCCGAGCGCCGGCGCCTCCGGCTCGGCCTCCCCCGGCGCGAGCGGCTCGCCGTCGGCCGGCGCCACCGCCAGCGGTTCGGCCTCCTCCTCGGCCTCGGCCGGCGCCACCGCCAGCGGCTCGGCCGGCGGATCGGCCAGCCCGTCCGGCTCCGCCTCCGCCCAGTAGGCGGCGGACGGCACCAGCGGCACCAAGGGAAGGGCCCCGCCGAGGCGGGGCCCTTCCCTTGGTGCCGCGGTCCGGAGCGCCGAGGCGCTCCGGCGGGTCGGCCTACGGCTCGAACTTGTAGCCCAGGCCGCGGACGGTGACCAGGTAGCGCGGGGCGCCCGGGTCCGGCTCGATCTTCGCCCGCAGGCGCTTGACGTGGACGTCCAGGGTCTTGGTGTCGCCGACGTAGTCCGCGCCCCAGACCCGGTCGATCAGCTGCATCCGGGTCAGCACCCGGCCCGCGTTGCGCAGCAGCATCTCCAGCAGGTCGAACTCCTTGAGCGGCAGGTCGACCTTGGCGCCGTCCACCGTCACCACGTGCCGGTCGACGTCCATCCGGACCGGTCCGGCCTCCAGCGCGCCCGGGGTGGTCGCGCCGTCGCCGCCGCCGTCCTCGCCGCGGCGGCGGAGCACCGCGCGGATCCGGGCGACCAGCTCGCGGGTGGAGTACGGCTTGGTGACGTAGTCGTCGGCTCCTATCTCCAGGCCGACCACCTTGTCGATCTCGCTGTCCTTGGCGGTGACCATGATCACCGGGACGTTGGAGCGGACCCGCAGCTGGCGGCAGACCTCGGTGCCGGGCAGGCCGGGCAGCATCAGGTCGAGCAGGACGAGGTCGGCTCCGTTGCGCTCGAACTGCTCCAGCGCGTCGGGCCCGGTGGCGGCGACCGCCACCTCGAAGCCCTCCTTGCGGAGCATGTACGACAGGGCGTCGCTGAACGACTCCTCGTCCTCGACCACCAGTACTCGGGTCACGATCGGGCCTCCGGGGCAGGAAGTGTGGTTGCTGCGTGGTTTTCGCGGTCCTCGGCCGGGGCCTGCCCGGCGGGGAGCCGCAGAGTGAAGGTGGAGCCCTGGCCCTCGACGCTCCACACCGACACGGTGCCGCGGTGCGAGGCGGCGACGTGCTTGACGATGGACAGGCCGAGGCCGGTGCCACCGGTGAGGCGGGAGCGGGCGGGGTCCACCCGGTAGAAGCGTTCGAAGATCCGCTCGCGGTCCTTCTCCGAGATGCCGATGCCCTGGTCGGTCACCGAGATCTCGATCAGCTCGCCGTCCGCCTCGCCCAGCGCCGCGGCGCTGGAGATCCGGCGGGTGGCGATGGCGACCCTGGTGCGCGGCGGGCTGTAGTTGACCGCGTTCTCCACCAGGTTGCCGAGTGCGGCGGCCAGCTGGCCGCGGTTGCCGACCAGGTACAGGCCGGTGGTGCCGCCCGCCGCGATGACGATCTGCTTGGCCGCGGCGGTCTGCCGGCAGCGGTCGACCGCCTCGGCGATCAGCTCGTCCACCGAGACCGGCTCCGGGTCGACCTTGAGCTGGTCGTCCTGGACCCGGGACAGGTCGATGATCTCCTGCACCAGGCTGGCCAGCCGGGTGGCCTCCACCTGCATCCGGCCGGCGAAGCGCTGCACCGCCTCCGGGTCGTCGGAGGCGTCCGCGACGGCCTCGGACAGCAGCGAGAGCGCGCCGACCGGGGTCTTCAGCTCGTGCGAGACGTTCGCCACGAAGTCGCGGCGGATCGCCTCGATCCGGCGGCGCTCGGTGCGGTCCTCGACCAGCACCAGCACCAGCCGGGAGCCCAGCGGGGCGACCCGGACCGAGACCGCCAGCGGCTCGGCGGTGCGGGCCGAGGCGCCGGGGCGGGTCAGCTCCAGCTCGATCTGCCGGATCTCGCCGTCCCTCCGGGTGGAGCGGGCCAGCGACAGCATCGGGTCCACGGCCACCTTGCCGCCGCGGACCAGGCCCATCGCGTAGGCGGCGGAGGAGGCCTTGACCACCTCGTCGCCCTCGTCGAGCACGATCGCGCAGGAGCGGAGCACCGAGAGCACGGTGTCCACGCCCGGGGGCAGGGCCGGCTCCTGCTCCGGCTCCGTCGTTGCGCCGTTCCTGCCGGTCCTGCCGGTCCTGCCGCCGTTCCGGTCCCGCGCCTGCTCGCGTTCGCTCCAGCGGAAGGCGATGGAGGCGGTGAGGCCGACACCGAGCCCGGCTATGGCGCAGGCAGCGGCGGCGGCCACGTTCACGTCCATGCCAGTCAGCGTAAATGGTGCCCGGGCGCACTCCGTAAGGGTGCGATCAAGGCATCGGCCTGGCGTTGCCGAGAATTCACCTTCAGGCTCCCGCCGGTTCACCGCAGCGGCCGTGGGAGGTCGCCCGAACGGATCAGTCTGGGCCGGGCAAGCCCGTGCGGGCGGTGACGCGGCTACCATTCGCGCCACCAGCAGCGGCCGCCCGTGCCTCCCGCCCTCCGGCGGGCCGGTCGGGGCGTCCGGTCGGCACCGCCACCGACACCGGTACTGGAGGAGAAGAGCGCATGCGCGACGCGTACCACGAGGAACTCGACTCGATCAGCGACAGCCTGGTCGAGATGGCCCGCCTGGTCGGCTCGGCCGTGGGTCGGGCCACCACCGCCCTGCTGGACGCGGACCTCGAACTGGCGGAGAGCGTGATCGCCGCCGACGAGAAGATCAACGGCCTGCACCACGCCCTGGAGAACCGGGCCATCGACCTGCTGGCCCGCCAGCAGCCGGTCGCCACCGACCTGCGGATCGTGGTCACCTCGCTGCGGATGAGCGCCGACCTGGAGCGCTGCGGCGACCTGGCCCGGCACGTCGCCAAGGTGGCGCGGCTGCGCTACCCCGAGACCGCCGTCCCGAACGACCTGCACCCGATCCTGCTGGAGATGGGGCAGCTCGCCCAGCGGCTGGTCGCCAAGGCCGGCCTGGTGATCGCCACCAAGGACGTCGACAAGGCGCTGGAGCTGGAGGCCGACGACGACGCCATCGACGCCCTGCACCGCGAGCTGTTCTCGCACCTGCTGGACGACCGCTGGCACCACGGCATCGAGACCGCGGTGGACGTCACCCTGGTCGGCCGCTACTACGAGCGCTTCGCCGACCACGCGGTCTCGGTCGCCAAGCGCGTGGTGTACCTGGTCACCGGCGAGCACGTGGACGACTTCGTGGCCACCGCGGAGCCGGCCCAGTAGCCGTTCCCGCGCGGCCCGGCGAGGGGGCGCACGGGGGCCGGTCCGCCAGCCCCCGCGCGCCCGTTGACGCGTCGTCGACCGACGGGTTTCACTCGAAGGGACGGGCGTTCCCCCCGGGCCGCCCGGCTCCGCCCGGACGAGGAGGCAGCGCCATGAAGACGACCGGCACCCCGAACACTCCCCCGCCCGCCCCGACCGCCCCGGTCGCGGCCCGGCTCCTGCCGGTCCTCGCCGCGGGCTGCGGCTGCGGCCCGGGCTGCGGCTGCGGCTGCCAGTCCGGCTCGCCCTGCCAGTGCGGCGGTGCGAGCGGCGGCTGCTGCGGCGGCCACTGAACCCCGCGCGCGTACGGCAGGACGGCCGGGCGCCCCCTCTGGAAGGGTGCCTGGCCGTCCGCCTGCTCCGGGGGCGTCAGGAGAAGTTGACGTCCATGCACTGGTAGAACGCGTTGCCGGTGTCCGCGATGTCCCAGACCGCCAGGATCACCTGGTGGCCGGTCAGCCCGGAGGGCAGCGTCCCGGTGTGGCTGAGCGTGGCCGGGGGCTGCTTGCCGCCCATCGGCACGGTCAGGAACGGGGTCAGGTTCAGGTTCGACCTGGTGATCTTGGTGGTGGCGTCGTAGCCCGGCTTGGTGAGGAAGTACCGGAACGACGTGGTGGCGTGCCGCGCCTCGATGCTCCAGGTCAGCGTCAGCTGCTGCCCGGCGGTCACCTTGGTGGTCGGCCACGCCCCGCTGCGCGGGTTGTCCAGCGGCGCCCAGCGCGAGTCGCCGCCCGCGCACAGCGTGCCGTCGGCCGGGCCCGAGTTCGGGAAGCCCTTGGGGCCCTCGACGCTCTGCGGCTCCCACTGGATCTGCCCGCAGTTCTTGACCACGCCCGCCCCGCACAGTCCGGCGCGGCTGGGCGGCGTGGTGATGTAGCCGTGCGAACTGGCCGGGACGGCGGTGGCCAGGACCGCCGCGGCGGCGGCGACGCCGACCGCCAGGATGTTGCGCTTGCGCATGGTGCTCCTCCGTGGGGGTGGATGGAGTACACGACCGCGGGCACGCGGAAGGGGCCGCGTGGGGGGCGACCAAGATTGTCATGCCCGCGCCGACAGTGCTCCCACGCTAGGAGAACCCGCCGCGCCCCGTCAATGGTCTGAACCATTCTCACCCGTGAACCACTCTTCGCCACCCGCGGGTTGGCACCGCGTCGGAACACGGAACAGCCCCCTGGGCCGGGGCGTCGTTGCGCCGGGCAGGGGGCTGAGAGGTGTGGGCGAGGGCGAGTGGGTGTTACTTCTTGCCCTGGTTCTTCACGGCCTCGATGGCGGCCGCGGCGGCCTCCGGGTCGAGGTAGCGGCCACCGGGGGTGACCGGCTTGAAGTCGGCGTCGAGCTCGTAGACGAGCGGGATGCCGGTGGGGATGTTGAGGCCGGCGATGGCCTCGTCGGAGATGCCGTCGAGGTGCTTGACCAGGGCGCGCAGGCTGTTGCCGTGGGCGGTGACCAGGACGGTGCTGCCCGCCGCGAGGTCCGGCACGATGGCGTCGTACCAGTAGGGGAGCATCCGCTCGACGACGTCCTTGAGGCACTCGGTGTTCGGGCGCAGCTCGGACGGGATCTCGGCGTAGCGGGCGTCGCCGGCCTGGGAGTACTCGGCGTCGTCGGCGAGGGCCGGCGGCGGGGTGTCGTAGGAGCGGCGCCAGAGCTGGAACTGCTCCTCGCCGAACTCGGCGAGGGTCTGGGCCTTGTCCTTGCCCTGGAGGGCGCCGTAGTGGCGCTCGTTCAGGCGCCAGCTGCGGCGGACCGGGATCCAGTGGCGGTCGGCCTTGTCGAGGGCGATCTGCGAGGTGCGGATGGCGCGGCGCAGCAGCGAGGTGTGCAGCACGTCCGGCAGCAGGCCCTCGGCGAGCAGGAGCTCGCCGCCGCGGGCGGCCTCCTTCTCGCCCTTCTCGTTGAGGTCGACGTCGACCCAACCGGTGAACAGGTTCTTCTGGTTCCACTGGCTCTCGCCGTGGCGGAGCAGGATCAAGCGATAGGTCGTGTCAGCCATGGGGCCAAGCCTAGTGGAGGGGCAAATCCGGTCGCTCGGGTGTCCATGCGAGTTGTAACGTTCGCTCATCGGTTTCGACTCTTACCGTTCCACCCGTCCGCGGGCGGCCGCCCCACCCTGCCCGCGGCCGCTCCGGGCCGTACCGCCCGGGAGCCACCCATGCCCCTCCTCCCCCGCCTGGCCGCCGAAGCACGCAGAGCGGGCGGCGGGCTCCCGCGCCGGTTCTGGTGGCTGTGGACGTCCACCCTGGTGAACCGCCTCGGCGGCTTCGTGGTGACCTTCCTGTCCATGTACCTCACCCACGAGCGCGGCTACTCGGCGTCGTACGCGGGCCTGGTGGCCTCGCTGTTCGGACTCGGCTCGGCGGTGGCCGCGATCGGCGCCGGGGTGCTCACCGACCGGCTGGGGCGGCGGCCGACCCTGCTGGCGGCGCAGCTGGCCACGGCGCTGTCCACGGCGGTCCTCGGGTTCACCGACGGGCCGGTGGCGATCGCCGCGGTGGCCTTCCTGGTGGGCCTGGCGAGCAACGCGTCCCGTCCGGCGGTGAGTGCGATGATCGCCGACCTGGTGCCCGCCGCCGACCGGGTCCGGGCGTACGCGCTGAACTACTGGGCGATCAACATCGGCTTCGGCGCGTCCGCCGCGGTGGCCGGACTGATCGCCGTGCACGGCTACCTGACGCTGTTCCTGCTGGACGCGCTGACCACGCTGCTGTGCGCGGTGGTGGTGTTCGTGAAGGTCCCCGAGACGCGGCCGGAGGCCGCTCCGGTCGCCGCGGAGGAACCGGGGGTCGGGCTGGGCGCGGTCTTCCGGGACGGCCCGTTCATGGCCGTGGTCGGGGTGAACCTGCTGCTGGCGCTGGTCGTCCAGCAGGGCTCCACCACCCTGCCGGTGGACATGGGGCAGCACGGCCTCTCGGCCGCCGGGTTCGGCCTGGTGATCAGCCTGAACGGGGCGCTGATCGTGCTCCTCCAGCTGCCGCTGACCCGGCTGATGGAGAACCGCGACCGCACCGCCCTGCTGGTGGCCGGCGCGCTGCTCACCGGCTGGGGCTTCGGCCTCACCGCGCCGGCCGGCTCCTCCGCCGCCCTGTACGCGCTGGCGGTGGCGGTCTGGACGGTCGGCGAGATCGTCACCTCCCCGACCATGATGGCCCTGGTCGCCGAACACTCCCCGGCCCGGGCCCGCGGCCGCTACCAGGGCGTCTACTCGCTCTCCTGGTCGCTGGCCTCGTTCATCGGCCCGCTCGGCGGCGGCCTGCTCCTGCAGTACGCGGGCGGTTGGGCGCTGTGGGGCGGCTGCGCGGCGGCGGGCACCCTGGCCGCGGTCGCCTTCGTCGCGATCGGCCGCCGCCGGCCCCGCCCGCCGGTGGTCGGCGGGACGGCCGTCGCGGCGCCGGTCGAGGCGGCGGCCTGAGCTCCGCGCCCGGTCGGCCCGGTCGGCCGGTCAGGAGGTCGCGCCGCCGACCTCGCTCTGCCGCAGCCGGACCCAGGAGTCGTGGTCGTCCTCCAGGACCGCCTGGTACTCGTCGATCAGCGGCGCCAGCCGGGACGGCTCCGGCACCGCCCCGCCGTGCTCGGCCTTCAGCAGGCCGAGGCGGCGGCGCAGCGAGTTGAGCCGGTGCACGGTGTCGGAGCGCTGGATCCACAGCGTGCGGTAGCCGAAGAACGCCGCCCACGCGGCCAGTACGGTGACCAGCGCGCCGGAGACCAGCGCCACGTCCGCCAGCCGGTCGGCCAGCGGCTCGCCGACCTTCAGGCCCAGCAGCACGGTGACCAGCGCGGACAGGCTGACGGTGGCCAGCTGGAGGGTCAGCGCCCGGCGCCGGTCCCAGTCGCGGCGGCGCCGGCGCTCCTTCAGCTCGGCCTCGAGCTCGGCCTCCAGCCAGGCCAACTTCCTCTGGGCGGCGGCGGATTCGGCGGATCCGGCGTGTTCGGTGTCCATGGTTCCCTCCCCGGCGGGGAGGATACCGGGCTCAGGCCCCGGCGGGAGGGGTCTTGTCGTTCGCCAGGTGCGCGAAGGCCGCCAGGTTGCGGGTGGACTCGCCGCGCTTGGTGCGCCACTCCCACTCGCGGCGGATCGCGGTGGCGAACCCCAGCTCCAGCAGGGTGTCGAACGGCTCGTCGGCGTTCTCCAGCACGCTGCCCAGCAGCCGGTCCACCGCGTCGGGCGTCAGCGCCTCCAGCGGCAGCCGGCCCACCAGGTAGACGTCGCCGAGCCGGTCGACCGCGTACGCCACCCCGAACATCCGGGTGTTGCGCTCCAGCAGCCAGCGGTGGAACGCCTCGTGGTTCTCGTCCGGCCGCCGGATCACGAACGCGTTCACCGAGAGCGTGTGGTCGCCGACCCGCAGCGCGCAGGCGGTGGAGAGCTTGCGCGTCCCGGGGAGCGCGGCGACCACCGTGTACGGGTCGGCGGCGGCCGGCTCCCAGGCGACACCCGCCTGGTCGAGCGCGGCGCGCAGGAGGGTCAGTGCGTCGTCCTTGGCAGCCATGGACCCCACGCTAGCCTCCCGGTCGGCGGGCCCGCGTGCCCAGGGCCCGGGAGAGCGGTGCGCGCCCGTCCGCCGACGGCCCCCCGCGCTCCCGGCGCGCTCCCCTTCGCGGGCCGGAGGGTTTCAGGCCCGGGCGGTGGACATCGCCCCCGTGTAGACCTCGGCGGTGGCTCCGGCGGCGGTGAGCCAGCCGAAGGCGGCGGCGTGGCGGGCGGCGGCGGCGCCGCGGACGGGGGTGAGGGAGGGGTCGGTGACGTAGGGGTGGAGGGCGCGGGCCCAGGCGTCGGGGTCGTGGCCGGGGACGAGGGTGCCGGTGCGGCCGTCCTGGACGGCGACCGGGAGGCCGCCGACGGCGGCGGCGACCACCGGGGTGCCGCAGGCCTGGGCCTCCAGGGCGACCAGGCCGAAGGACTCGCTGTGGGAGGGCATCACCAGGGCGGTGGCGGCCCGGTACCAGTCCGCGAGGCTGCGCTGGTCGACCGGGGGGTGGAAGCGGACCACGTCGCCGATGCCGAGCTGGGCGGCGAGCTTGTGCAGGCTCTCGGGGCGGGCCAGGCCGGTGCCGGAGGGGCCGCCGACGACCGGGACCACCAGGCGTTCGCGCAGGCCGGGGTGCCGGTCGAGCAGCCGGGCGACCGCCTTGAGCAGCACGTCCGGCGCCTTGAGCGGCTGTATTCGGCCGGCGAACAGCAGCACCGCGGCGCCCTGCGGGAGGCCGAGCCGGGCGCGGGCGGCGGCGCGGTCGCCGGGGCGGAACACGTCCAGGTTGACGCCGGGGTGGACGACGGCGAGCTGGTCGGGGCGGGCGGCGTAGTGGTGGGCCAGCTCGGCGGCCTCTTCCGCGGTGTTGGCGATCAGCCGGTCGGCCGCGCCGACCACCTGGGTCTCGCCGATCACCCGGGCGGCGGGCTCGGGGGTATCGCCCTCGGCGAGGGCGGCGTTCTTGACCTTGGCCATGGTGTGCATGGTGTGCACCAGCGGGACGCCCCAGCGCTCGGCGGCCAGCCAGCCGACCTGGCCGGACAGCCAGTAGTGCGAGTGCACCAGGTCGTAGTAGCCGGGGCGGTGGCCGGCCTCGGTGCGCAGCACGCCGTGCGTGAAGGCGCACAGCTGGGCCGGCAGGTCCTCCTTGAAGAGGCCCTCGTACGGGCCGGCGGTGACGTGCCGGACGAGGACGCCGGGGGCGAGCTCGACGGCGGGGGCGTCGTCCGAGCTGACCGCGCGGGTGAAGACCTCGACCTCGATGTCCAGCTCGGCGAGGCGCTTGGCCAGCTCCACGATGTACACGTTCATGCCGCCGGCGTCTCCCGTGCCGGGCTGGTGCAGCGGCGAGGTGTGGACGCTCAGCATCGCGATCCGGCGCGGACGGCGGGCGGGCCCGGCGAACGCGGCGGGGGCCACGGGGGCGGCGGGGGCGGCCCGCCGCGGCTCCCGGCGGGGCGTGCGGACGAGGTGCTGGGTCACCTGCGGAGCCTCCCTGTGCGCCGGCCGTCTGGACTGCTGTTCTCGTGCCGCCGCCCGCGGCCGGCGGCAGCGGGCGGACGGACTTCAGCCAGGGCAACGGGGCGGCGCGTCGGCGTATTCCCGCCGGCGGACGCGGTGCCGGTGCGGGGGGAACCGCTGCGTACGCTTGGTGACCATGGCAGCGAGCGACACCCCGTCGTCCCGGGGCCGGTCGGGCCGGCCGGTGGGGACGATCACCCGGGGCACCACCAACACCAACCGGCTGCGGCGGATGGACCGGTGGATCGCGCACGCCGCGGGCCGGGCGCTGCGGGCCCCGGCGGCCCCGCCGGTCGCGGTGGACCTGGGCTACGGGGCGGCGCCGTGGACGGCGGTGGAGCTGTCGGCGCGGCTGCGGGCGGTGCGGGCGGACGTCCGGGTGGTCGGGATCGAGATCGACCCGGCCCGGGTGGCGGCGGCGCTGCCGATGGCCGAGCCGCCGCTGCTGGAGTTCCGCCGGGGCGGGTTCGAGGTGCCGCTGGACGGCGGGGCGCGGGCCCAGCTGATCCGGGCGGCGAACGTGCTGCGGCAGTACGACGAGGACCAGGTGGCCGAGGTGTGGGCCCGGCTGTGCGGGCGGCTGGCGCCGGACGGCCTGCTGGTGGAGGGCACCTGCGACGAGGTGGGCCGGCGGCACGTCTGGGTGGCGCTCGGCCCGGAGGGGCCGCGGACGGTGACCTTCGCGGCCCGGCTGGCGGGGCTGGAGCGGCCGTCCGACCTGGCGGAGCGGCTGCCGAAGGCGCTGATCCACCACAACGTGCCGGGGCGGCCGGTGCACTCCTTCCTGCGCGACTTCGACCGGGCCTGGGCGGCGGCCGCGCCGCTGGGGGCGTTCGGGGCGCGGCAGCGCTGGGCGGCGGCCTGCGCGTCGCTGGCGGCGGACTGGCCGCTGCGGGACGGGCCGAACCGGCGGCGGCAGGGCGAACTGACGGTGGACTGGGCCGCGCTGGCGCCGCGCTGAGGCCCGGGGACCCGCCGCTCGACCGCCCCCTCGGCCGCCCCCCGACCACCCGTTCGACAGTTCACTCGAACGAGTTATCGATTTCCTCTGGCGTGTTGACGCCCCGTCACGCCACCATGGAGCCGTTCGGGTGGTTGCCGGCGCGGCCTCCTGAGCACCCGTCAGCCCGCTAGCCCGTCAGCCCCTCGATCTCGCTCCGCACCCGTTCGAACGCCGCGTACGCGTCGGCGCCGAACAGCACGAACCGCACCTCGTCCAGGTCCGGGGCCTCCGCGGCCACGGCCTCCAGGGCGATCCGGGCCGCGTCCTCCAGCGGCCAACCGAAGATCCCGGCCGAGATCGCCGGGAAGGCCACCGTCCGCGCCCCCAGCCCGGCCGCGACCCGAAGGGACTCCCGATAACAGGAAGCCAGTAGCTCCGCGCGCTCCCGGTGATCCTCCGCCCGGTACACCGGGCCGACGGTGTGGACCACCCAGCGGGCCGGCAGCCGCCCCGCCGTGGTCGCCACGGCCCGGCCGGTCGGCAGGCCCTCGCCGTAGTGCGAGGCGCGCAGTTCGCGGCACTCGGCCAGGATCTCCGGTCCGCCCCCGCGGTGGATCGCCCCGTCCACCCCGCCGCCGCCCAGCAGGGAACTGTTGGCGGCGTTCACCACCACGTCCACCCGCTGTTCCGTGATGTCACCCTGCACCAGCGTGATCTGCGTCACCGCTGCTCACCTCCGGTCGATTCCGGTCCACCAGTGGCGGGAACCTGCGCAAACCCTAGGCAAAGCCGCCACCAGGCGCGTGGCAATAACCACATCGGCGCCGCCCAGTCGAAGAAATCCTCGGAGATCACGTTATGGTCGCGGGAAGCCCCCCGATGCCCGGTGCCACCCGGGCACTGCGGACGGAAACCAGCCGTTGGTCCGTCGGGGAAAGGAAGGACCGACCGATGCCCGCTACGGGAGACGGGCGGGCACCCGACGCGACCATGAGCGCCGGTACCGCCGAACGCAGCCGCGGCCGCCATGCCCACGCCGCTCAGCGCCCCGGCCAGAGCGCCGGCCCGGCGCCGATACCGCATCCCCGCAGCACCCCCGGCGGCACCGAGCCCACCCGCCCCGCCGCGGGCTTCCGGGTGCTGGTGGTCGAGGCCGACGGCCCCGGGCACGCCCTGTTCGACTCGCTGGCCGCCGAATTGGGGCAGGACGTCGAACTGCACCGGGTGGACGGCATCCCGGAGGCCCTCGCCGCACTGCCGCCGACGCCCGGCAGCGGCCGCCGCGGGCAGCGCGCCCCCGACTTCCAGTGCGTCCTGCTCGACCTCGGCACGCCCGGCGAGCCCGGCGGTCCGTCCGGCGGCCTGTCCGACGACCCGTCCGGTGACCCGTCCGACGGGCTGGACGGGCTGCGCGAGCTGCTGCTGCGCGCCCCGCACACCGCCGTGGTGGTGCTCACCGACGCCGCCGGGGCCGAGCTCGGCGCCGCCGCGGTCGCCGCCGGCGCCCAGGACTTCCTGCTCCGGCAGGACACCGGCGGCCCGCTGCTGGCCCGCGCCCTGCGCTACGCGGTGGAGCGCAAGCGCGCCGACGAGTCGCAGCGCCGCCTGGTCGAGGCCGAGATCCGCGGCCAGGAGAACGCCCGGCTCCAGCGCCACCTGCTGCCCACCCCGCTGCTGGACGGCGCCGGCCTGTCCTTCACCCGCCGCTACCGCCCCGGCCGCCGCCGCGCCCTGCTCGGCGGCGACTTCTACGACGCCGTCCGCACCAAGGACGGCCGGG
Source organism: Kitasatospora phosalacinea (assembly GCF_000716545.1). GTDB lineage: Bacteria > Actinomycetota > Actinomycetes > Streptomycetales > Streptomycetaceae > Kitasatospora > Kitasatospora phosalacinea. Next base: position 37,107 of record NZ_JNWZ01000011.1, read on the forward strand.
TGCACGTGGTGATCGGCGACGTCTGCGGCCACGGCCCGGACGAGGCCGCGCTCGGCGTCGCGCTGCGGATAGCGTGGCGGACGCTGGTGTTCGCCGGGCTGACCGGCCAGCACCTGCTCACCACCCTGCAGCACGTGCTGGAGCACGAGCGCCGCAGCGACGAGATCTTCGCGACCCTGTGCATGGTCGTGCTGGACGCCCCGGCCGAGGGCGGCGGCCCCGAGTCCGCCGAGCTGTACCTGGCCGGGCACCCCGCACCGCTGCTGCTCGGCCCCGAGGGCCCGCCCGTCCTGCTCCCGCTCGACCAGGCCGGCCCGGCCCTCGGCCTGCTCCCCTGCGACGCGACGCACTCGGTCTGGCCCGCCCTGCGGGTCGAACTCTCCCCCGGCTGGCGGCTGCTGATGTACACCGACGGCCTGGTCGAGGGCAAGGTCGGGGCGGGCTCGCCCCGGCTGGGCCAGGAGGGCCTGATCGAGCTGATCGCCGACCACCAGGCCGCCGGGCTGACGCGCGGGCGGCTGGTCGACTCCGCGATCGCCGAGGTCGAGGAGCTGAACGGCGGCGCGCTCACCGACGACGTCGCGGTGCTGCTGCTGGAGCGCAACCCGTCCCCGGTGATCATGGGCTGAGCGGCCCCGGCCCGCTGCCGCGAACGCCGGAAGGGCGGCCCCCCGCGCGGGGGCCGCCCTTCCTGTCGTCACGTCACCAGGGACCGTACGGGCCCTGGTTGCTGCGCCCGCCGCGGCCGTCGGTGAGCAGCTTGATCGCGGGGCGGACGTCCACCACGTAGACGATCGAGGCGACCAGGCCGACCAGCGTCATCAGGCCGGTGATCGGGTTGGCGCCGAACAGCAGGTCCCAGAGCAGCGAGAGGCTCAGGACGATCACCCAGAAGCCCTTGGTCTTCTTGTCGGCCGCCCGGTACGCGTCCTCCCGGCGGAACAGGGCGTCGCCCAGCGCGAACACCTTGAAGCAGATGATCGCGGTGGCGATCCACCAGAACGGGTTCAAGAGGGCGACGTTCAGGATCACCTTGAGCTCCTCACTCTTTCCTCCATCCTGGCACGGCCGTCGCCCCAGTCAACGGCCGACGGCGGCGCGGCGTTCCGGCCGGTCCCCGCGCCGCTCACTCCGCCTTCGGCGCGCTGCTCTTCCGGGCCCGGGGGGCCTTCTTGGCGGCCGGCTTCGACGCGGCGGGCTCCTCGTCCACCACGACCTCTTCCAGCACGACCTCTTCGACCACCGCTTCGGCCCCGGTCTCGTCCCCGGCGGCCGGCTCGGCGTCCTTCGAGGCCGCGGCCTCGGCGTTGGCGGCGTCGACCACGGTGCGGCCGCGGACGGCCAGCTCGTCGTAGACCTCCTTGGCCTTCACCGCGAACTCCAGCGCCCGGCCGACCTGCTGCATCGCGAACTCCTGCGCCTTGGCCTGGAGTTCCTTCACGTCGGTGGGCAGCGCGGCGACCGCCTCGGTGACCTTGGCCTGCGCGTCGGCCAGCGCGGCGCCCGCGTCCTGCAGGGCGGCGGCGGCCTTCTCCTGGGTGCCCTTGCGGTCGGCGGCCAGCGCCTCCAGCTGGGCGGGCACCTCGCGGAGCTTCTCGTACGCGAGGTCGCCGGCGCCGGCCAGGGCGTACAGCGGGGTCGGGTCGGTGAGCGTCTTCTTGAACTCGTCGCTGATCGGCATGTCGGGTCCTCCCGGTCGGGAGCCGCCGCGCGGTCGGGTCGCGCGGGGCTCGGTCACGCTGCTCTGGTCGTTTCGGGTCTGGTTCGTTCTTCGCGCCGGCGGGTCACGCGGGCCCGGCCGGGCGGGCCGCCTGGTTCTCCTTCAGGAAAGCCTCGTACACCGACAGCAGGGCCTGCTTCTGCCGCTCGTTGATCAGCGGATCGGCCAGGATCGCGGCCCGCAGCCCCGGCCCCTCCCCGTCCCGCTCCTCCAGGATCCCGGCCTGCACGTAGAGCGTCTCCGCCGAGATCCGCAGCGCCTTGGCGATCTGCTGGAGGATCTCCGCGCTGGGCTTGCGCAGCCCGCGCTCGATCTGGCTCAGGTACGGATTGGACACCCCGGCGACCTCGGCCAGCTGCCGCAGCGAGTACTGCGCGCTCCGCCGCTGCTCCCGGATGTACTCGCCGAGCGAGCCCACGTTCAGTGACGCCATACGGGCAGTCTGCCCCGCCGTGCTTGCAATTGCAAGCAGCCTGCTAGCGCCCGCGAGCCACCCGCCCCCGGACGCGCGCCGGGCCCCTGGGGTTCGTCCGGGGCGCCGGTGGCGGTGAGGTGGGGGCCGAGGGCGAGGCGGCCGGGGGCGGGGTCGGGGGTGTCGGGGGTGGCGGTGGCGGCGGTGGCGGCGCCGAACAGGGCGAGGGTGTTGTCGTCCCACACGTCCGCCGGCCGGTGGATCTCGGCGCGGTCGAACTCCCGCGCTTCGGCGGCCAGTTCGGCGATCCGACCGATCGAGGCGTCGAGCAGGGCCGCGAACGCGAGCAGCGTGCGCGGGTGCCGGGGGCGGAAGGGCACGGGGGTGATCGTGCCCGGCCGGTCGGGCGGTCGCCATCCGGAGAAGTACGGTGGGGACGGCGAACTGCCGCCGCCGGGGCGGGACTTCACCGGCGGGACGGACGGGCCGGGAGGGCTGGCGGGATGGCGGAGCGGCGGGTCGGGGCGGTGCTGTGCGACCTGGACGGGGTGCTGCGGATCTGGGCGGACCTGGCGGACGTCGACCTGGCGCACGGGTTCGCGCCCGGCACGGTCGCCGGGGCGGCGTTCCGGCCGGAGCGGCTGCTGCCCGTGGTGACCGGGCTGGTCGGGGACGGGGAGTGGCGGGCCCTGGTGGCCGGGGACCTGGCGGCGGGGTGCGGGTCGGTGGAGCGGGCGCGGGCGGCGGTGGCGGCCTGGGGGCGGCAGCCGTCCCGGGTGGACCGGGAGGTGCTGGCGCTGCTCGCGGAGGCCCGCCGGAGCGTGCCGGTGGTGCTGGTCTCCAACGGGACCGACCGGCTGGAGTCCGACCTGGCGGCGCTCGGACTGGACGCCGCGGTCGACGCGGTGGTCAACTCCGCCCGGGTCGGGGCGGCCAAGCCGGACCCCCGGATCTACCTCGCCGCCGCCGAACGGGCCGGGACGCCGGTGGAACGCTGCCTGTTCGTCGACGACACCGCCGGGCACGTCGCGGCCGCGGCGGCGCTCGGCATGCACGGCCACCACCACCGCGGGGCGGACGGGCTGCGCGCGGCGCTCGACGGCCACGGCCTGCTCTGACCGCCCCGTGGAATCACCTGCCGCACCGGGCCGGGGCGTGCCACCATCCGGGGCCATGACGATCTTCCACGGGTACGACGGAACCGCCCTCCACTACGAGCGACTCGGCGACGGCGCACCCCTGGTGGCGATCCCCGGCGGCCCGGGCATGGACGCCCGCTACCTCGGCACCCTCGGCGGGCTGGACGCCCGCCGGGGGCTGGTCCGGTTCGACCCGCGGGGCTGCGGCCGCTCGGCGGCGCCCGCCGACAGGTCGAGCTGCGCGTTCTCCGCCCAGGCCGCGGACGTGGAGGCCCTGCGGGAGCACCTCGGGGCGGAGCGCGTCGACCTGCTCGGCCACTCGGCGGGGGCGCTCACCGCGCAACGCTACGCCGCTCGGTTCCCGCACCGGGTGCGGTCGCTGGTGCTGGTCACCCCGGTCGGACGGGCGGCCAGGGAGCCCGACCCGGCGGAGCTCGCCGCCGTCCGGGCCGCGCGCGCGGCGGAGCCCTGGTACCCGGACGCGGCCGAGGCCGACGCCCTGCTGGCCGCCGGTGCGGGCGACCCGGCGGAGCTGGTCCGGCGGATCACGCCGTTCTTCTGGGGCAGTTGGGACGAGCGGGCCCGCGCGGCGGCGTTCGCCCCGGGGTCGGCGCCGGTCGCGCCCTGGATGCGGGAGGCGTTCTACGCGGGCTCCGGCGAGGGGCGGCCGGTGGCGGCGCCGGTGCTGGTGGTCGCCGGTGAGCGGGACGGGATGATCGGCACCGCCCCCGCGCGGCTGGTCGCGGCCCTCCACCCGGACTCCCGCCTCGCCGTGCTGCCGGGAGTGGGCCACCGGCCGTGGGTGGAGGACCCGGACGGGTTCGCCGCGCTGGTGGGGGAATTCCTCGACCGCGCGTGAGAGCGGGGCCCTCCGCGGGAGCCCTATTCGGTCAGGTGCCGGTAGAGCGGGGCGAGGAGGGCCGCCAGGTCGGGAGCGAGTTCGGGGAGGGCGGGGGCGGGCGGGTCGGGGGGTGCGGGGCGGAGGGTGAACTCGCCCTGCCAGAAGGTGTCGAGGCACTGGTCGATCGGCTGGTCCACGGTGTCAGATCCCGGTCGCGTCGGCGGAGAGGGTGAGCAGTTCGCGGAGCTGTTCGGTGGGGAGCCCGGTCAGCCAGCTCTCGCCGGCGCCGACCACCGAATCGGCCAACTCCCGTTTGCTGTCTATGAGTTCGGCGATGCGTTCCTCGATGGTGCCGGTGCACACCAGCTTGCGGACCTGGACGTCGCGGTGCTGGCCGATGCGGTGGGCGCGGTCGGTGGCCTGGTCCTCGGCGGCGGGGTTCCACCAGCGGTCGAGGTGGACGACCTGGTTGGCGGCGGTGAGGTTGAGCCCGGTACCGCCGGCCTTCAGCGAGAGCAGGAACACCCCCGGCCCGTCCGGGGACTGGAAGCGGTCGACGAGCCCCTGGCGGCGCGCCGCGCCGAGGCCGCCGTGCAGGAAGAGGACGGGGGTGCCGAGGCGGCGGCGCAGGTGGGGCTGGAGCATCGCGCCGAACTCCGCGTACTGGGTGAAGACGAGGGCCCGGTCGCCCTCCGCCAGGGCCTCCCGGAGCAGGGCGACCAGGCGTTCGACCTTGCCCGATCGGCCGCCCAACGGGCTTCTGTCGCGCAGGAGTTGGGCGGGGTGGTTGCAGACCTGCTTGAGCCGGCCGAGGGCGGCCAGCACGGCGCCCTTGCGTTCGACGCCGCGGATGCCGCCGAGGCGACCGAGCAGGTCGGCGACCACGGCCTGGTAGAGGCCGGCCTGCTCGGGGGTGAGGTTGCAGCGGACGGTGAACTCCTGCTTGGCGGGGAGCTGCCGGCCGATCTCCGGGTCGCTCTTGAGGCGGCGCAGCAGGAACGGCGCGGTGAGCCGCTGGAGCGCGGCGGCGACGTCCCGGTTGCCGGACTGCTCGATCGGGACGGCGTAGTGCTCGCGGAAGGACTCGGGGGTGCCGAACAGGCCGGGGTTGGCGAAGTCGAGGACGGTGTGCAGCTCGGCGAGCCGGTTCTCGACGGGGGTGCCGGTGAGGGCGATCCGGGGGCCGGAGCGCAGTGAGCGCAGGGCGCGGGACTGGCGGGCGGCGCGGTTCTTGGCGTGCTGGGCCTCGTCGGCGACGACGCGCCGCCAGTGCACGGCGCGCAGTCGGTCGGCGTCGCGCTGGAGGATGCCGTAGGTGGTGATCACCAGGTCGGCGGTGGGGTCGGGGGCGGTGCGGTCGGGGCCGTGGTGGAGCTGGACGCGCAGCCGGGGGGTGAAACGGGCGGCTTCGCGGCGCCAGTTGCCGACGAGCGAGGTGGGGCAGACCAGCAGGACGGGGCCGCGGGCGCCGCGGGCGTGTTCGAGGGCGAGCAGGGCGAGGGTCTGGACGGTCTTGCCGAGGCCCATGTCGTCGGCGAGGACGGCGCCGAGGCCGAGCCGTCCGAGGGCGTCCAGCCAGGCCAGGCCGCGTTCCTGGTAGGGGCGCAGGGCGCCGGTGAAGCCGGGCGGGGGCGCGGCGCGGCGGGCGCCGGGGAGACGGCCGAGGCGGCCGGCCAGCAGGTCGCCGAGCGGGCCTTCGGCGTGCACGGCGGTGACCGGGAGGCCGTCGACGACGGTGCCGTCGGTGGCGGCGAGGCGGAGCAGGGCGGCGGCGTCCAGTCGCGGGTCGTCGCGGCGGGCGGCGAGGAAGCGCAGGGCGGCGGCGAGCTGTCCGGCGTCCACCTCGATCCACCGGCCGCGGAACCGGACCAGGCCCGCCTGGGCGTCCGCGAGTTCGTCCAACTCCTGCTGGGTGAGCGGGTGTTCGCCGACGGCGAGTTGCCAGCGGAAGTCCAGTGCGGCGTCCCGGTCGGCCTGGGCGGCGCGCCGGACGGAGCCGGGGGCGGTGGTGTGCGCGGTGGCGGCGAGGCCGAGCCGGGGGCGGCGCTGCCACCAGGCGGGCAGCAGGACGCGGTGCCCGGCGGCGGCGAGCGCGGGGGCGTCGTCGCGCAGGAAGGCGAGCGCGCCGGCCCGGTCGAGGTCGAGCCCGGTGGGGCGGGTGCGGTGCAGGGCGGTCCGCAGGTCGGGCAGCAGGCGGGCGGCGCGGTCGAGTTCGGCGAGGTACGCCTCGACCGGGTCGTCGACCGCCCGGGCGAGGGCGGCGAACCCCGGCCCGCCGGACCAGAGTTCGGCGGCGGGCAGCAGCAGCGAGGGCCGGTCGGCCGGGCCGAGCAGCACGTCCAGGCGCCAGTTCTCGTCCACGACGGTGGCGTCCGGGTCGTCGGCGGCGGTGCCGAGCGGTTCGGCGAGGCGGAAGGCGAGCCGGACCAGGCCGAGCGGCGCGGTGCCGGCCGAGTCGGCGGCGAGCCGGGCGGCCTGCGCGGGGTCGGGCGGGGCGGGCAGCCGGCCGTCGGGGCCGCGCAGGGCGGCGAGCCAGGCCGGCGCGCCGGGAGCGGGCGGGGGGGCGTCGGCCAGCGCGACGCGGGTCTCGTGGTCGGTGAGCGCGTCCAGCACGGTGTCGAGCAGGACGCTGCCGGCGGGTTCGTGGCCGTCCTCGGCGCGGGCGACCGGCGGGCAGCCGGCCGCCAGTGCGAGGGCCTCCCGGCGGGTGTCCGGTTCGTGCGCGGGCCGCCAGCGGGCCGCCCACCCGCCGGGCTCCGCCACCAGCGCGGGCAGCACCCGGCCGCGCCCGGCCAGCCGCCAGGCCAGGTCGTGCACACCGGTCAGCCAGCGCAGCGACGCCCCGTACGCGAGTTCCGCCGTCCGGCCGCCGGGCAGTTCGACGGTGGTGCCCGGCCAGTACGGGTCGAACAGCTCGCCGAGCAGCTGCGCGGCCTCCGGCAGGTCGAACAGCAGCGCGGGCACCCGCCACGGGCGCAGTTCCAGGCCCCTGGCGGTGGAGCCCACCGGGAGGTCCGGCGAGGGCGTAGGCCGCGCGCCGAGCGTCGGCAGCCGCAGCGTCAGCCAGCGCTCGTCCCCGCGCTCCGCCAGCCAGGCCGGCCCCGGTCCGACCGCCGCGAGCAGACCCGCGACCTCGCCCGCCGGGCAGGCGTACGGGTGCCGCGCACCCTCTCGCGCCCGCCCGGTGAACGCCCCGGCGTCCTCCGCCCACACCCCGAGCCGCGCGTCGGCCCGCCACTGGGCGTGCAGGACGTACATCGGACCTCCGGAGGGACGGGCGCGGGACCTTCCAGCCTAGATCGGCCCGCCGACACGTCCGCAGGACGCGACATCAGGGCCCGGGGAACGGCGGGGCCGTGCTGCCGGCGGTCGGAGCCCCTGGTTCGTCCCCCTTCGCCCTTCTCAGCTGAGGTGGAACACCGGCCCGCGCGGGGTGAACGGCAGCGTGGCGCCGCGCGGGACGAGGTAGGCGTGTTCGCGGCGCGGGACGCGCAGGGCGTCGCAGTCGGTGTCGGTGATGATCAGCAGGGGCGCGTCGGCGGGGAAGTCGGGGGCGCGGGCGAGCAGGTCGACGCCGGGTTGCAGGACGGTGCCGCCGCGGCCGCGGACGCGGACCCGGCCGGCGAGTTCGGCGACCGGCAGGTAGCCCGCGTCGTGGGGTGCGGCGTCGCAGTGGACGACCCGGACGGCGGGGACGTCGCGGGCGGCGGCGTAGGAGGCGATCGCGCCGAGGGCCTTGCCGAGCAGGGTGCGGTCCATCGAGCCGGAGGTGTCGAGCAGCACGCCGAAGGTGCGGCGCGGCGTCTCCTCGTACGGGTGGTGGCGTCCGGCGCGCGGGATGTCGGGGCTGGCGGACTGGCGGCGGGAGGGGCGGGCGTAGGAGCGCAGCGGTTCGGGGCGGGGGACGTACTCGTCGAACCAGCGGGCGAGCCGGGCGTCCCAGGGCAGCGGCGGCTGGGCGAGGGCGCGGATCTCCTCGACCAGTCCGGCGGGCAGCAGGCCGCGGTCGCGGACGTGCAGGTCGAAGCCCTGTTGCAGGCCCCGCCGGTAGAAGTCGTCGAGGTCGACGTGGCCGCGTCCGCCCGCGCGGGGCAGCGGTTCGCCGAGGACGTCGCCGAGGCCCTTGCCGCGCAGGGTGGCGAGGCGGCGCAGGCGGCGCTGGTCGCGGGCGATCCGGTCGTAGACCTCCTCGGCGGACAGGCCCTTGAGCCCGGGGTCGTGGAGCAGCCCTTCGGGCATCTCGCCGACGCCCATCTCCAGCAGCCAGCCGTTGACGACGTAGTCGGCGGCGACGTTGAACAGGTACGGGTCGCGGCCGCCGGCCCGGTCGCCGTGGCGGAGGGCGGCGTGCAGCATCTCGTGGGCGAGGACGAAGCGCCACTCCTCGTCGGTGTGGTGGCGCAGCGGGTTGAGGTAGATCTCGCCCGCCTCGGCGTTGACGGCGGCGATCGTGATGCCGTGGGCGCGGGCGAGTTCGGCGTCGGCGACGAGGGTGAGTCCGGCGGCGAGGCCGCCGAGCAGCGGGTAGTGGGCGACGAACCAGCCGAGGGCGCGTTCCCAGGGGCGCTGCGGGAGGCGGGGGCCGTCGTGGGTCTCGCGGCGGCCGCCGGCGACGTCCATGGCGGCGGAGACGGTGCGGGTGAGGGCGTGGGCGAAGGCGAGCGTCCAGTCCTCCGGGTCCTCGTGGGCGGTCCAGGGCGTGAGGTGCTGGTCGGGCCGGTCGCCGCCGGTGCCGCAGGCCCGGTACGCGGCGGGGACGCCGTCGCGGCGCCAGCGGGCGGCGAGTTCCTCCTCGTCGCCGCCGGGCCAGGTGCCGGGCAGGTCGTCGGGGGCACGGCCGATCGGGAAGGTGGCGAGGAAGCGGTTGACGACGGCGCAGCGGGCGGCCAGGTCGGCCGCGTCGGGTTGGGCGCGGGGGCCGCGGGCGGCGGGGAGGTGGCCGAAGCCGAGGTGGAGCAGGGCGTGGGCGAGGGCCCAGGCCCACTCCTCGGGTTCGGCGCGGCGGCGCCGGTTGTGGTGCAGGGTGCCGCACGAGTCGGCGGTCACCCAGCCGGTGGCGGGGTGCAGCGGGCAGCGTTCCTCGTCCAGCCGGCACAGCCCGGCGGGGACGGCGTCGAGCGCGGGGTTGCCGTGGATCCTGGCCAGTCCGGCGGTGAAGGCGGCCTTGACCGGGTCGGTCTTCTCCGGCCCGGCGGCGGCTCGGCGGCCGCTCACCGGCGGGCCTCGACCAGGCGGGGCAGGTCGCGGGCGGCCTCGATCAGGAACCAGGACGGCAGCACGGGGTTGCCGTCGGGCCCGTCGGCGATCACGGTCTGGGCGACCTCGACGGAGATCTCGGCGAGCTGCACCAGCAGCGACTTGGAGCGGTACGCGTGCTGGCGGACGGCCAGCGAGGCGTGCTCCTTGCGGGCGGGCAGTTCCTTGACCAGGCGGCCGCGGAAGGAGTCGGCGAGGTAGTAGAGCAGGTCGCGGTCCTCGATCCGGTGCGGCCAGGAGGCGTCGCCCTTCAGGATCGCGTCCAGCCCGTAGGCGTTGCGGACGATCTTGACGTAGCCGCAGAAGGCGACGGCGTGGGCGGGGGTGAGCAGGCCGTGGGCGAGCACCTTGAGGGTGTTCTCGTCGAGGCCGGGGCCGAAGGAGTGCAGCGCGTCGGAGAGCATGTGCCAGGCGCGCGGGGTGGAGAAGGGCTCCTCGGTCTTCGGCGGGGCGGACCACAGGTGGTCGGGCCGGTCGGTGAGGTGGTCGGTGATCCACGGGTGGATGCCGTGCCCGGCGGCCCAGCCGAGCCAGTCGTCGGAGCTGGCCCGCAGGTGGACGTGGACCAGGCGGTTGAGCAGCGCGGACGGCATCGGGCGGGCCAGCGCGCCGTCGGTGGCGCGGTTTCCGGCGCCGATCACGATCGAGCCGGGCGGCAGTTCGTAGCTGCCGATCCGGCGGTCCAGGATCAGCGAGTAGAAGGCCTTCTGGACGTCGGGGGTGGCGGCGTTCAGCTCGTCCAGGAACAGGCAGTACGGCTGGTCGCGGGCGATGGTCTCGGGCGGGCAGAACCGGGAGCGGCCCTCGGGGGTGAGCTGCGGGACGCCGATCAGGTCCTCGGGGGCGAGCTGGGTGCCGAGCAGCGAGACGCACTCCAGGCCGATCGACTCGGCGAACCGGTTGACCAGCGAGGACTTGCCGATGCCGGGTGCGCCCCAGAGGAACACCGGCCGCACGGTGGCGAGGCCGAGCAGCAGCTCGGGGACCTGGGACGGTGACACGGTGACGGCGGACTGCACAACTCTCCCTGGGCGGGGTGGGGTTCGGGGGTTCCGGCGGTCAGTGTGAACCGTCCCGGGGGCGGGCGCACCAGGTTTTCGGGGCGGTGGCGGCGCTGTCCACAGGCTGGGGACGGCGCTGTGCGGGAGCGGCCTCCCGGAGGAACTTCGGACAACTTTCAACTTCATGGTTGAAAGTTGAACCAGATCGGCGTACGGTGAACCGCGTGAACAAGTTGAAGCCTCAACAAACGGCTTCGACCCCCGTACCGAGGAGAGAAGCCATGGGCATCTTCAACCGCAGCAAGAACACCGCCGCCACCACCGCCGTCCAGGGCCCGGACCTGGCCCACCTGACCGGCGACTACACCATCGACGCCGCCCACTCCAAGATCGGTTTCGCGGTCCGGCACGCGATGGTCACCAACGTCCGCGGCGAGTTCGCCGAGTACGAGGGCAAGCTGCACCTGGACGGCAGCGACCCCGCCGCCTCCACCGCCGAACTGGTGATCAAGGTCGCCTCGATCAGCACCGGCCAGGCCCAGCGCGACGAGCACCTGCGCACCGGCGACTTCTTCGACGCCGCCGCGCACCCGGAGATCACCTTCAAGTCGACCTCCGCCGAGCGGGTCGACGGCGACACCTACCGCCTGCACGGCGACCTCACCATCAAGGGCACCACCCGCCCGGTCGTCCTCGACCTGGAGTTCACCGGCGCGGCCACCGACGTGTACGGCGCCAACCGGGTCGGCTTCGAGGGCGGCACCAGCGTCGACCGCACCGCCTGGGGCCTGACCTACAACGCCGCGCTGGAGACCGGTGGCGTGCTGATCGGCGAGAAGGTCAAGCTGGCGCTGGACGTCTCCGCCGTGCGAGCCTCCTGAACCCGCCTGCCAGGGCCGCGAGTCCGGCCTCCCCGGTACCGCCCCCGCCGTCCCCCTCGGCGGGGGCGCCGCCGTCCGCGCGCGCGGTCAGAGCAGCGCCGCGTCCTCGGCCGGCAGCCAACTGTCCGGCGGGCGGCGCAACCAGCCCTCGGCGGCGGCCAGTTCGGACGCGCAGGCGCGCAGCGCGGCCAGCCCCGGGTGGCGCACCCCCGGCCGGTGCACCAGGCCGACCAGGCTGAGCGGCACCGGATCGACCAGCGGCCGGACCACCGCGCCCGGGTGGTCGTGCGCCCCGGCGGCGGTCAGCACCGGATCGCCGTGCCGGGCCAGGTAGCGGGCGAACTCGGCGGCCCCGACCGGCGGGGTGCGCCCGGGCGCGGCCTCCAGCCCGTGCGCGGCCAGCAGCCGCAGCCCGAGGTCGGTCCACTCGGCGGTGGCGGGCTGCCCCGCGAACACGTCCACCCGGTACCCGACGAGCGCCCCCAGCGGGACGGCGGGCCGGTCGGCCAGCGGGTGCCCCAGCGGCAGGAAGACCCCCATCGGCTCCAACCGGACGGGCAGGTGCACCAGCCGGCCCCGGTCGGCGGCCGGCAGCCCGGCGTACCGGCCGAACGAGGCGTCCAGCCGGTGCGCGGCCAACTCCCCCGCCGCACCGGCCAGTCCACCCAGGTAGCGGGCCAGCAGTTCGACCTCCGGACACCGCCGACGGGCCTCGGCGAGCACCCGCTCGGCAGCGTGGTCCGGCCCCCAGTCCTGCCCGTTGAGATCGACCAGCAGCGCCCGGGTCCCACCCAGCGCGGCGATCTCCGCCTGTAGCTCCAGCAGTTGGCGCGCCATCGGGAGCAGCGCCGCACCCGCCTCGGTCAACCCCACGCTGCGGGTCGACCGGTTCAGCAGCACGCAGCCCAACTCCCGTTCCAGCGCCTGGACGTCCCGGCTGACGGCCTGCTGCGCCAGGTGCAGCCGCTCGGCGGCGCGGCCGAAGTGCAGCGTCTCGGCGACGGCGGCGAAGCTGCGCAGCAGCCGGGGGTGGAGGTCTCGGGGCACGCCCGGAAGATTAACAACGGAATGCGGTGAATGCGGCGGAGCAGGTGTTGGACGCCCCCGCTCCCCCGCCGCGAGGCTGGAGGCATCCCCCGATCCCCTGGAGCCCTCCCTTGTCGCTGCCGCTCGCCCGCTACCGCCCGGTGTTCGCCGCGCCCGGCACTCTGGCGTTCACGCTCTCCGGGCTGCTCGGCCGGCTCGCGCTGGCGATGAACGGCGTGTCGGTCGTGGTGCTGATCGCCGACCGGCGCGGCTCGTACGCGCTGGCCGGGGCGGTCTCCGCGGTGGGGGTGCTGGCGGGTGCGGCGCTGCTGCCGGTGCTGGGGCGGCTGGTCGACCGGCTGGGGCAGGCGCGGGTCGCGGTGCCCGCGGTGCTGGCCGGTGCGCTGCCGACGGTGGGGCTGCTGCTGTGCGTGCGCTCGGGCGCGCCGGCCTGGGCGCTCTTCCTGTGCTGGGCGCTGTCCGGCAGCAGCCCCGACCTGGGCGGGATGGCCCGGGCCCGCTGGGCGCACCTGCACCGGACGGACCCGGCCGTGCTGCACCGGGCCAACGCGCTGGAGCAGTCGCTGGACGAGCTGTGCTTCATGGCCGGACCGGTGCTCGGCATGGCCCTGTGCACCGCCGTCGCCCCCGAGGCCGGGCTGCTCGCCGCCCGGCTGCTGGGCACCGCCGGCACCCTGCTGTTCGCCGCCCAGCGCGCCACCGAGCCGCCCCCGGCCCACCCGGGCCACTCCCGCGCGAGGGGGCTGCTCCGGACACCGGGCCTGCCGCCGCTGCTCGCGGTGTTCCTGGCCGCCGGGGTGCTGTTCGGCTCGCTGGAGGTGACCACGCTCGCGTACACCGACGCGCTGGGCCGGCAGTCGGCCGGCGGCGGGCTGCTGGCCCTGGTCGCGGCCGGGTCCTGCGTCTCGGGGCTGGTGTTCGGCGCGGTCCGGCCGCGCCGCCCGGCGGCGGTGCGGCTGGCGCTGGGCACCGGCGCGATGGCCGCCCTGATGCTGCTGCCGCTGGCGGCGGGCCTGTCCGGGGCGGGGGTGCCGCTGCTGGGCGCGGCCCTGCTGGCGGCCGGGTCGGGCACCGCGCCGACCATGGTGAGCGGCATGACACTGGCCCAACGCCTGCTGCCCGCCCACCGGTTGACCGAGGGGATGGCGCTGGCGGTCGCGGCGATCCTGGTCGGCGTCTCCACGGGAGCGACGTTCGGCGGCGCGCTCGCCCAGCACGCCGCGCCGGGCACCGGCTACCTGCTGCCGTGCTGCGCCGCCGCGCTGGCCCTGTCCGCCGCCCTGTTCCTCGCCCGGAAGCCGGGTTGACGGTCCGTCAGCGCCAGCCGTAGACGTACTCGGGCAGCCGCGTCCCGTCCGGGAAGTGCGCGGTGCCGCGGCCGAGCCGGCGGGCGCCGTGCCGTTCGTAGAAGGCGATCGCGCGCCGGTTGGCGGCCAGCACGTCCAGCCGGACGGGCACGTCGGGGAAGCGGTCCAGGGCGGCGCGCAGCAGCCGGGCGCCGATGCCGCCGCCGGTGCGGTCGGGGCGGACGTGCAGTTGCTCCAGCCGGACCTCGCCGCCGTCCGGCACCAGGTAGGCGAAGCCGACGACGCCCTCCCCGGCCTGCTCGGCGAGCAGCAGGACGGGGGTGTCGGCGGGCGTCCCGTAGTCGGCGTCCAGCCGCAGCGCCCAGAGCGGCTCCTGCTCGGCGCCCTCCGCGTCCAGCACCCGGGCCGGCACCAGTCCGGCGTACGCGGCGCGGCGGCTGGCGGCGTGCAGCCGGGCGACGGCGGCGGCGTCCGCGGCGGTGCCCTCGCGCAGGACGGGCGGGGGCGGGGTGCGGTCGGAGTCGGGCATCCGGCCAGCCTTCCACACCTGCCGCGTCCGCCGGATCCCCGCCGGGTCCCCGCCGCCGGGGGCACCGGGCGCGCCGCCCGGATTCCGATTCGCCCTCCCGGTCCGGGGTCGTCCCGGTCCGGGCTAGGCTCGGACGGGTAGACGACCGCGACGGAAGCGAATCAGGCGGGGCGAGGTGTCAGGTAACGGCCAGGAGCGGACTCATCGGCGCCCCGTGGGGTCGGGCGGCGCGGCGAAGGCGGGCGACGGCGCGGAGCAGGCGGCCGGCCCGCCCGTGTCCGGCGAGCTGGCGGGCGGTCGGGCCCGGCCGAAGACCGACAAGAGCGAGGCCACCCGCGCGCTGATCCTGGAGACCGCGATGCGGATGTTCCAGGAGCGCGGCTACGAGAAGACCACCATGCGGGCGATCGCCGCCGAGGCGGGCGTCTCGGTCGGCAGCGCCTACTACTACTTCTCGGCCAAGGAGTTCCTGATCCAGGGCTTCTACGACCGGATGACCCACGACCACGCCGCCGACGCCAGGGCCCGGATGGCGCACACCCGCGACTTCGCCGAGCGCCTCCGGATCGCGATCGACTCCTGGATCGACACCGCCGCCCCGTACCACGGGTTCTCCGCCCAGTTCTTCCGCACCGCCGCCGACCCGACCAGCTCGCTCAGCCCCTTCTCCAACGAGTCCCACCCGGCCCGGGCCACCGCCGTCGAACTCTTCCGGGACGTGCTCCAGGGCTCCGAGCTCGCCCCCAAGCTGGACGCCGAACTGGTCGACCTGCTGCCCGACGTGCTCTGGCTGCACCTGATGGTCGTCGTCCTCTACTGGGTCTTCGACCGCACCCCCGACACCGAGCGCACCCGCGAGTTCGTCCGCCGCTCCACCCCCCTGGTGGCCCGCCTGATCAACCTCTCCCGCTACCGGGTCTTCCGCCCCCTGGTCCGCGACGCCAAGGGCCTGATCCAGGACTTCGTGCTGCCCGGCATCGGCAAGACCATCGTCAAGTAAGGTCCCCGGCAGGGGAACCGGTGCGGGCGGGGGCGCGGATGGGGGACGAGGAGACGTCCCGGCTGGTGGCGGCGGCCCAGCAGGGCGATGTGTTCGCCATGGACGCGCTGATCACCGAACTGACCCCGTACGTCGGGCGGATCTGCGCCTCGGTGGCGCTGGAGCACGCCGCGGACGCGATGCAGGAGGTCTTCATCGCGGTCTTCCGCGGCCTGCGGGGGCTGCGGACGCCGGAGGCGCTGTACGGGTGGGTGCGGGTCATCGCGGTGCGCGAGTCGCTGCGGGTCGCCCGGCGGCACCGGCGGGAGGTCGCCGTCCCCGACCTGGCGGACCTGCCCGCGGACGGGGACGCGGCGCTCGCCCGCGACGTGGCGGACGTGCTGCGGCGGCTCGGGCCGGAGCAGCGCGCGGTGCTGGTGCTGCGGCACGTGGAGGGGCTGGACGAGCAGGAGGTGGCCCGGCTGCTCCGGGTGCCGGTGGGGACGGTCAGGTCCAGGCTCTTCCGGGCCAGGCAGTCCTTCCGGCGCGCCTGGGGGTGAACCGGCCTCCGCCGGGCGCGGCGGGCCCGGGGCGGGCGCGCCTCCCTCAGGCCCGGCGGGCCTCGATCCGCGCGCCGAGCCGGTCCAGCAGCGCCTCGCCGCGCGCGTCCGCGCCCGGTCGGCGCAGGGCCCGGAGGGCGCCGCCGCCGGGGAGGCGGAAGCTGCTCAGGTAGCCGAACCTGGTCCCCGCGCCCTCGGGTTCGGCGGCCATCGCGCCCAGCACCACCCGGCTCCGCATCAGGCACCAGCCCGGGGCGAGCAGCACCTCGAAGACCTCCCGGTGACCGAGCCGGCCGACCGCGACGGCCCGGAACCGGCCGCCCGGCCCCGGCGCCGACTCGGGGGTGAACGACCGTACGCCGGGCAGCAGTCGCGGGAGTTCGTGCTCCAGGTCGGAGACCACCTCCCACAGCAGCTCCGGGGGGACGTCGAACAGGCGGGTGGCGCAGTGCGGGTTCTTCGCGGTGGCGGCGACGACCCGCAGCCGGCGCAGCGGCCCGAGCTCGGCCGTCGGCCAGGTGGTACCGCTCGGCTCGGGCATGGCCGCGACTCCTCACTGGTCGGCGCCGGAACGCCTCCCAGGCTATCCGCTGCACCACCGACGGGCCCGCCCCGCGCCCGCCCGCCCGTCCAGCCGCCCGTCCGTCAGCGCAGGAACAGCC
The DNA here is from genome assembly GCF_000716545.1 of Kitasatospora phosalacinea. Lineage (GTDB taxonomy): Bacteria > Actinomycetota > Actinomycetes > Streptomycetales > Streptomycetaceae > Kitasatospora > Kitasatospora phosalacinea. The sequence goes on from NZ_JNWZ01000011.1 coordinate 53,441, forward strand.
GCCTGGCCCGGTCGGCGACCAGTTCGGGGCGCTCCTCGGGCAGTTGGTGCCCGGCGCCCGGGACGATCTCGACCCGCAGCCCGTCGCGGGACTCGGCGCCGCTGAGGAGGAGTCGCGGCGGGATCACCGGGTCGTGCTCGCCGGTGAGGGCCAGCGTGGGCGTCAGCGGCCGCAGCGCGCGGAACTCCCCGCGCCGCAGGGCGGCGATGTCCCGGACGACGAAGGCCCGGTGGACGGACTCGCCCGCCAGGGCCGCCAGCGGCACCCGCGCGGCCTCCGCGAACTCGGCGACCTCCGCCGCGCCGAGCGCCGAGCGGTCGGCCGGGCCGCGGCGCAGCAGGTAGCGGGTGAAGGCCGGCCAGTGCCGCAGCACGGCGCGCCCGAGCGGCGGCCACTCCAGGGCGAGCGTGTACCAGAACCGCCAGGCGCTGCCGAGCGTCCCGCGACGCTCCGGCCAGAGGTGCACCATGTTCAACGCCAGGTACCCGTCGAACCGTTCGGGTCGGCGGGCGCAGGCCAGGTACCCGGCCCAGGCCCCCCAGTCGTGGGCGATCAGGAACGCCGAGTCCAGCCCCAGCGCGTCCAGGAAGCCCACCAGGTCGGCCGCCCGGGCCTCGGTCGACCAGCGCCCGGGCGCGCCCTCCGACCAGCCGAAGCCGGGCATGTCCAGGCAGAGCAGCCGGAAGTCCCCGGCCAGCAGCGGCACCACCCGCCGCCACGCGAACCAGTGCTGCGGGAAGCCGTGCACCAGGACGACCGGCGGCGCCCCGGCGGGCCCCGCCTCGGCGTAGTGCAGGCGTAGGCCGCCCACCTCGGCCGTGCCGTGCCGCACTCCCGCCAGCTCGGGCAACGGCCTTCGTGAAGACATCGGTTGACGTGGCATCGGTTCTCTCCCCAGTCGGTTCCGGCGAACGCCTCGCCCTTGCAGAGGAGCGGAACGGGCACCGCACTCCACCCGGGCCCGCGTGACGTGCGTCACCACCTCCGGGCGGCGGTCAGGCCGCGCTGTCGGCCCGGCCCGGCGGGGTGTCGGCGCCGGGGACGCCGTAGGCGGTCCAGAGCGGCATGACGCGCGGGGTGACGGCCGGACCGGGGGCCCGGTGGACGGCGATCCGGGTGGCGGGGCCGTGGACGAGCGGGAGCCTGGGCATGATCGTGCGGCGCAGCGAGTGCGGGGACAGCGGGTGCCGGAACCGGGAGCAGACCGGGAGCGTGTTCGGCGGCCGGACGGGCGCCGGCGGCGGGACGACCGGGGCGGCGCCCGCCCGGTGGCGGCCCTTGCGGGCGTCGGCTCCCGTGCGGTGGCGTCCGGTCGGGGTGTCGTGGGCGCCGGAGAGGTACCAGGCGAGGGTGAAAACGAGGAAGAGTGCGGCGATGGCGATGCAGGGGGCTGCCCAGGCGCTAAGGTGGAACACGTCGAAGTCCCTTGAATTTGCGATGTTCGGGAGGATCGCTTCGACTCCGCCCCGGGGGTGTTCGCAGCACCCGCCGGGGCACTTCTCTGTCGAGCGACCCGATTTCCCCGAACGCTAGGCAGCGGTGAGGGAACTGTCGAACCGTCAGGTTCGAACAGCGACACCCGGACCGGACCTGCGTTCACCCCTCCGGGCGGTCGAGCTCCCCGGCGTTCCCCCAGCTCGCGGCCGGTACGCCACAGTTGCGCCCGGGGATCGCCAATTCCACGCCACGGCAAGAGTGTTCGGCACGCCTGGGAGTGAATTCCGCGATCCGCCGGTTGACGCCCGGCAGCCCGCCGAACGCCCGCTCAACTCCGCCCGTGCCACCGCCCGTTGTAGTCCTCGGCGGCCCTCAGTACGGCGGCCCGGGCCTCGGCCGGGTCGATCTCCGGCAGGGCGAACAGGCCCGGCGCGGCGGCCAGGTGACGGTCGTGGTCGTCGTCCCAGCGCCGCACCGTCCAGCCCGGCCAGCGCGCCGGGACGGCCTCCGGCTCGGGGAGGTTGGTGAGCGTCCACCAGCCGAGCGTGCGGCGCTCCGGGTCGAGGTGCAGGCCCGCGTCGGCGGCCACCTCGCAGTAGCCGAAGTCGGCCGCCCCGTCCAGGCGTTGCAGCAGTCCGGGGCCCTCCGTGACGGGGTGGCCGCCGATGTCGGCGAGCAGGTGGCAGCGGTCCTGCCCGACCGTCACCACGACGAGCGCCGGCTCCTCGGCCCCGGTCTCCCACTCCTCGGTGACCAGCGGCGCGGGCACCGGTCGGACGTCCCGGTCGCGGACGGCCTCCGGGTCGAGGCCGAGGTGCCGCAGCAGGTCGGCGTTGCCGTCGTGGCACCAGCGCAACTCCCAGCCGGGCCAAGCCTCCTGGAGCAGCTCGAAGGTGGCCGCACGCAGCCGGGGGTCGGTGCTCGGGCCCTCCCAGGCGAAGAACAGCAGCACCCGGCGCGGCAGGTCGACCAGCACCGAGCCCTGGCAGAACACGTCGTCCAGCCAGTACCCGCCGGGTCCGAGCGCCCGCATCCGTTCGACGGTGCGCGCCGGCCCGGACAGCAGCGCGAGGTCGAGCCCGACGGCTCCGTACCTGTCCACGTACGGCCCGTGCACGGCCCGGTTCCCGTCCAGCAGTACGTAGTTCGCGCGGTCTCCCATGCCCGCCAGCCTGCCCCGGAGACCGCCCCGGCCGCCAGCGCCGTACCGGCGGCCGGGGCGGAGGCGGGTCAGAAACTGTCCGGGTTCCAGGGGGCGCGGGCGGTGCGCAGCAGGGTGTCCGCCCGGGCGGCCGCGTCCGGGGTCAGCTCGGTGAGCAGGGCGGCGTCGGCGAGGGCCGCCGCGCTGCCGCCGCCTAGGTAGAGGGCGCCGAGCCGGGAGACGTCGAGCGCGAGGTCGGCCCGGTCGTAGGTGGGGGTGACCCGGCCGGTGCCGTCGGCGGCGCTCTCCAGGGCCCAGCGCCCGGCCGTCCAACCGGCGCGGTCGGTGACGTCCAGCACCAGGCGACCGGGGGCCTCGTAGCGGCGGGCGGCGAACGCGGCGGGCAGGTCGAGCAGCCGCAGCCAGGTGAAGTCGGCGGCCTCCTCGTGCGGCTTGGCGCCGCGCGGGTCGTTGAGCAGCAGCGGCAGCACGTCACCGGGGCCGAGGTGCGGGGCGACCACGTGGCGCACCCAGTCGACGGAGAAGGCGAACGTCCAGAGCGCGTTGGCGGTCTTCCGGTCGAGCGCGATGAAGTCCCGGACGGTCAGCGGGCAGTCCGGGTAGGAGCCGTCCCACTTGTCGTCGACGGTGTAGTTGACCATGCCGGTGAGGGTGCCGTCGGCGGTGCGGTGGAAGGCGGTGAAGCCCTGCTTCCAGTCGAAGCCGGGCAGGTCGATCTCGCCCGCCCGCAGCCGCCACCAGGCTTCGGGGCGGCCGATCGCACCGGGCTGGGTGGGCTGCCAGCGCTCGTGCAGTTCGGGGCCGTGCTTGCGGAACTCCTCCAGGGTCGCGAAGTCGATCCGGTGGCCCTCGTGCACGGGCAGCCCGGCCCGGACGCCGCCGGAGCGCAGCACGTCGACCCGCCAGCCGGCCAGCGGGGCGGCCGAGCCGAAGCCGAAGCGGCCGTAGATGTTGTGCTCGGCGGCGATCAGGATCGCGGCGGCCGCACCGCGCTCGCGGGCGGCGGTCAGGTCGTGCCGCATCATGCCGCTGAGCAGGCCGCGCCGGCGGTGGGTGGCGTTGACCGTGACGCCGGTGATCGCGTCGACCGGCAGCAGCGCCCCGCCGGGCACCGTCAGCCCGGTGTCGAAGCTGCGGAAGGTCGCCACGCAGCGCGGCCGGCCGCCCGCCGCCGGGCCGTCGTGGTCGAACGCCCCCAGCATCCGCCCCGGCTCGAACAGCAGCTCCCGCCACTCCGTCGCCGGGGCGACGTGCGGACGCATGAACCCGAGCGCGACCGCCCGGTCCCAGTCGGCCAGTTCCTCGTGGGTGATCGGCCGGATCTCGATGCCCCGGTCGGGGCCCTGCTGCGCGTCGTTGCCCATCGAGCCACCGTACGACGGCTTCCCGCCCCCGGGCATCCGGTTTTCCGGCCGGTCGGAGCCGGTGCGGCCCGCGCCCGCACGAACGCGAGCACGGGCGCGGGCACCGGCCACGGGGCCTAGAGGCCCCAGGTACCGCTGGCCCAGAGCACCCGGCCGTCGCGCTGGTAGACCACGAAGTTGCCGTCGTCCTGGAGGATGGCGTACGCGCCGGGGTGCCCGCCGGTGTTGGTGGACCAGATCGCGTTCGTCCAGCTGCCGAAGCTCTCCAGCGGGTAGAGCACCAGGTTGCCGTCGTCCTGCATCCGCAGCGTGGAGCGCTCGTGGCCCCAGGTGTTGGTGGACCAGATCGCCTTGTCGTCGCGCTTGCGGTACATCACGAGGTTCCCGTCCCGCTGGAGGATCAGCCAGGCCGAGGCCGACTCCGTCCAGGAGCCCGAGAGGATCACGCCCGGCGAGTCCGCCACCCCGGGGCAGAAGGCGGACGGCTCGTCGAAGGTGCTGGTGCTCCACAGCTTGCCGGGCGTGCCGACGATCAGGAGGGCGCCCGGCAGGATGGACAGGGTGGCGCCCGGCTGCCCCCAGGTGCCGCTGGACCAGAGCGCACCGCCGGTCTCGGGGCCGCCTCCGGCCTGGTACACCACGAAGTTGCCGTCGTCCTGGAGGAGGCCGTACGCGCCGGGGTGGCCCCAGGTGCCGGTGCTCCAGATCGGGTGGTTCGGGCCGCCGGTGGAGTTGACCAGGTAGAGCACCAGGTTGCCGTCGGGCTCCATGGTCAGGACGGCCTTCCCGTCCTTCGCCGCCAGGCTCTGTCCGCCGGTCAGCTTCCAGCCGGCCGTCTGCCGGTCCGCCACCGTGGTCGGCGCGGGCAGCTGGCACTTGGGCGACGGCGCCGCCGGGTCCGTCGCCGCCTGTGCGGCCGGCACCGTGCCGGCCATCGCCGCGGCGGCCAGCAGACCGGCCGCCGCCGCACGCATCACGCGTCGCCGCATGAGGTTCCCCCCTCGTGTCACTGCGAATTTTCGTGGGCGAACCTAGCCCGCGCCGGAGACAGCGGGAAAAACGTTTCCCCGCAGCCCTCTTGGCATCCTCGGCCACGATGTCTCCCGGTGCCTCCCGGTGCCCGGCCGCACCGCGCACCGCAGAAAACGCTTTTGAGCCAAAGTGGCTGACGCATGCTACGTTCACCCGCGAAATTCAGCGGACGACACCGAGGAGACTCCATGCGACGGCGGGCGATACGTGCAGCGGCGGCCGGTCTGCTGGCCGCGGCGGCGGTGGCCGGCACCGTGCCGGCCGCACAGGCGGAGCCGGTGATGCCGACCAGGAAGTGCCAACTGCCCTTCTACCCGTGGGCGGGCCTGGCCGAGCAGACGGCCGGGTGGCGGCTGACCGCCGGCCAGAGCCTGGTGGCCAAGGACAACGAGTCCATCCTGGTCATGCAGGCCGACGGCAACCTGGTGCTCTCCCTGGTGAACTCCACCGGCGGCCCGAACCACGAGATCTGGAGCAGCGGTACCTGGGGCCATCCGGGCGCGTACGCCGTCCTCCAGGACGACGGCAACTTCGTGGTGTACCGGGCCGGAGGCGGCCCGGAGACCGGTGGTGCGCTCTGGTCCACCGGCACCTGGGGCCTGCCGGGCGCCACCGTGGCCCTCTGGCCCGGCGGCAACCTGATGGTCGGCACCCCCGACCGGACGTGGCGCACCTACACCGCCGAAGAACCGTCCGCCCTCTGCCCGGGAGTGGACGGCGCGACGGACGAGCTCCGCCAGGGCTCCTGGGCGCAGTCGGCCTCGGTCTGGCTGGTCGTCCAGCCGGACGGGAACGTCGTGCTGTACCGCAAGCGCGACGACAAGGCGATCTGGTCCACCGGCACCTGGGGTCACAGCAACTCCGTGCTGCGGATGCAGGCCGATGGGAACCTGGCCGTCTACCCGGTGGAGAGCTACGGCAGGTGGGACAGGTCCCTCTGGGCCAGCGGTACTTGGGGCCACCCGGGCGCGTATGCCGTCCTCCAGGACGACGGCAACCTCGTCATCTACCAGCGCGACGGCCAGGCGATCTGGGCCACCGGCACCTGGGGACAGTGACCGCCGCGGACCTGGGCCGACGCCCCCGCCCGCCCGAGCGGGCGGGCGTTCAAGCGCGGGCGGGCGCTCAGGGGCGGGCGGGCGTTCAGGGCCGGGCGTAGAAGTCCGGGCGGCCCATGATCCACAGGCTGGCCTGCTTGATGGCCGCACCGGGGCGGGGGGCCTCGATCATCTGGTCGTCGCCGAGGTAGATGGCGACGTGGTAGATGTCCGCCGCGCGGCCGGTCTTGGTCCAGAACACCAAGTCCCCGGGCCGGAGTTGGGCGTAGCTGACCGGGGTGGACTCGGCGTACTGGTCGGCGGCGAAGTGGGTCAGGCTCTTGCCGCCGCGGCGCCAGGCCATCATGGTCAGGCCGGAGCAGTCGTAGCCCTGCGGGCCCTCGCCGCCCCAGATGTAGGGCAGTCCGACGACGGAGCGGGCGAAGGCCAGGGCGGCCGCGGAGCCGCCCGCCGACCAGGCGCTCTCGCGCTGCTGCGGGGCGGCGTGGTGCCGGGCGGCCTCCTCGGCGGCGGCCCGCTGCTCCGCCTCGGCCTGGGCGCGGCGGGCGGCCTCCTCGGCCTCGCGGGCGGCGATCGCGGCCAGCGCCTCCTGCCGCTGCCGTTCGAGTTCGACGGTGGTGTCGCGGGCGGCGGCGAGTTCGGCGAGCAGGGTCTCCCGGCGGGCGGCGGTCTCGGCGACCTTGGCCTGCTGCTCGGTGACGCGCCGCTGGGCCTGCTCCTTGGCGGTGCGGACCGCCCCGGCGGCCGCTCGGGCGGCGGACTCGGCGGCGCGGGCCTCGTCGGCGGCGCGGGCGGCGGCCTTCGCGGTGGAGGTGGCGTCGTCGAGGATCTGCCTGGTCCGGGCGCCGGCGGTGCCGATGGCGGCGGCCCGGCCGGACAGCGGGGCGGTGCCGCGCGAGTCCAGCAGGGCGTCGACGGCCGAGAGTTGGGGGGTGGCGCCCTGCCGGTAGATCTCGGCGAGCAGTTCGGCGGCCCGGTCGGCGGCTTCGGTCCGGTCCGCTTCGGCGGCGGTCGAGCGCGCGGCGGCGGCCCGGGACGCCTGCTCGGCCCGGCCGAGCCGGACGAGCGCGCCGTTGTACGCCTCCACCGCCTGTTCGGCGGCCTGCCCGGCCTGCTCCGCCTCCCGCCGGGCGGCGGCGAGTCCCGCTTCGACGGCGGCGGCGTCGGCGGCCTTGGCGTCCGCGTCGGCCCGGGCCCGGCCGACGTCCTCCGCGGAGGGGAAGCCGGGCTGCGGGTCGTCGGCGGGCCGGTCGGCTCCGGGTGCGGCGGCGGGCGCCGCGGGGGCGTTCGCGGCAGGGGCGTTCGCGGCGGGGAGCAGGGCGAGCAGGGCGGCGGTGGCGAGGAGGAGGGTGGGCAGGAGCCTGCGCGGCATGACGGTCCCCTCTCGGCGGGCGGCGAGCGACGGCGGGTGCCGGTGACGGTCTCTGACGACCAGCCGGACATCCCATGAGGTGATCATTCGGTCACGCACCGCAAGATTCTCAGACCCGGCGGTGGCTCAGTGCCATCGCCATGCGGCCGCGCGGGTGAGATGTCGGATTGTCCGAACGGGCCTGTGCGCCGAGCGGCCGGGGCGTCCGAGGACCTCGCGGACCGCCGCGCCCGGCCCTGCCGCCCTCGTCGGCCCCCGGGTCAGCGCACCCGCCCCGAGGGCCGCCCCGGCCCGGTCGCGGTGGTCCGCGGCCGCCCGGCCCGGACGGTGCGCCGCCGCCGCTGGGCCCGGGCCCGCCGCGCCGGGTCGCCGTGCGCGGCACCGGCCCCGGCCGCCCCGCCCGCACCCCCGTACCCGCCGCTCCCCGCGCCGACCGCGCCCCGCCCGGGGCGGCGCCGGTGGGCCAGCGCCCGGGCGGCCATCCGCTCGGCCACCGCCTGCGCCTTCGGGTGCCCGGCCGGAACCTTGTCGGGCGCCCCGGCGATCAGGTCGAACAGCCAGGTGCGGGCCCGGTCCGTCCGCGCGTGCAGCCGCCGCTCGCGCCGGGTCGCGCGCGCCATCCGCCGGGGGCGTCCGGTGTAGCGCCAGCGCGCCCACGGGCTGCCGGGGCGGGCCAGCCGGATCGCGCCGATCCAGGACAGGCCGGGCACCATGATGCCGAGCAGTCCCGTCCAGACCTTGCCCTTGAGCAGCGCGACCAGGCAGACCAGCGCGTTGATCCCGATCACCGCGACCAGCCCCCAGCGGGTGTCCTGCCCGGGCACGACGCCGAGCGGCACGTAGCCGGTGAGCAGCAGTGCGGTGAGCAGGATGCCGAGGATCACCGCGTCCACCGACTTGCGGCCCTGTTCGCTCCAGTACACGTCGTCCAGGTGCAGGATCAGCGCGAACTCGTCCAGCACCAGCCCGCAGCCGATGCCGAAGGAGAGGCCGAACCAGTCGGTCCAGGGGTGCCCGCCGTCGGTGGCGAAGGTGCCGATGCCGCCGAGCAGCAGGAAGCCCAGGCCGAACACCATGTGGTGGATGTGCAGGCCGCCGGGGGTGATGTTGCCGGGCCACCAGCGCACCTGGGCGCGGATCATCCGGGTGCTGAACCGGATGAACGCGAAGGAGGCGATGAACCCGACCAGCAGCAGGAACAGCGGCTGCTTGTGGGCGTCCACGATGTGGTGGCGGTAGCCGTCCAGCAGTGCACTGATCATCGGGCGGTGCCTCTTCTTGCAGGGGGTGGCGCGGGGTCAGAAGCCGCGGGTGCGTTTCGCCGCCCGGCGCGGGATCAGCGCGTGCGGGGTGTCCCGGTCGCTCGCGCCGGGGTTCTTCAGGAACAGCCGGGCCACCTCGCCGCCGAGGTTGACGCCGATCGCCAGCGCCAGTGCCAGCGCGACCGCCCGGGAGGCGGAGACCAGCCCGGACGCGGGGTGGCCCTGGGCGAAGGCCAGCATGCCGAGGTACAGCGCCGAACCGGGCATCAGCGGACCGATCGCGGCGGTGACGTACGGCAGCGCGGAGGCCGCCCGGTAGCGGGCCAGCAGCTGTCCGAACAGGCCGACCAGACCGGCCGCGAGGCCGGTGGCGACGATCGGCGAGACGTCCGCGTTGTTGGTCAGCACGCCGAACACGGACCAGCCGACGGCCGCGTTTATCACCACCATCGGCAGCGAGTGCCGCTCGGTCTGCAGCAGCATCGCGAAGGCCAGCGCCAGCACCATCGCGGCGACCAGCTGGACGGGCGGGTTGGTGCTGCCGCCCAGGCTCTCGTCCGGCCGCAGCCTGGCGTTGTAGTTGACGCCGACGTACAGCACCAGCATCACGCCGATGACGATGCCCGCGATCAGGTACACCACCTCCAGCAGCCGGGCCGCGGCGGTGATGTAGAAGCCGGTCAGGCCGTCCTGGACGGCGGCGACCATGGCCCGGCCGGGCAGCAGCGCGAACAGCCCACCGGTGATCACCACCGAGCCGCGCAGGTGCAGTTCGTTGAAGGACAGCAGGATGCCGCAGAGCGCGGCGGGCATCGCGGCGACCACGAACTGGTAGAACTCGGGCAGCCCGCGGCGGGCGATCGCCGAGGCCAGCCGGTCGCCGACCACGGCGGTGGTGAACGCGGAGACGAACACCAGCCAGGCCGTGGAGTCGATCCGCCCGCCGACCAGGAAGGACGCCGCCCCGGCCAGCAGCCCGGTGGCCAGCGCCATCAGCCACGCCGGGTAGGGGTGCCGGTTGCGGCGGATCCCGGCCAGCCGCCGGTACGCGTCGTTGACGCTGACCCGCTCGGCGGTGATGTCGGCGACCAGCTCGTACACGGCGGCCAGCCGGGTGTAGTCGGAGGTGCGGCGGCGCACCACCCGGTCCGCGGTGACCGGCGGGTCGATCAGCGAGGGCTGGTGCGAGATCGAGATCAGCGTGAAGGTGACCTGCGGTTCGCAGTGGTCGAGCCGGTACGCGTGGGCGATGCCGAGCATCGCGGCCTCCACGTCCTCGGCGGCCTCGCCGCTGGCCAGCAGCAGTTCGCCGATCCGCAGCGAGAGGTCGAGGACGCGCGGCACGTTGCGCTGGGCCTGCGCGCCGGCCGAGGGGTGCAGTTCGCGCGGGGTGCGCTCGAACGCCGGGCGCTCGGCCATCGGCGTCCGCAGCAGGGTGCGCATCCGGTCCGGCCAGGGGGCGTCGCCGGGGGCGCCCTTGTGCAGCTCGGCCAGGTCGATGCCGTGGGACGGGGTGTAGCCGGCCGCGTTCCACTCCTCGGGCGTCAGGGTGTCCTGGGCCAGCGGGCCGCGGCGGGGCCGGACGGCCTCGGTGGCCTCGGGCCCCGGTTGGCGGCCGAGCAGCCCCTCGGTCTGCACCGGCTCCGGCGCGTGCGGCACGCTGACGGCCCGTCCGATCGGCGGCGCGTCCGGTCCGAGCAGACCCTCGGTGGGCGGCGCTTCCTGCGCCGGCGCGCCCTCCGGCTCGCGATCGGACACGGTACTTCCTCCACCACCCCGGCCGCCCGCCCGGTCGGGGCCGCCTCCTGGCCTCCACCTTGCCCGATCGGCGGCGCGGGTGCGAACAGCGTCTGACGTGGGCCGCGCCACCCGGGCCCGGTCGTCCGGGGCCGGGGACATGCCCCGCACCCCTCCGGAGTGGAAGCCCGCAAATCGGACACAATGTCCGGTTATGAGCGAGCAGCGGACGACGCCCGACACCCCCGGGGACAGCGGCGGCGAGAGCGTCACCACCGTGATCGTCGCGGGCCTGTGCAACCTCGGCATCGCCCTCGCCAAGGCCGTGGCGGGCGCGATCAGCGGCTCCAGCGCGATGCTCTCCGAGGCCGCGCACTCCTTCGCCGACACCGTCACCGAGGTGCTGCTCTTCTTCTCCCTCAAGCGCAGCACCCGCCCGGCCGACGGCAAGCACCCGCTCGGCTACGGCCGCGAACGCTACCTGTGGGCGCTGCTGGCCTCCTTCGCGACCTTCGTCGGCGGCGCGGTGTTCTCGGTGCACGACGGCGTCCACACCCTCCGGTACGGCGAGGAGCTCGGCAGCCCCGGCCTGTCGTACCTGATCCTGGCCGTCGCCTTCGTCCTGGAGTCCGTCTCGCTGGCCCGGACGGTCCGCCAACTGCGCGGCGAGACCCGCCGGCTCCGCGTCGGCGGCTACCGCTACCTGCGGCACACCTCCGACACCGCCGTGAAGGCCGTCTTCCTGGAGGACTGCGCCGCGCTGATCGGCCTGCTGCTCGCCTTCGGCGGCCTGCTCGGTGCCGAGCTCACCGGCGACGCCCTCTGGGACGGCCTGGCCTCCGTCCTGATCGGCGCCCTGCTCGCCTGGGTCGCCTACGTCCTCGCCCGCGACAACGCCTCGCTGCTGATCGGCCGTTCGCTCCCCGACCGCTACGAACGCACCATCACCGACACGCTCACCTCCCAGCCCCGCGTCGTCCGCGTCCTCGACCTGGTCACCAGCGTCCACGGCCCCGACGACGTCCTGGTCGCCGCCAAGGTCGACTTCGCCGACCTGGCCACCGCCGCCGAAGTGGAAGCCGCCTGCGACCAGGCCGAACGCGCCATCCGCCGGGCCGTCCCCGCCGTCACCCGGGTCTACCTCGACCCGACCCCGCCCGGCCGCTGACGTTCGGAGAGCGGCGGTGTCCAGGACGAGGTCGTCGGGGACGACGGCGGTGACCGCCATGTGCCGGTTCGGGGAGCCCGGCAGGTCGAAGCCCGCCCCGGAGGACGACGGGATCGCCTTCCGGGGCGGGCGGCCGGGTCGGGGCGTCAGAGCTCGTAGGCGTCGACGATCTTCTGGTGGCGGGTCAGGTCGGCGCCCGCCGCCTCGGCCAGGGCGGGCCAGGCGAGGGGGTGGGCGAGGTGGGCGGTGAGGGTGGTGAGGAGGGCGTCGGTCCGGGCGGCGGTGCCGGTGGGCGGGACGCCGAGGGCGGCGTAGATGCCGGGGAGGCCGTCCTGCTCGCCGCTGGGGTCGGCGATCCGGTAGCCGTCGCCGCTGTAGACCCAGACGGCGTGCCCGGCGTCCCGGAGGGCGTCGCGCAGGGTGTACCACTGCTCGGGTTCGGGGCAGGCGCCGTCGATCCAGTAGGTGGTGTAGCCGGCCGGGTCGAGCAGGGTGAGGAGTTCGAAGACCGGCCGCCAGTCCTCGGCCTCCGGCGAGTCCGGCTCGGGGCGGTCGTTGAGGACGGCCGGGGAGAACACCACGATGTCGCCGTGGTTGAGGCCGACGTCCTCGCCGAGCACCGGCAGCACCTTGGCGGTGGCCGGGCCGGTGCGCAGCGCGGGCAGGTCGGTGGTGGTGCCGTTGGCCCGGCGGACGCGCAGCTCGATCAGCTGCCACTCCTCCTCGACCGGGCCGCTGTCGGTGTCGAACTCGATGCCGAGCCGGGCGCCGGCCGCGCGGACGGCCGCCCAGTCCCGGTTGGCGGTGGCCGCCGTGATCAGGTGCCACAGGTCGGGTTCCTGGACGGTGCGGTGCGCGTCGTCCTCGCCCGCCTCGGCCGGGTCCACGGCGTGCTCCAGCAGTTCCCGGTAGAGCCGCTGGGCCTCGGCGTGCTCGCCGCGCCGGGTGGCGGCGGCCGCGGCCAGCCGACGGGTGTTGAGCGCGTCGGGCGAGTGGACGAGGACGGCCGCGCACTGCTCGCCGACCTCCGCCCAGCGGCCCTGGGCGGCGGCCCAGCGGGCCCGCAGCCAGTGCGCGTCGGCCGGGTCGCCGGCCTCGGTGAGCCGGGCGGCCAGCCGGTCGACGCCCTCGCCGTCCTCGGCGTCGATCAGGAGCTGGCCGAGCATGCCGGTGAGGTACTCGTGGCCCGGGTCCAACTCCAGCTGGGCCCAGGCGAGTTCGGCGACGGCCCGGGTGTGGCCGAGGGCGCCGAGGGCGCCGGCCAGGTTGACCACCAGGACGGTGTCGGGCCGCTCGCCGAGGGCCAGCGCGGCGGCCAGCAGTTCGGCGCCGGTCTCCGGGTCGGGCCGGTGCTCGGCCAGCCAGGCGGGCAACTCGTCCACCGGCACCGGGAGTTCGGGGCGCGGCAGGGCCTCGGCGGCGGCCCGCAGCGCGGCCACCTGCTCGGCGACGCCCTCGGTGCGGCGGAGCCGGCCGAGCTTGCGCTCGCCGGTGCGGGCCAGCGTCAGGGCGACCTCGCGGGCGCCCCGGGCGACCGCCAGCCGACCGGCTCGCAACACCAGGTCGAGGCACGGACGGTGCGATCCGGCGGTGTCCAACTCGCCCGCCCAGGAGGCGAGTCGAGCGCCGAGTGCGGCGTCGTTTTCGAACTGCCCTGCCGCGCAGAGCAGTTCGACGGCGGCGGACCAGCGGTGCCGGATGTCCGGGTACCGGTCGGCCTCCTCGGCTTCCGGCAGCAGCTCCAGCGCGTGCCCGGTGCGGCCGAGCGCGGCGAACTGCAGGGCGCGGCCGGCCGCGAGCTTGCGCCGGTCGTCGTCGTCCGGCCGGTTCCCGGCGGCGACGTAGGCGCGCTCGGCGGTGTCGTACGCGTCCAGCGCGTCCTGGTACCGGCCGAGCCGGTGCAGGGCGGAGGCGCGGCTGTGCGCGAAGGACAGCGAGACCCGCTCGCCGGCCGCGGCGATCCGGGTCTCGGCCCGGTCGAGGTGGGCCAGCGCGTCCGCCGGGCGGCCGTCGTCCTCCAGGGTCTCGGCGTACTCGCGGGACAGGCAGTCGAAGCAGGACCGGGCCGGTTCGACCCGCTGCAGCGCCTCCTCCAGCACGGCGAGCCGCTCCGGGACGTAGCCGGGGCCGTCGATGTTGGCGTGGCAGATGGTGAAGTCCTGGACGGCGCACACCGACTGCGGGCAGGACGCGGTCTCCTCGCGGTGCGCGAACTCCAGCAGCGACACCGCCTCGGACATCGCGGCCTCGCCCTGGTGGCGCTTGTTCAGCAAGTTCTGCAGCCGCCAGTGCCGCAGGAACACCTCCACCCAGGGCAGGCCCAGGGCCCGCGCGGAGGCCAGCGCCTCCGGGAACATCGCGTCCAGCTGCTCGTTGCGGCCCTCCACGGCGTGCCCGGCGATCTCGGCCAGCGCGTCGGCCAGCCGGTGCTGGCCGGACTCGGCGAGCTGGCGGTGGGTGTCGTGCACCCAGGACCAGATGTCGGTGGTCATCGTTCCTCGTCCCCCTGGGGAAGCTCTGCGGCGTCTGCGGAGATGGTGTCGGGCACCGCCGACAGCCCGTCGGCGGGCACGGCCGCGGTGAGCGCGGCCACGGCGGTGGAGATCCCGGACAGCGCCGCCCCCAGGTCACCGCCCGCCGAGCCGGAGGCCGCCGCCATGATGACCTTCAGCGAGCGCAGCAGCGCCGCCGCGGTGGCCGCTCCGGTGTGCCCGTCCCGGTACGCGGCCAGCAGGTCGCGGACGGCCGGCGAGGCCAGGTTCAGGTACAGCCTGGCCTTGACCGCGCCGTCGGTGCGCGCGGTGAACGCCCGCGCCAACTGCAGGGCGGCGGACGGGATCCGGGCGTCCGCCCGGTCGTCCTCGATCCGCGCCTTGAGCTCGGCCTCGCGGTCCGGCACCAGCACCAGCGGCAGCCCGGGCGGGTCGAACCTGGCGGGCACCAGCTGCTCGCCGTCCTCGGCCAGCGCGGCCGCCAGCCAGGCCTGCTGCTCGGCGGGCAGCGGCACGTCCGGGGCCCGGAACAGCTCCTTGTTGCCGCTCTCGCTGCCGAGTTCGACGATCCGGCACTCGCGCAGCCGCGCGTAGCGGCGCAGGAACGGCAGCACCGCGTACCGGTCGCCGCGGGCGATCGGCACCTGCATCGCCCGGTACAGCATCTCCTCGAAGCCGCCGCCGCTGCCCAGCGCCACGTGCACCGCGCCGGAGCCCGCGGCCCGCAGCGCGCCGGCGGTCAGCTCGCCCTGCGAGGTCGGCACCGGGACGTCGTCGGCGAGCAGCGTGAACAGCCGGTCGTCGCAGAGCGCCGCGCCCAGCAGGTCCTGGCCGTGCCGGGCCAGGATCCGCCGCCAGGCCGCCGGGTGCAGCCGGGCGGTCTCGTACAGGCCGTCCACGATCGCGTCGGCGAGCGCCTGCTGGAGCGCCCGGTAGTGCTCGTCGCGCTGCAGGTCCTCGCGGCTGGCGGTGGGGGTGAGCCGGGTCGACTCGACCACGCCGCCGATGAAGCCGGCCCAGCTGGGCAGCAGGTCGCGGGCGTCGTCGGCGAGCAACATGCCGCGCAGGTAGACCGCGAGGTCCCGGTTGTCGCTCGACCCGTACGTCCCGCCGTCCTGCACCCAGAGCAGCCCGACCGCGTCGGTGCGGCCCTCGACCGGCGTCACCGGGAAGGCGGTCAGCGGTTCGAAGCTGCGGGCGAACGCCGAGGCGAAGCGCATCCGGTGCGGGTGCGCCGGGCCCGGCACGTCCTGCCGCCAGGGCACCACCACGTCGTTGACCGGCTGCTCGTCGTCGCCGACGTACACCGCGATCGGCAGCAGCACGCAGTACCGCGCCAGCACCTCGCGCAGCGCGTGCTCGTCGGCGAGGTGCGCGTGCTCGGCCTTCAGCCGCAGCCGCACCACCGTCCCCGGCCCGGGCCGCGCCGGGGCGGGCTCCACGCTGTACTGCTCGCCGCCCCGGCTGCGGTAGGTGTGCGCGGCCAGCGGCTCGCGGTGCGAGGCGGTGGTGACGGTCACCTCCTCGGCCACCGAGAACGCCGAGAGGAAGCCCAGCCCGAAGGCGCCGATCAGGTCCTGGTTGCCGGTGAGTTCGCGCAGCATCCGGGTGTAGCCGGTGCCGACGGTCGCCAGGTACGCGTGGATCTCCGGCTCGGTCAGACCCGCGCCGTTGTCCTCGATCGCCACCGTCCGCGCCGCCGGGTCGCCGGTGACCCGGATCAGCGGCCGGTACGCCCCCTCCGGGTCCTCCAGCTTCCGCCGGGTGTGCGAGTCGTGGGCGTTCTGCACCAGTTCGCGCAGCGCCACCAGCGGGGTGGAGTAGAGGTGCGTGGCGAGCACGCCGACCAGGCCGCCGAGATCGACCTCCGTGGTGCGGAGATCCGTCGAGTTCTCGGTCGCGGGGAATTCGGCGCCACTTCCGTCGGCTCCGGAAGCAGGGGGAAGACCATCAGACATGAGGCCCCAGTGTGCCAGTACGACAATCGGGGGACCACTGCTTTCCGATTTCCCGTTTCTGTCGATCCCCGGTCAAGCTGACGTTGACATGCGGAGATCGCGGCGGGCCCGCCCGGAACGGTGAAATCCCTTGCGGGCACGGTGTTCTGCCGATCGGCGCCGATCACTGCCGGTTCCGACGCTATTCCATAAGAGTGACACCTTCGGGCGGACCCGCGTGCCCGGGCTGGAACCCGAACGGCCCAGTGGGCAATCCTGATGGCGCGACGCCGGGAACCGGCGCGAACGGGGCGGCCACCCCGCAGCGTCACATTCGCACCAGTTAGCAGGGAGACCACCGTGTCCCGCATTCGCGCAGCCGCCGTCGCCACCGCCCTCGGCGCCTTCCTCCTCGCGGGCGTCGGCACCGCGGCCGCCGACGACGGCGTCGGCGCCCTCCAGTCCGACGCGAACCTGGCGCACACCGTCTCCTACCCGTTCGTCCTGTACTAGGAGCGCGCGGGGGGCGGGCCGGCGACCGGCCCGCCCGGCCCCCGCGGAGCCCGCCCTCCAGCCCGCTCACCAGGCCGTCCGCCTCCCTGGACACCGGAAGCTACTGGCGATTAACTTGAGCGACCAGCCGCCGCCGAAGGGAGCGCACCGTGCGCCGCACCGTGTACAACGAGGACCACGAGGCGTTCCGGGAGACCATCCGGGACTTCATCGCCAACGAGGTCGTCCCGGTCTACGAGAGCTGGGAGGAGGCCGGCCACCCGCCGCGCGACTTCTACCGCAAGCTCGGCGAGCTCGGCGTCTACGGCATCGAGGTCCCGGAGGAGTACGGCGGCGCGGGCGAGTCCGGCTTCAAGTACCAGGCGGTGATCACCGAGGAGACCGCCCGCGCGGGCGTCACCTTCGGCTCCTCGGGCGTGCACACCGGCCTGGTGCTGCCGTACCTGCTGGAGTACGCGAACGAGGAGCAGAAGCGGCGCTGGCTGCCCGGCTTCGTCTCGGGCGACATCATGACCGCCATCGCGATGACCGAGCCGGGCGCGGGTTCCGACCTGGCGGGCATCACCACCACGGCGAAGCTGTCCGAGGACGGCACCCACTACGTCCTCAACGGCGCCAAGACCTTCATCACCGGCGGCGTGCTGGCCGACCTGGTGCTGGTGGTCTGCCGCACCTCCCCGTACGACCCGGCGGACCGCCGCGCGGGCCTGTCCATCCTGTGCGTGGACACCAAGTCCGAGGGCTACGCGGTCGGCCGCAAGCTGCAGAAGATCGGCCTGCGCACCTCGGACACCGCGGAGCTGTCCTTCACCGACGTCAAGGTGCCGGTGGCGGACCTGCTCGGCGAGGAGGGCAGGGCGTTCTCCTACCTGACGCACAACCTGGTGCAGGAGCGCCTGGCCATCGCCGTCGGCGCGTACGCCTCGGCGGCGGCCGCGGTGCGCTTCGCGGTGCAGTACGTCAAGGACCGCAAGGTGTTCGGCAAGGCGGTCGCCGAGTTCCAGAACACCAAGTTCTCGCTGGCCGACTGCCAGGCCCAGGTGCTCGCCCAGCAGGCGATGGTCGACCAGGCGCTGGAGCTCTACCAGAACGGCGAGCTGACGGTGGCGGACGCCGCCGCGGCCAAGCTGTTCTGCACCGAGTCGGCTTCCGGGGTGATCGACCGGTGCCTGCAGCTGCACGGCGGCTACGGCTACATCCTGGAGTACCCGATCGCCCGCCTCTACACCGACAACCGGGTGTTCCGGATCTACGGCGGCACCAGCGAGGTCATGCGGACGATCATCGCCAAGTCGCTCGGCCTGTAGCCCGGACGCGGGCGGCACGGGGGCGGGCACCCGGTCGGGTGCCCGCCCCCGTCCCGTCCCGCCGCCGCTCCGGTCAGTTGGCGCCGGCGCGCCAGGCCTCCAGTCCGGCCGCCGAGGCGGCCCTGGCCTGGTGGAAGGTGCGCTGCGCCAGTTCGGCGGGCTGGGTCTCCAGTGACCGGACCCAGCCCCGGCCCGCGTTCGCCAGGGCGGCGCAGACCAGGACGGTGCCGGTCAGTCCGACGACGGCGCCGAGCCCGGTGAGGGCCGCGCCGGCGGTGAGCATGCCGCGGTTCACCTGGAAACCGCCGAAGGTGATTCTCTGATTGGTCGCCATAGGGCCAACCATCGGCGCACCGCCGCCGCCCCGCACGCCGAGCGGACCACTCCTTGACCCCTGCGCGTGATTCCAGCGCGCGACACGCGCGGGGCGCCGCCTAGGGTCGGCCGCGGGGCCCGGTCGGCGGGCCCGGTGGTGCGGGGGGCCAGACGGAGGAGAACGCGATGACCGAGCAGCCGGCCCGGATCGACCTGAACGCCCTGGCCGAGGAGCACGCCGCCAAGGCCGCCGCCAGCCCGCACGGCCGCAGCGCCCACCTGCTGCTGCACGACGGCGTGCTGCGGCAGACCGTGATCGCGCTGCGGGCCGGTGCGGTGCTGGACGAGCACAACGCCCCGGTCGCGGCCAGCCTGCAGGTGCTGCGCGGCCGGGTCGCGCTGACCGTCGAGGGCCGCCGCCAGGAGGCCGGCCCGGGCGAGCTGCACTCGATCCCGCAGGAGCGGCACGGCCTGCTCGCCCACACCGACGCGGTGGTGCTGCTCACCGCCGTCACCGCCTGACGCCCCGGGCGCCCGGCGCGCCTTCGGGAGGGCGCCGGGAACGCCGGACGGGCCTGCCGCGTCAGCCCTTCGCCCCGCCCAGCACGTCGTCGGAGACCAGGGACAGCCCGAGCAGGTACTGCTCGCCGCTGGGCGCCAGCTCGGGGCTGATCAGCCACTGGGCCGCCTGCCCGAGCAGCAGCGACTGGTAGAAGATGCCCCGGGCCAGCTCCTCCGGGGTGTCCGCCACCTCGGCCTTGCCCTGGAACAGCGCGGCCAGCCCGAGCCGCCCCGCCTTCTGCGCCGCGGCCAGCCGCTCGGGCAGCCCGGGCAGGTGGTCGAGCTGGGCGAGCAGTTCGAACTGCACCGTCCACAGCCCCCGGTGCTCGGCGAAGCTGTCGCGCACCGCGTTCCAGGCCCGGACGAAGCGCTCCCGGGGGTCGTCGACCTCGGTGGCGGTGGACAGCGCGGCGCCGACCGAGTCGCCCCACTTCCCCATCGCCTCGACCAGCGCCTCGACCAGCAGGGCGTCCTTGGATCCGTAGTGGTAGCCGATCGCGGCCAGGCTGACGCCCGCGCCGGTGGCGATGTCCCGGGCGGTGGTGCGCCCGTAGCCCTTCTCTTGCAGGCAGCGGGCGGCACTGGCCAGCAGGTCCTCACGATTTCCCATGTCCGCGATGCTAGCCCCGTCCAAGACGATTGTCTTGCTCGAACGTCTGGGACGATTGATTTAGACGCTTGTACTAGACAGTTGTGCAAGACGCCCGTACAGTCATCGCCATGACCACCGACCACCGCACCGACCGCCGCACCACCGACCGCGCCGACCGCGCCGACCGCGCCGACCGCCGGGCCTGGCTGGGCCTCGCCCTCCTGCTGCTGCCGACCCTCGTCCTCGCCATGGACATGGGCGTGCTGTTCTTCGCCGTCCCCTTCATCGCCACCGACCTGCACCCCAGCGGCACCCAGCAGCTGTGGATCATGGACATGTACTCGTTCCTGCTGGCCGGGCTGCTGATCCCGATGGGCGCGCTGGGCGACCGGATCGGCCGGCGCAAGCTGCTGATCGGCGGCACCGCCGCCTTCGCGGCCGCCTCGCTGGTCGCCGCCTGGTCGGACGGGGCGGGCCGGCTCATCGCCGCCCGGGCCCTGCTGGGCATCGCGGGCGCGGTCTTCGGGCCCTCCACGCTGGCCCTGATCCGCAACATGTTCCCCGACCCCAAGCAGCGGCAGTCCGCGATCGGCGCCTGGAGCGGCGTGATGATGGCCGGCGCCACCCTCGGTCCGGTGCTCGGCGGGCTCCTGCTCGACCACTTCTGGTGGGGCTCGGCCTTCCTGATCGCCGTCCCCGCGATGCTGCTGGTGATGTTCCTGGCGCCGGTGCTGCTCCCCGAGTACCGCGCCCCGCAGCGGGGCCGCTTCGACCTGCTCGGCGCCGCGCTCTCGATGGCCGCCGTGCTGCCGGTCGTCTACGGCGTCAAGACGCTCGCGGTGGACGGCTGGAGCCCGCTCCCCGCGCTGGTGCTGCTCGCCGGCCTGGCGGTCGGCGGCGCCCTGGTGGTCCGGCTGCGGACGGCCGCGAACCCGCTGATCGACGTCGGCCTGTTCCGGATCCGCACCTACACCGGCGCGATCACCGTCAACACCATCGCGATGTTCGCCATGATGGGCTTCACCCTCTTCACCTCGCAGTACCTGCAACTGGTCAAGGGCTACAGCCCGCTGTCCGCCTCGCTCTGGGCACTGCTGCCCAGCGTCGGCGTCGGCGCGGCCGTCGGCGGGTTCGGGGCGCTGGCGGGCAGGGTGCGGCCGGCCGTGCTGCTGGTCGCCGGGTTCCTGGCCGCCGCCGCCGGGTTCGTCGCGATGGCCCTGGTCGGGCCGGACTCCTCGCTCGCCCTCCCGCTGGTCGCGGCCGGCGTGATCGCGGCCGGCTCGGTCGGCACCGTCAGCATCACCGGCGAGATGGTGCTCTCCGCCGCCCCCGCCGACCGGGCCGGCGCGGCCGGCGCCACCTCCGAGACCGCCCAGGAGCTCGGCAGCTCGCTCGGCATCGCCGTCCTCGGCGCGGCCGGCGCGGCGATCTACCGGTCCCGGATGGACGGCGCCGCCCCCGAGGCCGCCCGCGACACCCTCGGCGGGGCCGTCACCACCGCCGCCCACCTCCCCGGCGAGGCCGCCGACCGGCTCCTGGCCACCGCCCGCGACGCCTTCGCCGACGGGATGCACGTCGCCGCAGTGGTCGGCGTCCTGGTCATGCTCGGCGCCGCGCTGGCCGCCCACCTGCTGATGCGCCACCTGCCGGTGCCCGGAGCGGCGGACGCGGCGGCGCAGCGGGAGGAGGAGGAACTGGCCGCGTAGGCCCGCGGCGGGGGCGGAGGTCGGACGCCGGAGGAACCGTGGAGAACCGCGCCGGGGCGGCGAACGCCCCGGCGCGGTTCCGCTCGTGGGTGCGGACAGGCCCTAGGGTCGCCGTATGGCGGAGGACCACCGGGCGGACGACCGGGAGCCGGAGGAGTTGGACTACCGGTTCACGCTGGCGAACGAGCGGACGTTCCTGGCCTGGATCAGGACCGCGCTGGCGCTGCTCGCGGGGGCGGTGGGGCTGGACCAGCTGACGCCGGACCTGGCGCCGGTGCCGGTGCGGGTGACGCTCTCGGTGCTGCTGGCCGCCGGCGGGGCGGGCCTGGGCTGGGCCGCGTACCACCGGTGGGTGCGGGTGGAGCGGGCGATGCGGGCGGGCGGCCCGCTGCCGGCGACCCGGATCATGCTGGTGCTGACGGTGTGCGTGGCGGTCGCGGCGGCGGTGTTCTCGGTGCTGATCATCGGCTGGTCGCGGTGACGGCCGCCCCCCGCGACCCGGGGCTGCAGCCGGAGCGGACCCTGCTCGCGTGGAGCCGCACCGCGCTGGTGCTGGCCGCCGACGCGCTGCTGGTGCTGCGCACGGGGTACGTCCGGGGGCAGCCCGGACTGGCCGCGCTGGGCGGGGTGTTGGCGGTGGCGGCGGTCGGCCTGCACGCGCACGGGGTGCGGCGGCGCAGTGCCGTGGAACACAGTCCGCACGTCTCGGCGGGCCGGTGGTGGATGCGGGGGCTGACCGCCGCGGTGGTGCTGACGGCCGCCGGGGCGGTCTGGTCGGTGCTGGTGGGCACGGGTGGGTGAGGCCGCCGGGCCCGCTCCGCGCCCCCCTCCTGGTGGTACAGACCACATGACTCGGATCACCTGTTTTTCGGCGGCTGTTTGCCGACGGGTGTATACGTTCGCCGACAAGGCCAGGCATACTGGCCGAGTCGGGCGTTCCGCCCGAGCCCTTAGTCACAGCGAGAACTTCCACGAAAGGACCGGTGGTCAGGGATGTTCCGTAACGGTCTTGAGCCCTGGCACATCGCCATCATGGTGGTGGTGCTGGTCCTGCTGTTCGGCTCGAAGAAGCTGCCCGAGATGGCCCGCGGCCTCGGCAAGTCGATGCGCATCCTGAAGGCGGAGACCAAGGCGCTGCGCGAGGACGACGCTCCCGCGGAGGCCCAGAACGGCACCGCCGCCTCGCAGGCCGAGCAGCCGCGTCCGGCCGTCGAGCCGACCGTGGTGACCAAGGCCACCGAGCCCACGAAGTCGACCACGGCCTGACGCCCCGTCGGCCCCGGCCGACCCCGCTCGCCGTACCGGAGCCCCCGGCCCGTCGCCCTGACGGACCGGGGGCTCCGGCGTGTCGGCACGCCCGAGTGGCTGACCGTTTCGTTCTGGTATCTGCTGGTATCGACCTGACGGCGGATCACCAGGGAGGCACCGGATGGCGGCGGACCCGTCGGACGAGCGGGAGCTGGTCGATCTGCGCGAGCGGATCGCCGTCCTGGAGCGGCAGGGGCAGCCCCGGCGGGAGCACCACCGGGTGCGGTCCTTCTTCGCGGTGCTGCTGATCGTGCTGGCCGCGGTGCTGACCCCGCTCGGGGTGGTCGCCGCCTGGAGCAAGTCGCAGGTGACCGACACCGACCGGTTCGTGTCCACGATGGCGCCGCTGGCGTCCGACCCGTCGGTGCAGGGCGCGGTCGCCAACCGGGTGACCACGGCGGTGATGCAGCAGCTGCCGATCACCGACCTGATCAACGACGCGGCCCCGAACGACCGGCCGCTGCTGGACGCCGCGCTGGGCAAGCTCGGCCCGGCGCTGACCAGCGGGCTGACCGGCTTCGTCCACGACCAGGTGCTGCGCTTCGTCCGGTCCGACGCGTTCGCCACGGTCTGGACGGGCGTGCTGCGCAACTCGCACGCCGCGTTCGACAAGGTGCTGACCGGGCAGGGCGGCGGGGCGGTGCAGGTCAAGGGCGACACCGTCAGCCTGGACCTGGCGCCGGTGGTCGCGGCGGTGAAGGACCGGCTGGTGGCGGGCGGGCTGGGGCTGGCGTCGAAGATCCCGGAGGTGCACACCGACTACACGCTGGTGCAGTCGGACGCGGTGCGGAAGGCGCAGACCGGGCTGCGGCTGCTCGACCTGGCCGGATTCTGGGTGCCGGTGCTGGCGCTGCTGTGCGCGGTCGGCGGGATCGCGCTGGCGGCGCGCCACCGCCGGGCCACCGTCTGGGCGGCGCTCGGGATGGCCGCGGGCGCGGGGGTGCTGGGCATCGGGCTGAGCGTGTTCCGGGCGATCTACCTGGACAAGCTGCCCGCCGACGTCGACCAGGCCGCCGCGATGGCGGTGTACGACACGCTGGTGCGCTACCTGCGGGCCGCGATCCGGATGGTGCTGGCGCTGGGCGTGGTGATCGCGCTGGCCGCCTGGCTGACCGGCGCGGGGCGCCGGGCCGGCTGGGTGCGGCACCTGTGGCGGTCCGGCCCGGGCGCGGTGCGGCAGGCCGCCGAGGGGATCGGCATGAGGCTCGGCCCGG
This sequence comes from Kitasatospora phosalacinea, assembly GCF_000716545.1. Taxonomy (GTDB): domain Bacteria; phylum Actinomycetota; class Actinomycetes; order Streptomycetales; family Streptomycetaceae; genus Kitasatospora; species Kitasatospora phosalacinea. The sequence continues at coordinate 76,978 of NZ_JNWZ01000011.1, forward strand.
TCGGCCCGTTCGTGCACCGCTGGAAGGCCTGGCTGGGCTGGGGCGCGGTCGCCGTCGCCGCCGTGGTGGTGCTGACCTGGAGCTACCCGACCGCCGCGGTGGTGCTGTGGACGGCGGTGGTGCTGCTGGCCGTACTGGCGGTGCTGGAGTTCCTGGACTCGCCCGCCGACACCCCCGGCACCCCCGACGCGCCCGGCACGGACGGCCCCGCGGGCCCGCCCGCCGGCGGGAAGGCCGCGGCGGCGTGAGGGGACTCGTCCGGACGTACGTCGCCGTGCTGGGCGGCCCGGTGCTGCTGCTGACGGTCTACTTCGCGGTGCCGCTGGGCTGGTTCGGGCCGCACCACCCGACGATCAGCTGGATGGCGTTCGGCGTGCTGCTGGCCGTGCTCGGCGTCGGGATGCTGCGCGAGGTGCGGATGCAGGTGCTCGGCCAGTCCAGGCACCCGGTGCCGCGGATCCTGATCCTGCTGTGCGGCGCGCTGGTGGTGTTCTCCGCCGCCTACCTGGCGATGTCCAAGCACCCGGGCGAGCTGGACGGGCTGGTCACCAAGGTCGACGCGCTGTACTTCACGGTGATCACCATGGCGACCGTCGGGTACGGCGACATCCACCCGTCCGGGCAGGCCGCCCGGATCATCGTGATGCTCCAACTCCTGTACACCGTGGTGTTCCTGACCACCGGGGTGACCGCGCTGACCAGGCAGGTGAAGACCCGTGCGGTGCAGCGGGCCCACCACCGCGGGCGCGCCGGCGACTGAGGTCCGGCGGCCGCGCCGCGGGCGGGTGCTTCCGGGGGTCAGTCGAGGATGGCGTCGATCTCCACTTCGACGAGCCAGTCGGGATCGATGAAACGCGACACCTCGACGAAGGTGCACGCCGGACGGACCGAGGCGAAGCGCTCTCCGTGCGCTCGCGCGGCTTCCTCCCAGCGGGTCACGTCCGTGAGCATGATGCGGGTCCGCACGACGTCCCCCAGCGACGCACCGGCTGCCGCCAGCGCGGTCTCCGCGATGTCCAGGCACCGCACGGTCTGGGCGTAGACGTCGCCCCGCCCCACGGTCGTCCCGCCGTCCCCGATGGGAGCGGTGCCGGCGACGACGACGTGCGCCCCCTTGCGGACCGCCCGGGAGAACCCTATTCGGGGTTCGAGCGGCGATCCGGAACTGACCATCTGCCGACCAAGATCCATCGCACCATGCTCCCAGATCACCGCACTCGGCAACAGCCCCTAATCGTCCTGCTGGGCGGCCTGCAGGTGCACCGCCGTGGTCAGGGCGGCGATCCGGGTCTGCCAGCCGATCAGGACGGGGGCGTCCACCGCCTTGTGGCGCTGGAGGTCGCGGACCAGCTTCTGGGCGTCCTTGAGGGAGTCCTCGGCGTCGGCGGGCTGCCTGTCGTTGACGGACTGGGCGGCCCGGGCGAGCAGGGCGGTCAGGTCGTCCTGCTTGTCCCGGTCCCGGTCGAAGTCGGCCTGCGCCACCTCGGCGCGCAGCTGGGTGAGTTGGGCGACCACGGGACCGCCCTTGGGGGTGGCGGAGGGCTTGGGCGAGGCGCTGGGCTTCGCGGTGGCGGACGGGGGCGGGGTGGGGGCCGGGGAGGGCGTCGGGCTGGGAGCCGCGGTGGTGGCGGCCGTCGGGGCCGGGGTGCGCCGGGCCTCGGGGGCGGCGTCGCCGCCGCCGAGCGAGAACGCGGCGATGCCCGCCACGCAGGCGATCACGGCCGCGCCGACGCCCGCGTACACCAGCGGGTTGCGGCCGCGCCGGGGCGCGGGCTCCTCGTCCTCGTAGCGGGCCGGGGGCAGCAGCGGGGCCTGCACCGGCGGCAGCACCGAGGTGCGCTGCGGCTCGGTCCAGGGCTGCCGCGGGGGCGGGGCGGCCCGGAAGGCGTCGGCGGGGACGGGCGGCAGCACCTGGGTGGCCGCGCCGAGGAGTTGGGCGGTGCGGTCGGCGGGGGCGGCCGGGACGGCGGCGAGCAGTTCGGCGGCCGCGGCCCTGGCGTCGGCGGGGCGCTCGGCCGGGTGCTTGGCCAGCAGCCGCAGGATCGCGGCGTCCAGCGCGGGCGGCACGTCGGGGCGGTGCGCGGAGACCGGGACCGGGTACTCGGTGACGTGCTTGAAGGTCACCGCGACGGGGGTGTCGGCGGTGAACGGCGGCGCGCCGGCCAGCATCTCGTACAGCACGCAGCCCACCGCGTACAGGTCGGCGCGGCCGTCGACCTCCCCGGCGGTGGCCTGCTCCGGGGAGAGGTAGGCGGCGGTGCCCAGCACGGACGCGGTCTGGGTGAGCTGCTGCCCGGAGGAGGAGCCGGCCCGGGCGATGCCGAAGTCGACGACCTTGACCTCGCCGTCCTGGGTGATCATCACGTTGCCGGGCTTGATGTCGCGGTGCACCAGTCCCCGGGCGTGCGCGGCGGCCAGCGCGTCCAGCACGGCGGCGGCGATGCCCGCGGCGCGCTCCACCGGCAGCACGCCCTGCTCGGCGATCACCCGGCCCAGGGTCGCGCCGTGCACCAGTTCCATCACCAGGTACGGGGAGCCCCGGTCGACGCCGGAGTCGAAGACGGTGACCACCCGGGGGTGCGCCAGCAGCGCGGCCGAGCGGGCCTCGCGGGCGAACCGCTCGGCGAACCTCGGGTCGTCGGCCAGGCCGCCGTTGAGCACCTTGACCGCCACCGGGCGGCCCAACTGGTGGTCCACTGCGCGGTACACGGTGGCCATGCCGCCGACGCCGAGGATCTCGCCGAGTTCGTAGCGGCCGTTCAGCGCGCGTCCGATCATCGGATACTCCCATCACCTCGGTCCGGCACCCGTGAACCATAGCGGGCCGGGCCCACGGGAGTTCACGGGCGCTGCACGAGCAGGACGGCGGCCAGGGCGGCGAGGGCGACGGCCAGCAGGGCCCGGCAGAAGCCCTGCGGACCGTGCGCGGCGCGGCGGGTGGTGCGGCGGGCGGCGCGGCGGGCGGCGCGCTCGGCAGCGGGCGAGGTGCGGGGGAAGGTCATCGCGTCAACTCCGGTTCGCCGGGGCCTGGAGCGAGCCGTAGCGCTGCATCCGCTGCCAGCGCAGCCGGTTGCCGGCCAGCGCGGTCCACACCGACTGGATCACCACCAGGTACATCAGTTGGCGGTAGACGACCTGCTGGAGCGGCAGCGTCCACAGCGGGCCCAACCGCTCGCCGTCCAGCCGGAACGCGTAGCAGGCCGACAGCGCCTGCAGCACCAGGAAGCCCAGCCAGACCGCGGCGATCCGCGCCGGGTCGAGGAACAACAAGCCGTAGAGCGCGAACACGTCCACGGCCGGGGCCAGCAGCGGCAGCAGCACCTGGAACATCAGCAGGTAGAGCAGCCCCCGGCGGCCCAGTTTGCCGGCCTGGCCGCGCTGGGCGAGTGAGCGGCGGTGCTTCCACATCGCCTGCAGGGTGCCGTAGCACCAGCGGTAGCGCTGGCGCCACAGCGCGGAGAGCGAGGCCGGGGCCTCGGTCCAGGCGACCGCCCGCTCCTCGTAGACCACCCGCCAGCCGGCCCGGCACAGCGCCATGGTCAGGTCGGTGTCCTCGGCCAGGGTCTCCTCGGCGACGCCGCCGAGCCGCAGCAGGGCCGAACGGCGGAACGCGCCGACCGCGCCGGGGACGGTGGGCATGCACTGGGCGAGGTCGAAGAAGCGGCGGTCCAGGTTGAACCCGACCACGTACTCGATGTGCTGCCAGCGGCCGAGCAGCCCGCCCCGGTTGATCACCTTGGCGTTGCCGGAGACCGCGCCGACCCGGCGGTCGGCGAACGGCTGCACCAGCAGCCGGACGGCGTCCGGCTCGAACACGGTGTCCCCGTCGACCATCACCACCAGCTCGCAGCTCGCGTGCCGCAGACCGTTGTTGAGCGCCGCCGGCTTGCCCGCGTTGGCCTGCCGGAGCACCCGGACGCCGGGCAGGCCGAGCGACTCCACCAGGTCCGCGGTGCCGTCCGTGGAACCGTCGTCGACCACGACCACCTCCACCGGGTGGTCGGAGGCCAGCAGTGAGCGCACCGCCGCCTCGATGCCCGCGCGCTCGTTGTACGCGGGCACGATCACGGTGACCGGCTCGGTGACCGGCGGGCCCCAGCCGCGGCGGCGCAGGCGCCGGTGGCGCCAGGCCGCGAGCAGCAGCACCGCCGCGCGCACCACGCTGATCGCGCCCGCCGCCCACAGCAGCCAGCCGAGCACCGCCACCGCCCCGTCGCCGCCGGCCAGGGCGAGCAGCAGCGCCCGGCCCTGCCAGTGCTCGGCGCCGCTCGCCGGGCGCGCCGTGTCGGCGATCGACGCCGTCTCGGAGACCGTGCCGACCCGGTAGCCGGCCTGCTTGAGCTTCGGCAGCAGCTCGGCCAGCGCGGTGACGGTCTGCGAGCGGTCGCCGCCCGCGTCGTGCATCAGCACGACCTGCCCGGCCGGGCCCTGCGGGGTGGCGGCGGCGACGATCCGCTCGACGCCAGGGCGCCGCCAGTCCTCACTGTCCAGGGTGGTCAGCACGGTCAGGTAACCGGACTGCCCGGCCTGCCGGACGGCCTGCCAGTCGGCGTCGGTGAGCGCGTCGTTGGACGAGGAGTACGGGGGCCGCAACAGCGCGGTGGTGGTGCCGGTGGCACCGGCCACCGCGAGCTGCGCCTCGCGCAGTTCGAGCGAGCGGCGCCACGGCGCGGCCTGCCCGAGGTCCGCGTGGGTGAAGGTGTGGATGCCGAGCTGGTGCCCCTCGGCGAGGATCCGGCGGGCGAGTTCGGGGTGGTCGGCGACCTGGGTACCGACCACGAAGAAGGTGGCGTGCACCCCCTGCTGTTTCAGCACGTCCAGGATCTTCGGCGTCCAGACCGGGTCGGGGCCGTCGTCGAAGGTCAGCGCGACGGTGCCCTCGGCGGGCCGGGCGGTGCGGGGCGTCGCCGCGGAGGCGTCGATCACCGGTCCGCCGTGGGCGGCCTCCGGGGGGACCGCGTAGGCGGGCCCGGCGGGGTGGGCGGCGCCGTCGGGCGCCGCCCCGTACATGTGGCGGGTGTAGCCCTGCAGCAGCAGGGCCGCGGCCAGGGTCACCACCAGGGCCGTCAGCAGCAGCCAGTGGGTGCGGGGCGCCGGCTGTCGCACGACGCCCCGGCGGCCCCGGCGACCGCGCTGGGCGGGGCCGCCGCGGCGGGGGGAGGTCCGGGGGGAGGTCATCGGGGCTCGCTAGGGGCTCTTGGTGGGCTTCCGGCTGTTGCTCGGCGCGTCGCTCGGCCTGCCGTGCGAGACCGCCGGGCCGGGGGTCGTCGCCGCGGCCGGCGGCGCGGCGGTGGTGGGTGCCGCGGTCCGGCCCGCGGTGTTCGCCGCGACCGGCGGCGCGGCGGTGGCCTGGGCCTGCCGGGTGGCGGGGGCGGTGGTCCGGGCGGGTCCGGAGGTGGGCCGGTCGTCGGCCGCCGACCCGGCGCTCGGGGCGGGCGGTTCGGTGGAGACCGGGATGCTCGGACCGGCCGGGGCGGCCGGCTTCGGCAGGAACGGCGCGTCGAAGGACGGCCCGCCGAGCGCGCTGCTCGCCACCAGCGCCAGGTATCCGACCGCCGGGACGGCCAGCAGCCATCCGAGCCGCCGCGAACGGCGCTGGCGCCGGCCGCTGGCGTCGACGAACACCGGAGCGGCCGGGTCGGTGGGCCGCGCTGCGAGCGGGGTTTCGGTCACCGTGGTTCCTGGGCTCGGACCGGCTCGGGCGCACCGGTGGGCTGGGCCCCGGACGGACGGTGGACCCGGGGGAGTCCAGCCGCCCGTCCGGAGCGGGTTCTCCGACCGGCGGCGGACCCGGGGGAGTCTTCTGCCGGTCGGAGCCTGTCCCGGTCGGACGCGGGCCCGGGGGAGCCCGCCGTCCGTCCGGGGTCGGCACCGGACGGACGGCGGGTACAGGGGCCCGCCGGCCGCCCGGAGGCGGTGCCGGTCGGACGCGGCCCGGGGGAGCCGCGGTCCGACCGGAGTTCGGTGTCAGTCCTGGCCGTTCCCCCCGCCGGACGGCCGCTCGCTCCCGCGTCCCCACCTGCCGGACGAGGACGAGGGAGACGGTGACGGTGACGGCGAGGCGGACCGGCTCGGGGCGGTCGTGGACCTCCCGTGGCCCTCCCCGCCCGGCTGGTCCCCGCCGTGCGCGGCGAGCAGCGCGCAGAAGCCGGTCACCTTCTCCGGTGCGCCGGCCGCCTTCAGCAGCTCGGCGAGCGCCGGGTCGGTGGCGGCCTCCTTGGGCTTGCTGCCGCCCGCGACCCGCCCGGCGAAGCCCTCGCAGAGCTCCGGCAGGTCAGGCAGGCCGGCCGGGTCGGTGGAGACCCGCCCGGTGGGCCGGGCCGGGCCGCCGGAGCGGCTCGGCGAGGCGCTCGGCCGGCCGGTGCGGTCGGCGCCGGTGCCCGCGGGGGACGGCGGGGCGGACGGCCCGGCGGACGACGGCGCGGGCGCCGCGCCGGTGGCCGACGGGGCCGGGGCGGGACCGCCCAGCACCTCCGGCAGCCGACCGGTGGAGGCCGCGACCGCGACGCCGCCCACGGCGGTGACGCCCAGCGCGACGGCAACGGCCTTCGCACTGAGGGCACGCGCGAGCGCGCTGTCCGCCATCTTCCGTCTCCGGTGCTGCGTGGGGGTCGGCTGGCGACGAGCCTGCCGGAACGCGGCCACGGCCCCCTCTTCGCCGGGCAGCGGGCCGTCACCGGCCGCCCGGCTCGTCGCAGCGGCGGCGAGCAGGGCGGCGAGCTCCGGCCGTCCTGGCGCGGACTGCTGCCCGGCGGAGGGGTCCTGACCGGCCTCCGGGTCGACCGTGACACCGTCGAGCAGCCGCTCGGCGGTGGCGCGATCGATCCGGCGGGATCGGTTGGTGCTCATCTCATGTCCTTCAGCGTCGGCACCTGCGCCGGTGTCACACCCTGCGCGGAAATTCTTTTCCCGGCCCCCCGGCGGGGCGCTCCGGCCACCGCTCCCCCGCCCTGCTCCAGCATCTTGGCCAGCCGCTTGAGCCCCCGGTGGGCGGCCATCCGGACGCTGCCCGAGCGCTTGCCGAGCACCTTCGCGGCGCTCTCCGCGTCCAGCCCGAGCACCACCCGCAGCAGCACCGCCTCGGCCTGGTCGGGCGGCAGCGAGGCGATCAGCGCGAGCGCGTCGGAGGTGGCGACGGCGGCCATCACCTGGCCCTCGGTGTCCTCGGCGGCGGCCAGCTCGGCCAGGTACTCCACCGGCAGGTCGGCGACCGGGCGGCGGCGCAGGCGGCGCAGGTGGTCCATGGCCCGGTTGCGGGCGATCGTGGCGGCCCAGCCGCGGAAGCCGTCCGCGTCGCCGCGGAAGCCCGGCAGGTCGCGGGCGATCTGCAGCCAGGTCTCGGAGGCGATGTCCTCGGCGTCCTCGGCCCGCCCTCCGACCAGCACCCGCAGGTAGCGCAGCAGCCCCGGCTGGACGGCCCGGAACAGGACCCGGAACGCCTCCTCGTCACCGTCCCGGGCGGCGCGGACGGCTTCCGCGAGGTCGGCCCGCCGGGCGGGCGGGCGGTCCGGTGCATTCGGACGGCCGAGCCGGTCCCCGTCGTCCGCCCCGTGGTGTTCAGCTCTGTGCACCCGCCACATCATGGGCCATCCGGAGGCACGCTCCCACCTCCGGGGCGCCGCCGGGCCCGTGACGGCGCGGTGGCCGATCGGTGGCGGCCCGGTGCGGGAGCGGTGCCCGCCGGCGCCGCGCCGGCCCCCGCCGCCGGGCAGGGTCGCAGGGCCCGCGTCGCCCCGACCTTCGTCCCGCCGACTGCCGTCCTTCGCCCGCGGTTCGGCCACCCTCCCTCGCCATACCGTGCAAATACGGGGCAATTCGCCCACGTGCCATCCATCGGACGAGGAGGCCGGAGCCGTCATGCGCACCGCCCAGGAGCTCTACACCGCGGGGATCCGCGACCACTTCGCGCCCGCGCTGCGGCGGCTCGGCTTCCGGGGCTGGCGGCACTCCTTCTCGCTGCCCGACCGGGACCGCTGGGCGGTGCTCGGCGTGCGGTCGGAGCCCGACGGCGGGCGGGTCAGGTACACCGTCTACCTCTCCGTCACCGACAAGTCCGCCTGGGACCGGCGCAGCATCCGGCCCGACGCCAACTCCCCCACCGGGTTGGAGCGCTGGCACTCCCCGATCGGCGAACTGCTGCCGGTCGGCGGCGAGGTCTGGTGGGAGGTCGCGCCCGGGCCGCGCTGGCTGATCGCCGTCGAGGACTCGGTGGCCGCCGTCCGCGGCTACGCGCTGCCCGAGCTGCGCCGCCGGCTGCGCGCCGAGGACCGCGAGCACTACCTCGGCCAGGCCGAGCTCGACGGCGTCAACGGCGCCCTCGCCGCGGCCGCCGTCGCCCGCATCCAGCGCGCCGAACTCGTCGGCGGCGCCCTGGAGCTGCACGGCGCGTGGAGCCGGCACGACCCGGCCGCGCACGCCGTCCTGGCCGGCGCCGCCCGCGGCTTCCTGTCCGCCCGGGACGCCAGGTTCCGCACCGTACGGGTGCTCGACACGCTCGGCCGGACGCTGTGGGAGTTCCGGCACGCCGCCGACGGGAACCATCCCGGCGCCGACTGAGTCCCTGTCAGTGGCGGTGCGCCGGGCGCACCGCCGGGACGACACGGGGCGCGCACAGCGGGGGCTGACATGACGACGGGGACCACGGCGGTACCGCACGAGGAACGCCGGCTCGACTGGGACGGCTGCCTGAACGTCCGCGACCTCGGTCTGCTGCCCACCCTCGACGGCCGGCGCACCCGCACCGGCGCGGTCGTCCGCGCCGACAACCTCGACCGGCTCACCGCCGAGGGCCAGAACTCCCTGGTCGCGTACGGCGTGCGCACCGTCGTCGACCTGCGCGACGCCGCCGAGTACCGGCCGCTGCTGCCCGCGCCCGACGACGTCGACCTGGTCCGCGTCCCGCTCGACGCCCTGGCCGGGCCCGACTGGTGGGCCCGGTTCGGCGGTCTGGACGGCACCCCGCTGTCCTTCCGCCCCTACCTCGACCACTGCCGGCAGGCCGTCGCCGACCTGGTCGCCGCCGTCGCCCGGGCCCGCCCCGGCGCCGTCGTGGTGCACTGCGGGGCCGGCCGCGACCGCACCGGCCTGGCCGCCCTGGTCCTGCTCGCCCTCGCCGGGGTCACCCCCGCCGCGATCGCCGAGGACTACCTGCTCTCCGCCGCCAACCTGCGCCCGCTGTGGGCCATCCTGGACCGCTCCGGGGAGGAGGCCGGCATCGCCCGCGTCCTCGCCGACGCCGACACCACCCCCGAGCAGGCCCTGCACGAGGTCCTGGCCGAGTTCGACGCCGAGCGGTGGCTGCCCGCCGGGGACGTCGCCGCCGTCCGGGCCCGGCTGCTCGGATAACCGCTCGCCGTGCGGGCGGGGCGCGGACGAGACTGTCCGGCATGACGAACTTCTCCCTGTTCGACACCCGCGGTTACCCCACCGTCGACGTCCGCACCGGCTACGCGGGGTGGGTCGACAGCTACGAGAGCACCGTCCAGGACGCGATGGACGTCGACGTGCTGGCCCGGCTCACCGTCCCGCGCTGGGCCGACGCCGCCACCGCCGCCGACCTCGGCTGCGGCACCGGCCGCACCGGCGCCTGGCTGCGCGGGCGCGGCGTCGGGGCGGTCGACGGGATCGACCTCACCCCCGAGATGCTGGCCCGCGCCCGCGAGCGCGGCGCGCACCGGCGGCTGGTCGAGGGCGACCTCGCCGCGACCGGCTTCGCCACCGGCGGCTACGACCTGGCCGCCTGCTCCCTGGTCGACGAGCACCTCGCCGACCTCGGCCCGCTCTACCGCGAGGCGCACCGCGTGGTCCGCCCCGGCGGCCTGTTCGTCCTGGTCGGCCTGCACCCCGCCTTCATCATGGCCGCCGGCATGCCCACCCACTACGACGGCCCCGACGGTCCGATCGCCATCACCACCCACGTCCACCTGGTCAGCGACCACCTCACCGCCGGCCTCGCCGCGGGCTGGCGGCTCGCCGAGATGCGCGAGGAGGTCGTGGGCGACCGGTGGACGGCCCTGAAGCCCAAGTGGGAGCGGCACCGCGGCCACCCGGTCTCGGCGGCGTACGTCTGGCGCAAGGAGTAGGGCCGCCGGGGAGCCCGGGAGCGCACCGGCCGGAGCGCTCCCGGCCGCACGCCCGGCCTCCTCAGAAACCCGAGTTCGGCGCCGTCACCATCCGGGTGCGGCCGTCCGCCCGTGCGGCGAGGCCGGCTTCGAGGCGCAGGGCGCGGGCCGGTCCGAGGAGGGCGAGCGCCTCGGGGACGGGGGCCCAGCGGTGGGCGTCGAGCTCGCCGGGCGGGAGGGTGACGGGGGTGTCGGCGGGGAAGACGCCCAGGTCGAAGAGGAAGTGGCAGGCGGGGTGGTCGAGTTCGCCGCTGGGGTTGGTCCAGGCGACGGCCAGGAGTTCGCCGGCCTCGCGGCGCAGCCCGGTCTCCTCGTGGAGTTCGCGGGTCGCGCACTGCCGGGGGTTCTCGCCGAGGTCGACGGTGCCGCCGACGAACTGCCAGGCGTCGCGGTAGCCGGCCTTGACGATCAGGACGCGGCCGTCGGGGTCGGTGATCAGGCAGCCCGCGGCGGCGTACACGCGGTGCAGGGAGGCGAGCCACTCCTCGCGGGAGGCGAATTCGGGTGCGTCGGCCATGGCACTCCTTCGGCGGGGGCGGGAGCTTGCGGCCCCACTCTCCCACCCCCGCCCGGGCCCGGACAGCCCTCAGTGCGCGGAGTGCCGCTCCGCCCCCCGGTGCCGGTGGCCCGGCAGGTCGGCGTGGGTGGCGGGCCCCTCGGCGGGGCCGGCCGCCGCGGGCGCCCGGCGGCCGCCGTGGCTGAACACCTCGTCCGCGTAGTGCGGGCCGCCGCGGGTTTCGAGGGCCGCCCCGCCGTGCAGCCGCGGGGGGACGGCCGTCGGATCGGCCGCCATGCCGCGCTCCGCGAGCAGTTCCTCACCGCCCCGGAGGAGCATGGCCGTCCTGTCGGTCGAGCGCTCGGTCATCACCTGGCTCCCTTCGTCGGACCTCCATCAGACCGATATGCCCGGTATCAGGCGATATACACCCGGACGCCTGACCGCCCCTGCCGGAACGGTCCGATCGAGGCCACGGCGGTGTGGGACCATGCCGCGTGGCCACGGTGATACAAGCCGACGAATCCCAGGGATCCCGAACGACCCCGCCCCCGCGCCGGACGCGGACCCGGCGGGCGGACCGCGTCCGCCACCCCGCCGCGCTGATCCGGCTGGCCGTCGGCGGGGGCTGGATCACCCTGGTGCTGCTGCTGGCCTGCTACGCCCGCTCCTCCGCGCTCGGCCTGGACAGCGACGTGGCCCGCGGCGTCGAACTGCTGCCCTGGCCGCCCGCCAAGCTCACCGCCGCGCTGTGCGGCACCGCGCTGCTCACCGTGCCACCGGCCTTCGCCGTCGACCGGGTGCTGCGCGGGGAGGGCCGCCGGGTCGCCGACGGCGTGCTCGCCGCCGTCCTCGCGTACGGCCTCTCGCTCGGACTGGACCTGCTGGCCGGCGACTTGACCGCGCTCACCCACCCGCTGCCGCTCGGCGGCGGCCGCACCGACCCGGTGTACGGGCACCTCGCGCCGGTACTGGCCTTCATGACCGCCCTCGGCACCGCCGGGCGCCGCCGCTGGCGCACCGCGCTGGGCGTCACGCTGGGCCTGTCCGGGCTGTCCGGCCTGGTCACCGGCTACGCCACCCCGCTGTCGCTGGTGCTGGCGCTGCTGCTCGGCTGGACCACCGCGCACGCCGCCCGGTACGCCGTCGGCGAGCCGGTCAGCGAACCCACCGAGGAGCAGATCGCCGCCGCCCTGGCCGGCTCCGGCGTCCGCCCGGACGCGGTGCTCATGCTCGGCAGCGGCCGCTACCTGGTCACCCAGCACGACGGCCGCCCCGACCTGGACGTCCACCTGCTCGACCGGTACGCGCAGGCCAGCGGGCTGCTCGGCCACCTGTGGCTGGCGCTGCGACTGCGCACCGCGCCCCGCCCGCTCGGCCTGCACCCGCTGCGCACCGGCCTGGAGCACCAGACCCTGCTCGGCCACGCCGCGTCCGCCGCCGGGGCCCGCACCCGCGCCCCCGTCGCGGTGGCCGAGCTCGGCCCGGACGCCGCCCTGGTGGCCTACCGGCGGATCGACGCCCGGCCGTTCGGCGAGCTCTTCGACGAGCCGCCCCACCCGGACGGCGAGGCCGCCGCCGTCCCCACCGACGCCGAACTGCGCGACGCCTGGCAGCAGTTGGCCCTGTTGCAGCGCCGCCGGATCGCCCACCGCTCGCTGGCGCCGAACACCGTGCTGCTGGACGCCGAGGGCAAGGTCCACCTGGTCGGCCTGGCCCGCGGCGAGATCGCCGCGAGCGAACTGCTGCTGCGCCTGGACGTCGCCGGGCTGCTCGCCGTCCTCGCCCTGTACGCCGGGCCCGCGCGGGCGGTGCGGGCCGCGGTCGAGGTGCTCGGGCCCGGACCGGTCAGCGCCGCGCTGCCGCTGCTGCAACCGATCGCGCTGGCCCGCCGCACCCGGGCCGCGCTCGCCCGGCACAAGGAGCTGGCCGCCGACCTGCGCGCCGAGGTGCAGCGGCGGACGCCGCAGGCCACCGCCGTCCCCGTCCGGCTGGAACGGCTGCGCCCGCGCACCCTGCTCACCATCGTGGCCTGCGTCGCGGTCGGGTACGCGCTGCTGCAACTTCCCAACCCGGTCGCGGTGGTCTCCGGGGCCGACCCGCTGTGGCTGGCCGGCGCGGTGCTGTGGGCCGCGGTCAGCTACCCGGTGGCGAGCTTCGCGTTCAGCGGCTTCGTCCCCGAGAAGCTGTCCTTCCGCTCCACCCTGGCCGCCCAGGTGGCCGGCTCCTTCGTCAAGGTGGTCGCTCCCGGCGGCGTCGGCGGGCTCGCCCTGAACACCCGCTACCTGCAGTGCGCCGGCGTCCCCACCGCGCAGGCGATGTCCAGCATCGGCGTCAGCCAGCTGTTCGGCCTGCTCCTGCACATGCTGCAGCTCGCCGTGTTCAGCGCCCTGGTCGGCGTGGACACCGCCGGGGCCGGCGAGTCGTCCTCCCCGCTGACCAGCGGCTGGGTGCTCTGGCTGGCCGGCGCGGTCACCGCCGTCATCGCGGTGTCGGTCGCCGCGGTGCCCTCGCTGCGGCGGCGCGCCCAGACCCTGCTGCGGCCGCTGCGCGCCGAGGTGCTGCCCCGGCTGCTCGACCTGGCCCAGCGGCCCGGCCGGCTCGCCACCGGCGTGGCCGGGCAGCTGCTGGTGTCGATGTGCTTCGTGCTGTGCCTGTACTGCTGCACCCGCGCGGCCGGCCAGCACCCGGGGTTCAACGCCGTCGCGATGACCTTCCTGGCCGGCAACGCGGCGGGCAACGTGCTGCCGACGCCCGGCGGCGTGGGCGGGGTCGACCTGCTGATGCCCACCCTGCTGTCGCTGACCAGCGGCGTCGGCCAGGACGGCGCGCAGGCCTCCGTGCTGCTGTTCCGGCTGCTCACCTTCATCCTGCCGGTGCTGCCGGGCTGGGCCGCCTTCGCCTGGCTCAAGCGCCGCCAGGCGATCTGACCGGCGGGCCGGTCGGGGGGCTACTCGCGGTAGTCCTCGTCCTCCAGCGCGACCTCCCGGACCTGCTCCACCGCGTCGCCCTCGTCCGCGGGATCGGTGCCCCGCTCGCGCTGCTGCCGCAACACCTCCAGGTCGTCCACCTCCGGCTCGGCCGCCGCCCGCTCCTCGTCGGCGGCCTCCAGCACGGTCGGGGACTGCTCGTCGACGTCCTCGGGGTACTCGGGGTTCTCGGGGTTCTCCGCATTGGCACGCATACCGCCAGTATCCGACCGAACCCGCGGGAACCCGAGCCTTTCCGGCGGCGGGTCTCGCGCCCGGGCCCGGGCGCGCGGGCTCAGGCCCCGGCGGGGACGCGGCGGTTGGCGGCGGGCACGACCAGGGGGGTGCCGGTCTCCGGGTCGGGGATGACCCGGCAGGGCAGCCGGAAGACCTCCTCGACCAGTTCGGCGGTGACCACGTCCCCGGGCGGGCCGGCCGCGACCAGCTTCCCGTCGCGCAGGGCGACCAGGTGGGTGGCGTAGCGGGCGGCCTGGTTGAGGTCGTGCAGGACGGCGACCAGGGTGCGGCCCTGCTCCCGGTGCAGGCGGGCGCACAGGTCCAGGACCTCGACCTGGTGCGCGATGTCCAGGTAGGTGGTGGGCTCGTCGAGCAGCAGCAGCGGGGTCTGCTGGGCCAGCGCCATGGCGATCCAGACCCGCTGGCGCTGGCCGCCGGAGAGTTCGTCCACCGGCCGGTCGGCGAGTTCCGCGACACCGGTGTCGGCCATCGCCTCGGCGACCACCCGCTCGTCCTCGGTCGACCACTGGCGCAGCACGCCCTGGTGCGGGTAGCGGCCGCGGGAGACCAGCTCGGCGACGGTGATGCCGTCCGGGGCGATCGACGACTGCGGGAGCAGGCCCAGCGTCCGGGCGACCTGCTTGGCGGGCAGCGTGGCGATCGACCGCCCGTCCAGCAGCACCTGCCCGGCGACCGGCTTGAGGGTGCGGGACAGCGCGCGCAGCAGGGTGGACTTGCCGCAGGCGTTCGGGCCGACCACCACGGTGAAGGAGTGGTCGGGGACGTCGACGGTCAGGCCCTCGGCGATGGTGCGCTTGTCGTAGGCGAGGGTCAGGTCGCGGCCGGCCAGGCGCGACGCGGGCTGGGCCATCGGGGGCTCCGTTCGGGACGACGGGACGGGCGGGGGCGCGGACGGGTGCGCGGACGGGTCGGGGCCGGTCACAGGCGGCCGGCCCGGCGCTGGGTGGCGAGCAGCCAGACCAGGTAGCCGCCGCCCAGGACGCCGGTGACCACGCCGACCGGCAACTGGCGCTCGCCGAACAGGTGTTGGGCGGCGAAGTCCGCGGTGACCAGCAGCGCGGCACCGGTGCACATGGACGCGGCCAGGTTCGGGCCCGGTGAGCGGGTGATCCGGCGGGCCAGCTGGGGGGCGGTCAGGGCCAGGAAGTTGACCGGCCCGGCGGCCGCCGCGGCCAGCGAGGCGAGCAGCACGGCCGCGCCCAGCAGCGCGATCCGCAGCCGCTCGGGGCGCACGCCCAGCCCGCTCGCCGCGTCGTCGCCCAGTTCCAGGGCGCGCAGCGCCGGGCCGCACACCAGCAGCACCAGCGGGACGAGCACGGCCAGCGCGACCGCCAGCGGGCGGGCCTGGTCCCAGCCCCGGCCGTCCAGGCTGCCGGTGAGCCAGAGCACCGCGCGGGCGGCGTCCATCAGCTGGGTGCGGGTCAGCAGGTAGCCGTTGACGCCGGTGAGGATCGCCGCCGTCCCGATGCCGACCAGCACCAGCCGGGCGCCCTGCACCCCGCCGCGCCAGGCCAGCGCGTAGATCAGCGTGCCGGTGGCCAGGCCGCCCGCCACCGCGCCGCCCGCCAGCGCGGCGCTGGAGCCGCCGGCCACCACCACCAGCAGCGCGCCGGTGGCCGCGCCCTGGGTGAAGCCGAGGATGTCCGGGCTGCCCAGCGGGTTGCGCACCAGCGTCTGGAACAGCGCCCCCGCGAGCGCCAGCGCCGCGCCGACCAGCAGCGCGGTGGCCACCCGGGGCAGCCGCAGCTGGTTGACGATGTAGTCCTGCGCGGCGTCCCCGCCGCCGAACAGCGTCCGCACCACGTCCCCCGGCGCGATCGGGAAGTCCCCCCGCCCGAGCGCGAGCACCCCGACCCCGACCGCCACCAGCAGCGCCCCCGCCCCCACCGCCAGCCCCCGGGGCCGGTACCGCACCGAGAACCGCGCCACCCGCAGCGTCCTCACGCCCCCACCTCCCCGGCGCGGGCGGCGGGCCGCGGGCCTCGTGTCGTCGTCGTCATCATGCGCGGGCCTTCCCCCGTCGTGCGAAGTACAGGAAGAACGGGCCGCCGAGGACGGCCGTGACGATGCCGACCTGGAGTTCGCCGGGGCGGCCCAGGACGCGGCCGAGGACGTCGGCGCCGAGCAGCAGGACGGGGGCCAGGACGGCGCAGTACGGGAGGAGCCAGCGCAGGTCGGGGCCGGTGAGGGCGCGGACCAGGTGCGGGACCATCAGGCCGACGAAGACGATCGGGCCGCAGGCGGCGGTGGCCGCGCCGCACAGCAGGGTGACGGCGGCGATCGCGGCGGCCCGGATCGCGGCCGGCCTGGCCCCGAGGGCCCTCGCCGCGTCGTCGCCGAGCGCGAGCGCGTTGAGCGGGCGGGCCAGGCCGAGCGCGAGCAGCGCGCCGGCGGCGACGAACGGCAGGACGCCGAGCACCGTGGAGGTCTGCGCGCCGGCGAGCGAGCCGACCGTCCAGAAGCGCATCTTGTCGAGCGAGGCGGTGTCCAGCAGCATCACCGCGCTGACGTACGAGTAGAGGGTGGCGTTGAGCGCGGCGCCGGCCAGGGCGAGCCGGGCGGGGGTGGCGCCGCGTCCGCCGCCGACGGCGTACACCAGGACGGAGACCAGGGCGGCGCCGGCCAGGGCCCACCAGACGTAGCCGGTGAAGGAGGTGACGCCGAGGACGGCGGCCGCGGTGGCGACGGCGGCGGCGGCGCCGGCGTTGATGCCGAGCAGGCCGGGGTCGGCGAGCGGGTTGCGGGTGAGGGCCTGCATGACGCCGCCGGCCAGGCCGAGCGCGGTGCCGGCGAGCAGTCCGAGCAGGGTGCGGGGCAGCCGCATCTCGTGGACGGCGGTGTAGCCGGGGGCGTCCGGGTCGAGGAGTCCGTGCCAGACCTCGGCAGGGCTCAGCTGTCTGGCGCCGAGGCCGAGGCTGAGCACCAGGACGGCGAGCAGCACGAGCAGCCCGGCGGCCAGGCCGAGCGCGCGGGGCGAGCCGCGGCGGGCGGTGGCGGCGCCGGGTATCGGGAGGGAGCCGGTGGTGCTCAAGGGTGCTCCGGGTGGGTCGGGGACGGGTCGGCGGGCCCGGGGGCCTCCGTACCGCAACTTAGGTTAGGTTAACCTACGTAAGCCCGGCGGCTACCGCCGGGTACCGCACTCCGGCACTCCCACCGGCGTGCGGTTCCCCCCTGCCCCGAAGCGCCCGAACCGAGGTACCGCCATGCCGTCTTCCCCCCGCCTGACCCGTCGCGGCCTGCTCGCCGCGGGCGGAGCCACCGCCCTCGGCGCGGTGCTCGCCGCCTGCGGCTCCTCCGGCGGCAAGGCGTCCGGCGGGTCCGGGGACGCGGCGGGCGGCGGCCCGTGGACCTTCACCGACGACCGCCCGCAGGCCGTCACCGCCAAGGGCGTCCCGTCCCGCGTGGTGGCCTTCACCGGCGCCGCCGCCGCGCTCGCCGACTTCGGCCTGGACGAGCAACTGGTCGGCGTCTTCGGCGAGACCAAGGCCGCCGACGGCAAGGCCGACCCGCAGGCCGGCAGCCTCGACGTGAACAGGATCGAGGTCATCGGCAACGCCTGGGGCGAGTTCTCGATCGAGAAGTACGCGGCGCTGCGCCCCGAGCTGCTGGTGACCCACATGTACGACCCGGGCGCGTACTGGTACGTGCCGGACGAGTCCAAGGACAAGATCCTGCCGCTCGCCCCGCAGGTGCTGATCTCCACCGGCCGGGTCACCATCACCCAGCCGATCGAGCACTACGCCAAGCTCGCCGAGTCGCTGGGCGCGGACCTGAGGGCGCCGAAGGTGGTCGACGCCAAGGCCCGCTTCGAGAAGGCGTCCGAGGAGCTGCGGCAGGCGGTCAAGGCGGCCGGGGGCGTCAAGGTGATGGCCTGCTCCGGCAGCGCCGACCTGTTCTACGTCTCCAACCCGAAGATCTCCTGCGACCTGATCTACTTCGCCGAACTGGGCGTGGAGTTCATCCAGCCGGAGAAGACCGACGGCGGCGACTACTACGAGGGCCTGAGCTGGGAGAACGCCGGCAAGTACCCGGCCGACCTGCTGCTGCTCGACCAGCGCTCCACCGCCCTCCAGCCCAAGGACCTGGCCGCCAAGCCCGCCTGGGGCCAGCTGGCCGCCGTCAAGGCCGAGCAGATCACCCCCTGGGACGCGGTGCCGCGCTTCTCGTACGCCGGGTTCGCCCCGCTGATCGAGCGGCTGACCGCCGCGATCCAGAAGTCCCGCAAGCTGAGCTGAAGGACCGCCCGATGACCGGCCAGGCCCAGGAGTACGACTTCTTCCCGGCGCACGTGGTGCGCACCCGCCGACTCGGCCCGACCCTGCTGCGGGTCACCTTCGGCGGCGAGGCGCTGCGCGGCTTCGCGAGCGGCGGCCGCGACCAGTCCTTCTCGCTCTTCCTGCCGCGACCCGGGCAGGCAGAGCCGAACCTCCCGTACGCGCAGGGCGAGGGCTGGTTCGCCGCCTGGCGGGCGCTACCGGCCCACGAGCGGGCCGTGATGCGCTCGTACACGATCCGCGCGCAGCGGGCCGAACCGCCCGAGGTGGACGTCGACTTCGCGCTGCACGGCACCGGCGCGGACGCCGGACCGGCCACCACCTGGGCCTCGACGGCCGGGCCCGGCGCGCGGGTGGTGCTGCTCGGTCCGGCCGTCGCCGACAACCGCTCGGTGGCGTTCCGGCCGCCCGCGGACGCCGGCTTCGTACTGCTGCTGGCCGACGAGACCGCGCTGCCCGCGGTCGGCGGCATCCTGGAGTGGCTGCCGGCCGGCACCCGGACGCTGGCCTGGATCGAGGTGCCGGACGCCGCCGACATCCAGGACCTGCCCGCCCCCGGGGGCGCGGACATCACCTGGCTGGTCCGCGCCCCCGGCGCGCCCTCCGGCCTGCTGCCCGCCCTGCGCGCGGCCGGACTGCCCGACGGCGCCCCGTACGCGTGGATCGCCGGCGAGTCCGGCACCGTCAAGGAGCTGCGCCGGCACCTGGTGCGCGAACGCGGCGTCGACCGGCGGGCGGTGGCGTTCTCCGGCTACTGGCGGCGCGGCGCGTCCGAGGACCGGCTGCGCGAGGAGGCGTACGCCGGGCAGTCCTGACCCGCCGCGGTTCGACGGAGGCCCGTCCGGTCCCACCGGGCGGGCCTCCGTCGTGCCGTGACACCGAGACTTAATGCCCCATCAGTGCTCTTGCAATAGCTTTGCAATAAGGTGGCAGTCGCAACTGACCCTCCGTCGAACCAGAAGGGCCGCTCCGCCATGGGTGCCTACACGCTGCCTGACCTGCCGTACGACTACTCCGCCCTGGAACGGGCGATGTCCGCCGAGATCCTCGAACTGCACCACTCCAAGCACCACCTGGCGTACGTCAACGGCGCCAACTCGACGCTCGACCAGCTCGCCGAGGCCCGTGACAAGGAGCAGTTCGGCTCCCTGGTCGGCCTGCAGAAGACGCTGGCCTTCCACCTCTCCGGCCACGTCCTGCACTCGCTGTTCTGGCAGAACCTCTCCCCCGACGGCGGCGACCGCCCCGACGGCGCCCTCGCCGACGCCATCACCGAGCACTTCGGCTCCTTCGAGGCGTTCCAGAAGCAGCTCACCGCCGCCACCGTCGGCGTCCAGGGCTCCGGCTGGGGCGTCCTCTCCTGGGAGCCGCTCGGCGGGCGCCTGATCGTCGAGCAGGTCTACGACCACCACGGCAACGTCGGCCAGGGCAGCGTCCCGCTGCTCGCCTTCGACGCCTGGGAGCACGCCTACTACCTGCAGTACAAGAACGTCCGCCCCGACTACGTCGACCGGCTCTGGTCCGTCGTCAACTGGCAGGACGTCAGCGCCCGCTACGCCGCCACCCGGCAGGCCTGAAGCCCGGCGGCGGGGGCACCCGGCGCACTGCCCCCGCCGCCGCCCGGCCTCCTAGGACGAGACCGCCCGGCCGCGCCGCAGGAGGCGGAGCACGAGCAGCGCCCCCAGCAGGAAGGCACCCGCCGCGACCAGCGCCGAGACGTGCAGGCCGGGCACCGGGCCCAGCACGCCCGTCAGGGTGCCGAACAGCGCCACGCCGAGCGAACTGCCCACCTGCCGCGAGACGTTGAACACCGCCGAGGCCGTCCCCGCCGCGGCCGGCGGAGCCGCCTCCAGCACCGCGACGGTGGCCGCCACCACCGTCAGCGGCGTCGCCAGACCGGTCGCCGCCAACGCGAACAGCAGCACCGGGTACGGGGTGTCCGGCCCCGCCGCCAGCCAGCCCAGGAACCCCGCCGCCCCCAGCAGCAGCGCACCCGCCATCGGCCGGTACGGGCCGTACCGAGCCGCCAGCCGGCTCGACAGCGGAGCCGCGGGCAGGCCCATCCCCACCGACGGCAGCAGCGCCAGCCCCGCCCCCAACGCGCCGTAGTGCAGCACCTGTTGGAAGTGCAGCGTCAGCACGTACAGCATCCCGTAGTACCCCAGGCTGAGCAGCAGCCCGACCGCGACCACCACCGCGAGCCGCCCGTCCCGCAGCAGCGCGGGCGGCAGCAGCGGCACCCGGGCGCCCGGCCGCCGCGCCGATCGCCGCTCCAGCCGCAGCTCCACCCGGACGAACCCGGCCAGCGACGCGGCGCCGACCGCGAACGCGGCCCACACCCACGGCGAGCCCCAGCCCCGCGCGCCCGCCTCGTTCACTCCCCCGACCAGGCCCACCAGGCCCACCACGCCCAGCAGTTGGCCCAGCGGATCACCCCGCCGCCGGGCCGCCGGCGGAACCGCGGCCCGGACGTACCGGCGGGTCAGCACCGCCGCCAGCGCCGCCACCGGCAGGTTCACCCAGAACACCCACCGCCAGCCCAGCCCGGCCACCAGCAGCCCGCCCACCGCCGGGCCCGCGCCGAACGCCACCGCCGAGACCAGGCCCCACACCCCCACCGCCCGGGCCCGCAGCGCGCCGTCCGGGTACGCCGCCCGCAGCAGCGCGAACGAGGCCGGCACCAGCAGCGCCGCCCCCGCCCCCTGCCCCAGCCGGGCCCCGACCAGCACCGCCCCCGATCCGGCCGCCGCACAGAGCGCCGAAGCCGCCGCGAACAGCCCGAGCCCCGTCAGGTACAGCCGCCGGTGCCCGAACCCGTCCCCGAGCCCGCCGCCGAGCAGCAGCAGCGCCGCGAACACCGTGCTGTAGCCGTCCACCGCCCACTGCAGCGCGGCCGCCCCCACCCCCAGCGAGGCCCGCACGCCCGGCACCGCCACGTTCACCACCGTGACGTCCAGCATCACCAGGAAGTGCCCCAGGCTCAGCGCCACCAGCGGCGGCAGGGCGAGCCGCGCCGACGGCGGCCGCAGGGAGGTCGGAAGGGTCCGCGCTACGGAAGTCATGACGGCAGTCTCGGCGCGGAACACTTCGTCGCCCGACGAACTGTGCCCGCCGTAGGCTGGACCGGTGCCCACTCCCCCCGCTCCCTCCAGCGGCCAGCCCGACGTCGCCCGGGCCGCCGCGCTGCTCGCCGACCCGTCCCGGGCCCGGATGCTGAAGGCCCTCAGCGACGGCCGCGCCCTGACCGGCGCCGTCCTCGCCGCCGAGGCGGGCGTCGGCGCGCCCACCGCCAGCGCCCACCTGGCCAGGCTCCTCGACGCCGGGCTGGTCACCGCCCGCAGCAGCGGCCGCAACCGCTTCTACCGGCTGGCCGGCCCCGAAGTCGGCCACGCCCTGGAGGCCCTCGCCCTGATCGCGCCCCCGCTGCCGATCACCTCGCTGCGCGACAGCGGCACCACCAACGCGCTGCGCCGCTCCCGCACCTGCTACGACCACCTGGCGGGCCGGCTCGGCGTCGCCCTGATGGGCACCCTGCTCGACCGCGGCCTGCTGACCGGCCACGACGGCACCCACCGCCCGGCCACCGCCGTCCGCGACCGCGCCTCCGGCTACGGCCACGACCACCACTACCGGCTCACCCCGTCCGGCCGCACCGCCCTGCACCGGCTCGGCATCGACCTCGACGCCCTGCCGCCGCGCCGCCCGCTGGTCCGCTACTGCGTCGACTGGAGCGAACAGCAGCACCACCTGGCCGGCGCCGCCGGGGCCGCCCTCACCAGCCGCCTGCTCGACCTGGGGTGGATCCGGCACGGCGTCAGCCCCCGCGTCGTCCACCTCACCCCGTCCGGCGCCGACGGCCTCGCCGACTGGATCGGCCTGCGGCCTAGCATGGATCCGTGAACGGGGAACAGGACGAGGCGGTACGGGAGTTCGAGAGCCACCGGCAGCGGCTGTTCTCGCTGGCGTACCGGATGCTCGGCTCGGCCGCCGAGGCGGAGGACACCGTGCAGGACGCCTACCTGCGCTGGCACGGCACCGAGCCGGGGCAGGTCGCCGCGCCCGGGCCGTGGCTGAACAAGGTGGTCGCCAACCTCTGCCTGAACCGGCTCACCTCGGCCCGGGCCCGCCGCGAGGAGTACCCCGGCACCTGGCTGCCCGAACCGGTCGCCACCGGGGCGCTCGGACCGATGGAGCGGGCCGAGCAGCGCGAGGCGGTGTCCTTCGCGGTGCTCACCATGATGGAGCGGCTCTCCCCGCCCGAGCGCGCCGCCGTCGTGCTGCGCGACGCGTTCGCCTACAGCCACCGGGAGGTGGCCGGCGTCCTGGACTGCACCGAGGCCGCCGCCCGTCAGCTCTACCACCGCGGCCGCAAGCACCTCGCCGCCGAGGCCCCGCGCCCCGCCACCGTCGACGCCGAACAGAACGCCGCCCTGCTCGGCCGCTTCCTGCGGGCCGCCTCCGAAGGCGCCCTCGACCAGCTCGAACAGCTCCTCGCCGAACAGGTCGTGGTCTGGGCGGACGGCGGCGGCAAGGTCCGCGCCGCGCTCCGGCCGGTGCACGGCCGGACCAACGCCGCCCGCTTCCTGGCCGGCCTGTTCGAACGGTTCACCGAGGGCGTCCGGTTCGAGCTCGCCGAGGCCAACGGCACCGCCGTCCTGCTCGGCTGGGAGGGCGACGCGCTCACCTCCGTCGGCGCGGTCGACGCCGGACCGGACGGCGTCACCGACGTCCGGATCCTCCGCAACCCGGACAAGCTCGCCCACTACGCGCGGCGGCACCGCGCGCTGTCACAGAACGGCTGACCGTCCGGTTCCTTCCGGTGAGAACCCCTCCCGGAAGGAATCCCGACCGTGAACGACCGCAACGACCTCCCCCTGCTGGTGACCGGCGCGACCGGCGTCCTCGGCCGCGAGGTGCTGCGCCACGCCCGCACCACCGGCCGCCCCGTCCGCGCCCTCACCCGGCGCACCGCCCACCCCGGCCACCCCACCGACACCGGCACCGGCACCGGCACCAACAGCGACACCGACTGGTACACCGGCGACCTCACCGCCGGCACCGGCCTGGACGCGGCGTTCGCCGGCGTCGACGCGGTGATCCACTGCGCGAGCGACCCGCGGCACCCGAAGAACGACCTGCCCGCCTTCCACCACCTGCTGGACGCCGCCCGGCGGGCCGGCGTCCGGCACGTCGTCAACATCTCGATCGTCGGCGTCGACCGGATCCCGATGAACTACTACCGGATCAAGCTCCGGGGCGAACAGCTCCTCGCCGCCTCCGGCCTCGGCTGGACCAACCTGCGCGCCACCCAGTTCCCCCAGCTCCTGGACGGCATGCTCGGCTCCCTCGCCAAGCTCCCCCTCCTCCCCATGGTCTCCCGCACCCCCGTCCAGCCCGTCCACCCCGCCGAGGTCGCCGCCCGCCTGGTCGAACTCGCCCTCGGCGAACCGGTCGGCCGCGCCCCCGACTTCGCCGGCCCCGAGACCCGCCTCGCCACCGACCTCGCCGCCGACTGGCTCCGCAGCACCGGCCGCCGCCGCCCGGTCCTCCCCCTCCACCTCCCCGGCCGCGCCGGCCGCGCCCTCCGCGAGGGCGCCCTCACCGCGCCCCGGAACGCGTACGGGACCCGCAGCTGGGCGGAGTACCTGGCCGGGAAGTAGGCGGAACGCGCACGGGAGAGCCCCCGGTCCCGCATCCCGCCGTTCTCACCGGGGCCCTGGCGGCACGCTCCCGTCCGCTCACCGGAAGGCGGGCAGCGCCCCGTTCGCCCAGTCCGCGAAGCTCCTCGCCGGGCGGCCGAGGACCCGCTCGACGTCCGGACTGACCCGCTGCTCCTCGGGGAGGGGCTCGCCCAGGATGTCGAGCGTGCCGTCGAGGACCTCCTCGGGCATGAAGCGGGCCAGGTGCGCGCGGGCCTGCTCGCGGGTGAGCTCGACGAACGCGACGTCCTCGCCGAGGACCTCCCCGAGCACGGCCGCCTGCCGACGGGGCGTGATCGGCTCGGGCCCGGTGAGGACGTACACCCGCCCGTGGTGCCCGTCCTCCCGGAGCGCGGCCGCGGCGACCGCCGCCAGGTCCGCCGGGTCGACGACCGGCAGCGCGACGTCCGCGAACGGGGCGTGCACGGTGCGCTGCCCTCGGACGCCCTCGGCCCAGGCGTACGCGTTGGAGGCGAACCCCCCGGCGCGCAGCACGGTGTACTCCAACCCGCTCAGCCGCAGGGCGAGTTCGAACTCGCGCAGCCGGGCGTGCGAGGGCGCCTGCGGCCTGGTCCCGTTGATCTGCGAGGAGAGCAGGACGACCCGCCGGACGCCGGACTCGCGGACCAGGTCCAGCAGTTCGGTGGCGGGCGCGCCGGGGCCGTTGAGTTCGCCGGCCAGCAGCAGGAACAGCGCGTCCGCGCCCTTCAGGGCGGGCCGGAGGCTCGCGAAGTCGGCGAGGTCCGCGGTGACGTGGGCGACCGTGGCGGGGAGGCCGCCGTCCGGCGCCCGGCGGGAGACCGCGGTGACCTGTTCGCCCGCCTCGGCGAGCAGGGAGATCAGCGGGCGGCCGACGTTCCCGGTGGCTCCAGTGACAACGATCATGATCGCACTCCTCGGTTCGGGGGATCCGATCCCCTTGCCTGTCTTGGTTGTTGCGGCCCGCCGACCGCGTTCCCGAAGTTAGCATCGGAAAGATAGTAGGTACCTAGAGGAAACCGACCCTCGACTTCCGCCCCCACACCTGCACCCGCACCCGAACCCGGACCCGAGCCCGACAGATCTGTCGGTTCTTCTCCAGGGTTCTGCGAAGTCCCCGACCCGGCGCCGGGGCCGCCGCCCAGGCTGGGCCCATGCCACAGACGCCCACCGCGGACCCCCGCCCGGACTTCCGCGCCGCCACCGAGGGGCTCGGCGCGATCCTCACCGACCTCCGCACCGACCAGCACGACCTGGCCACCCCGCGCCCCGAGTACGCCGTCCGCGACCTGGCCGACCACGTCGTCGCGGTGCTGCGGCGGAGCACCGCGACGGCCGGCGGCGACCCGTTCACGGCGGTGCCGCACTTCGCCGCCGACGCCCCGGACGGCGGGTGGGCCGCCGCCTGGACGGAGACCGGGGAGGGCTTCCGGGCCGCACTGGGCCGGACCTTCGCCCTGCCGTGGGGGCCTCCCGGGCGCGGCCGCCGCGGTGATCTGGACCAACGAACTGGCGTCGCACGGCCGGGACTTCGCCAGGGCCACCGGCCGGGCGGTGGACTGGCCCGCCGAGGCGCCGGCCGCCCCGCCGGCGGCCGTGGAGCGGGCCGTCCCGGACGGGCCGCGCGGCGGACGGGTGCCGTACGGGCCGGTCACCCCGGTGCCGGCCGACGCGCCCGCCATCGACCGCCTGGTCGGCTGGTACGGCCGCCGCCCCTGACCCGCCCCGACCCTGTGGAGCCCGGAGGGCAGCCGGAAGTCCGGCGGCCCTCCGCCGTCGGCGGCCCCGTCAGTCGAAGCCGCGGCCGCGCTCGGCGGACCGGCTCTCGCCGACCGTCCGGGGCGCCAGCAGGGCGCCGACCAGGCCGATCGGCACGTGGACGAAGAAGATCCAGCGCCGGCCGGGGCCGTCGGTGAGCACCCCGCCGAGCGTCACCCCGACCACCGCGGCCAGCCCGGACCGCGCCCCCAGGCGCCGAGCGCCTTGTTGCGTTCGGCGCCTTCGGCGAAGTTGCCGCCGAGCAGGGCGAGCGCAGCGGTGGCGATGAACGCGGCGCCCAGGCCCTGCGCGCCGCGGGGGGCGATCAGTTGCCAGGCGTCCTGGCCGAGGCCCGCGGCCAGCGAGGCCAGGGCGAACAGGACCAGTCCGAGGTGGACGGGGCGACGTTGACGATCGAGACGTCGAGGAAGGTCGTGAAGCCGGCCAGGCACAGGAAGGCCAGGATCAGGCCGGGGCGCGCAGCGCGTCTCGCACGGCCATCTCACTCCTGTGAGTCGTTGGTGCGGGGAAGTAGCGGGTGGTGCCGGAACGGAGCCGGATCGGTAGCTTTTTGAAAGCTAACACCCTGGCTACAGTGAGTACCTTGAAGAAAGTGACGGACGAGAGGGTGTGCACGATGGCAGCGCAGAGCCGATCCACGACGGACCCGGCCCCGACCGGGCAGCACGCACCGGGCGGCGGCGGTGCACAGGCATGCCCGATCACGCCGGTGCTCGACATCGTGTTCAGCCGCTGGACGACGCCGATCCTGTGGACGCTGAACCGGTTCGGCCGGCAGCGCTTCGTCGAGCTGAACCGCAACGTCGGCGGCATCACCGCGAAGGTGCTCACCCAGCGCCTGCGCCAGTTGGAGCGCGACGGCCTGGTGGTGCGCACCTACCACCCGGAGGTGCCGCCCCGGGTCGAGTACGAGATCAGCGAACTCGGCCTCAGCCTGGCCCCGCTGTTCGCGGCGCTCACCGACTGGTCGGCCGAGCACCTGCCCGAGGTCGAGCGCGCCCGCACCGCCTTCGACGGGACCGGCGCCTGACCCGCCCGGGGAGGGCCGCCCGCCCGGTCCTCGTCCACGGCCCGCCGCGGATCGACACCGGCGCCCGGCTCGCCACCTTGCACGGCCCCCGGTCGGCCCCACCCGCAGGGAGTTCGACCTGCTCCACCTGCTCGCCGCCCACCCGGCACCGTGCTCCCCCGCCGCCAGATCACGGCCCGCGTCCGGGCCGACACCCGGTCACCCCGCAGCCGCGCCGTCGACACCCGCGTCAGCACCCTGCGCGCCAAACTCGGCCCCGACTGGATCGTCACCGTCCGCGGCATCGGCTGCCGCTTCGGCCACCCGGGCTGACCTCGGCCCGCCCTCCGCACCGGGGCGGTGTTCGATCACCCGGCCCGGGGCATGCTGCGGCTGGACGCGGTCGGTGACCGTCCGCCGCCCGTGCCGCCGTCCGGCGCGGCGATGAACACTTCGGAGAGGAAACCGTGAACCAGACCTTCGCCCTCGGTGGCGACCTGACCGTCCGCCGCCTGGGCTTCGGCGCGATGCGGCTGACCGGGCCCGGCGTGTGGGGGCCGCCCGCCGACGTCCCGGCCGCGCTCGACCTGGCCAGGCTCGCCGTCGAACTCGGCACCACCTTCATCGACACCGCCGACTCCTACGGCCCGGGCACCAGCGAGGAGTTGCTCGCCGAGGCCCTGCACCCCTACCCGGCGGGCCTGGTCATCGGCACCAAGGCGGGCCAGTCCCGGCCCTCGCGCGACGAGTGGGTGCCGCTGGGCCGGCCCGAGTACCTGCGCCAGCAGGCCGAACTGAGCCTGCGCCGGCTGCGGTTGGAACGCCTCGACCTGTTCCAGCTGCACCGGATCGACCCCGGGGTGCCGGCCGCCGAACAGTTCGGCGCGCTCGCGCAGCTGCAGAAGGAGGGGAAGATCCGGCACATCGGCCTGTCCCAGGTCAGCGTGGCCGAACTGACCGCAGCCCGGGCCGAGATCGATGTGGTCAGCGTCCAGAACCGCTACAGCCTCACCGACCGCGCCGACGAGGACGTGCTGGAGTACTGCGAGCGCGAGGGCATCGCCTTCATCCCGTGGCTGCCCATCGCGAGCGGCGAACACTCCCAGCAGGACCGGGGCGCGCTGGCCGAGGTCGCCGCCGAACTCGGCGCGAGCACCACCCAGGTCTCGCTGGCCTGGCTGCTGCACCGCTCCCCGGTGGTCCTGCCGATCCCCGGCACCAGCTCGGCCGCCCACCTGCGGGAGAACACCGCAGCCGCCGATCTCCAACTGACGGCCGAACAGTTCACCCGCCTCGACACCGCCCACCCGGCCCCCTGACCCACCACACCCCCGGGGCCCCCACAACCCCGACCGGCGACAACCCCACGAACCGAAACTCCGGCATCACGACGCCCCCTGCCACCGCCCTCCGCCCACCCCCACCATCGACCGCACCCGGGGCCGGGGCCGGGGCAATGACAGAGGGCCTGGGGCCTTCGCCCGTGAAGGTGGACACGCGGTCATTTGTCACGCGGCGAGCGTGAGCTTAGCGGTGTGGTGTCGGCGTTCGTATTCGTTGGGGCTGAGGTGGCCGTTGGCGGAGTGGCGGCGGCGGGTGTTGTAACGGGTGAGCCAGGCGAAGACGGTCCTCCTGCAGGTGGCGGGGTCGCCGAAGTTGTGGGCGCCCTGGAGCGTCTCGCGTTTGAGGGAGGCGTGAAAGCTCTCGCAGGCCGCGTTGTCCGCGCTGCTGCCGACCGCGCCCATCGACTGGATGACGCCCATGTCCGAGCACAGGCCGGCGAAGGCCCTGGACGCGTATTGCGACCCGTGATCGGTGTGGAACACCGCCCTGTCCAGACCGCCGCGGGTCGCGGCGGCCATCCGCAGTGCGTCGGCGACCAGGCCGGTTTGCATGTGATCGGCGATGGACCAGCCCACGACCTTGCGGCTGAAGCAGTCCAGCACGGTGGCCAGATAGAGGAACTCCCCGTCCGCCAGCGGCAGATACGTGATGTCGCCCATGTACTTGCGTCCCGGTTCGGTGGCGGTGAAGTCCCGCTGGAACAGGTCCGGGACCAGTTGCGTGGCCGGGTCCGCGACGGTGGTGCGGACCCTTCTTCGCAGGCGGACGCCGGCGATGTTGTGCGTGCGTATCAGCCGGGCGACCCGCTTGTGGTTGATCCTGGCTCCGGTCTCTCGCAATTCCGCGGTCACCCTCGGCGAGCCGTAGGTCCCGCCGGAGACGGCGTGGATCCGGCGGATCTGTTCGGTCAGGACCTGGTCCTCGCGTCGGCGGACGGCCCTGGCGTCGGCCCCGCCGAGCCACTTGTAGTAGCTGGACCGGTTGAGGTCCAGGACCTGGCACAGCCGCTTCACCTCGTAGGCGTCCCGGTGGTCGTGGACGAACTGGAAGCGGCTCACCAGTTCGTCTCGCCGGCGAAATACTTG